>NZ_JAFBER010000057.1 GCF_016908855.1 Scopulibacillus daqui | reverse complement strand
TTTATGTTTCCCCATGTTACCACCCCAAAGTAAATCTACGAACATTTTACCGAACAATTATCCACAAATCGACATTTTATAGTTTCCTAAACAATGAAAAATCCCCAATTATCTTCCGGTTTTTCTAGCGCTGTCGCTAATTTATACCAAAATAAAGCCTTATGGTAATCATTCTTATTAAAAAAATAAAAACCTATTCGGCAGCAAAATTCCGCACGCGGAATATCATATTCGAATGACTTAAGGGCATATGCCGCTGCTTTCTTTTCATCTCCTAAATGAAAATAAATATCAGCCAATTTACCGCAAGCCGAAATGTTATCCTCAACCCATCCTTTTCCAGAATTCAAAAACTTTAAATAGTAATCAATTGCTTTTTCATACTGTTGGTGATCAAACAGTTCATTAGCATAGTAATAAAGATCCCTAGGTGAAAACTCTTCCCCTTTTTCCAGCCGCTTTTCATAAATTCGTAAATTCCGCTCAGAGTCATGGGAAACGCCAGTATGAGTGACTGCGATGTCACTGTTAATAATATGGCCGAAAACTTCAAGATACTCATGAACCGCCCCGTGCCACTGGAAGTTCCTCATTCTTTTGACTAGACGATTTCGCCTATAACTGATAACAGGTTTCCCTGATTCATCGGCTCCTAAATGGTACAACATTGTCACTGAATCAACTGACGGATCAAGTGTCTTTTTTAATTCCAAAAGTTTCGTCTGATTCTTTTTAGTGAGTATGTCGTCTGCATCCAACCAAAGAATATAGTCTTTAGTCGCATTACTAAAGGCATAATTGCGAGCTGCAGAAAAATCATCAATCCATTCGAAATCGTAGACTAAATCCGTATACCGTTCAGCGATTTCTTTTGTACGGTCAGCAGAGCCTGTATCCACAATAATGATTTCATCAACAATATCCTTTACACAGTCAAGGCAGGAGGAAAGCATCGTTTCTTCATTTTTAACAATCATACATAAGCTGATCGTAATCGGCATTTCTTTTTGAAAAAGAAGAGAGTAAATATTAATATGGTACCTGTAGTTAGGACACTTGAAAAAGAGTGTTTTATCTACAGGTATTTTCTTATATACTTGAATTTCAACATAGATACGGGGAT
>NZ_JAFBER010000056.1 GCF_016908855.1 Scopulibacillus daqui | reverse complement strand
GTCACACCCGTTCCCATCCCGAACACGGTCGTTAAGCTCTTCAGCGCCGATGGTAATTGGGGGCTTCCCCCTGTGAGAGTAGGACGCCGCCAGGCGAACTTTGGAGGATTAGCTCAGCTGGGAGAGCATCTGCCTTACAAGCAGGGGGTCGCAGGTTCGAGCCCTGCATCCTCCACCATTCATCTGATTACGCCGGCCTAGCTCAATTGGCAGAGCAACTGAATCGTAATCAGTGGGTTGGGGGTTCAAGTCCTCTGGCCGGCATTTTATAATAATGTCGCTTTTAAGTATAGGACAAGCTTTTAAAGCAAAGCATAAATATATCATTATGAGCCATTAGCTCAGTCGGTAGAGCATCTGACTTTTAATCAGAGGGTCGGAGGTTCGAATCCTCCATGGCTCACCATTTTTTAAATTAATAAGAGATTTGAATTTTTTGAATCAATGGATTTTATCCAAGATATTTTAACAGCTGATTTTATTACGCGGGTGTGGCGGAATTGGCAGACGCGCTAGATTTAGGATCTAGTGTCTTACGACGTGGGGGTTCAAGTCCCTTCACCCGCACCAGAGTATGAAAAGTATGCGGAAGTAGTTCAGTGGTAGAACATCACCTTGCCAAGGTGGGGGTCGCGGGTTCGAATCCCGTCTTCCGCTCCATTCAAATGAATAATGCCGGGGTGGCGGAATTGGCAGACGCACAGGACTTAAAATCCTGCGGTAGGTGACTACCGTGCCGGTTCGAGTCCGGCCCTCGGCACCATTTGCGCCCTTAGATCAACTGGATAGATCGTCTGACTACGGATCAGAAGGTTGGGGGTTCGAATCCTCCAGGGCGCGCCATTATCGGGAAGTAGCTCAGCTTGGCAGAGCACTTGGTTTGGGACCAAGGGGTCGCAGGTTCAAATCCTGTCTTCCCGACCATTTAATTACTGTGGGGCCTTAGCTCAGCTGGGAGAGCGCCTGCTTTGCACGCAGGAGGTCAGCGGTTCGATCCCGCTAGGCTCCACCATTTTTATCTGTTTTATATCGATGTTTTTAAGTTTTTATGTTACTATATAAAATGCTGCTCTTAATAAATGCGACGCTTTAAGCAACAAAAAAAGTTATTGACAAATTAGTTGCAAAATGTTATTATAATAGAGTTGCTAAAAACATAAAAGATTACGCATTTATTTGCTTGCGTAACTGATTGTTCTTTGAAAACTAAACAAAAGCCAAGCGTGATTGAAAGGGCAACTTTCAACAACAGCTAAGGATCATAACGATTAAAAGTTTAACTGTT
>NZ_JAFBER010000055.1 GCF_016908855.1 Scopulibacillus daqui | reverse complement strand
CAAAGAAGCTGTTCAGAAAACAATTAAGTGTGGTACTCGTGACCTAGGCTATGCACGGTATGAATGTTTAGGATGTGAAGGTAACCCTCGTCCCGTTTTTGTTTGTTTCACTTGTAAGAGCCGGTTTTGTCATAAGTGCGGAAAGAAGTATACTGATGATTGGTCTGATAAGCAACAGGAAATGATCTTTAATGTTCCCCATCGCCACATGGTGTTTACCATTCCAAAAGAATTAAGAAGGGTTTTCTATAAAGATCGAAAAAAGTTAAATGAATTAAGTAAACAGGTAGCTGAGGTTTTTAAATTTTATTATGATCGAAAAAGTAAGAAGCGCCATTTAAAGGTTGGCGTAATTACTGTTATACATACGTTTGGAAGGGATTTGAAGTTTAACCCGCACATTCATACCTTAGTAACTGAAGGAGCTCTTGATAACCGCCATGAATGGGTATCGAGTGAGTATATTTCGTACGATTTCCTAAGGAAGTCTTGGCAAAAGGTACTCTTAGATCTAATGAAGAAGTGGTTTCCGGAAAATCAAAGGGTCTTGGAGATGATCAACGATCTGTATAAACGTTATCCAAATGGTTTTTATGTCAATGCAGAAAGGAAAATGAAAGGTGCCAAAGGTGCAGCGAAGTATATAGGCCGATATTTAGCGAGACCTGTCATTGCCGAATATCGTATTGAAAATTACGATGGAGAGAAGGTACATTTTTGGTATGAGGATCATCGAACTGGAAAAAGAAAGGATGTCACATGGCCAGTTTATAAATTTATATTTAATCTTTTACAACATATTCCGCCTAAACATTTTCGAATGGTAGGGCGCTTTGGTTTATACAGTAGAAGATCCTATCAAAAAGCTAATCAAATCTTGAGTCTTTATTCTTTTGTAAGAACAAAACAATTATCCTTTTTATTTGAACGTAAAAAGAGGAAAAAAACATATCGCCAAAGAATGATTGAGGCCTTTGGTCAAGACCCATACATATGCCCGTGCTGCCATAGGGAGATGGAACTGGTTGAAATCTGGCATAATGATTATGGCTTCTTATTTCATTACATGGAAGAAGTGGAATGCATTAAAACCTGGAGGATATATAATGATGCGAAGAAACACAAAGCAGGATGAAATGAGTAAGGAATTTCTTAAATGGTTAGAGGAAGAGGATCCATTGGGATTGGATGAAGAGATGACAACAATAAATTTCAAGTGTTTGGATTGTGGTAAGGAAGATGAAGTACCAGATTTTGTAGTCGAAGAGTTTGAATTTGACTTAGAAAAACATGAAGAAGTAGAGGTAGTCTGTCCTTTTTGTGAAGGTACTATGCGACGAGCAAAAAAGAATCCCAAGTGAAAAGGCTACACTTGGG
>NZ_JAFBER010000054.1 GCF_016908855.1 Scopulibacillus daqui | reverse complement strand
AAGGATTATTCCTTCAAAACCAAACAAAAGCGCCAAGCTCAGCTAAGGTCATCATGTATTCCTTAGAAAGGAGGTGATCCAGCCGCACCTTCCGATACGGCTACCTTGTTACGACTTCACCCCAATTATTTGTCCCACCTTCGGCGGCTGGCTCCAAAAGGTTACCTCACCGACTTCGGGTGTTACAAACTCTCGTGGTGTGACGGGCGGTGTGTACAAGGCCCGGGAACGGATTCACCGCGGCATGCTGATCCGCGATTACTAGCAATTCCGGCTTCATGCAGGCGAGTTGCAGCCTGCAATCCGAACTGGGAGTGGCTTTATGGGATTCGCTTAACCTCGCGGTCTCGCAGCCCTTTGTACCACCCATTGTAGCACGTGTGTAGCCCAGGTCATAAGGGGCATGATGATTTGACGTCATCCCCACCTTCCTCCGGTTTGTCACCGGCAGTCACCTTAGAGTGCCCAACTGAATGCTGGCAACTAAGATCAAGGGTTGCGCTCGTTGCGGGACTTAACCCAACATCTCACGACACGAGCTGACGACAACCATGCACCACCTGTCACTCTGTCCCCCGAAGGGGAAAGCCCTATCTCTAGGGTTGTCAGAGGATGTCAAGACCTGGTAAGGTTCTTCGCGTTGCTTCGAATTAAACCACATGCTCCACTGCTTGTGCGGGCCCCCGTCAATTCCTTTGAGTTTCAACCTTGCGGTCGTACTCCCCAGGCGGAGTGCTTAATGTGTTGACTTCAGCACTAAGGGGTTGGACCCCCCTAACACCTAGCACTCATCGTTTACGGCGTGGACTACCAGGGTATCTAATCCTGTTTGCTCCCCACGCTTTCGCGCCTCAGCGTCAGTTACAGGCCAGAGAGCCGCCTTCGCCACTGGTGTTCCTCCACATCTCTACGCATTTCACCGCTACACGTGGAATTCCACTCTCCTCTCCTGCACTCAAGCTCCCCAGTTTCCAATGACCCTCCACGGTTGAGCCGTGGGCTTTCACATCAGACTTAAGAAGCCGCCTGCGCGCGCTTTACGCCCAATAATTCCGGACAACGCTTGCCACCTACGTATTACCGCGGCTGCTGGCACGTAGTTAGCCGTGGCTTTCTGGTTAGATACCGTCACAGTGCCATCATTTCCTATGACACCTATTCTTCTCTAACAACAGAGCTTTACGATCCGAAAACCTTCTTCGCTCACGCGGCGTTGCTCCGTCAGACTTTCGTCCATTGCGGAAGATTCCCTACTGCTGCCTCCCGTAGGAGTCTGGGCCGTGTCTCAGTCCCAGTGTGGCCGATCACCCTCTCAGGTCGGCTACGCATCGAGGCCTTGGTAAGCCATTACCTTACCAACTAGCTAATGCGCCGCGGGCCCATCTGTAAGTGATGGCAGAACCATCTTTTACTT
>NZ_JAFBER010000053.1 GCF_016908855.1 Scopulibacillus daqui | reverse complement strand
TAAGGTGGACCCCATTGTCAAGACACTAATTTTAAATTTTTAAGGTGGGTTGATCTATTTTCAGACCGGCTGTGTAATAAGAGTATGAGGTACTCCTTAGGGGTTTAAAACAGTGTATCCACCTTTTTTGAGGTTTTTCGTCCTGCATTATCATCCCTTCTCAGGGGAGGTTCTGTCAAGGGCGAACGATAGTGAGGGCTTTGCCGTACCCTTGACAGGTTCTTCCGTGAGAAGGACTCTATTTTAAAGGACGAATAACCTCTACTGGCCATATACTGAGGCAGGGGTTACATAGCCAAGTGATTGGTGAGGGCGTTCATAATTATAAAAGGTTAGAAAATTTTTAATTTCCCTTCTAGTTTCTCTGGGTGTTTGATAATCTTTTAGATAAACCTCTTCATACTTGACTGTGCGCCAGAGACGCTCTGTTATAATATTGTCAAGGGCTCGCCCTTTACCATCCATACTAATCTTAATTGGTCTTTCCTTTAAAAGATTAATATATTGTGGGCTGGTAAAATGGCTGCCTTGGTCACTATTAAAAATGTTTGGCTGACCCTTCGATAATGCGCGGCGAACAGCCTCTAATACAAAATCAATTTCAAGGGTTTGATCAAGCTCCCAGCTGATGACAAAGCGAGAGTACCAGTCAATAACAGCTACAAGATACATCCAACCCTTTTGCATTCGGATATAAGTTATATCAATACCCCAAACATGATTGGGATGGCTAATTGTCACGCCTCTCAATAAGTATGGGTAAATCCGGTGTTGAAGATTCCGTTTACTCAAGTTAGGCCCTGGGGAGATCCCTTGAATGCCCATCTCTCGCATATGACGCTGTACCGCTTTACGATTGATGTTCACGCCTTCGCGATTAAGTTGAATTGTCATCCTTCGTGAGCCGTAAAACGGATATTTTGTATAAATCTCGTCAATCCGGTGTTTAATCGTTAGCTCTTCAGGAGAAGGATCAACGGGCTTGTAATAAAGACTTGACCGGTTAAGGCTTAATAGATCGGCCTGTTGAGTAATAGGTAATTCAGAATCCTTCCATTCCACCATATCGATTCGCTCTTGCCTAGTCGTAGTGGATGCCAGATTTTTTTTTAAGCCACGACAATTGCGTGGTTAAACGGCCGACTTCAGCGTAGAGATTTTCAATTTGTTTCTCGTAATCAGCTTGCATTTTTTCCTGCTTTTTATTTTGCTTAGTAAATAGTTGAGGCATCTGTTCTATAAACTGGGCTTTCCATTGCCTTAACTGATTCGTATGGATACCATGTTCCGAAGAAAGTTCAATTAACGATTTTTCTTCCTTAAGAATTTCCAACACTATTTGCGCTTTAAATTCGGATGAATATCTTTTTCGTTTCATAAACCTACCTTAACATATCCTTTCTTCGTGTCTAATTTCTTGGGTCCATTATA
>NZ_JAFBER010000052.1 GCF_016908855.1 Scopulibacillus daqui | reverse complement strand
TAATATGGTACCTGTAGTTAGGACACTTGAAAAAGAGTGTTTTATCTACAGGTATTTTCTTATATACTTGAATTTCAACATAGATACGGGGATTAGGGGATAAAAATGACTAAGATAACATTTTCAACCAAAGAGATAAAAACACTTCAAAGGAATCCAAATGTACAACGTGTTAGCGAGCGAGCTATTACATATACGGAATCCTTTAAAAATAGATTTATAGATGAGTATTTGATGGGCAAACTCCCTCGACAAATCTTTATAGAAAACGGCTTCGATGTCGACATTATAGGAATGAAGCGAATTGAACAATCAGCTTATAGGTGGAAGAAAGCCTATGAAAGGAATGGGTTAATCGGGCTGACCGATTCGAGGAAAACGAGCTCTGGGAGACCATTGAAACGCGAGCTTACGCCGGCCGAAGTGATTGAAAGGCAGGAAGCAAAAATCAAACTGCTGGAGGGACAGGTGGAGCTATTAAAAAAGCTAGAAACAACAGAAAGGAGGCTGTTAAACGCAAGCAAAAATCTAAACACGAGTAAAATATATCAGTTGATATTTGAGACCATTGAACAAAATCAATTTAAGCGAATGACTAAGTATTTTTGTGATCTTTTAAAGGTCTCCCGTTCTGGGTATTATAGCTACCTGAAGTTATCCGCTGACCGGGAAGCAAGAGAGCAGTTGGACTTAGCAGCGAAAGAAACCATATTAAAGGCGTTTAATCGTCGAGGATATAAGAAAGGGTCACGTTCCATAAAAATGATATTGGAGAATGAATATAACGTGACCTTTAGTCGTAAAAAGATACAAAGAATTATGAGGAAGTATGGCATTGTCTGCCCTCATAGAAGACCAAACCCTTATAAAAGGATCGCTAAAGCAACGAAAGAGCATCAGGTTGTTCCAAATAAGTTAAACAGGGAATTTAAGCAAGGCATTCCAAGAAAAGTGTTATTAACGGACATCACTTATTTGCCATATAACGGTAAAAATATGGCTTATTTGTCAACCATAAAAGATGCATCCACTAACGAAATCTTAGCTTACCATGTTTCTGATCGTATCACTCTAGACATCGCAACTAAGACGATCCAAAAATTAATCAACAACAAGAAAGTTACTCTACATAAAGATGCCTTTATCCACTCGGACCAAGGAAGCCATTACACGAGCCCAAGATTTCAAAAGTTATTAAAAAAATATGGTCTAGGCCAATCCATGTCTCGGAGAGGGAACTGTTGGGACAATGCCCCTCAAGAGTCATTCTTTGGTCATTTAAAAGATGAAGTGGATTATCAATCCGTTAAAACATTAAAAGAATTAAAGACCAAAATAAATCATTATATGGTTTATTATAACAATTATCGATATCAGTGGAACCTAAATAAGATGACCCCTATTCAATATAGGAATCATCTTCTAGGTGCTTAATCTCTTTTTTTATTGTGTCCTTGACATAGGTGCCAGTTTA
>NZ_JAFBER010000051.1 GCF_016908855.1 Scopulibacillus daqui | reverse complement strand
TAAAATGTACCCTATAGAGTAGACACATAAAAAAGTCTACCTATAGGGTACTTTTTTATATAATGAATAAATACAACTAGAGAATTAACTTGGAGACGGAGAAATTATGAGTAAAAAGACTTTCACAGAGAAAGAGATCAAACAGTTAAAGACTAATAAATACGTTAAATCCGTAAGTTCAAAAGGAATTACTTATACTGATGAATTCAAGCAAATATTTATTGCGGAAAAGGAAAAAGGCAAGTTTGCCAGGGATATATTCAAAGAATATGGGTTTGATATCGAAGCTTTGGGGACCGATCGAATTAAATCTGCGAGTAAGAGATGGCAAAAGGCTTACAAGGAAAATGGGATAATTGGTTTACGTGACACAAGAGCTGGAAATTCAGGGCGTCCAACAGACAGAGAGCTTTCCTTAGAGGAGAAAAATGCTCGCTTAGAAGCACAAATTAACCTACTAAAGGCGGAAAATGAACTTTTAAAAAAGATTCGTTTTGCAGAAAGGGGGATGAGGAAATAGCACTAACCCCAAGCCATAAGTTTATCCTTATTCGCTCAGTTATTGAGAAATATCAATTGGAAAATATGGTGAGTTACCTTTGTGAAGCAGCGGGCGTTTCAAGAAGTGGTTATTATAATTATTTTTCAGAGAAATCCCAAAAGCAAAGAGAGCTCACAGATAAAAAAGACGAGGGAGTAAAGGAAATTATCCTAAAGGCCTTCAATTTCAAAAGACGGAAAAAAGGGGCACGTCAAATTAAAATGACTTTGGCAGGCCAATTTGGTGTTGTCTACAATTTGAAGCGTATTCGACGAATCATGAAGAAGTATGGCATCATATGCCCTATCAGAAAGGCAAATCCTTATAGACGAATGATGAAAGCGACACAAGAACACCGGGTTGTACCAAACCTATTAAACCGACAATTTAAGCAAGATATCCCTGGGAAAGTACTCCTTACCGATATTACATATTTATTTTACGGAAAGGGTCAGAAAGCCTATTTATCGACCATCAAAGATAGCTCCACCAATGAAATCTTGGCCTACCAAGTGTCAGATCGTATAACTATGGATTTAGCTACAAACACCCTTCTAAAGCTAAAGAAGAATCGGAACTTTAGGAAAGCAGAAGATGCAATAATACATTCTGATCAAGGTACCCATTATACACACCCTGACTTTCAAAAGTTAGTAAAGAAACTTGGATTAGGTCAATCCATGTCCAGGCGAGGAAACTGTTGGGATAATGCTCCTCAAGAATCTTTCTTTGGGCATTTTAAGGACGAGGTCAATATTAAAGCTTGTACGACTCTAGAGGAACTAAAACATGAAATTAAGCAGTATATGATTTATTACAATAACTACAGATATCAATGGAATTTAAAAAGGATGACCCCTGTTCAATACAGAGATCATCTTCTAAAAATAGCCTAGGCTTTTTTTAAAATGTCCTTTACAAAGGGTACACTTTAA
>NZ_JAFBER010000050.1 GCF_016908855.1 Scopulibacillus daqui | reverse complement strand
AAAAACGCCTTTCGTAACAGCTATCAAGCAGTCAAAAACCAATCTCTCAGCCTGACAAACAAGATTGTCAAAAAAGCAGGCGACATCCGTCTCCCCCAGGTTTTACAACCGGAATTCGCGGGAATAGGGAAAGTGGAAACGACTGTCAGTGATGTAGTCAAGAGTGCTAAAGATACGATGATGAAGGCTGTTGGTAGAGAAGGCGGCGGGAGTGCTACTGGTCGTAGGCTTACTGAGGAAGCGAGTAATTCTATTAGGGGATCTAGTGGTGCTGGTAAAAGTATTTCGAAAGAACACTATAAAGCCCTAAGAAAGAAAACACCTAGTCCCAAAATAAGAAAAAAAGTAAACCCAGAAGGTCCAAAATTCGATCCAGTTTATGGATATGAAGTTAAGAAGTTTGAAGCGGATCATATTGTGTCTATGAAGGAAATAACCGAGATGGATGGATTTAGCCAATTATCTAAGGAAAAACAAATTGAAGTTCTGAATTTAGAAGATAATTTTGTTGGGCTTGGAAAATCTACGAATGCCTCTAAAGGAGCTCATAGTTGGTCAGATTGGGTTGGCCATTCTAAGTATGGGGAAGTTCCAGAAAATATAAGACAGCATATGTTAAAATTAGAAGAACAAGCTAGAAAAGCTTTGAGAAAAGCTATAGAAGAGAGGTTGAAGTAATTGAAAAGGTTTGAAAAGGAAATAAACGGCAAGCTTATAGTGGTAAATGCTGAAAAAGAGCTAAGACCTCAAATTGAAAGTTTATTTTTAATTTTAGAAAATATCGATGAAGAAAAATTAACCGATGATTTCTCAATACAAATTGGATGGTCTATTTTTTATCTTATCAAGAAAAATGATGAATATATACTTCAATCTCCTGATTACTCTAAAAATCCATTTAAGGATATTACACAGGACTTAACGCTTGCATTATGGGTACAATTAGAGCAGTCACATTTTTTAAGAAAGTTAAATATTGAAGGTGAAACAACAAAATTTAGCGATAAAGTTATTGCTGCTAAAAATGTATTACAGCAAGAAAACATTTATTTACAAAGAACGAGTGATGTTGAGAAAGGGGATTCCGGTTGGTATATTGGTCCTGTTAATGATGCTGATGATACTGATGAATTAGAAGCCTTTTACGCTTACCAACTATTAAAAATTAGACCATCACTTATTCAAGTTTTAGGCTTACCGTATAATTATATGGTTGTTTTTAGGAATGATAAAATAAAAGCAGTATTAGATGAGAATGATGAAAGTTTAGAATTTGGTTAAAGATAAATTATGTAAAAAGATACTGAGGGTTATGTGATATGATCCCTTTATAGTAGATAGAAAAGAGAAATCAAACTAATCTGTCTTCTATAGAGGGATTTTTCTATGTTTTTATTGGGAAATAAGAAAAAATAGCAAATCGAACAACTACAAAAGATGAATACAAAAGATATCAATAGGATGAGAGATTTCTCAAAAGAAGAAATATTAAAAGGTAAAAAACAAAATATAAGAGAAAAACTATCATAGGATACCATACTTATAGTGCAATGAATTATCCTCATATAGTAAATAGTGGAGAACAAATTTATCCAGTAACCTCTAAAGAGCATTTAAAGGGGTGGCGTGGCGATAGTTTTTTAATAATGCACCAGGAAAACCAGTTAATCTTAACTATCTAGTGCCCCTTCAAGCAACTTTGATCTTGTTTTGCTCACGTAATATTTTTTCAAGACGTTTATTTTTGTTTCTCCAGCGAAGATAATTTTGAAT
>NZ_JAFBER010000049.1 GCF_016908855.1 Scopulibacillus daqui | reverse complement strand
CACACCCGTTCCCATCCCGAACACGGTCGTTAAGCTCTTCAGCGCCGATGGTAATTGGGGGCTTCCCCCTGTGAGAGTAGGACGCCGCCAGGCATACCAGTTATTCCACAGTAGCTCAGTGGTAGAGCAATCGGCTGTTAACCGATCGGTCGCAGGTTCGAATCCTGCCTGTGGAGCCAGTGGAGAGCTGTCCGAGTGGTCGAAGGAGCACGATTGGAAATCGTGTAGACGGTCAACGCCGTCTCGAGGGTTCGAATCCCTCGCTCTCCGCCAGCAAAAAACATAGTGGCCCGTTGGTCAAGTGGTTAAGACACCGCCCTTTCACGGCGGTAACACGGGTTCGAATCCCGTACGGGTCACCATTTTTTCTAAAAAACTATTGCAAACCTAAAGATTATAGAATATAATATTACTTGTCACGTTACGGTTTGGAGGATTAGCTCAGCTGGGAGAGCATCTGCCTTACAAGCAGGGGGTCGCAGGTTCGAGCCCTGCATCCTCCACCATATAAATATCATAATTTTTATCGTCGCGGGGTGGAGCAGTCTGGCAGCTCGTCGGGCTCATAACCCGAAGGTCGCAGGTTCAAATCCTGCCCCCGCAACCAAAATTCATCACATCAAATGATAAGTGATGGTCCCGTGGTGTAGTGGTTAACATGCCTGCCTGTCACGCAGGAGATCGCCGGTTCAAATCCGGTCGGGACCGCCATTATCTATGTTAATTATAACTTTTTGGCTCGATAGCTCAGTCGGTAGAGCAGAGGACTGAAAATCCTCGTGTCGGCGGTTCGATTCCGTCTCGAGCCACCACTATATTAATGTGCCGGTCTAGCTCAATTGGTAGAGCAACTGACTTGTAATCAGTAGGTTGGGGGTTCAAGTCCTCTGGCCGGCACTCTTTTAAAAATAAAAACTAATGGAGGGATAGCGAAGCGGCCAAACGCGGCGGACTGTAAATCCGCTCCCTACGGGTTCGAAGGTTCGAATCCTTCTCCCTCCACCATTTTAAACAGGGGTATAGTTTAACGGTAGAACAGAGGTCTCCAAAACCTCCAGTGTGGGTTCGATTCCTACTACCCCTGCCACTTTGATTATGGCGGTTGTGGCGAAGTGGTTAACGCATCGGATTGTGGTTCCGACATACGTGGGTTCGATTCCCATCAACCGCCCCATTATAATAAAATATTTTGGGCTATAGCCAAGCGGTAAGGCAACGGATTTTGGTTCCGTCATGCGCTGGTTCGAATCCAGCTAGCCCAGCCATTTAATGCGGAAGTAGTTCAGTGGTAGAACATCACCTTGCCAAGGTGGGGGTCGCGGGTTCAAATCCCGTCTTCCGCTCCATTTTTATAAGTTGGCGGCATAGCCAAGTGGTAAGGCACGGGTCTGCAAAACCCTTATCCCCCGGTTCGAATCCGGGTGCCGCCTCCAAATTAATCTGCCCAGCCGGGGTGGCGGAATTGGCAGACGCACAGGACTTAAAATCCTGCGGTAGGTGACTACCGTGCCGGTTCGAGTCCGGCCCTCGGCACCATTTAATTTTATAGCATGACATGCCGGTGTGGCGGAATTGGCAGACGCGCACGACTCAAAATCGTGTTCCTTCGGGAGTGTCGGTTCGACCCCGACCACCGGTACCACTTACATAAGTAATAGATGTTTATTTATTAATAATTTGCGCTGATTTTACGTTAAGTAAAGTCAACGCTTTTTGTTTATATTATGACCTGTGCGTCGAAATAAAATCGTTCGCAACAGTACTGTCCACATGAAATGCGACATTATTTCATTACAGCGTACTTCAAAGTTGAACATTAACACCCAGTTAGTTTAAAACTTTAATTCTCTTAACGCTTGATTAACTGCCCAGCTTTGATGTTCGTGAAATAAATTTGTTATTGCTTGAAATGGATCTATCCATATCACTTATTTGCCTGCCCGCGCCGCATAAATAAAAATACCCTTCGTTAAGATAATGTTTATATTCATTTGTAGAAGAAAAATATTGTCGGGCACACCCTATAAAAGGTCCAATATCAATATCCGTTCCCATTTCTTCAATTGCCTCTCTTTTTAAGCATTCTTCGTGCGTCTCATTGTTTTCTATTCCACCGCCCGGAAGAAAATACCTGCCATTACTTGTTTCAATAATGGCTATTTTATCTTTCTGATTATTAAACATTAAACAATAAACAGCAGGTCTCCATATGTATTCTCTACCTTCTTCTTTGCTGCCGAATGTGATCATATCCATATTAAATCCTCTCTATGCTTAATTTATTTTTTATGGCTCTACAATATTTGTTGGGGTATGAGAAAAATTAAAACAAAAAAATACACGCAAGCTCCTTAATCCTTTACACTTGAATTGACGAGAAACAAG
>NZ_JAFBER010000048.1 GCF_016908855.1 Scopulibacillus daqui | reverse complement strand
GTCACACCCGTTCCCATCCCGAACACGGTCGTTAAGCTCTTCAGCGCCGATGGTAATTGGGGGCTTCCCCCTGTGAGAGTAGGACGCTGCCAGGCGAACTCTGGAGGATTAGCTCAGCTGGGAGAGCATCTGCCTTACAAGCAGGGGGTCGCAGGTTCGAGCCCTGCATCCTCCACCATATAAATCATCATTTTTATCGTCGCGGGGTGGAGCAACGAGCGAAGCATCATCGAATAAACATCGAGTTGTTTCGACGGATACGCTTCAAAGCGATACGAGCAGAGGAAGAAACAGTTTTACTAAACTTATTTCTTTGCATAAAATATGATTATTTTTATCGTCGCGGGGTGGAGCAGTCTGGCAGCTCGTCGGGCTCATAACCCGAAGGCCGCAGGTTCAAATCCTGCCCCCGCAACCAAAATTTATCACATCAGAATGATAAGTATTGGTCCCGTGGTGTAGTGGTTAACATGCCTGCCTGTCACGCAGGAGATCGCCGGTTCAAATCCGGTCGGGACCGCCATTGTAAAATGCCGGTCTAGCTCAATTGGTAGAGCAACTGACTTGTAATCAGTAGGTTGGGGGTTCAAGTCCTCTGGCCGGCATCCTTTTTGATGAGCCATTAGCTCAGTCGGTAGAGCATCTGACTTTTAATCAGAGGGTCGGAGGTTCGAATCCTCCATGGCTCACCATTTTTATTGAGAAGATTCAAAAACTATTATATATTTCAGAACGCGGGTGTGGCGGAATTGGCAGACGCGCTAGATTTAGGATCTAGTGTCTTACGACGTGGGGGTTCAAGTCCCTTCGCCCGCATAGCATGCGGAAGTAGTTCAGTGGTAGAACATCACCTTGCCAAGGTGGGGGTCGCGGGTTCGAATCCCGTCTTCCGCTCCATTGCGCCCTTAGATCAACTGGATAGATCGTCTGACTACGGATCAGAAGGTTGGGGGTTCGAATCCTCCAGGGCGCGCCATTAACGGGAAGTAGCTCAGCTTGGCAGAGCACTTGGTTTGGGACCAAGGGGTCGCAGGTTCAAATCCTGTCTTCCCGACCATTGATTAATATAATGGGGCCTTAGCTCAGCTGGGAGAGCGCCTGCTTTGCACGCAGGAGGTCAGCGGTTCGATCCCGCTAGGCTCCACTTTTTTGGCGGTGTAGCTCAGCCGGCTAGAGCGTACGGTTCATACCCGTGAGGTCGGGGGTTCGATTCCCTCCGCCGCTATTTAGGACCCTTAGCTCAGTTGGTTAGAGCAGACGGCTCATAACCGTCCGGTCGTAGGTTCGAGTCCTACAGGGTCCACCATGAAGTTAATTTTAAAATTTAGAAGCTTGAATGTCTATCATCTAGCATTCAGTACGGAGGAATACCCAAGTCTGGCTGAAGGGATCGGTCTTGAAAACCGACAGGGGCTTAACGGCCCGCGGGGGTTCGAATCCCTCTTCCTCCGCCATTGCTTGGAGGGGTAGCGAAGTGGCTAAACGCGGCGGACTGTAAATCCGCTCCCTCAGGGTTCGGCGGTTCGAATCCGTCCCCCTCCACCATTTATTCACTTGGCGGTTGTGGCGAAGTGGTTAACGCATCGGATTGTGGTTCCGACATACGTGGGTTCGATTCCCATCAACCGCCCCATTCATTTGTTGGGCTATAGCCAAGCGGTAAGGCAACGGATTTTGGTTCCGTCATGCGCTGGTTCGAATCCAGCTAGCCCAGCCAATATGGCGACATAGCCAAGTGGTAAGGCACGGGTCTGCAAAACCCTTATTCCCCGGTTCGAATCCGGGTGTCGCCTCCAGACGCCGGTGTGGCGGAATTGGCAGACGCGCACGACTCAAAATCGTGTTCCTTCGGGAGTGTCGGTTCGACCCCGACCACCGGTATTGCAAGAACGGTTGATTAGTTAAGAATATGCGGGTGTAGTTTAGTGGTAAAACAAGAGCCTTCCAAGCTCTGGTCGTGAGTTCGATTCTCATCACCCGCTCCATTCAATTATTGACCATGCAACGGTCACTAACTCGAATGCAAGTCAACATCACTTGTAAAGCAATCTATTGCATTGATAGCATCTAAGCGCGATCTTACCAGTTACACTTGATGTATTTTCATAATATATAATTATATGGTGTCCCATTAATTGGGCCTGTAGCTCAGCCGGTTAGAGCGCACGCCTGATAAGCGTGAGGTCGGTGGTTCGAGTCCACTCAGGCCCACCATATTCCACAGTAGCTCAGTGGTAGAGCAATCGGCTGTTAACCGATCGGTCGCAGGTTCGAATCCTGCCTGTGGAGCCATGGAGAAGTACCCAAGTGGCTGAAGGGGCTCCCCTGCTAAGGGAGTAGATCGCGTAAGCGGTGCGAGGGTTCAAATCCCTCCTTCTCCGCCATTTAAAGTATTTTATTAAACAGCATGGCCCGTTGGTCAAGTGGTTAAGACACCGCCCTTTCACGGCGGTAACACGGGTTCGAATCCCGTACGGGTCATTTTTATTAGTGTTTTGCGCTCTTAGCTCAGCTGGATAGAGCAACGGCCTTCTAAGCCGTGGGTCAGAGGTTCGAATCCTCTAGGGCGCGTTAAAAACAGAACTTATAGTTCTGTTTTTTTTTTTTTTTTTGGCTCTACAATATTGGAATATGAGGAAAATTAAAACAAAAAAATCAGGCTCTACAATATTTGTTGGGGTATGAGAAAAATTAAAACAAAAAAATACACGCAAGCTCCTTAATCCTTTACACTTGAATTGACGAGAAACAA
>NZ_JAFBER010000047.1 GCF_016908855.1 Scopulibacillus daqui | reverse complement strand
CATCATGGGAAATCTCATCTTGAGGGGGGCTTCATGCTTAGATGCTTTCAGCACTTATCCCGTCCACACATAGCTACCCAGCGGTGCTCCTGGCGGAACAACTGGTACACCAGCGGTGTGTCCATCCCGGTCCTCTCGTACTAAGGACAGCTCCTCTCAAATTTCCTGCGCCCACGACGGATAGGGACCGAACTGTCTCACGACGTTCTGAACCCAGCTCGTGTACCGCTTTAATGGGCGAACAGCCCAACCCTTGGGACCAACTTCAGCCCCAGGATGCGATAAGCCGACATCGAGGTGCCAAACCTCCCCGTCGATGTGGACTCTTGGGGGAGATAAGCCTGTTATCCCCAGGGTAGCTTTTATCCGTTGAGCGATGGCCCTTCCATGCGGTGCCACCGGATCACTAAGCCCGACTTTCGTCCCTGCTCGACTTGTAGGTCTCGCAGTCAAGCTCCCTTATGCCTTTGCACTCTGCGAATGATTTCCAACCATTCTGAGGGAACCTTTGGGCGCCTCCGTTACCTTTTAGGAGGCGACCGCCCCAGTCAAACTGCCCACCTGACACTGTCTCCGAACCGGATCACGGTTCCGGGTTAGAATGTCAATACCGTCAGGGTAGTATCCCACCGGCGCCTCCACCGAACCTGGCGGTCCGGCTTCCAAGGCTCCTACCTATCCTGTACAAACGATACCAACATCCAATATCAAGCTGCAGTAAAGCTCCATGGGGTCTTTCCGTCCTGTCGCGGGTAACCTGCATCTTCACAGGTACTATAATTTCACCGGGTCTCTCGTTGAGACAGTATCCAAGTCGTTGCACCTTTCGTGCGGGTCGGAACTTACCCGACAAGGAATTTCGCTACCTTAGGACCGTTATAGTTACGGCCGCCGTTTACTGGGGCTTCGATTCAGAGCTTCTCCAAAAGGATAACCCTTCCTCTTAACCTTCCAGCACCGGGCAGGTGTCAGCCCCTATACGTCACCTTTCGGTTTAGCAGAGACCTGTGTTTTTGCTAAACAGTCGCTTGGATCTTTTCACTGCGGCACGCCTGGGCTATGCACCCTGGCATGCACCCCTTCTCCCGAAGTTACGGGGTCATTTTGCCGAGTTCCTTAACGAGAGTTCTCCCGAGCGTCTTAGGATTCTCTCCTCGCCTACCTGTGTCGGTTTGGGGTACGGGCACCTTAAGACTCGCTAGAGGCTTTTCTTGGCAGTGTAGGATCGGGTGCTTCGCTACTAAAATTTCACTCCTCATCACCGCTTGGCCTTAAGATGACGGGATTTGCCTCATCATCAGCCTCACGGCTTGAACGCGCACATCCAGCCGCGCGCCAGCCCTACCTTCCTGCGTCCCCCCATCACTCAAACGTCATAAGGTGGTACAGGAATATCAACCTGTTGTCCATCGCCTACGCCTTCCGGCCTCGGCTTAGGTCCCGACTAACCCTGAGCGGACGAACCTTCCTCAGGAACCCTTAGGCTTTCGACGGAGGGGATTCTCACCCCTCTTTTCGTTACTCATACCGGCATTCTCACTTCTAAGCGCTCCAACAGACCTCCCGGTCTGACTTCACAGCCCTTAGAACGCTCCCCTACCATGACAAAAGTCATCCACAGCTTCGGTGATACGTTTAGCCCCGTTACATTTTCGGCGCAGCGCCACTCGACCAGTGAGCTATTACGCACTCTTTCAATGATGGCTGCTTCTAAGCCAACATCCTGGTTGTCTAAGCAACGCCACATCCTTTGCCACTTAACGTATACTTTGGGACCTTAGCTGGTGGTCTGGGCTGTTTCCCTCTTGACGACGGATCTTATCACTCGCCGTCTGACTCCCGAACATAAGTCATTGGCATTCGGAGTTTGACTGAACTCGGTAATCCTGTGGGGACCCCTCATCCAATCAGTGCTCTACCTCCAAGACTCTCAGTTCGAGGCTAGCCCTAAAGCTATTTCGGGGAGAACCAGCTATCTCCGTGTTCGATTGGCATTTCACCCCTACCCACACCTCATCCCCGCATTTTTCAACATGCGTGGGTTCGGGCCTCCATTCAGTGTTACCTGAACTTCACCCTGGACATGGGTAGATCACACGGTTTCGGGTCTGCGACCACAAACTCAATCGCCCTGTTCAGACTCGCTTTCGCTGCGGCTCCGCCTCTTCGGCTTAACCTTGCTTGGGATCGCAACTCGCCGGTTCATTCTACAAAAGGCACGCCGTCACCCTCAAGGGGCTCCGACTACTTGTAAGCACACGGTTTCAGGTTCTCTTTCACTCCCCTCCCGGGGTGCTTTTCACCTTTCCCTCACGGTACTGGTTCACTATCGGTCACTAGGGAGTATTTAGCCTTGGGAGATGGTCCTCCCGGATTCCGACGGGGTTTCACGTGTCCCGCCGTACTCAGGATCCACTCAGGAGGGCTGGGGGTTTTGGCTACAGGGCTGTTACCTCCTATGGCTGGCCTTTCCAGACCGATTCGCCTACACCCAGCCTTTCTGACTCCGTATAGAGTGTCCTACAACCCCAAGGGGACAAGCCCCTTGGTTTGGGCTGTTTCCTTTTCGCTCGCCGCTACTCGGGAAATCGCATTTGCTTTCTCTTCCTCCGGGTACTTAGATGTTTCAGTTCCCCGGGTCTGCCCGCCATATCCTATGGATTCAGATATGGCTCCTGCCCGTTAGGGGCAGGGGGTTTCCCCATTCGGAAATCTCCGGATCAAAGCTTACTTACAGCTCCCCGAAGCATATCGGTGTTCGTCCCGTCCTTCATCGGCTCCTAGTGCCAAGGCATCCACCGTGCGCCCTTAACAACTTAACCA
>NZ_JAFBER010000046.1 GCF_016908855.1 Scopulibacillus daqui | reverse complement strand
CAAGATTGGGCGATTTTTTTGTGTACTTTTTTAAATAAAAAATGAAAAAGGGGCGCCAAAAAGTCAGTTATACTGACTTTTTGGACAGCCCCTTTGCCGTTTTTATAAAAGCTCTTATGTAAAAAAGTGTGTTTGAATATTGTTAACGGGGGCGTTTTGGTTAAGAAGGAAAATCCATTATGGAACACTTGAAGCGTTTCAAAATATACCTTGTTTATGCCGGCAAATTTCAATCTACAACTAAAGCAGGAAAAAAAGTCATAATACAGCCCGATCCCAAATGATGATTGAATATTCTACAATTGATTTACAGTTGAAATAATTGCAAAAAGGATACATGGGAATAAATTCATTTGGAAAGGGGTGTCAAAATAATGATAAAAGGATTGTATGAGGCACATTTGCCGGTCAGTAATCTTTTAAACTCGATTAAATTCTATAAGAAATTAGGATTGAAGATAGCCTATCAAAAAGAAAAATTAGTATTTTTCTGGATAGAAAAGGGACATAGCTGGTTAGGACTCTGGGAAACTGACAAAGTCAAAATTCCATATCATCCCTCAATAAGACATATTGCTTTTAAAATTGATTTCGAAAACCTTAAACAAGCGAAAGAATGGCTAGAGAAAAAAGGGATTCCGGTACGAACATCTTTTCGCTTTTCGCCTGAAAAACAACCTCTTGTATTGCCTAATAATCCACAAGCTCACGGGGCCATTTATTTTGAGGACCCTGATGGAAACTCACTAGAGCTAATTACGCCTTTACGGTTGGATTTTGAAGAAGATTTCGAAATGATGACATTAGATGAATGGTTTAATAGGGGTAAAGTTCATTAAAAATTAATTCTTATTGTATCAAAAAGACGGCTCTCCATTTATAGGGAATCGGTTTTCATTTTTATAAAAAGGTTATCATTCTAGCCCAAGGGAGCGTTTACTCTTGCTAAAAGTGCTTTAATTTTTACTATTTCCTTTTAAAAAATATTGTTGTAGTATGTAGAAAGTAACATCAATTTTGATTTTTGATAAAGTTATGCCTTTAAAATAGTCTAGAAAATAAATAAATATTACTCCTCTACTTACATCAATTTTGGTTCCGGTTCACTAACAGAAATACCTGCTTACACAGTCAAAGTACATACAAATATCCAAGCAATCCGATTATTGGGATCAAACACTCATATAACTTTTTTGAAAGGTGATTATGATGTATATACCTAAGCATTTTAAAATTGATGATGAAGAAGTTATTTATGATTTTATCGAAAAACACGGATTTGCAACCCTATTTTCTCAACACAAAGGAGAGCCCTGCGCTACTCATCTTCCACTGATGTTAAATAAATCTGAAAATGCCTTATATGGCCATTTTGCACGTCCGAACGAACAATGGAAAGATGCTGAAAACCAACAAGTCCTTGCGGTTTTCCAAGGGCCCCACTGTTATATTTCACCTTCCTGGTACGAAACAACTAAAGCAGTGCCTACCTGGAATTATGTATCTATCCATTTATATGGAAAGATGGAGATTGTCGAAGATAGAAAAGTAATATTCGATTCTTTAAATGACTTGGTAAATAAATATGAAAGCCCTGATAGTCTATACCATTTAGATGCTGTTGAACCTCATTTTATCGAAGGAATGAGCAAAGGAATTGTAGCGTTCAGAATAAAAATCACAAAAATTGAAGCAAAAGCTAAATTAAGCCAAAATCATCCTGTGGAACGGCAGAAATTAATTATTAAGCATCTAGAAAGCAGTTCTCAACAAGATCAAATACAAGTAGCAGCCCTTATGAAGAAAAATCTACAAAAATGCAAATTGAACTAAAGAGATTTTACTTTAATAACGATCTTCTACAATCGGGCACTTTTCTATTCAAGCAAAGAAAAATTTTTGGATGTGTCCTATCTTAGATGTCGTGTTAATTTAGATCGTTTGGCATTTCATGTACATTCTCGTCAGCATGTTGATTCTAAGTTAAAGGGTAAAAGGAATGTTATTTAGCTTTTAATTCTAAAACCTTGGCTAAAAACTCAGTCAGCCAAGGTTTATTAATCAAATAAATTTGTTATTTATTATCTTTTTTCTTTCCTGAATTGCTGTTAGGTGAAATTCCTAGATAATTGTATTTCCATATAAATTTTCTTTCATAGGAATCACCATTTGTCAGATCATCGTAATTATAGTCCCGGTACATAATCAAAACGTCTAATATCCCAATCCTCGTCTCGATCAGGATCAACTTTAATTTGCCAAGCGGGGCTGCCTCCTAATCCACATGACTTGCCTTTTGACGGTATTCCGCGGCTTTGCGGCGTAATTCCTGGATCAATTCTTCTGCGACGTTTTGGCCGGCAAACTTTGCGGCGTTTAATTCTTGCTGGTGAGAGAGAAATTGCTGTTTCTTTTCTCCTTCCCAATCCGAACTATAGGTGTTGACGCTTTGTTCATATTGATTTGCTGCCTGGCGAAATGATTCGAGCGCCTGCCGTACATTATCAGTAAAGCCGTCAATGATGCCAGCCTCCAGATTGTATTTGGCCTGTTTGGCTTTTTTCTCAAGCCAATCAATTGGATTGCCCATAGACAACGCCTCCCCTGATTCGCATAAAAACTTCTATTAAAAATTTGACTTCACAGCTTTTCAAACGACTGTTTAACTTTACGAAAAGTGAAACAAATCCTCTTATAAATTATAAACAACTTCTCTCTGAAACGGATGGCCGATAGTAAAATCAATCCTTTATACCCATAGTTCTGAAACGGATTTATCAGTCTATTGTCATGCCGCATAGGACATTTTTATCATTAGAGACTACAAAAAACCCCGCACCATAATATAAAATGTACCCTATAGAGTAGACACATAAAAAAGTCTACCTATAGGGTACTTTTTTATATAATGAATAAATACAACTAGAGAATTAACTT
>NZ_JAFBER010000045.1 GCF_016908855.1 Scopulibacillus daqui | reverse complement strand
TCACACCCGTTCCCATCCCGAACACGGTCGTTAAGCTCTTCAGCGCCGATGGTAATTGGGGGCTTCCCCCTGTGAGAGTAGGACGCTGCCAGGCAGTTCCCCTTTATTGAGGGGTTTTTATTTTGGATGATTTATATATCCATATGGGGCCTTAGCTCAGCTGGGAGAGCGCCTGCTTTGCACGCAGGAGGTCAGCGGTTCGATCCCGCTAGGCTCCATTTTTTGGCGGCGTAGCTCAGCTGGCTAGAGCGTACGGTTCATACCCGTGAGGCCGGGGGTTCGATTCCCTCCGCCGCTATTATTAAAACCGCTAAGGTTTACATATTCTTGTCTTTGCGGAAGCAATTCAGCCGTCTTCCGCTTTTATGTTTAATAATGGGCCTGTAGCTCAGCCGGTTAGAGCGCACGCCTGATAAGCGTGAGGTCGGTGGTTCGAGTCCACTCAGGCCCACCATTATTAAGACGGTACATAAGTTGACTTAAATATACATTGCCTTTGTTATGAAAAACAGGATTTCTTGTAGAAGATCCTGTTTTTTTATTGTGGATAAGTTTTATAAGTTTTAATAAAGGGTATTTAAAAGGAGAGTGAAAATAAGGTTTAGGGGGGGAATAATGGAACAATTATTAAAACAGCAGACCGCTTTAGTCACTGGGGCTGCAAGCGGAATCGGCCTGGAAATTGCCAAAGCCTTTGCAAAAGAAGGGGCAAAAGTTGTTTTGTCAGATTTAAATGGGGAAAAGGCTGAACAGGCAGCGAAAGATTTAAGGGATCAAGGGCTGAAAGTCAAAGCGGTCACCTGTGACGTAACAGACGAACAGCAAATTGAAGAAGCAATAGCTCATACAACTGAACAATTCGGCTCTTTAGATATTCTTGTAAACAATGCAGGGATACAGCATGTCGAAAATATAGAGAACTTTCCGACGGATAAATTTGAATTTATGATTAAACTGATGTTGACGGCGCCATTTATGGCCATCAAAAAGGTTTTCCCTATCATGAAAAAACAAAAGCATGGCCGAATCATTAACATGGCTTCTATCAATGGCCTTGTCGGTTTTGCGGGCAAGGCAGCCTATTGCAGTGCCAAGCATGGGCTCATCGGGTTAACTAAGGTTTCGGCTCTTGAAGGGGCTTCCCACGGGATCACTGTCAATGCCATGTGCCCCGGATATGTCGATACACCCCTAGTGCAAAATCAATTAGAAGACGTGGCTAATACACGAAACGTGCCTGTTGAACAGGTTTTTGAAGAGGTTTTTAACCCGCTTATTCCTCAGCAACGCTTGCTTGATGTGAAAGAAATTGCTGATTATGTTGTATTCCTTGCAAGCGATAAAGGCAAAGGTGTAACCGGCCAAGCTGTTGTGCTTGACGGCGGGTACTTGGCACAATAAAGAAAACCGCCGGTGCTGAGCCTTTTAAGGCGCTAAATAATAAAAGGGTGTACGATGACTTCTCTCTCTAAAGCGCAAAAATTTTTTATGGCTTTACTGAACTGACAAATAAATAAAACATTAAAAACCGGAGTGACGTCTGCTCCGGTTAATTTCATCCTTTGGCCATTGAAATAAGTTCTAAACATTTTCTATTGATATCGATTGATAACTCTTAATAATGTGATCAGCATCTTGTAAGTGATCATAGGATCTTATTTTGTCAGGAATAATACCAACGCTTGCCAGCATATCGCTGTTTTTAGCCAGTTTCATATCGCCGTTAGAATCGCCGATCATAATAGCTTTGCCCGGTTCTATATTAAGCTCTTTGCAGGCGAGGTCTACCATATCAGAATAAGGCTTTCCGCGATTAACCAAATCGTCCCCGACGATGGTGTCAAAGTATTTAGATATACCGAGAACATTCAAATGTTTGATGGCTTGTTCTGTATTATCGGCTGTTACAACCCCCATCTTAATTGAGGCTTTACTGGCTCGTTCCAAAAAAGGAATGAGATAAGGTGTTGGATTAAGCCTCTGACGCCAATTTATATCTTTTCCTGCCTCGACATAGCTCTCTGTGGCAATTGTTACAGCGTCATTCCATGCTGTCCCGATTTTGTATAATTCGTGTGCGAGAATAGCAATCAAGTCATTGGAAGTGCCTATAGCGAGCGGTCCTTTAGGATCCCATGAATGGTTTTCGAGAAATAACCCTATTGATTCAGCAATTGCCATTTTATCGATATTAAAATTTGTTTTCTTTTCGATTTGAATCATGATTTGTCGTCCGCATTCAACCCATAATGAAGCAAAATCTAGCAAAGTGCCATCTTTGTCAAAAAGAATGCCGTCTATGTCATATGTGTTTTCGTAAATGCTGCATAAAGCCATAACGAACCTCCAAGTGACTTGTATAGTCATTAACCATCATGCTGTTCTTGCTTTTTAGCTGTTTTTAATGGATACAAAATGATTAACCGCATGCTCAACTCTTTTTAGGCCTTCTTTTAATATGGAGCGCGGGCAGGCAATATTAATTCTTGTAAAACCTTCTCCGCCGGGGCCAAAAATATAACCTTCATCAAACGCGACTTTTCCTTGCTTTTGCATTAATTCTTCAAGCTTTTTCGCGTCGAGGCCAAGCTCTCGGCAGTCGAGCCAAACAAGATATGTGCCTTCAGGCTCAATGACTTTGATTTTGTGAATATGCTGGTCGATGTATTCAATTAAGAAATTCAAGTTTTGGTTCAAATAACTTATACACTGATCCAGCCAATCTTCGCCGAAACGATAGGCTGCTTCACAAGCGACAATCCCAAATGGGTTCGCCCCTCCGACAGATAGTGCATTAACTGCCTTTTGGAAAGATAGTCTGTATTCTTTATTCGGTATAATGATGTTTGATGTCTGCAAGCCGGCCAAGTTAAATGTTTTACTTGGTGCCGTGCATGTGATTGAGTTTTGGGCAAATGCCTCTGAAATGGATGCAAAAGGCGTATGCGTATATCCTTTATAAATTAAATCAAAGTGGATTTCATCAGAGACAACCATTACATTGCGCTCGAGACAAATATTTCCCAGCTCAGTTAACTCCTCTTTTGTCCAAACCCTGCCAACTGGATTATGAGGGCTTGAAATAATGAGAAGTTTTACACCCGAATCAAGCTTCTTCTTTAAATCATCAAAATCCATTGTGTATCTGCCGTTTTCAAATTTTAACGGATTATGGACAGCTTGCCGGCCGTTATTTTTAATGACTTTTGTAAATGGATAATAAACTGGCGGTTGAATAGCGATTTTATCGCCCGGTTGTGTAAAAGCATGAACAATAAGGCTTAAACCTGTGACAACCCCGGGGCTGTGGCATATCCATTCTTTGTTGACAGCCCAGTTATGCCTTCTCTTCATCCAGCCTATAATAGCATCATAATAAGAATCCGGCCTTATTGTGTAGCCGTAAATGCCATGTTCAGCTCTTTTTTGAACAGCATCAATAACTGGCTGGGGGGTAAGGAAATCCATATCAGCCACCCACATAGGCAAAATATCTTTGTCGCCGAAAAGTGCTTCCGTGCTATCCCACTTTACTGAAGATGTGTTAAGGCGGTTAATCTCTTTATCGAAATCATAGCGCATAAAAAATGACCCCCTTTTTATTTAAAAATTCAATAAGAGTACTTAGAATTATCATATCTTCTTTTAAGGTCAATGCCCAATGTTTTGATAATAAAAGGTTCTACGTCAAATGTTGGGGTAGGAGTAATAGCTTCTACTCCTTAACCCAACTGATATCCCGTTGATTTATATTGATGATGTAATAATA
>NZ_JAFBER010000044.1 GCF_016908855.1 Scopulibacillus daqui | reverse complement strand
CTTGTTTCGGGACAATTCAAGTGTAAAGGATTAAGGAGCTTGCGTGTATTTTTTTGTTTTAATTTTTCTTATACCCCAACAAATATTGTAGAGCCTTTTTAAATAAAAAATGAAAAAGGGGCGCCAAAAAGTCAGCTATACTGACTTTTTGGACAGCCCCTTTTATATTTCACATTAATATTTTGATGCATCAAACACCTTTTTTGAATGTCCATCATAAAGGACAGCTGACTTTGCTTTTATCACTTCTCCGTCTTGATGATAATCTTTATTGGAAAAGTTAACAACCACTTTCATGTCATTGCCAAACGTCGATGATTGCACTAAACGATCCTTTGTAAGAATGTTAAAGCTTGTCATCGGCTTTGTTACAGCCTTGGCCTCAAAGTCAGAAGCCGTTTTGTAGAACGAAACAATGAGATCTTTATAGTCCGCCCACCTTGTCTTATCGATATGGTATACTGGCGGAACATTATATAATAAGGCTGACATCAATCTGTTTCCAACCTCATCTTTTATCTTTAAGTTATCCCATTCCCAATGATTCGCTGTAATAACTGAATCGTTATAGACTAATTTATAAAGCGGCAAATTATATTTTGGATCAATGTAAATATGCTTGTACAACGGTTTGATTGGCACTTGTTTGCCGTACCTGTCAGGCGTTGACCCGTCTTTTGACCAATAAGCGCCAACATAGTATGGACTTGTTTTGTTCTCTCTCATGTCCGGGTCTCCCCAATTAATGACCGGCGTTTCTATTCCATGCGCAAAAGCAATCGCTTGGCTTGCATAGTCATTGCCGCCTTCCGAACCGACAACCATATCTTTTTGCTTGGCAATATAATCCAATCGCTTAAGTCTGGCTTTCATATCTTGTTCCTGTGTCGTGATATGGTTCGGTGAATAATCGTCATAAACTTCTCCAGTCGCATCGCAATCAACAAACCAAGAATTAAAAGGAATGCCGTCTTGCAATATCCCGTTTACACGATTTTTAACGCTTGGCATAGAAAGTGTTGGATTTAATTTTCTTCCTTTGCCTAAGAAACCTGCAATCTTTTTGCCGTATTTGCCCGTAATCGTGGCATCTTCGTATAATTTCGGATCTTCAAAAGATGCCGTGTTCCAATCAGGGCTCGCGTTCTTTTGAATAGAATGGTATGAATCGTAAGGTGCCATTAAATAGCCTAACTGATTGGCTTCCTTGACCATTTTCGGATTCATTAACCCATTTGCCCAGTTCGGCAATCCAATCCAAGCCTTTTTAATGCCTGAATGGTTCATGTCTTCAAGAATATCAGTAGATTCTTTCTGACCCCATTGTTCAATATCGTCTACGGAGTCTTTTAGTTCATTTTTCAGCAAGTTTTTATTTAAATCATATAACTCTTGTTCACTAAGGTGGTCTATGCCTTTGTTCAGCAGCTTCTTAGCATGAGCATCAACATCAGTAAAGACCTTTTTATTGTAAAACTGTTTTAGCTTAAGTGCATTATTCAGCGAGTTAACGATCACGTTCTTTTGATAATCATCGATATAATCTTGATTTTTTATTTGCTGGATGCAAGTCTTTAATTCACTTGAGCCGTCCTCTGAATATTTATCTAATAATTGTTCAACCCAGTCAAAGAACTTGCTCTTGCTGTTCAATTGCTTTTTCAAGCTTCTCCAGTGAATATTGTCTTTCGTTATCACGTTGTTGTTCCAAAGGTAAAAATGCGGTGCACCGTATAATTTCTTAATATTAGGATTTTCTTTGGCCTTTTCTTCTAAAGTTTTAAATTGTCCTAGTTCCTTAATGTAGTTTTTATAAATTTGTGCAATATCCACAGGATCATTTTTAGATACATAAATTCTAAATCCATAATCTTTATTTTTATTGATCGATGGGAACTCATGGTTAAAATTAAATGCAATATTTGAGTGTGTATCAAAATGAATGTTGTCATTAAACATATTTTTCGCAATATAGACGATTGAATATTTCTGCTTATTTAAGGCAAAAAACCTCATTGAAAAGTCTTGCGAGAATGTAAAATCTTGATTATCCTTCAAAAACCTTTTCCAATTTTTATCGCCGCTTGGTATATACTTCCCTTCCCATAAAGGCAGCATGTAGCTTTCAGCGCTGACCTTTGGCCATGTAAATTGTTTAGCGCCGGTTGATTTAATATCAACATCTAAATAATGTTCTTTTTTCTTTATCATGACCTCAATATTTTTATCTGGGTAACGCCAAGAAATCTGATCATTTGTTTTCTTAAGGTCTGATACTTTCATTTTTGGCAGCGGATTGGATGCCGCCTCTTTGATCCCATCTTTTTTTACAAAGATCTCAAATGTTTCTGGGTTAACGTCAAAACTGAAATCACTGTACTTAAAATTAGAAGATACTTTAGACTCCTTTGACACTGATTTGTTGCCGTTATTTTTTATTAAGTAAATTGAACCTAATGAAGCTATGGCTATGATGACAACAATGGCGGCAATAGCTGACCGGCTGATTTTTTTCTTCATTTGCAACCTCCCTCTCTCATTCATTTAAACTATAAATGTGATTTGTTACATGAATGTGACAAATAGACAATTAAATAAAAAACAGCTGTTGAATGTCTCAACAGCTGCGGATAATATCCTTTAGAGTCCTGATTCGATCATTTGCGCGACTTTATTGCGCTCAGACTGGCTGACAAGTAAATAATAGATGCCGTTAATATAGGCATTGTCGCCCTTCATTTCATATGACACAACATTTTTCCTTGCTTTTTGCCCATGCAAAGCAATATCTTTCATCTGATCAAATGTTAAATCTGTTTGGACATTATGGCCAATCGCTTTGAGAATATCGTTATATTTTGTAAAAGGGGCGCTTGCCGCTTTATTGATGACAGCCATAATGACTTGCCGCTGGCGCTCATTGCGGCCAAAATCTCCTCTAGGATCTAAGTGCCGCATCCTTGCATACCCAAGCGCCTGCGCACCATTAAGATGCAGCTTTCCTTTATGATAATAGTATCCCTTTTTATAAATCCCCTCGTCATGCCAGCTGATATCATTATAAACTGTAATGCCGCCGACACTGTCAACTAAATCTTTTAATCCTTGCATATTGATTTTAATGTAGTGATCGAGATGAATGTTTAAGAATTGATTCACTGTATCCATGGCCATTTTCGGGCCGCCGTAAGCATAAGCGCTATTGATTTTATCAACTTTTCCTTTGCCGACGATTTCAGCGCGAGTATCCCTAGGAATACTTATCATCTGCAGTTTTTGGTTTTTCGGATTTATAGTCATCACTATCATTGTATCTGACCTTCCCGGATCATTCGGCCTTTCATCAACACCTAATAGTAAGATGGAAAGCGGTTTAGAGCGGCCCGTGTTTTCACTATTTGAGGCGCCGTTTGAACCAACCGGCTGATACATTTGACTGGCCGTTTCCTTCATGGAATGATACAAGGCATAGACATACGTTCCTGATCCGATAAGAATACATCCTATTAATATACTTAAAGCTATGATTACCTTCTTCACTTTAATTCCCCTCAATTATAATCATTGATTTATTTTTTTAAATATGAACTAAAGTTTTTTAAAATACCATGCAAGTTTACATGTTTGATTGGCGTTGAATGAGCTGAGAAATATGATGTTATGACAGCAATGATGAGAGATAACACCAGATATCGTTTTCTCATTTGAACATCCTCCTTGCCCTTACTATATACATGGTTTGTTACATTAGTTTGACATTAAGTTCAGGAATAAAAAAATTACAAAACAAGGGAAGCGCTTTCAAATTCCGCTTTAATATGTTAAAATGGATTCAAATGAAATTGATGGAGGGATAAGAGTGAAGAATATCATATCCTTTAAACTTCAGCCTAATTGTCTGACGATTCATAATATCATGTATTTTTACAAACTCAATCAAACCGCTGATTGTGACATTTATTTTTACGGCAATGGCGGAAAAACATGCAAAGTCAATAACCTGCCGCGCTTGATTTCGTTTTTGTTAACTTTTCGCGATGAAAAGTTATTGACTATTATTGAAGGAAAAGATGCTCTCCATGTTAAGAATACACTTTCGAAATTGCTTGGCTATCATTTGTACTCCGCTGCCGTTCAATGATATTTTGCGTGCCCTTCATTTCGTTCAAATCCTAATTAACGAAGAAATCCGTCCTGGCTTAAGAAGACTTGACCTTCCTTAAATGCCTTAAGCAAATCTGTCAAAAACAATACCGATACACCGTTGCCTGGCACCATTCTTTTATACCTATTGCTTGCACTTGAAAAAAATATCCAAACTATTGGTCGTCTTTCTCCGCTGCCGTCTCCCATAGTTATCGTCTGTATCATATGCCCCTTGCTTGCCGTAACTGTTTCTGTATTTGTTCTATATAAGTATAATTTAGAGATTTGACAAAGATAAGCGTAATTCGTTTTGATAGCGCATCTCCCCGCGTATGTCATTTTGTTCAAAACCTTATCTTATGACTCCTATCTCACATTACTCCTCTGAAAAGGAGCGCCAAAAGTCATCTACCTTGTCTTTTTGGCGCTCCTTTTTTCATTTTTATTTTAAACATTGTAAAAATAAGCTGATACAATTTCAACCTAAAAAACCTTGATATATCTACAATTATTTAAACTTTCCTCATCAACTCACATATCCTTTATAATCATTATTGATCCCATGATACGACTAGACACTCACCATTTTCCAATTGACTTGTGTCTAAACAGTACATATACTCTCCACAATCCTCAATAATAACTAAGTCTTTATCTAAGCCCACATCTCTATATTCTTTTGTAGTTTCTATTACCGAAGCCTCATTTAAATTATCTATAAGCTTTTCTGCACCGTATATTCCGCCACTACCATATTCCTCCAGAAACCATTTATAACTATTAGGTAAAGTTACTTGCAGCACATTTTCAAGATCCTTTATTGTGTTTTCATCAACACCGCCAGTAAAATCACCTGCATCTTTGTCTTTGTTGTCTTTCATTATTTTTATTATTTTTTCTTTACTCATTTTTTCAGTCCTTTTTAAAGCTATAGAGCTGTTTCAAGTGCATTAGTCAACATAGAATCAAAACTGTTAAATGTTTGCATTAAAGTCCCTGATGGTTTATCAAACTCTACATATACACCTTCTTCTGTGTCATAACAATACAACGCTACATCAGAACCACCAAAAAACACATATCGTTTTTGCCATTCATTTTCGTACCAAATCTCATTAGTCTCAATGAACCCATTAATCTCTTCATCTACATCTACATCTTTATCAAGTAAAGACTTGTCAACACCGTAAATCACTAATCCATTAAAATCTATTCCGTTAACTATTTTAAGAAATTCAAGATATGAATCAGGTAACACAATGTTTCCAAATTTCTGTTGAATATTTTGATTTATTTTTATAATTTCTGAATCTGATGCTGGATGTCTAAGGAGACTTCCAAATTCTTCTTCGTTTTTTTCTATTTTTTCAACAAATCTTTCCATTGCGACATGATTACTCTTCCCATCTTTATACACTTACTACTTATCTATCAAGGTTAAATACTGCCCAAGATAAGATAAAAGCTTATGAACGAAAAATATAAAGAGAATATTTTTCGTATACGTTGCAAGATTATTTTAAGTATATTATAATTACAATTTTATATTAATTTCTCCATCTCCAGTTAATATCCCCATCGGAATAAACTGCCGGAATGTATATTCCCCTTTTTTTGTTTTCATTATCTATAATAAACCAGTTTCTATCATCTAACCATTCTTGGTTATAATTCTCTTCAATAAAATCGTTTTCTTCATCAGTTAGACCTTCAAAAAAGTCTTGAAATTTTTCTATGTTCTTATTAGAAATAAGCCTCCCATTCATCCACATACCTTCAACACTAACATTTTCTATTTCTCCTAAACATTCATTTAAGAAGTATAACTTCACAATAATCACTCCTTCTTGGGCAAAATTTTTATGAAACGACTAGGAATTTCACCTTTTATCAAATATTCTCTATCCCTTTTAGTCCAGTTATAAGCCCTCTTCTTCCAAAAATCAGAAGTCATCCTGTCTCTTTCTATCAACTTTTGAACTTGTTTTGGAGAAAGGACTACAATGTCTTTTACATCTCCAGATCGTATTGCTTTTCTGAGTGCAGCAATATTTAATTCGATTGAGTTATCCCCATAACTCTTAACCACAAATTTATTATTAGTAAAACTAATATAAGGACTATTTGACTTAGCCCCTTTTCTATAACCACCAAGAATATGCTCCGTAACAGTTACTTGCCTACCTTTATATAAACCATCCTTACTTGCCGGAACTAAATTCCCCGAACTTGAAATATACGGCTTACCTATTCCATTCGGTCTTTTAGAAGAATGTAATAAGCTATCTCCCCTATAAAGGTTTTTGCTTTTATTTATACTCTTAGCTTTAAAATCAATCGAAGTACTCCCGCCGCCTTCTCTACCAACAGCCTTCATCATCGTATCTTTGGCACTCTTAACTACATCTCCGACAGTCGTTTCCATCTTCCCTATTCCCGCGAATTCCGGTTGTAAAACCTGCGGGAGACGGATGTCGCCTGCTTTTTTGACAATCTTGTTTGTCAGGCTGAGAGATTGGTT
>NZ_JAFBER010000043.1 GCF_016908855.1 Scopulibacillus daqui | reverse complement strand
TGCTAAGTATAAGGGCAACTAAGCCTCTGTCTTCGCCTCCCGGCTCGCCAATCGGCAAGTTTTCTTTATACGTTAGTATGATCAATTGGCTGACCTGGAGCCTTCTCGACGTTGCAGCCAATTGAAGGATCTAAGTATAAGGGCAACTAAGCCTCTGTCTTCGCCTCTCGGCTCGCCAATCGGCAAGTTTTCTTTATTAAACGGTTGTATCTTTTGGTGATTGCTTGCTTTTCTTGGTTCAATTTTGTTTTTAATATCGTGTTTTTGTATTCTAAGCGTTTTAAAGCTAATTCGGTATAGCTGATGGCTTTTTCTATATCTTTATATTGATGTTCTAATAATTTAGCCGCTTCAATGCATATATCCGGGTCCATATCTTCTTCTGCCAGCGCTTCATACAGCGACAAGGATTCATCATTCCGCCCAACCCTTTTATAAAGGGCTGCCAGCTCTTTCATTGCTTTTTTGGCATATAATGTCTTTGTATGAAGAAGGCTTTCAAATACTAAAATGGCTTGGCGGTCATTGCCAATATAACGATGCCACTTGCCGATTTGATACACTTCATAATCGTGAATGCCTGAACTGTTAAAGTGCAAAATTTTCTTTGATAAGTGGATATAGAGTGTTACCAGCGTTTTAATATCATCCGCATTATGTTTGAGAACCCCTTCAATGAGCGAAGCCTTGGGCTGCTTTAAAAATTGAAAGTATAAAAACGGCGCCATATGCCCTGGGACATCATCCTGCCGTTTGATATTTAATATATTCTGTTCAATCGCCTCGAGCCGAACCGAAGACAATTGATCCTTCCACAGCCGCCTTGACGCATGCAATAAATCGAAGTGTCCAAAAGCGGGAAGCGCAGGCACACGCTCTTTGACAAACTGATGTCGTGTTTTCACTCTGGGCCAATCAAATGCTTTTCCATTGTATGTGACGAGATTTTTAAGATCGGGACAATCTAATAAAAAATAATAATAAAAAGCCGCTTCATGTCCCGGGCCCGGCAAAAAATACTGCTTTAGAACTAATTTATCATCAGTTATCCTTGCCGTGCCGATCAGAAATATCATATGCCCGGCCCCAGCGCCAAGCCCTGTTGTTTCCGTATCAAAAAACAATAAGTCGCCTATTTTTCTGCCGGCGGAAGACAAAGGATGGCTCATGTTCGATTTTTGCCAATCACAAAGGACATCCCCTAATTCTCCAAATGAATAGGGACCGTGACTCTCGTTCAAATCAAACGTTTCCGTTCTAATTAATACAAACTGATCGTCGAACGTCCTTATCTTCGCATTAAGGCGCTCTGCAGCTGATTCTAATTCCTTCTGATAACGGTCATTGGCATCTAAGGGCCGGGCGCTGCTCTCACTCTTTTGGTCGGCCTCTTCCCGGCTAAGGTGCTTTTTATATCTTGCTAATTGCTTTTTTAATGACACAAGCCTTCACCCTTCATTGCTGTTAAAAGAGACACAATGACCCTTTTATTCATGATTTCGCCGCTGTCCATGGTGCCGATGCAAGACGGACATCCTGATTCGCAAGGACAGCGTTCAATCATAACTTTTACTTCATTGAGCATTTCCGGCATCATATCATATAATTTCTCACTTAACCCAATGCCGCCGGGATATTTATCATAAACAAAGATGGTCGGCTTTTCATTATGCGGTGCCTTTATTTTTGGCACAACCTGCAAATCGACAGGATCACACATGACAAAAAGCGGTGCCGCATGCTTTAAAATATGGCTGATGCCGAGCAATGCTTGTTCAAAGGCTTCCTTCCCATATTCCTGTATCATGTCATTCGAGAAGCTGATCCACGCCGCGTTTGTATGCATTTCTTCTTCCGGTAATCGAATCGGTCCCCAGCCAATATTCTCATGCGTTTCAAAACGGATTTTCTTAAACAATGTCGCCATCGCTCTGACCGTAACCTCGCCAAAAGCCGTTTCAAACCGTTCGCCATCCTGTTGCCTTATTTTATCAATTTCCAAAACATCCATCTGAACAGCCAAATGAGCATCTGTATAATAATTGACATCTACTTGCCGGACATAAGCCTTTTTCTCTGGCCAATCAAGCTTTTCAACTTGATATTGCTCCCCTTGATGCAAATAGATCGCTTCCTCATGAAGCATCGTCATGGCGCTGAAACGATCCATCTCTCCGATAACCTTGACATTTGCCTGCTCGGTTTGATCTATGATGACGACATTTTCCTGCGAAGCTGAACGAAGGCTGATATTCGTTGCCGGGAAAGCATCATTCATCCAAAACCATTTGCCCGATTGAAAGTGCAAGACATCTTCATCACTTAAAAAGGTGCAAATATCTTCAATTTCAATCCCGTCAAATGTCTCATCTTCCCGAAACGGCAATTCATACGCTGCGCATTTAATATGATCGACAAGTATAATCAAATTGTCTGGGTTAATGCGCGCTTCTTCAGGATTCCGCTCAAAGAAATAATCCGGATGCTGTATAATATATTGATCCAATGGACTCGATGAAGCAACCAGCAGGATAACCGCTTCGTCCTGCCGCCTTCCCGCACGCCCTGCCTGCTGCCAAGTGCTCGCGACAGAACCGGGATAGCCTGTCATAATACATACTTGAAGCTGTCCGATATCAACGCCTAACTCTAACGCATTCGTACTGACAACACCCATTATCTCGCCGTTTCGCAGCCCTTTTTCTATACTGCGCCGTTCTGAAGGCAAATAGCCTCCGCGGTAAGCGCGGATTTTCGATCTTTCCGCGCGCCCTGTATTGATAGATTGTAAATAGCTTAATAATAACTCAACCCTGACACGGCTTCTGGCAAATACAATCGTTTGAATATCATTCTTTAAAAAGTCTTTAGCCAATTCCTTTACCTCAAGGGTCGCGCTTCGTCTAACATTTAAAGGCTTATTTACAATAGGAGGGTTGTAAAAAGCAAAATGTTTTCTGACAGATGGAGCGCCGTTCCGATCAATTAAGTGCATCTTTCTCCCAGTTAATGCCTCAGCGTGTTCTTTTGGGTTAGCGATTGTTGCTGACGTGCAAATAAAAACAGGATGACTGCCGTAATATTGGCAAATCCGTTTCAACCGGCGGATCACATTCGCTACATGGCTGCCAAAAACCCCGCGATACGTATGCAATTCATCGATGATAATATAATGAAGATTTTCGAATAACGATACCCACTTTGTATGATGAGGCAAAATAGCCGAATGAAGCATATCAGGGTTTGTAATCACGATTTGCCCGGCTTGGCGGATTTTATGCCTGATTTGGCTTGGTGTATCTCCATCATAAGTATAACTTTTTAGAGACACACCCATTTCATCGATCATTTCGTTCATTTCGCTTTTTTGGTCTTGCGCAAGCGCCTTGGTTGGAAACATATACAAAGCTCTTCTCGTATTGTCTTCTAATAATCCTTGCAGAACAGGTAAGTTGTAACAAAAAGTCTTTCCTGAAGCGGTCGGCGTAACAGCGACAAAATCTTTCCCGCTTTGCGCAGTCTTAAAGGCTTCTGTCTGATGACAATACAATGATTCAATGCCTCTTTCTCTTAGAGCATTAATCAGCCGCTCGTCCATTTCGTCAGGAAACGGCGCCGTAAGAGCTTTGCGCTCGGGAATTGTATGCCAATGAACAATATTTTCGTTTGTTTTTAAGTGTGAAATAAGGTCTGACATTGTTTGCCTGACTTTCATTCCTATCCCCTTCGTTTAAATCAAGTTATTTTAGTTTCTCATATATGGATTGAAAATCTGTTGCAGGCTGTTCGCATTGAAATTGCCGACAAAGAAAATAGGTGGTTCGTCCATCAATCGTCTTATAGTCTTTAAGAAAAGCAATGTCTTCTTTTAACTGTTCAGCCTCTCCTGCGGTGATCACAACTTCAGGAAGCAGCATACTGTTGAGTTTTCGCAAGGCTTGATGATACGCTTCTTCATCTTTCCCTTTAAATATGACGAGCTCTTTCGGCTGCGATTGGATAAATAAATGAGCCGTTAAAAACTGCGCATAGCCCATTGGATAAGCATTGATCCGGTTCGAAAAAGCAGCCAGCAGCCGGTTGGCGTAAGTTTCATAACCAGTTTCGCCCAGCCTTCGAGACAGCTTCATTAACATTAAAGCCGCGACACTGTTTCCAGAAGGAATTGCACCATCGTATACTTCTTTCGGTCTTAAAATAAGTTCATCAGCATCTTTGCTGTAAAGGTAGAAGCCATCATTTTTTTCATCCCAGAAGTTGGACAGCATATGATCTGTCCACTGCTTCATTTTTTCTAAATAGCCAAAATCATAAGTGGCTTCATAAAGAGCATCGCAAGCCCATATGAAAAAGGCGTAATCATCAAGATAACCTTTAAATTTCACATCTCCGTCACGGTATCTAGCCATCAAATGGCCGTCCTTAATCATATGCTCTTCAATAAAAGAAAAGGCTTTTTCAGCAGTTAATAAGTATGACTCATTGTTAAACACCCGGGCAGCTTTAGCTAAAGCGGCAATCATGAGCCCGTTCCATGAGGTTAAAATTTTATCATCTTTATGTGGATGAACGCGTTTGCTTCTATGTTCAAGAAGCTTGCTTTTCGCATTATTTAATTGTGTTTTCAATTGGCCGGCTTCCATTTGATAACGCTCAGCCAGCGGAATTAATGACGTATTGATTAAGTTAGGAATATTACGCCCTTCAAAATTTCCTTCGTCTGTGATTCCATAGGCATCGCAAAAAAGCTCTCCGCTGTCATCACCAAGAATATCAATAATTTCTTGCTTATCCCAAAGATAATACTTGCCTTCAACACCTTCAGAATCAGCATCTTCCGCACAATAAAAGCCGCCTTGACTATCTTTAAGTTCACGCGTCACATACTCGTAAATCTCTTCGACAATCCTTTGATATCTGTTACTGCCGGCAACTTGATAAGCTTCTGTATAAGCCATCATCAGAAGCGCTTGGTCATAGAGCATTTTCTCAAAATGGGGAACCAGCCATTTTTCATCAACCGAATATCTCGAAAAGCCGCCGCCGATGTGATCATAAATGCCGCCGTCCGCCATGGAATCAAGCGTTCTGATCACCATCTCCATCGCTTCATCGTCTTCCTTCCAGCGATGATATCTTAATAAATACATTAATTGATGCGGGGAAGGAAATTTCGGCGCTTGGCCAAATCCGCCAAACCTCGGATCAAAGGTTTGTGAAAAATGTTCAAAACACTTGTCAAGAATCCCTTCTGATATAGGCGTTTCACTTCTTGGTTGTTCCGACAGCGTTCTAACAATCTGCGAACTGATTTCTGTCATTTTCTCCGGATTATCATAATATTGCTGTTTAAGAGATAATAAAACATCTTTAAATCCCGGACGCCCGTACATGCTTTCTTTCGGAAAATAAGTGCCGGCATAAAACGGTTTCTGATCAGGTGTTAAAAAAACATTAAGCGGCCATCCGCCTTGTCCTGTTAAGGCTTGACAAACCGTCATGTAAATTGCATCTATATCAGGCCTTTCCTCTCTATCGACCTTAATTGATATGTATGATTCATTAAGAATCGCCGCGACTTCTTCGTCTTCAAAAGATTCATGGGCCATAACGTGACACCAGTGGCAAGTGGAGTTTTTCACCTATCCATAACTAGGAATAGCCGATAGACACAAAGACAGGTTTGCCCTCCCTTTGAGCTTTTTGAAATGCCTCAGGTGACCATTCATACCAGTCAACCGGTTGATGAGCATGTTGCAAAAGATAAGGCGACTTTGAATGAATCAGCCTATTTGTATGTTTGCGGTTACGGTTAAAATAATGATTATCATTGTTAAACATATTGAACAACTCCTCTTATTAAATATCTAAATCAAACTTTATTTTTGTGAACGGGTGTCTAAGCCGTATAGGATTTTATAAAGTTGATTTAAAGCCATTAAAAGATAACAATTGTTATTGTACTACACATTAACCCCCGATTAAAAATTTGCGCCGATTGCAGTTTTAAATCAGTATTTTTTGTTTCTTCCAAAATGGATTTTATTTCATAAGTCCCTTTTTAGTTAATTGGCAGATTTAACCGATTAATCAGAGACATATCGAAATCAGGTGAATATTTAATACGAAAAGCGTATGGTGTTATGTCAATAAAGTAGACACAAATTTATATTGTTTTTCACTACCGCGCTATCGCTTGGTGGCCTCTTCATCCAGTACAGAAAAAATTTCTGTACTGGATGAAGAGGAATTTTAATGTCTTTTTCGTTTAACCCACAAACTGCTTAAGGTACATATGTTCGTATTCAGAGGTGAGTAATACCCATTTGCAGAGTGAATTCTTTTTGAATTATAGAACACCTCAAGGTACTCAAATATTTCTTTTTCTAGTTTCGTATTTTGTTAGATAAATAGAATTTCTATAAACTGGAAGCGAGTGTTTTGAGTTTGTGGTCGCTTTATACTTTTTAACTGTCCTTGAACGTAGACCTTCTTTTTTCATGATTCTCGTGACTGTTTTTTGTGAAATGGGTGTTCCTTTTCTTTCAAGGTCGTCTTTGGCAATTGCGGTAAATATTTAGTAATAAATTCTTGTTCATATTTCTTTTTCCAATTATGAATTGTATTTGGACTAATATCTAATTCTCTAGCCGTTTGTGCAGCCGATTTGTTTTGATCGATCATCATTTGCACGGTGCTTTTCTTAAATTCTTTATCAAATTTTTTTCTCATTGTAGACACCTCATTATTATTAGTTACTATTATAATCTGTGTCTACTTTTGAGTCTAACATCACCTTTTTATGAAAATTTTTAAAACAAAAAAGAAATAATCCCGTGTGCGGTGAACACTACAAGGATTATTTTTAGTAGCTTATAGTCTAGATCTATAACATACGGCATATTAAGGTGGACCCCATTGTCAAGACACTAATTTTAAATTTTTAAGGTGGGTTGATCTATTTTCAGACCGGCTGTGTAATAAGAGTATGAGGTACTC
>NZ_JAFBER010000042.1 GCF_016908855.1 Scopulibacillus daqui | reverse complement strand
ACACCCGTTCCCATCCCGAACACGGTCGTTAAGCTCTTCAGCGCCGATGGTAATTGGGGGCTTCCCCCTGTGAGAGTAGGACGCCGCCAGGCATAACTTTCATTAATATAAATGTCAGAATTAATTTTTAATATATTCCACAGTAGCTCAGTGGTAGAGCAATCGGCTGTTAACCGATCGGTCGCAGGTTCGAATCCTGCCTGTGGAGCCAATGCTTCCATAGCTCAGTCGGTAGAGCACTTCCATGGTAAGGAAGGGGTCGCAGGTTCAAGTCCTGTTGGAAGCTCTGTAAAAAAAGACTGCTGTGGCGGGGTTTATCGGATTTCCGATACCCCGCTTTTTTGATGAAAAAACTCTGATGTGTCCTCTCATAAAAGCTCTTCTAACCAGATACCACAATTTTTCTGATGATTTTTTTTAGATATCCATGAAAGAAAATCTATAAAGATGCAAGAATTGATAACTAAAATACCAAAGCTCCGTCATTTGCATGTTATCTTCACCAATGTGGCGCCGCCGGCTGTAACTATAAATCCTGAAGTAACCACATATTGTGACAGCATCAACTTTTTGTATAACTTGTTGCTAAGCCTTTCAAGTCACTTATTAATTTCAATTTGTAATTGCACGGGAAAATAAATCCCGTGCTTTTTGTGTTTCGGGAAAATGTACGTTTATTTATTGTTATCCTCTTTTTTCTTCCTTGCTCTTTTTCTTAAAAACTCAATGGTTTCCTTCACATGTTGAATATCCTCTTCGTCAAGGTCTTCAAGGTTCCAGAAAAAGAGGTTGTCTTTGCCGCGTCCGGGTTGGATTTGAATACCTTTTGGGTTATCTATGCGACCTAATAGGTAATCAGTTGAAACATCGTAACAATCAGCGAGTTTCTCTAATGTTTTATAGTCAGGTTGTCGATATCCTCGTTCATAAGCTGTATATGCAGGTCTGGTTATACCTAAGTAATCAGCTATATCTTGCTGTGTTTTTTTCTTTTCTTTTCTAAGCTGTTTTAATCGTTCTGATAATATAGATAACACCTCCCTTACTAATTTTACAGTAACGGTATGTTACTTAAAACGATAAGTAACAAAATGAAACTTTTTTTAATAAAATAGGTTGACCATGTGACATAACGATACTATAATCAATGTAACGAAACGAAACATTTAAGGGTGGTGATGAATGGAGTCAAAGTAACAAAATGAAACAAAACAAAGAAGGTGTTATGTCATCAACCTTTTGATCCGCATCAAAGAAAAGCTCCTTTGGATAGAACTGAAATTTAAGGTTCTTTAACTAATCGCCCCTTATTGTGCTAAAAGCTTTTTTAACCAAAAGCAAATAACCAAAACCTACTCTGATAACCAGTTTCGGTATAGATTATTAGATCGAAACGCTCTCCTTTTTAATATTTATCTTATGTGTGATATCCATTTTTTAATATGAGAACCCCGGATTGTTAATTAACCTAGATTTGGAAATGGATTAAATAAGAAATATCCATCACAACATTAAATAGGTAATATTGATTATTAAAATGTCATTAATAAGGAGGAACTGATTGTATGAAAAAGCATTTAACAGTTTTGTTTTCAGTTGTGCTAATATTTACACTTTTAGTACCTCTTGCAGATGCGAAAGCAATGAACCCTCAAGAAAAAGATGTAGATGATCAGCAAGTAGATAAGTTAGCCGATGATTTAGAGTATGTGTTTATGAAAAGTATATATATAAAAAATGGTAAATTTTATATAAAAGAAGATAATTTAAGAAATAGGGGTTTATCTAATGAAGATATTAATGGTGTTAAACAAGTTATTGCTTATTGGAATGGTGAAGAAGTTCGTAATTTGAATCATGCAATTGAACCAAGAAGTTGGTTTGTTTGTATGAAGGATCAAATACTGAATGAGTTTGATTTTATTAAAGATACAGCAATCCTTTCATCAGCAATAAAAAAGAAAGACTGGATAAGGTTAGCAAGACTTATCATTAAAAAAGGCGCCAAACGAAGCCCTTATGTCCTAGCTGGATGGCTGGCTTATAAATCAGCTAAATGCGTTGGACACTAAAAAAGGAGGGTGGCTAATATGAAGAAAAAAATATGGATGTCTATATTGTCTATAATTATCATTCCACTCATTTTTATCATTATCAATTGGTTAAGAAACATAGGTCATCCAAATAGTCATATAGATTATATGGGGATAACCATAGATTCTATTGTTTTCATATTGCTCTTTAATCTGTTTTTTTTACCCATGTTTAAAGTTAGATAATTTACTTCCTCAATGGACTCCCCCTCATTAGTCATATCATGAATTTATTTGACCATATCGGGTTTTTAAAGATCAAGGATATTTCGGGACGGGAAAAATTAAAAAAATACACGCAAACCTTATCCTTAATTGCCAAAAACAAGAGAAGGATAGGGGTTGCGTGTGTAAATGCATTTTAACATGATTTTACGCTGGTTTAGAAAATGTGACGATAACAAAGGCTGAAGAAGTTGAGGGAGCTTATCACCTTATAACTCGAAGAAAACATTGTTGCCCTGCTTGGCGATACAAAAAGGAGCAGAAGCTGTTACTCCTGCCCCCAACACAGATGATATATTAACCAAAATGTTCGATTATTTTACAATTCGTTTTGATGTCATATAAGCATTTTTCCAGTAATTCGCTGTTAAAGATTGCACTTTAACGCCTTTTAATGTTGCGGCAATAAACTTTTGATCTCCCATATAAATACCTACAAACGTTGGACTCTTGCTATTCCCCTCTTGGAAAAAGACTAAATCCCCAGCTTTTAAATCTTTTTGTGAAACAGTAGTGCCTTGTTTATATTGATCAGCAATCGTTCTTGGCAGCGTCACTTTTGCATCATTTTTAAATACATATTGCGTAAATCCGGAAGCATCGAAACCTTCTGGTGTGTTTCCGCCATACTTATATGGTTTTCCTTCTAAAGATTTAGCGAATTTTGCAATCTTATCGCCTGTTGATGGTTCAGCAGCGCTTGCGGAATGGCCAAATGAAGCCAATGCGACTGATGTGGCTAGTATTAATGATAATAAGACGACAAATAACTTTGGTTTACGTAAGGTAATGGACATTTAATCCCCTCCAATTTCGAATTAGATTAAAATAGGTGTTGTGTATCTGTTTTCTTTGTGATTTGCTAAGAAAAAAGCATTTGTTGAATGCATCCCAATAAGTATCATTAAAATATCGAAACCAATACAATTAACTTATACTGCCAATCAAATCAATATCACCCCTTTTTTGTTAAAATATGATTACTTTTATATAATAGATATATTTTCCAAGATAGTCAATATAATCTTTCGGATCTGTTTTAAAATTCTTGAAAAGGAGGGGGGTATAAAAGATTGGCAGGGTCTCAATCATCTATTGTCTCGCTTTTTTTGATCTAAAAACATGATTTTCTTATATTTTGTTTGTTATTTTTAGAATAAGTGTTAAAATAATAGTGTTTTGTAATCTCTGTGAAACATATTTGTAACAAATAAGTATTTATTGTAACAACTGGTACATATATAGCGTTATTTACTGAGTGGGTGAGGCTTTTAACGAATTAGAAATCGCTTTTGGATTTTCACGATAAAGCTATGAAATCATTCTTTTTTTGTGGCTTCGCCTATTAAATCTATTAGATAGATTTCATTTTTATAGTCATAAAGGGGAGTTGATAGACAAAGAGGAATTAAGGGGGCGCATCCCTGATACACAAACAAAAAAGCATCATAGATTCATATAGAAGGGATGATAAATAAAATATGCCAAAGCCGTTGAAAGGAAAAGGACGCTACATGCCGGGGCTAGATGGTTTGCGGGCTTTAGCGGTACTTGCCGTTATCGCTTATCATCTCAATTTGAGCTGGGCGCCCGGCGGACTTTTAGGTGTTGGCGTGTTCTTCGTGCTGTCCGGTTATCTTATTACAGATCTGTTAATTACAAAATGGGATCACAGTCAACGCCTTGATTTAAAAGATTTCTGGATCAGCCGAGTACGCAGATTGCTTCCAGCTCTTCTTATCATGATTGTTATCGTTGTCGCTTGGGTTACAATCTTTGATAGATCTTATCTCGGCAAGTTGCGAGGCGATGTCGTTGCATCGATATTATACGTCAGTAATTGGTGGAATATCTTTCACCATGTTTCATATTTTGAAAGCTTTGGACCGCCTTCTCCCATTGGCAACCTTTGGTCTCTGGCAGTTGAAGAACAATTCTATTTGATTTGGCCGATTTTGCTTTATCTTGGTATTCGATATATACCGCGTAAGAGAATACTTGTTGGACTTGTTCTTGCAGGCGCTGCGGTATCCGCATTGGCGATGGATTTCATTTATCAGCCGGGAACTGACCCCAGCCGCGTCTATTACGGTACAGATACAAGAGTTTTTTCCATGCTTATTGGCGCTGGGCTTGCCTTGTTATGGCCAAGCCGAAAACACTCCGTTCAAGTGCCTGAGAAAGCCCGCCTTATGCTCGATTTATTGGGAACTACAGGTCTTATAGGCGTTCTCTTAATGGTTGGTTTGACGAACCAATATGATTCTTTTCTCTATCGCGGCGGGATGGTGCTATTATCTCTATTTTCTGCAATGCTGGTTGCTGTACTCGCTCATCCAGCCAGCCTTATCGGGAAAATTTTAGGATGGGGTCCGCTTCGTTGGCTTGGCGAACGTTCATATGGCATTTATCTATGGCATTACCCTGTCATCATTTTAACAAGCCCAACCGTTGATACCGGTGAACCTAATATACTTCGAGAGGTTATTCAAATAGCTGCCAGCATCGGGATTGCCGCTTTGTCTTGGAAATACATCGAGAATCCTATCCGTCACGGCGCAATCAAGAAGATGGTCAGCAAAGTGCGCAACAAAGAATATCGGTGGAGCCAATTATCAATGAAAAGGCGAGCCGTTTTGGGATTCACATTGCTGCTGATTGCGGTATTTTGCGTTGGCATGAGTCCCATTGTTCCTGCCGAGTCAGTTCAAGAACATGCCTTAGTCAAATCAAATGATAAATCAGTTAAAATAACCAAGTCCACTGAAATAGATTCAGATAAGCGCTTTGATAAATCAAGCGAGAAAAAGGGTATAGAGCATGACTCTGATGCCAATAAGAAAAATCAGCCGAAAAAGCAAGATGAAAGTCCCGGACCAGTAAAAGAAAAAAAGCAGCCGGCGTCCGCATCCTACTCAGGCCAAGATATTACTGCAATTGGAGACTCTGTATTAGTTGATGCCGCTCCTTATCTCAATAAGCTCTTACCTGGTATCACGGTTGATGCCCGTATCGGCCGGCAAATGTCAGAAGCGTCGGGAGTAATCAAAGGCCTTAAATCCAAAGGAAAACTTGGCAACTGCGTGGTCATTGAATTAGGAACGAACGGCCCTTTTACAAAAAAACAGTTAACATCATTACTCGATACAATTGGAAAAGACAAGAAAATTGTATTAGTCAATACTCGTGTTCCCCGGCCATGGGAGAAGGTAGTTAACTCAACGCTGAAAGAAGTAGCGTCAGAATTCCCAAATACGACTCTTGTCGATTGGTACGCTGCGAGCGCCGGAAAAAATTCGTATTTCTCTCCTGATGGTGTTCATCTAAATCCTAAGGGAGCCAAAAATTACGCGTCGCTTATCGTCAGACATTTGACTCATAAATAAATGCTGCCTCTATAGCTTAAGAACGCTGATTTAATATTATTCATACATAAAAATCAATAATATGGCTGCTTTTCTACGAGAAGCCTTATAGCATAAAAGAGCGATGTACTGGGGCAAAATATTTTGATGGTAAAGATTAACTTACATGAAGAGAATTCTTTGAGGGGAATATAGTATTGTTCGCTAAAAGGTGAACAATATTTAAAAAAAGTGGTGATAACGTTGGATCAGAGAACGAATTGGATGCCGTTATTAGCTTCGGTCGGAATTGGCGCTGTTGCTTATCAAATGTTGAAGCCTAATAACAGAATGACTAATGCGGTAAGACAACGCATGGGTCAAATGTGGCGCCAAAAGGAGCTTTTTCCTAACCGTTAATTGGCAAAATCCAGGGGCTTTGCTCCAAGCGTTTTCACGGGTTACAGAGGTCTTTATACGGACCTCTGTTTTCATTAAATATTTCCATGGCCTGATGCATAGCATGTACAAAGGGGTTAATGCTATGGATAGACATGGACTGTTTTATCATTCATTGGCTTTATTTATATTATGTATAAATATTATTGTGACTTTCACCGTTATCTACTTAATATTAGACGTTCTTAACCTTGGACAAATTGTTGAGCATCATACAGCAATAACGGATATGCCTTATTGGGTAGATAAGGGAACCAGAGCACTGTATTTTAGCGCCATTACCTTATTATCTGTCGGATACGGAGATATTACGCCTTTTGGGTGGTCCAGAGGTATTGCTATATTAGAAGCGGCTATAGGTTACATTCTTCCGGCTGTCATTACCGTACAGTATCTTCGTTTGCTTCCTTTCCCGATTGAAAAATGGTTTAAAAATAAGTACAGCAAAGATAATAAGGATGACAATTGGAAAAATAAATAGCAGCCTAAAATGGGGAAAGGGTCATTAAGTATTCAGAAAATAAAAGTTTTTATTTTCCCCTTTACAAACGATGAATGACTATATATAATAATAAATGTCGATTGAGAGAGAAACAAACGATGGCCCGTTGGTCAAGTGGTTAAGACACCGCCCTTTCACGGCGGTAACACGGGTTCGAATCCCGTACGGGTCACCATACATATCGGAGGATTAGCTCAGCTGGGAGAGCATCTGCCTTACAAGCAGGGGGTCACAGGTTCGAGCCCTGTATCCTCCACCATCGCGCCGGTCTAGCTCAATTGGTAGAGCAACTGACTTGTAATCAGTAGGTTGGGGGTTCAAGTCCTCTGGCCGGCATTTTTTATTTATAAAACAAATGATTGTTGTTTGTCAAGCGACACTAATGATGATATACATTATTCGGTCTGGAGGGATAGCGAAGTGGCCAAACGCGGCGGACTGTAAATCCGCTCCCTACGGGTTCGAAGGTTCGAATCCTTCTCCCTCCACCATTTTGAGCCATTAGCTCAGTCGGTAGAGCATCTGACTTTTAATCAGAGGGTCGGAGGTTCGAATCCTCCATGGCTCATCTTTTTTATTATCATGTGTCTGGTTCTCCATAGCCTATCGTGCGGGTGTGGCGGAATGGCAGACGCGCTAGATTCAGGGTCTAGTGTCCTTTACGGACGTGGGGGTTCAAGTCCCTTCACCCGCATTTAATTCTAATAGATCAATGACACAAGGCAATTTGCATAGGCGGATTGGCTTTTTTTATTTGTCTGAAATTTTAGGCTCTACAATAATTTGTGGCTCTACAATATTTGTTGGGGTATGAGAAAAATTAAAACAAAAAAATACACGCAAGCTCCTTAATCCTTTACACTTGAATTGTCCCGAAACAAG
>NZ_JAFBER010000041.1 GCF_016908855.1 Scopulibacillus daqui | reverse complement strand
AAAAGATCGGACGGTTTTTTTGTGTACTTTTTTTAATAAAAAAATGAAAAAGGGGCGCCAAAAAGTCAGTTATACTGACTTTTTGGACAGCCCCTCTTTAACATATTGAAAAAAAAGTTATCCGCAATTCACAGGGACAGACAATGCCATTATTTAAAATAAACGTCATCAAATTTGTCAGTTCCGGTTGGGTGCGGTTTGAAATTTTCTAGATTAGGTTTTCCTAAAAGCACCGGTTCAGCATAGACGAGCGGAACCCACGGGGCATCATCGTGAACAATGGATTGAACCTTTTTATAGAGTTCATCCCGCTTAGCCTTATTCGTTTCTGATTGGGCTTCAATGTTTAATTTATGAACTTCTTCATTGGCATAACGAGAGTAGTTATTGCTGCCGATGGCGTCTTTATCGAGGAGCGTATACAAAAAGTTATCAGGATCGCCGTTATCGCCGGTCCATCCTATAATAAACATCGGCGCTTCGCCTTTTTGAACCTTATCTAGATAAGTTGACCATTCCATATTAACAATCTTGGCGTCAACGCCGATTTTCTTAAAGTCAGCTTGGATGGCTTCGGCAGTTTTCTCCGGTGCCGGCATGTAGTCCCTAGGGTTTGTCATTGTCCACAGTTCTGTTTTAAAACCATGCGGGTAACCAGCTTCAGCCAATAGCTTTTTAGCCTTTTTTAAATCAAAATCGTAAGGCTTAATATCATTGTTATAACCTTCGATGCTTGACGGCATTGGGTTAGTTGCAGGTTTGGCATTTCCTGCAAAGAACCCCTTAATGATCGCCTTTTTATCTACAGCATCATTTAACGCCTGGCGAACCTTTTTGTTATTAAACGGTTTCTTTTCTACATTGAATCCAAGGTAAGCAACGTTCATTGGCGGACGTTTGTATTCCTTAATATTTTGGTTATTCTTCAAGTCCGCTGCATCGCTTGGATTGACGCCGTCCATTAAGTCGATTTCACCATTCTTTAAGGCATTTAGACGAGCCGAATTATCAGGAATGACTTTAAAAATAAGACGGTTAAGCTTCGGTTCGCCCGTTTTCCAATAGTTATTATTTTTTTCTAGAGTAATAGAATCTTTTTCCTGCCAGCTTTTAAATTTAAACGGCCCTGTACCGACAGCCGCTTTCTTGCCGTAATCAGCGCCGTATTTCTTAAGGGCGGTTGGGCTGGCAATAGCAAAAGGCGGCATGGCCAAGTCCTTTAAAAACGGTGCGGAAGGATGTTTTAATTTAAAAATGACGGTGTTGTTATTTTTTGCTGTTACACTGTCAATAACATGGCCTTTATCTCCTTTAAAGCCGCCGAACATCGAAGCATAATAAGCAAACTTCCCGGCATCGTGGCTATTCATCCAACGATCAAAGTTATAGACTACGGCTTCGGCATTAAAATCAGTGCCGTCTTGGAATTTAACCCCTTTTCGCAAATGAAACGTATACGTTAACCCATCAGGAGACACATCCCAGCTTTCAGCAAGTCCCGGGGCAGCATTTGTCGTCTGTCCTTTATAGTCGACAAGCGTATCATAGATATTTTTCGTGACTTTAAAAGATTCACCATCAGTAACGACCGCCGGATCAAGCGATGTTGTATCAGCGCCGCGTCCATAGACAAGCGTATCTTGCTTATTGCTGCTTGACGTTTTTTCACTTGATCCCGATGAACATCCTGATAAAGCGATTGATAATATAAAAACGATTGAAACAGCCGCTGCCAATAACTTCTTCATGTAAATCCCCCTTTAAACTAATGATATAAATGACAGGCAGCCAGCCGCCCGTCGTCAATCGCTGCCAGCTTTGGTTTGACGGCTTTGCATTTATCCATCGCCATTGGACAACGATTATGAAACACACAGCCTTTAGGCGGATCAGCCGGGCTTGGCACATCACCGGATAAAATCATTTTTTCTTTTTCTGAATCTGGATCCGGAACCGGCACCGCTGACAGCAATGCTTGAGTATATGGGTGCTTTGGGTCATCATACAGTTGATCGCTCGCTGCCAATTCAACAATTTGACCTAAATACATAACGCCAACACGGTCGCTGAAGTGATGAACAACACTCAAGTCATGGGCAATAAATAAAAAAGTTAATGAAAATTGCTCTTGCAAATCAGAAAGAAGATTTAATACTTGTGATTGAACGGATACATCGAGCGCTGATACAGGTTCATCAGCTATAATGAGCTTAGGATTGACCGCGAGTGCCCGGGCAATGCCAATTCTTTGCCTTTGCCCGCCGCTGAACTGGTGCGGGTAACGTTTGGCATGATAACTATCCAGACCGACAACTTCCAGAAGTTCTTTTACTCGGCGCTTTCTTTCTTTTTTGCCGCCAAGCTTATGAACAATCATTGGCTCTTCTATGATTCTTTCAACTGTATGGCGGGGATTTAATGATGCGAAAGGGTCCTGAAAAATCATTTGAATGTCTTTTCTGATCTCTCTTAGCTCCCGTTTCGGAAGCTTGGTCATCTCTTTGCCGGCAAAAACGATTCGTCCGTCGGTAGGTTCGATTAATCTTAAAATCATTCGGCCTGTTGTCGACTTCCCACAGCCGCTTTCGCCAACAAGTCCAAGCGTTTCCCCTTCATGGACAGTAAAACTGACACCATCAACGGCCTTGATGTGCCCGGCCGCCCTTCCAAAAATACCGCTTTCAATCGGAAAATGTTTTTTCAGGTTTTCTACCGTTAACAGAGGCTCGCCCATACACTATTCCCCCTACTGTTCTTGATACAGCCAGCAGCGTACGCTATGCTTATTATCATGATCTTTGATCAAATGAGGTTCTTCCTCGGTGCATCGCCTCGTAACATATTCGCAGCGCGGGGCAAATAGACATCCGGTTTTGATTGTGCCGGGCTTTGGTACGCTTCCTTTAATGGAATAAAGGCGTTCCTTCCTATTTCTCATATCTGGAACGGAACGAATAAGGCCTTGGGTATAGGGATGCTTTGGATTCTTAAATATATCTCTGATAAACCCTTCTTCGACAATTTTTCCGGCATACATGACAACAATTCTATGGCACATTTGAGCGACAACCCCAAGATCATGGGTGATCATCATAATGGCTGTCTTTGTTTCCCGATTAAGCTTTAACATCAACTCAATTATTTGCGCTTGAATCGTGACATCAAGCGCCGTTGTCGGTTCATCTGCAATCAAGACTTTTGGATCACAAGACATAGCCATTGCGATCATGACACGCTGCCGCATGCCGCCGGATAATTGATGAGGATAGTTATCCATCAATGACTCTGCCCTTGGAAGCCCGACTAGTTTGAGCCATTCAACAGCTCTTTCTGCCGCTTGCTTTTTTGAATACTTTTTATGAATGCGAATCGCTTCAATCATTTGGCTGCCTATCGTAAATACCGGATTTAATGATGTCATCGGCTCCTGAAATATCATTGCAATCTCATTGCCGCGAATCTTCCTCATTTTTGCTTCGGATGCATATGTAATGTCATCATCCTTATAGTAAATATGACCGCCGATAATTTTCCCAGGCGGAGACGGCAGCAGCCCCATAATTGAAAGTGAGGTAACACTCTTGCCGCATCCCGACTCTCCCACAACACCCAATATTTCTCCTTCTTTGACATAAAAGTCCACACCATCAACAGCAGGGACCTTTCCGTCATCTGTAAAAAAATAAGTTTTTAATCCTTGAACATCGAGCACGGGTTTTGACACTATACCACCCCCATTTCTATATTCAATAGAATTGATACAAAGACAATGATAGAGTCCTCATATCTTTTATTAATTTTAGCGAAAAGGCATGCGAATAGCTACTATTTTTTAGACAATTCTGATAATTAGACAAAACTAGTTATATTTCTTCATTTTTTTAGAATGAAATGCAGACGGTGCCTATTTAGAAGTAAAACAAAATCAGCTGCTGGATTCATTCGTCCAACAGCTGATTTTTATCGCTCCATATCCCTTGCATAATTCCTTCAAAATCTGCTCTGACTTCTTCTTCGGTATACGGCAAGGCTCTTGTCAGTTGATGAATCATATCATCATCGTATCTCAGCCATGAGGCATACTGCCGTTTCAGATAACGTTCCGCCTCATCAAATGAAGGGAATACGCGATCAATACGCATACCATCATGAACAATTTCCCATTCATTTTCATAAATAGGCCTGATGAAAGAAATGTCTCCTTTGCGGTTAATATAGCATGTCCCATGTGATGAACCTTTAACATTAAACTCATTTAAATCAGGATCAGGCTTGATTGCCGGCAATGAAAAGGCATCGGTGACAAACTTTTTAAATGCCTCGTCATTTAAGTCGCATCCGGAGGCTTTCGGATGCCCGCCGCCGTTATAATGCTTGGCAACTTCAGAAACGTCAACGTGATCATAGACCGTTCGTAAACTTATTTTTTTCGTACCTACATTCACTATGGCGATTAAATCCAAATGAGGATAAATTTTATTCAATGTATTTCCAAGCTCTGAATGATATTGTTCAGCATGAACGATGCCCATGCAATAATCATCAATAATCGCTTGAACAACTTGCCACCGTTTTGAATTGATATAGCGATCGATTTTTTTCTCTTCAATATCCAGCAGCGTCTCTTCAGTTTCTGATAAAGAAAATTGGTCAGGATTCTCGGTTAACCGATGCAGCATTTCTGATTCAAACTGGTCCCGGCCGATAATGCCAAACAAATCGTTCAAACGTTTGGCATCCACATTGTCATTCTCTTCCCAATCCCACGTATCATATTGGCGAATGAGTTCAATAAAAGTATCCAGGGCTTCTGTTGGATGAATCAAATTCTTTTTTATTAGATAATGATAGAAAAGCGACGCGGCACATGTCTTCGTTCCAGATGCATCTTCGGGTTTCACCCAGCCCCATTTGTAATCGTTAAAGTGCATGGCCGTCACATGATGATCGATCATTTGAACAAAATTTCCTTCATTGAATCTCTTGTCCAATGCTTTTTCAACGGTTTCATTCACAGCAAGGTCGGTTATATAAACAGGCGTATCTTCATTCTTAGGATCTTCAAGAAATCCAGCAACGCGCTGGTTTAAATTGCGATACGTACAATAAGAGACTTCCGCCTCATCGCCAAAAGCAATCTTTGCGATGAGGCCGCAGCCTATACCATCAAGATCGCTATCGGTAAATAATTTCATAATATGTAAACCCGCCTTTCTATTTATGTCATAAACCTTTCTTCCAGAATTTAATGCTCCACAGATATTATGTGATAAAAAACGCCGATTGATAAGTTATTATGAAAAAAATCGTACATGCCCCCATTTTCCTAAGGGGCTGATAACATTTGAACAGGAGGGATGAAAAGTATATATTGAAAAGAGTTAAATAAGCCGTACGATAATCGACCAAGATATAATCAACATGTTTAAAAGCACAATCCAGTTACTGTCCTGAAGGAAAATATCATTTAGGCGACCGCTTAGGTGCTTGAACGGCCAGCATATATGCCGAAGTGAGCAAGATCTCATTAAGCCGGCAATCACCGCTCATAAATATTTTAAAGGGGGGATCATTTTGGGCAGCTTCACAGAACACACCCTCGATGGATACCGTTATAAACTTTATGTCCCTGCTCATTATAAAAAGGAAAAACCATTGCCATTGTTAGTCATGCTGCATGGGTGCAAACAAGACCCGGACGACTTCGCCCGAGGCACAAAAATGAATGATTTGGCTGAACGAGAAAACTTTTTTGTCCTTTACCCTGAAATGAATGCACTATTTAACCCTTTTAATCCAACCGAATTTAATATTGATAGATGCTGGAATTGGTTTTTAGATGATAACCAGCATCGCGCCGAAGGACAGCCAAAGATTATTAAGGATATGATTGATGACATCAAGAAAAATTACAGCATTGCTGCAAATAAAGTGTACGCAGCGGGGCTGTCTGCAGGTGCAGCTATGGCAACGATTCTAGGCGTCACCTATCCGGACGTGTTCAGTGCCATTGGTGTTTGCTCCGGCCTGCCCTATGATGCTGTCGATGTCTTTATCCCGGTAGACCCGACAGCACAGACGGCCTTAAATGTCATGATCCAAGGGACAGCCGACCCTTATCAATGCGGAAATGCTGCTTATGAGGAAATGGGCGCTTACAAAAGAAAAATGCCTGTGATTGTGTTCCACGGCATTTGTGATACAACCGTCCATCCTATAAACGGCCAACAGGTGATTATTCAATGGGCGCAAACGAATTTTCTTGCAGAAGGCGGCAAAGGCAAAGCCGATGTCACACCAGCCTCTCAAAAGACCGGCATTATTAATAAAAGAAGCTATACCCAGCACATATACAACGACAAAGAAGGGAAACCGTTAATGGAGCTTTGGATGATCGATTTAATGGGGCATAAGTGGTCAGGAGGAAGCCCTGAAGGCTCCTATACTGATCCGCTCGGGCCTGACGCATCATCATTAATATGGCATTTCTTCTCAAGGCACTGACCTTGTGAATGTAAGGCGAGTGTGAATATTGTCAAATACCAGCTGTTGGATAAAGTTATCCGGCGGCTTTTTTTATGGAAAACCTGTCAGAAGAAGGATTTCGGATTCCCTGTCATTAAGTATTATGTATAACCTTCCAAGGAGGCATGCCTATGCTGGCTATAAGTAAAAGTGACATCAAAAAATCTGTCACTATGAATGAGATGATTGACGCGATGGCAACAGCTTTAATTGAATACTCAAAGGCCAGAACCACAACGCCTGTACGCACCGCTTTACCTGTATCAAAAGCTCGCGGCAACGCTTTGTTTATGCCCTCCCTGGCAGAATCTATCGGAGGACTGGGCATAAAAGTTGTTTCTGTCTTTCCCGAAAACAAAAAATTGAATAAAGAGCCGATACAAGGTATCGTTCTCTTGCTAGACTTCAAAACCGGCGAACCATTGGCATTAATAGAAGGGTCATATTTAACCGTACTTAGAACAGGGGCTTTATCAGGGCTTGCCACAAAGTATTTGGCACGTTCTAATGCCCATATTCTCTCCGTTATCGGTACCGGCGCACAGGCAAGAGGACTTGTTGAAGCCATGCTTTGTGTCCGGCCCATTTCTGAAATTCGCCTTTTTAACCGTACGTCCTCTAAAGCTGATAGGTTCAAACAAGAGCTTTCGTCGCAATATAGAAATTTAAAAATCACCGTCTGCCATAATGCTGACGAGGCCGTACAATACAGTGATATTCTTGTAACTGCAACGAATGCTGAAACACCTATCTTTACTGTAACTCAATTAAAACCTGGACTTCACATTAATGCTGTCGGTTCATACCGCCCTGAAATGCAAGAGATACCCAGTTTTGTCTTAGAGACGGCTGAAAAAGTCGTTGTTGAATCAAAGGAAGCAGTTCTGGAAGAAACAGGCGATCTAATAACGCCTATTAAGGAAGGAAGATTTGCAGCTGAAAACATTTACGGGGAGTTAGGCCAAATTGCCGGCGGGATTAAATCAGGCCGTGAAAATGATCAGGAGATGACCTTTTTTAAATCCGTCGGTTTGGCCGTTGCTGATATTGCCGCAGCCAAGCTAATATATGAAAGAGCCATAAAAACCGGGCTAGGACAAAAAATCGCGCTGACAAATTGACTTTTTGCATATCTTTAAAATAAAAACGCATAATAAAAATAACTTGGCTGATGCCAAGGTCTACTGATAAAACCATAGCAAGTGCGCCACAACTTATGGTTTAACGGCCAGAAAAAGGGCTTGTCTGATAAGTCCTTAAAATGAAGCAAGTGGAGAAAAACAAATTGTTTTTCTCCACTTGCTTTTATATTTTTTCGATTTTTCTTC
>NZ_JAFBER010000040.1 GCF_016908855.1 Scopulibacillus daqui | reverse complement strand
TTTGCGCTTTAAATTCGGATGAATATCTTTTTCGTTTCATAAACCTACCTTAACATATCCTTTCTTCGTGTCTAATTTCTTGGGTCCATTATATAAATAGCCAATCCTTTCAAAATTATTTAAAACATAATCCTGTTTTATTAGAACAGCCTGTTATGAAGGAATATTTAAAGCGGAAGGAAAATTTGTTGTTACTTGCAAAAGCTGTATGTTATCCAACTGAAGAAAATAAAAGGAAATTAGACCATGGATTTAAACAATTTTTCTTTAAAATGAGGTTTATTAAATATATTTCAAATTTAATTTACTATCATTCTATAGATTTAGATAAAAGGTACAAAAATTTTTATCAAAGACATTCTTTGATTTTAGATAAGCCAATTCAAATGGATGATAACAAAGTAACTTTTCTAGATGTTTATCATTCTTATAAACCAAATGTGAGTGAATGGATAGTTAATGAGGGAGACGATATTTTTCATTATGTTGAGAATCCGAAGTTATATCAAGCTTTAAAAACACTTTCAAATAAGCAGTTGAAGATTTTGGAATTGTTTTATGTGCGTGGTTTGAATAACAAAGCAATTGCTGAATTTTTTGGTGAATCACCCCAAAATATTTCAAAGATACATCATAAAGCATTAAATCGTTTAAAAAATCAATTAGATAAAGGATGATAATATGCATGACTGTAGTAGATTACCAGCTGAATTTTATGTTGATGATATCTTAAAGCAGATGGAACCAAAAATAAGGAAAACCTTATATAGCATTCCAAAAAGTTATAGAGAAGATGTTGAACAAGATCTAAAATTAAAGATCATCCAGACAATTGATAATGTAAAATATGAAGAAACACCCGGATTTTTTGAATTTAAACAAAAAGTTCAGGGATGGTGAACATCATGATTAATAAATATGATTTGTTGTACAAATGTTATATTATGTCATGCCGTTGCCTTTCAGAGTATTCTAAATGTATTGAGTGCTGTGATTTAAAGGATAAAAAAATGTTTCAAGATCTTTCAATCGAAGCTGCTAAACAAATGAAAAAAATACGTAGTGAAATGAATTGTTAATGGAAAACGTGTAGACCTATCCTCACGTTTTTCTTACATTAGTTAACATAATGCATCTTAGCGGAACCACCCCAAAACAAAAAAGCCCATATTCGGCCAAATTCGCCGATATGGGCTGATTGTCATGCCGGGAAATCATGCAAAAATCGGTCTAATAATCAAAAACCGCGATCTCGTGATTGCTCCGGATTGCTTTGATTTTCAGTGCCATTTGAATGTTGCCTAAACCCCATAAAAAAGGGATAATATCGTGTTATATATCATAAAACACCTTATATTTTGTTGTTTATTAAGGAGAGGTTGTAGCATTGGTATTGATGTTAATGACGATGCTTTTAATAGTGATTTCGGTGCTTTCTTTAACATTTTATTTTGCTTATAAAGTATTTAAATGGTGACAAGAAGCGATTAGGGAATGAGCTGCCCGATCGCTTTTCTTTTTATACAAAATAACGAAAGTATGTTCCGGGGGTTTCTAAGAGAAACCGGGGTTAAAATCGTGTACGGTCCCAGTATCCTAAAGACCTATCAGGTTGGCTTAAGCCAACTCACAGCTACCTTAAGGTAGCGTTTTATCTTTACTGGAATGCTGTTGTATTTTACAACTCCGATGTTGCATCGTGCATCTTCGAAGTTTCATTTTGCAATTCTGATGTTGCGGCTATGCTCTTTTGAAAAATATTAAAGTATGTTAAAGTGAAATCAGAAAGTGCGAAAGTGTGATTTTTGTATAATCAAATTCAGAAGGGGTATCATATGATGGTAAAAACGTTAGAGCGAGGTGCTCATATGAAACGCGAATCCATTCGCTTTAAAAAGCGTTCTCAAATTACGATTCCTAAGGAGTTTGTAGACGCGTTACAACTACATGAGGGTGATCGCTTAGAGTGTCGATTAGAAGATGGAAAAATTGTCATTGTACCAATGGTAGAGGTGCCAAAAGATCAAGCATGGTTTTGGTCAGAGGAATGGCAAAAGGAAGAACGTGAAGTTGAACAACAATTAAGAGACGGTCGGGTGTCTCCTCCTATGAATTTTGAAGATACATTAGCAGCGCTTGATGATTTATCAAAGGAGAAGTAACCATTGAATTTTAGGCGGACAGATCGTTTTAATGAGAATTTTGCAGCCCTTGACGCTAAGTCTCAGAAGGCAATAAAGAAAGCCATAGCATTTTTGGCTCATGATCCGAGGCATCCGTCCCTCCGAACAAAGAAGATGGAGGGATGGGATTACATATTTGAAGCAAGCGCTAATATGGACATACGGCTTACTTTTCACTTTGAAAAACCGGATACAATTGTTTTAAGGAATTGCGGGCATCATGATCGTACGTTAAGAAATCCATAGGAGAGAGTAAGCTTTGTTGGCTTGCTCTTTTTTCAATTTAAGACGGGAAAGGGATGATCGGTAAGATGGTTAAAATTACTGATTAGATTAGAAAGGAAAAAAGACGGGAAGGACGAATGTTATTTATTGCTGCAGTACCATAGGACGGTTGCTTTTTGACAGCGGGCGGACGTCATTAGACGGTTAAAAATCCGTATATGAATGGGAGGACGACGGAGTGGACGGACTATTAAGGAAAAAAGATGTTGTTGAGGCTGTCGGCGTGCCTAAATCTACTGTTAGTGACTGGATAACGAATTTTTCGCCTTTTATTCCAAAAGTGAAAAACGGATCAACAGTCTACTACAAACCGGAAGCTATTGAAGTACTTTTAACAGTTAAAGAATTACGTGCCCAAGATTACGATATGTCTCAAATATCGCTTGAGCTCACAGAACGCGGTTTCCCGGTGGACGCCGAGACGGTTAGCGACGAGGTGAAGACGACGATAAGTCGGGCTGAAAAAGTCAAAGATCGGGACGCATTATTAACCGTTATGTCGACAATGGGAAAAGCGATGGAACGAATGACGGAGCTTGAAAAGTTGGTTGCTGAAACCAAAGCACAACAATTAGAACAAGAGAAAATTAATGAGCAGCTTAAAGAGAAAATAGAGGAACAAAAACAGTACATATCAGATCGAATAGAGGAGCGAGATGCAAAGCTAATGACGGCTATTCGTGAGCTGCAAGACTCACGAAAACAAGTGGCTGCGGAAGTTGATCATGAGAAGAAAAGAAGTTTTTTTTCACGATTGTTCGGGCGCTGATGATGCGTAATAAAATAAAGAAAATCATCATCAAACAATGATTGTTCTCAGAGCGTCATAGTGTCATTATCGTGAAAAAATAGGGTCATCACCATGTCGTCACCTAAGTTGTACCGTCTCATCACCTATCAAAAAGAGTGTCATCACCGACTCATCACCTGGGTATATATGTTCTGTTTTGGGTCATCACCGTGTCATCACCTAAAGGGATTTCTTGATATCAGAGTTTCGCTAGGCACTGCCTAGCATATCACGCCAAGTGATATCAGAAACTCCTTATGCTCTTTCTCTCTATTTCATGTGCTGATACAAAACATAGAAGTTCAATAAAAATGAGAAAGAAATGATCGGAAACATGGTCAAAAATACATTAAGGTCATGACAAAAAATCAATTAATAATGAACAATTTAATGGAGGAAGATCATCATATTCTGAGAGCAAAAAATGATGGTTTAATCCATCGATGCAATTACTTTTATGGTAGCGTCTATTTGTTAAGGAGAGGATACTTTGAATTGTTTATACTGCGATACAGAGAATGATGTTCTTATGGAGACATGTGTTTTTTGTGGCGCTCCTTTGCATCAAAAGCACCCAGAACGGAGTGAGATGGTTTACATAGAGATGTGTCATTTACCTTTTAATAAATTGGCAGCGCTCCATACTTATGACCTTTTAGTATTGTTACGATTAGTTAGGAAAGAGCGCTCGCAAAACTATGATCTTATGAGAAGCGCTCAAAAGCTCTCTAATAGCCCTTCAATAGATCAAGAGATGTTAAACTATACTGAAGAGCAGTACAAGCTTTATACAAAGCGTATGAAGGTTATAGAGGGTATTTTGATTGATCGGATGGGATATAAACCTGAAAGGATTGACGATAATCTGTTAGCTAAGTTGGATTCAAAAGTTAAAAAATTCGAGAATCGTAAAGAAAAATGCTTGAATGGGTAGAAAAAAGGGGATTTTATTGCTAATGTCGAAGATAGGAGAAAATGAAAGAAACCGCTATGCTTTGGCAGGCCAGCGGTTTCTGAAATCACGAAGGGATTATCCCTTATTCTCTTAAGTAATTATATTCTAGCATATAAGGGTTAATTCCTTCTACAAAAGGAGAGAAGGAATTAGATGGGAAAAACAATTAATTTTAATGATGCGGAGAAAAAGGCAAGATTAAGGGATATTGAAAACGAAAAAATCCTAACTGATGAAGAAATGAAGAAAGCTCATGAATTACAAGCAAAGGCTAATTCTAGAGGTATGAAGTTGGTTCCGGAGAGAAAAGTGAAAAATAGGGCAAAGTTTGTACAAATCATCCAACAAAATATATTGTATTTAAAGGAACAGCGATATCTTACAAATGCTGAAAAGAGTTTTTTAATTGATGTTTCCGGTTATGTGGGATTTTCTTCAAATTGTTTAGTTGATGATGTTAATTCTAAGAACCCTATGCCGATAACTCAAACGGATTTAGCTAAGAAGCTTGGAATGGATAAATCAAATATGAGTAAAAGAATAAATTCTTTAATTGATAAAGGATTGTTGGCTCGCTCTGAATCAGCTTTAGAAAGTAATAATGCACGTACATACGCATTATTTGTAAATCCTAATATTATGTTTTCCGGAAATCGAGACAGTGTAAACGAAACATTAAAAGCAATTTTTGTAAAGGCAATGAAAAATCCTACATTAAAAAACTTACCAATACGTTTAATTTAGAAGACACTATAAAGTGTCTTTTTCTTGTTATATACAGTATTTTTTGTAGTTGGTTTTTTTACCACCAAGAATTTATGATCTCGTAGTTGGTAAAATCGCCAACTAAAGTTGGTAAAATTGCCAACTACGAAAAATCCAAAAAACCGCGTCATTACAGTATTTTTGGTAGTTTAATAGGTTTGCTCCTTCTCACTCTATATATAGAGCAAACATTGTTACCCTTTCTTTATAAAACTTTCTCTCAAAATCTTTGCCATCAAGGCAAAGAAAAAGATTGCCATCAAGGCAATCGAATTAGATTAATAGGAATCAATAATATAATAATTATACCTACAACAGTCACGGATATAACTTTAATTAAGTCACCATTTTATTTTTTAAGATAACCGTAATAAGCTTGTTCCCCTTAAATTTTAACCATTTGTTATAATAAACCATTTTGTAAATAAAACTTTACATTTAGATAATTATGGTTCATAATGTAAATAAGACTTTACATTACGTTTTTTGGGGATGAACGAATATGTTTGTTAAAAATAAAATAAGAAATTTAAGGAAGGAAATGAACATAACCCAGATTGAAATGGCTAAAGCATTACAAATTACTCGACAGTCAGTAACAGCTATTGAAAGAAATAAATATAATCCAAGTCTTGAATTATCTTTAAAAATCGCTCGTTTTTTTAGTAAGCCTGTTGAAGAAATATTTTATTTAGAGGAGGATAATAATGACTAAACAAAACTATATTGGTATTTTAATTGGTGTTATATTGTCCGCTGGAATAATATATTTGGTTAGTCATAATATTTATTATGCTCTAATAGGTATTTTTGCACCAATTATAGGACATTTAGTTCGAGAATTATTTAATAATAAAAAAGCTAGTGATGATGAGGTGCCAGAGATTGACGAACGTGTTTCATTTAACTTTAGAAAGTTTATGTTAAGTTTTTTTGGATTATTATATCTTATATCTCTCCTTTTAGCTGTTATCCTTTTAATATGCGGAATTGGCATGATTAATGTACAATTTATCATTTATTATTTATTAATTATATTTGTAATTATTATTGTTGCATATTCGATTATTAGAAAAAAATAAAAGGAGATCCTTTAATAGGATCTCCTTAATTTAAAGATAATTCATTAGGTAATTTTAGTAATGATTTCACAAAGACCTCTTGTTCCAAATAAACATCCAAGATTTAATATAACTCCACAAATTGGGGTACAAACGGCTTCACCAGGGCCCGATTCAGCACAAGCGGCTACACATTTTGTGAGTGAACCTACTACGCCGCCAGAACAAATAGCTTGGACTATTCCTTGACAGTCTGACATTGAAATTAAGGCTTGGATTTCATCAGGTTTATTTAAATTATATTCTTTATGTTGCAATTGATCGTTTTCTATAAAGTATAAATCAATTGTGTTTCCTTTTTTTACTTGTGAATATGGTATATCATCTTTTCCAGTAATAAAGGTAACATCGCCAACTAATTTAGAGTCTTCATAAATATTAAATACAACTTGTTTCATTAGAGGTTTTTTATCAGAGTCTGTTATTTGATTAATGGTTGGATTTTTTTCTTTAACATTATATCCTTGTTTTTTACGTAAATTTACTAATTGCTGAATTTCTTTATTATTTAAAGCCTTATTTAGAGATTCGTCGTATAATTTGGATCCTGGTTCTAATTTTTTTATTTGTAGATCTTCTGTCATTATAATTCCTCCTAATTTTTTAGAGTGCACTCTAAATTTTTGATTTGGAGGCAGCATTCGGATTCGAACCGAAAATCAAGGTTTTGTAGACCTTTGCCTTACCGTTTGGCTATGCTGCCATGTGTTTACTATATAAAGAGAAATTAATTAACTGAAAATCAACCGTTAAAAATAAAAAATTTAAAGCTCCTTGATAAGGAGCTTTAAATTACTTTAATTATGCTTTCAGCAATTGTTTGACTTAATTCATTAATGAAATGTGATTGTTTTAAACATTGAGCATCATGTGTCGCATCTAAAAATAAATTCTCCAGCAAGATCGCCGGCATTTTTGTTTCCCTTAACACGGCAAAATCAGCCGTCTTTTCGCCGCGATCTCTTAAGCCAAATTCTTCATAAAAAGCCATCACCTTTTTATGCAAAACAGATTGCATGTGAGCTGTCGTTGTCCCTTTTAAGCCAGGAAAAATATAACTCTCGAATCCTGTGCCGCCACCTGAATTATGATGAAACGACACAAAATAATCGGCCTTTAACCGGTTTGCGATATCAGCCCTTTCTAAAAGACTAATAAAAGTATCATTAGCCCGTGTCAGATGAACACTTATTCCTTTGTGTTGACTTAATTGCTGCTTTACCTTTAGCGTAATTTCTAATGCCAAATCTTTTTCTACTAACCCATGACCTGATGTACCCAGATCATAACCTCCATGACCGGCATCCAAAACAATGACAAGCATAAAAATCCTCCTTTCTTGTTTTAAAGAGAAAGGAGGTTAAGTATTATTAACTCTGTTTTACGATTGCATGATAAGCTGTTCTAGCTTTTCTTTGTTAAATCCTATAACTTTATGCTCATTGTCACTGTTTTTAATAAGTGTGTAAGGTACACCATTAGCATGCAGATCTAAAAATTCATTTAAAAATTCTTCACTATTAGTAATATTCTTTTCAATAAAAAGGATTTTGTTTTCTTTCATCCATTGAACCTGTTGATGACAAAAAGGGCATCCAGTTTGTGTATATACAATAATTTCTTTGTTGTTTATCATTTCAGTATTTCCTCTCATTTTATTTTTTCTTGCTTATAATACTTTCTCTCAATTGATCTATAGCATTTGAGAGATTTTCAATTTTCTTTTCAAAACGGAATAGAAGGTAAATCGCTAATACAATCGGAAAACCATAATTCCCTACAATAATTGCCCATTCAGGTAATTGGTCATTCATAGGTTCCCTCCCGATGCTGTTAAATATACTTTGTTAAATAAAGAGAAAGATAGAGATGAAAAGTCAACGAACCTAATAAAAAAACTATTTTTAGTTATTTTGAACTATTTTTTGTGACTTTTTAGCAAGAATAAAAAGTTAGTAAAGACAACAATATTAGTATCGATTATAATAAATCAAGAACATATGTTCTTGATTTTTTCTATTATTTGGTTGATATTTTTAAAACTCATTTCTCTTTATTACATATAAGGAGGGATAGTATGGAAAAATGGAATGAATTATCCTGCTTAATAAGGTGGACCCCATTGTCAAGACACTAATTTTAAATTTTTAAGGTGGGTTGATCTATTTTCAGACCGGCTGTGTAATAAGAGTATGAGGTACTC
>NZ_JAFBER010000039.1 GCF_016908855.1 Scopulibacillus daqui | reverse complement strand
GAACCTAAATAAGATGACCCCTATTCAATATAGGAATCATCTTCTAGGTGCTTAATCTCTTTTTTTATTGTGTCCTTGACATAGGTGCCAGTTTATATCTCCTCCCCACTTTTTGTTTGCTTTCTCGTGATTTTCTTGAAGAATATTATTTAGATCTGCGCCGTCCATTTGCTTAAATGTTGCATGGCCTTCATGGTGAATAAAGGCATCCAAGGCTATTACAAGTTCATAGCCTTTCTTTCTGGCACGCGGACATAAATCATCATCTTCAAAGTTGCCAATGCCAAACTGTTCGTCAAATAAACCAATTTCATCTAAAACACTTTTTTTACTAATAAACAAAATCCCACAAGCCGGGGATAAGGAATCGTTTGACCCTCATGCGTTTGTACATACTCTCTTGCAAAGTCTTCTAGTTCATCAAGTCCTTGATACGTGACAGAGACTTGCTGAGGATAAGAACAATAATTGCTTACCGGACCAACCATACCGATCTTATCACTGCTGTTAAGCACACGAAGCATATTCCCTAGCCATTTTTCCGTGACAACAGTGTCGTTGTTCAAAAACAGAATATTATCCCCTGCGGCAATTGCTGCTCCTTGATTACATCCTTTTGGAAAGCCGGCATTTTCATTGTTAAAAATCACTTTTATATCTTGCTGCTCTTTCAAATACTCGACTGTTCCGTCATTAGAGGCATTATCGACAACAATCAATTCAATGTTTTCTGGTGTATGTTTATAAATACTTTCAAGACATCGCTTTGTCATTTCCAGTTTGTTATGGGTTAAAATTATAATACTAGTCTTCATATTTCCTTCTCCCCAATATTAACCCTTTTTTCAAAGAACCAGGCAGAAACCGTCAATTTATTAATTATATATATTAAAAACAATGAATAAGGATACTGAGTTTCAAATTCCTCCCAGTATCCTTTTATCCTTGTGCAAGCTTTCATTGAAAAATATTTCGTCATCACTTAACACTAAGGACTCATTTGAACGATTCTAAATGATGCATTAACGATAACAGCCCCATCAATAGCGGCAGGCAAAATATCAGGAGTTGCACCTACGTTGCGAACTGTAAGTGTTGCCCCGGCAGGAAGTGACAAAATAGCAGTGCCAGATAATGTTTGTGCCGTTTGAGATATATTCTGTTGGCCAAAGATTGTGGATGTTTGTACAGTCGTATTGACAACAATTCCATAAGCAGCCATGTTACCAGCTGGCTGCATGCCATGGTCACTTCGAAAACAATCAGATAATCTCCTGTATTAGGAACGGTTACTTGAGCTGTTCCAGGTGTATGGGCCACTCCCCCGGCAGCAGGGCCATTCGAATTAAATATGACATCATCTCCAGCCCCAACAGTTTGCGGACCAGTACTAAAGAAATATCCGTATACGGATGACCCTCTTGGCCCGGTCGGACCCGTTGCTCCGGTTGGGCCTGTCGCTCCGGTTGGACCGGTTGTTCCGGTTGGACCTGTCTCTCCCGGTGGACCCGTTGCTCCCGGTGGACCCGTTGCTCCCGGTGGACCCGTTGCTCCGGTCGGGCCTGTTACTCCCGGTGAACCGGTCGCTCCAGTTAGGCCGGTTACTCCGGTCGGGCCCGTTACTCCAATTGGACCCGTTGCTCCGGTTGGACCTGTCACTCCGGTTGGGCCAGTCACTCCCGTTGAGCCTGTCGCTCCGGTTGGGCCGGTTGCTCCGATTGGACCCGTCGCTCCCGGTGGACCCGTTGCTCCGATTGGACCAGTTACTCCCGGTGGTCCTGTTACTCCCGTTGGACCAGTCGCTCCTGTTGAACCAGTCACTCCGGTTGGGCCTGTCGCTCCGGTTGGACCAGTTACTCCCGGTGAACCGGTCGCTCCAGTTAGGCCGGTTACTCCGGTCGGGCCTGTCACTCCCGGTGGACCCGTTGTTCCGGTTGGGCCCGTTACTCCAATTGGACCAGTTGCTCCAATTGGACCAGTTGCTCCAATTGGACCAGTTGCTCCGGTTGCACCCGTTACTCCGGTTGCACCAGTCGCTCCGGTTGGGCCCGTTACTCCAATTGGACCAGTTACTCCTGTTGCACCAGTCGCTCCCGTTGAGACTGTTGCTCCAATTGGACCCGTTGCTCCGGTTGCACCAGTCGCTCCAGTTGGGCCGGTCTCTCCGGTTGGACCAGTTACTCCTGTTGCACCAGTCGCTCCGGTTGGGCCGGTTGCTCCGGTTGGGCCCGTTACTCCAATTGGACCCGTCGCTCCGATTGGACCCGTTGCTCCCGTTGAGCCTGTCGCTCCGGTTGCACCCGTTGCTCCCAGTGGACCGGTTGTTCCGGTTGGGCCCGTTACTCCGGTCGGACCGGTTACCCCGGTTGATCCTGTCGCCCCCGTTGGACCAGTTACTCCCGGTGGACCCGTTACTCCTGTTGCACCAGTCGCTCCGGTCGGACCGGTTGCCCCGGTTGAGCCGGTCGCTCCCGTTGGACCAGCTACTCCCGTTGGGCCCGTTACTCCAATTGGACCCGTTACTCCCGGTGGACCAGTCGCTCCGGTTGCACCTGTCGCTCCCGGCGGACCCGTTGCTCCCGTTGCTCCTGTTGTTCCTGTTAGGCCCGTTGCTCCCGGTGGACCCGTTGCTCCTGTTGGACCTGTCGGGCAGGTTGGATCGGTTACTCCAGTTGGGCAAGGCACCCCGGTCCGCCTTTTTGATTTTTTCGATTTCGGTGGACAGCAAAAAACACACTCGCAACATTTACAACAGTTAAAACAATTACAACCGTCACATTTACAGCAGTGAAAAAGATTACAGCGATTACAATGACTAAATAAATGGCTATTATCACAATCATCAAAAGAACAATTTCGTGTTTTTTGCTCACGATTCCGTTTCATAAAACTGCTCCTCGAATATCGAAAATTTTTAAAATGTTATTTATTACAAATCTGTATAAACAGTTTATTCGATTTCCTTAGGAAAGTTCTCTAAACAATGCTGCAAACAATTAAAAGGCAAAAGACTATAAATCGAATAATATATAAAACAGCAAAACCGTTTCTCTTAAATAACAAAGAAACGATTTCCTTTTTTAAACATTTATTTTATTAAGAGCGGTGTCATGCCTTAGACAGCCATGAACCCTGCTTACCCGCTCTTACCCGCTTTATAAGTAGCAGTCGGCATTACAAAAACATCCAGTTAATTCCAATCTTATTTATCATCATAAAATATATTTAAGGGATAGCAGCCTTAAAATTCGAAAACCATCTAATAAATATATTCATAATGTTGTCCTCTCGTGATCGAGCAACTCCGTTCGAAAGCAATGGTACATAAAGAAACCGATCTCCATTATTTTTGGGAAATCGGTTTATCGTTCTATAAAAGGGTTATGGCAGCTTAAAATGTCCTTCACAAAGGATACACTTTTTTGTATTAGCTGGTTTAAGATTTATTTGTTTAACAAATTTAACTTTTTGAAGACGTTGTTCATCTAATAAAATAGCTGCGCTGTCCACGGCATTTTGTTCAAGGTACCAAAGAAGATAAATAGGATCTTTTAAATCGTTATCAATTAAACATTCAAGTGATACAATGACTTCTTTTTTTAATTGGGCATCGTACCCCTTGAATATCGATTTTTGATTAGGGTCGCATGTTATTTGGATCCCATAAGTATTTTCAACTTTTTTTATGATATTGGTCATTAAGTCCATCATAAAGTCCCCCAAAAACTGTAACTTTCAATTAAAGGTAGGACTGCCTGGTCCAGTCTTTTTTAATAGGTTTATTTTCTATTCGGTTTAATCACTTGCCGCAGTATGTTTCGCTTGCCTCGCGATTATGACTGTAAAAAATGCCATTCTCTAAATTTTAATATCCTGTGACATAGCTTGAAAAAGATGCAGCCCATACAGCCTCCAAAAGTGTTAAGTATGAGATCATCTACATCAAAAGCGCCAATAGTAAAAACAACCTGCAAGCATTCGAGACATAAACTTAGACTTAAGGATAAAGCCAATACATTGATTAGCGTCATTCCTTTGTTTTTGGAATATAACAAAAGGAAAGCGCCAAATGGCATGAATATTAGAATATTTCCAAATATATTAATTATATTATGGATCGACGGTCTCTGAATGTAATTAGAAATAGTTTCAAATACAGTAAAATTTCCTGACTGCAGCCTATTTAATATATAATCGGTGTTTCCCAGATTTCTCTGAAGTTGATCCCAAAGAAAACTGATATCAATCGAGTTGAACTTGAACAAAATGATTTTGAATAAAGCATACATATATAAAACAAATAGTATGTGCAACATTATTCGTGTTGTTTTTTTCATTTTTTCTTCCTGCTTTTTTAATTAGTATGTGTTGATCACGAAAACACTGTGACAATGACCCCATCTACATTGTCTCCTGAAATCTCATAATAGTACTGCTTCGGTACGTTAATGGTCATATTATGAGAAACAGGGTAATAAGAAACAGCAGCTTTTATGCCATTGAACCGAATAGAAATATTCTTTTTTTCCTTTAGATATTTCAAATATTCTTCTAAGGCTAAGTTCTTTTCATGCATGATGATACTGTGCGGCAAGCCAACATAACGAATATGCCATGGTTCATATTGGATTCCTGTAATCGCTGTTTTGTCCTCAGGATACCGTAAAACGAATCCGTATTTCCACGCATTTTCTTTCAGCCACTTTCCTTCAGGTGCCCGATTCATTTTCGTTAGGGTTGATCCAACATCTAGCGATAAGCCTAAATTATGTTCACTATAACCTGCCGGCAAAGCATAAGAAGAACCCATTTGTCCAAACAGCTTATTTTGCTCTTTAAAGTCACGGTAGCCGCTATTAATCAAAAAATGACGGACGCCTTCTTTTTTAGCATGATCGAGCATCTCTGAAAATTTTTGTGCTACTCCTTTTGATAGACGAATATTTGTATCTAGCAGCCCGTAGCCATTGACCAATTCATTATGTTGACGCAAATAAACAATATCCGACTTTATCCCCTCCGGATGAACCGGATACTTTTTATTGACCAATACCAGGTTTCCTTGATATACCATATCTTTTGTAATTTCTATTGATCCAGTACTTTTATGAAAAGCTTGCTCTTCTTTTACGCCCCCTATTTTCTGAGGGAATAATAGAGCGATATAAATGCCAGAAATCAGCAAAATAATGACATAAAAGCCCCACTTCTTCATTTGCGTTTTCCTCCTTATCTATCCTGTACTTAGAATAAAGAAAACTGTTTAAAAAAAAGTGGGGCTAAATATTAAATTTTTCTTAAGTTATTCCCTTGCAGTTTTTGCCTCATCTTTTGCCAGAGATTCTTGCGGCAAGCGCACTTCAAAGCATGTACGAATCACACTGCTTTCGACAGAAATATTTCCATGATGTTGTTCTACAATATTTTTGGCAATGAATAAGCCAAGACCTGTACTGCCCTCTTGATGTGTTCTTGCTTTATCACCTTTATAGAACATGTCAAAAATAAAAGGCAATTCTTCCTGAGGAATGTAATCACCATAATTAATCACTCGAATAACGATATGCCCTTCATCAAGAAAGCCGTTGATATCTATAAATTGGCCGTCTTTTCCATAGCGGACAGCATTAGTCAGGAGATTTTCAAACACACGGGCCAGCTGTTCTCCGTCAGCATCAATATATAAATCCGGTTGAATATCCATTCTTGATACTAAATGATTTTTTTTAAACACAGGATACATTTCTTCATTTAGCTGGGCGAGCAGTTCACTTAAATTAATTCTTGTTTTTTTAATAGGCAGCATCCCGTAGTTTACTCTCGTTATTTCAAACAGTTCATCAATCAGTTTCTCTAAACGCTGGGATTTGGTAAATGCGATTTTTGCAAAATGCCTCATTTGTTCCTCTGTTAATTGATCGCCCTTAAGAATCCAATCTAAGTAACCTAAAACAGAAGTCAGCGGCGTACGCAAATCATGAGCCAGATTCACAACCAATTGATCTTTGCTGCTTTCAGCAAAATCCCCTCTTTCTATAGCTTCTTGCAGTTTTTCACTCGCCAAATTGATATCTTGTGCAATTTTCCCAAATTCGTCTTTCGAGGAAATCGTAACGCGATTTTTAAAGTCGCCATTGGCCAAATGATGAATGCCATTAGAAATTTCATTAAAATAAATGGCATACCGTTTAGTTAACAAAAAGAAAAAAATGATCGAAAGGGGAATGAAAATAATCAAGAAAAAATTAACATCTCCAACATTGTTTATGAAGATGCGAAAACGAACCAACGGATCTTCATAATGAACATAAGTATGATAATAAAACTGAAGAGCTTTATAGATCGAATAAGTAATAGCGCCCGACAGAAGCATACTTAACCCTGCGAACTGAATCATTTTAAATCGAAAACTTCGAATTTTGTTATGCATTGAATGTATAACCTACTCCCCAAACAGTTTTGATAAATTTATTTTTGTCGTCCCCGAGCTTTTTTCGCAACGTACGAATATGAACCATAACCGTATTTTGGCTTTCGTAGTATGCTTCCCCCCACACTTTTTGGAAAATGCTTTCCGCGCTAAAAACTTTCTTTGGGTAACTGGCCAGTAAATATAAAATGTCAAACTCTTTCGGGGTCAGCTCAATGTTTTCGCCATAGAGGGCCACTGTGCGCTGTTCAGGATAAATGGCCAATCCGCCAGCTTCCAGTATCAATTGATTGGTTGTGGTTTGATTGAATTGCTTGGAACGGCGAAGCTGGGCTTTTACGCGCGCAATCAGTTCCATCGGATTGAACGGTTTGGTCATATAATCATCTGCGCCAATGACCAGTCCAGTGATTTTATCAAAATCTGAGGTGCGGGCACTTAAAAAAATAATCGGCAGCATATGATGTCGTTCTCGAATTTGACGAGTCACTTCATAACCGTCCATTTTGGGCATCATAATATCTAATATGGCTAAGTCCAGCGATTGCGTTTGGATCACTCGAATAGCTTCTTCGCCATCGGAAGCTTTGATGACACCGTATCCTTCCTTTTCCAGATGCAAAGCAACCAGATCCGCAATCTCAGTTTCATCATCAGCAATTAAAATTGTGTTCATAAATGATTCCACCCCTATATTAGCGTACGGGAAAAACATCCCGCCGCAATGCTTTGCTATATTATATATCGATTGTCTTTCATTTTTAGATTTAAACGTTTTAAAACACCCAACGTCACGAAATCAACATTATCTTAGTTGTTAACAGTCTAATAGTCAAAAACAGATGCCTTTTATTCAGATGTTGATCCTTCTTGTATTAAATGTTATTGACGCTGGCTATTTTAAATATATCAGCTAACCTGAGATGACGCTGTGTTTGGAATGAGAGGCGTTTTTAGCTTGTCAGGTTGCGGCCATACACTCCTTTCAAAGTATGGCAAGAACACACAAATAACTTTGGATGGTATATGTGGGTAATTATAGGGTGATTATAGGGTGATTACCCAGCAAAATCAAATGAATCTCGGTTACATCATTTACAATATCATCCATACTACTATTCAGGACTTTTTACCTATTGAGGATAATATCTTAAAGATCACTGGATAAAGAACAGAAACAGCATAAATATTTTCCATAAAATACTTAGATGATCTTTTACCGTGAAAGATCGCTATTTGTTGCATCAATAAATATTCACAAAATGTCACTTACGAACAATTTCTTCTTTTTATACTAAAAAAATTTAGAGACTATCAATGGTGAACCTTGAGGTGGAGATTCAATTTACTATTGGGTAACTGCTTCAAATAAAACTGATGTGGTTAATCCAGCTCCATGTCCTTCGGAGGAATTAAGTTATGCTCAAATGTGGCAATACTTAGACATTAACGGAATTAGTGAATGTAATATAAATGTTGATGTTAACAGCGCACACGGTACAACAGGAATGTGGAAATTATAAAATTATCAAAACTTCATAGACGTGAATCAATTTCATAATTCCATTGTATAAAGAAAAACAGACCTGCAGGATTTTGATACCTTTAAAAATTTTAAATCTACGCAGCTTGTTGTTGATTTAACATGGCATTAATACGATCAGCAGCTAATTTTGAAGCATTATAAACTAAGGCTACAATGTCAAAATGGGTCAGTTAAAGGGATGTCCAACTGGTCTTCAATCTTCTTTTCGAAAAGAGGTAGGCTAGCTTCGCGTTCTGCCTTTTTCAATCAACCATTATTCCCGTTCTTCCTTGGATTTACGACCACGTCTCTTGGGGGCTTTTTCAGGCTTTTTTTCCTTTGGAGGTGCCTTATCTTCCGCTTCAAAGTAAGTGGCATCAATGGCGATTGTATCATCTGTAATAAATCCTTCAGTGATCGCTTGACTAAGCCTTTAATAAATGGAATTCGTTCGGTAATCATTGCCACTAAGGAGTAAATCATTGCCGCATCATTAAGTTCAACAGGTCTGTCCAAGCGCGACTTTTTCTTTACCACAGTGAGAATCGGATCAATATCAATAGCTGAAAAAATAGCTTCAAATCGTTGGGTAGGTTCTAAATCGTATAATTCTTGCAGGTCAAAAAGGCTTCCTTGTCGTATAATAGTCATAGGGAGTATTCCTCCAATCTCTGTAGTTTTGTGTCGCAACTTACTATTTCGAGATTTGGGGAGGTACTCCTTTTTTAACATTCTAAACCCTTTGTGTCTCAAGGGCTGTTATTTATGAAATTCATCCAAATGATACTTTTGACATATCACTATTTGGCTAATTATTTGGTATATTTAAATTAGTTCAATAACATTCCTGAAATAGTACGCAAAAAACGTATCAAAAAGGGGGATTTTTATGAAGAAACTAGTGAAGAAACAAATTATCAAAGGTGTTACCGTTATGACTACTTTGGGCATTTTAGGGTCTGCATATACATTTATTCCTACAGCTGCAAACGCTAAAACTGCCAGCACCCCTGTAGCTCAAAGCATTCAATCACCAGATAATGTAAATGACATACAATCAAATCCAATATTTCGAAGTTTGAGTGAAGATCAAAAAGCAGAGTTCTTAGAAATTGCACAGGAACTTCATTTAAGTCTTGATGAACAGAATGATTTACTTAAACAAAGATTTGATTATCATCATCGGATACAACCTCAATGGAAATCATCGATTATTAAAGCCGCCGCTAAAATGATAGCTGCCAAATGTGGAGAAAAATCCGTTGCAGACATAACTGATTTTTTATTTGAATGGGAAGATGATCTTCAAACAGGGATTGAGAAATCATTAATTAAGTATGGTCACTTTAATAAAAAAGTAGCAAAATGGACAGCTAAAAGCATTATATTCGTCCTATTTTAATAAATCATCCGACCAATTATAATAATTTTAACTATACTAAAAATAAGGGATGGTAAGTTTTGCGGAATATTAAAAATATACTTTTTTGGATTTTGGTATTATTTTTTTTAGTAGTTAACTTTATTAGAACCTTTATTAATTCTAATCTCGGACACTCTGTAAAAGAATACTTTAATAGTGTCCCTATATCTGTGAAAATAATAATAACAATTTTATACATTTTGCTTTTAGTTTATCTATTTCCTTTTAAAAAAAGCAATAAAGGGAAGACCTCATAAAAAATGAACTGCCCCCTGTCAAGTAGACAGTGGATATAATAAAAATAATCTAAGCGGCTTTAGCTCTATATTCCATAGGGATAAGGCCGTTTAGTCGTTTTTGATATCTATCGTGATTATAAAATTGTATGTACTCATCGATCGCAACAGAAAGTTCTTCGAAGGTCTCGTATTTATGTAAATAATATTTCTCACATTTAAGGGTTCCCCAAAAAGATTCCATTGATCCGTTATCTATATACCTACCGACGCGTGACATACTTTGCACCATCCCAGCCGCATCTATCCTTCGTTTAAATCCATGGGATGTATACTGGAAACCACGGTCACTATGGATAAGTGGATGATCCTGATCCCCATCTAAAAGTGCTGTCGCTTGGTCGAGTGTCTTGAATACAAGGTCACTGTTATTGGAATGCCCTAGAACATAGCTCACAATCGATCCATCATATAGATCAAGAATGGCACTTAAATAGGCTTTTTTTGATGATCCATACTTAAATTCCGTAACATCAGTTACCCATTTTTCATTCGTTTTTTTTGCTGTGAATTCACGATTCAACACATTTTCTGTGACATGTTGGGGGTTAGAGTGTTTGTAGCGTTTCCTCTTTTTCCGAATAGAGCACAATATGTTTCCATTCCCAAGTCGTTTTTCTCCCTTTAGTCATAGAGCTCGTCCTCCCACTGCACGTATCCTTTAATTCCCTATGACTATTATACTTGTTAATCGACTTAATGAGGACAGAACGACTCGATATTTGGGTTCTACGTCAAATGTTGGGGTAGGAGTAATAGCTTCTACTCCTTAACCCAACTGATATCCCGTTGATTTATATTGATGATGTAATAATATACG
>NZ_JAFBER010000038.1 GCF_016908855.1 Scopulibacillus daqui | reverse complement strand
GAGCCAGGATCAAACTCTCAATAAAGTATGGATGCGAACATCCTATATAAACTGTGAAACAGTTAAACTTTTAATCGTTATGATCCTTAGCTGTTGTTGAAAGTTGCCCTTTCAATCACGCTTGGCTTTTGTTTAGTTTTCAAAGAACAATCGTTATTTTTAAGTCTTTATCGTTTGACAGCGACTTTTTTATCTTATCAAGCCGCCAACATTTTGTCAACAACTTTTTTTATGTTTTTTCGCTTTTGCTTTTTGTCCCCTTCAAAAGCGACGCTATTAATATTAACATCAATTTATTTTGATGTCAATATTTTTTTGGTTACTGATTGATTTCCGCTGTAAAAATAAGTCTAAACTCAACCAGCTCTCTGATTTCGCTTTTAGAAGCTTGCCGTTCAGCAAGTTTCTTTCATTAGCGACAACGTTTAATAATTTATCATGGTTTTATAGAACGGTCAATACCTTTTTTCTATAATTTTTGCCCAGATAATATTTCGGAAAATATTTATAATTCGGGCGTTTGTATGCTATACTTCAATTAGGAGGTTGTTTCCTATGTTCTTAAAAAAATCAAGTAAGATTAACAAGTTTCGTACATTCGCACTTCTGCTTGTTTTCATTGGAATAGCTATTATGTATGCAGGCATCTTTTTTAAAAGCCACGTCATCATTATGACAATCTTCATGCTGCTTGGTTTTATTTCAGTTATACTTAGCTCCGGCATCTATCTTTGGGTCGGCATGTTATCTACAAAAACAGTCAAAGTCATATGTCCAAACTGCGGAAAACCCACTAAAATTTTGGGAAGGGTTGATATGTGCATGAGCTGTAATGAGCCTCTTACATTGGATCCAAACCTAGAGGGTAAACCATTCGATATAAAATACAATAGAAAAAGTTACAAAAAAAGCTGAGCACCTCTATCAGGTCTCAGCTTTTTAGTGTTGTTTTTCTTTTTGGCATTCAGGGCATATACCGTATACTTCCATCCGATGCTTTCCAACTCGGAATCCGGTGACATGTTCAGCGAGCGTCTCGACTTCATCCAGCCCAGGGTAATGAAAATCAACAATTTTGCCGCACGAATTGCATATACAATGATAATGATCGGAAGTAGCAAAATCAAACCGGCTGGATGAATCTCCATAAGTTAATTCCTTAACCAAGCCAGCCTTTTTAAAGACTCTTAAATTATTATAAACAGTCGCAACACTCATATTAGGAAATTTGCCTTCAAGCGCTTTATAAATTTCATCCGCTGTAGGATGCGACATCGATACAATAAGGTATTCCAATATGGCATGACGTTGCGGTGTAATACGTACGCCTGCTTCCTTTAACGTATTAATGGCTTCTTTTATCCGTTCCTCTGTCACCGTCATGCACCTCACTTTCAAAAACATTAATTATTAAATTAAAATATTTATAATTTGATAACTACATTTTACATGGTGCAAAGGGAATATGTCAATTATTGTTTCTTTTAAAAGTCCTCCCTTTTAATATCCCCGATCCAAGTCAATTTGATTTATAAAGTCATTTTCCTTATTTATGTACTTATAAAGATTCTCTTTAAAAATATCGATAGCGCGGGGCTGATATTGATTTGTCAGCGCTGAAATGTGAGGTGTTATTGTCACTTCATCCATCTCCCAAAATGGATGATTCTTCGGAAGCGGTTCCTCTTCAAACACATCTAATATGGCATGTGCAAGCTCTTTGTTCTTTAATGCATCGTATAAATCATGCTGATTTACAGTTGTGCCCCGGCCAACATTAATAAATACAGCTTCCTTTTTCATCACCTTAAAATGATCTTTATTTATTAAATGATATGTCTCGCTAGTAGCCGGTAGCACAGATATAACGTAATCTGCAAATTGTAAAGCCTCATTAACCTGTGTGATCTTATAGATGTGATCTATATACTCAACCGGACGGCCGCTCGTATTAACCCCTGTTGTTTCCATGCGAAATGCTTTAAGCAATCTGGCAATTTCGCTGCCGATAGCGCCAGGTCCTATAATTGTCGCTTTTTTGCCGGCAAGTTCTTCAAAGGTTAATTTTTGCTCCCAAACATGCCTTTCTTGATTTTTAGACAATTGGCGAATGTTTTTGGCATAGCTGAGCATCATTCCGATTGTAAATTCAGCCATGGGTATTTTGTGAATGCCTCTTGCATTGGTCACTATTATACTTTTTTCTTTGATCGCTTGAAATGGAAGATGTTCAATACCGGCTGCCATCACCATGATCCACTTTAAACGCGCTGCTTCACTCAGCACTTTTTCATCTACATCATCGCCATAAGTGACAAGGATATCTGCATGACTTAATTTCTCCTGAGCCTCCTGCATATTTTTGAAGAACAAAAAATTCACATTTGGAAAGCTGTTTTTTAATTCTTCTCTTAAATCACGGCGTATCTTTGCCGACGTAACAACATTCATCCCTATCCCTCATCTCTTAATGATGATAAAAGCGCGGGAGAACTCCCGCACTTTCCTGACAAAAGATATTCAAATGCTTGTTATGCTAAATTTTCTTTGACAAATTGCAATACTTCATCGACATGGCCTTTAACTTTCACTTTTGGCCAGATTTTTGCAATTTTGCCTTCCTTATCAATGACAAATGTGGACCGTTGAATACCCATATATTCTTTGCCAAAATTCTTTTTTAACTGCCATGCCCCGTATTTTTCCGCCGCTTCGTGATTAACATCAGCTAAAAGCGTAAACGGCAGACCGTGCTTTTCTGTAAATTTTTGATGTTTTTCTACAGGATCAGGACTAACCCCCAATACAACAGTATCCACATCGGCAAATAAAGCATGCTGGTCTCTAAAATCACACGCTTCGGTTGTGCACCCCGGCGTCATATCTTTTGGATAAAAATATAAAACGACGTTTTTCCCCTTAAACTCTGATAACGAAACCTCTTCACCGTTTGTTGATTTTAAAGTAAAGTCGGGGGCAGTTTGTCCAACTTCTAAAGTCATCGTACATCGCTCCTTTAATAAGTTATATGTAAGGTTGCGCCGGCGACTATTCAAATCGGCGCTTATTATTCCGCAATCTTAATCGCTATTTTGCCAAATTGCCTGCCCTTTTTAATTTTTTCCAAAGCTGCATTTGTCTCCGACAGCGGATAGACACTGTCTATGACAGGCCTGATTTCGTGCTTGTCAATAAAGGCGATCATTTCATGAAACTCTTCAATGCTGCCAAGTGTGGTCCCTAATAAACTATATTGCCCGTAAAAGAACTCGCGTAAATTAAAATTAACTTCGTCTCCTGCTGACGCGCCAAAAACAACCATCGTTCCGCCCTTCTTGAGTTGATTCAGCGACCTTTGCCAAGTCGCCTCCCCTACACTCTCGATAACAAGATCAATCGTTTCATTGCTCAGTTCTTTGTCCCAATCGCCATTCGTATCAACTGCTCTGTCTGCGCCTAACTGCAAGGCTTTTTCATTTTTTTCTGGGCTTCTAGAACTGACGATACTCGAGCACCAGCTGCTTTAGCCATTTGTACCAGAAATGTAGCGACTCCGCTGCCGGCACCTGGAATAAAAACGGTTTGTCCAGCTTGAAGGTTTCCGCGCGTAAACATCGCCCGATAAGCTGTCAGAGCGCCCAAAGGAAGAACCCCCGCTTCCTCCCAAGTTAAGTGCTTTGGCTTTGCTGAAACTTGTTCGGCATTGATTACAATGGATTCAGCAAATGTACCATTATCAGGCATTCCTAAAATTTCATGGTCTTCCGGCGGCGCAGGGCTTTTCTCTCTCCACCGAAGACTTGGGATAATGACAACTTCCTGCCCAATGGCCAGCCCTTCGACACCTTCGCCAATTTCTTCAATAATACCTGCACCGTCAGAGCCGATGACTAAAGGTGTTTCAACACCAGAGTGGCGGCTTAAAACAAATAAGTCACGGTGATTCAGCCCTGCCGTTTTTAACTTAATTTTCACTTCACAGCCTTTGACTTGCGGCTCATTTATATCTATATAGGCGACTCCTGCCAAACCTTCTTCTCCCTTATGTACAATCGCTTTCATCTGACCACCTCTACAGTTATTTTCTCAAAAGTTTGTCAATATCTCAAATATTTTACTTGCTAGTATCTGCTTTTTCTTAATATGTTAAGCTTAGAATGATATAGAGTTTTTCATTTATATAATGGAAAGGCGGGAAGTTATGGATTTAAATCAAATCAAGCAAAAAGTAAATGAAGATAAAGGCATAATAGATGAGGAACAGGCAAAAAAATCAGCCGTTCTTATTCCTCTTATAGAAGTGAACGAAGAGTGGCATATTTTGTTTGAAATCAGATCGAAAGCCTTGAGATCGCAGCCTGGGGATATATGTTTTCCGGGCGGCCGCTATGACAAAAAAGATGCAGGACTTGAGGATACAGCTATTAGAGAAACATCAGAAGAACTTGGAATAAACAAATCCGAGATTACCCTTTTAGGCGACTTAGCGATTTATGTCCCTTCTCCGCAAATGATTGTTTATCCATTTGTCGGATACATTCATTCAGCTAACAAAATAATGCCTAACGAAGCAGAAGTAGATTCTGTTTTTTCAGTTCCCCTTTATTGGCTTTTACAACAAAAACCCGATCGCCATATCGTTGATCTCATTGCGAAGCCAAAAGCCGATTTCCCATTTCACAAAATTTACGGAGGAAAAAATTATACTTTCCGGCGTCATTTTATGGAAGAGCTTTTTTACGATTATCATGAACATACGATATGGGGATTAACTGCAAAAATATTAACCCACTTTATAGAGGTTATTCAGAAAGACTGGGAAAATTGACTAGTATAAAAGAAATGTCTCTATTAATCAAGTGAGGATGATCCTTCTCGCTGCATATCGGAAGAGGTCTCTCACCTTCCCGCCGATTTTGCAGTCTGTTCAAAGCGTTACTCGCCTCTAACGCGCTCATTATACGGCGTTCGTTAGAGCACTGTCATTTCGTTCGAATATTAACACTAATATTTTAATTCTTAATATATAACCAAGACGGAAAATGTATGATAAAATGAATTTTGTCGAAAAAATTAAGGTGGTGAAACCGTTTGGATAAAGGTTCAGAAAAATCAACCAAATTTGTCCCTTATATTCCCGCATCAAAGTCACTGCCCGAATTAACAGTTACAGCTATCATACTCGGCATCATTCTTGCAGTGGTTTTCGGTGCAGCCAATGCCTATCTGGGATTAATGATCGGGATGACAGTTTCCGCATCAATTCCGGCGGCTGTTATTTCCATGGGCATTCTAAGAGGGCTGTTTAAAAAAGACTCGATTTTAGAAAACAATATTGTTCAAACGATGACTACGGCAGGCGAGGCTATTGGTGCCGGCGCTGTTTTTACTATTCCGGCCCTGTTTATGCTTCACATTCATGTTCATCAGCTCATGATCATTTTCATCGTGCTTGTCGGCGGTATTTTAGGCGTCTTTATGATGGTCCCGCTAAGAAGATTACTTATCGTTCAAGAGCACGGCAATTTGCCTTATCCAGAGGGGACCGCTTGTGCCGAAGTCTTAAAATCGGGCGAAAAAGGCGGATCCGGAGCTCTTAACGTCCTGTACGGCGTTATCATCGGCGGTGTTTTTAAAGCCTTAGGCGACGCACTAAAACTATTTAAAACTGAAGTTGAAACAGGTATTTACCATTTCAAAAATGCGATTGTCGGTTTAGATACCATGCCGTCGTTGCTTGGCGTCGGCTTTATTATCGGTCCGAGAATTGCCGGACAAATGTTTGCCGGCGGCCTGCTTGCTTGGGTTGTATTTATTCCGATTATCGGTTTCTTTGGTCAAGGGAACATGCACCATTTTTTCCCGGCCACAACACCACTGACACATCTTAGTGCTTGGGATATTTATGATAATTATATTAGATATATTGGTGCCGGCGCTGTTGCTGCCGGTGGGATTATAACATTAGTAAAGACCCTTCCAACACTGTTTGCCAGCTTAAAAGACACCTTAACCAGCATGAGCCAAAACAGATTAAGCTCGGCAACTCTTGAACGCACTGATCAAGATATTTCAATGAAATGGGTTATCGGCGTTGTTATCCTATTCGTGATCATTATCGCTGTTGATCCGATCGTTCACGTAGGCTTGATCGGTGCTGCTGCCATCGCTGTTCTAGGCTTCTTATTCGTCACTGTTTCCTCGCGAATTGTCGGCATTGTGGGGAGTTCATCTTCTCCTGTTTCGGGTATGACAATTGCAACATTGTTGATCGTTGCTTTGACATACAAACTGACCGGAGCTACCGGCAACGCGGGCATCATTATGACCATCAGTGTCGCAGCGATTGTGTGTACGGCTGTAGCTGTTGCAGGAGATATTTCACAAGACCTTAAAACGGGTTATCTTGTCGGTGCAACGCCTTGGAAACAGCAAATCGCCATGCTAATTGGTGTTGTTTCCTCTTCTCTTGTTATCGGCATTGTCTTATATGTCATGAATGCCGTTTACGGTATGGGATCAAAAGCATTGCCTGCGCCAAAGGGCGTTTTAATGAAAATTTTGTCTCAAGGCATTATGAATGGACAGCTGCCATGGGATTTGATCTTTATTGGTGCTGCTACGGCTGTTGTTATTGAATTTATGGGATTGAACTCATTAACCGTTGCGGTCGGACTGTATTTACCTGTGCATACAAGCATGCCAATCATGATTGGCGGAGCCGTTCGCTGGCTAATCGAAAAGTCAAGTAAACGCAAAGAGGACAGACAAGCTAGGCAAGACAGCGGCACATTATTTGCATCGGGTCTTATCGCAGGTGAATCACTCATCGGTGTTATTATCGCTTTCTTAACATTTGCAAAAGTCCCAATGCCGGCAAATATCATGCTTACAAACGGATTAGTTTCGGTCATTTTATTTATTATTGTCATCTTTTCCCTCTGGTTCTTTGCTTTCAGAGGCTCCAAAGGAAAATCTTCGACCGGCAATCCTTAGAAAGAGAAAGACAGAGGCGTCGTATACTGCTTATACTCGCCTAGCTTGATTATTATTTAAAGTAAAAAAAAGGATCTGAAATAATGTTAAAAGCTTTTCGCAAAAAAGAGCATGCCAACCTCATCGACATGGTTCCAGTCTTAAATGATAAGTTTCGCATTGAGGAAATTAACAATAAGCATTATTTAATTATCCCTAGAACAACAAGGCTTGAAAAAGCTGCCATTAAGTTTTTCAAGCAGCCGAAAGAACATCGCTATCAGCTTGATGATCTTGGTCTGTTTGTATTAAAGCACTGCAACGGCGAATACACTGTCGGTGAGATTGAAAAACGATTGCAAGAACATTTCGGAGAAAAGGCTGAGCCTACATTGGCCCGTCTTGTCAAATTCCTTCAAATATTAGATACTAATCATATCGTTACTCTTCAGTGATTAAAGTGCTGGCATCATGCCGGCACTTTCATTCTTTAGGAGACGTTCAAAAGTTCGGCGGCGAATGAGAAGCGGTATGGGGCAGGTGTGCGCTTTCGCCTCAGATGACTCGGAGAAGCAGCGCGCTTCTCGCTGCAAAACGGCAAGAGCCATCATTCAAGCAGTGGCCTGCCGCCTTTTTGAACACAAATGACAGACAATCTCTCAGTGGGAAAGGAAGTATATAAAGATGAGGCATTTCGAAACCTCGGAAAAACTATACGAAGAAGCTCAGGATCTTATCGTTGGCGGCGTTAACAGTCCATCACGTGCTTATAAAGCGGTTGGCGGCGGTGCACCTGTTTTTATGAAAAAAGGAAAAGGCGCTTATTTTTGGGACGAAGACGGCAACCGTTACATAGATTACTTAGCGGCATACGGTCCTATTATTACCGGCCATGCCCACCCGCATATTGCAAAAGCAATAAAAAAAGCTGCAGAAGAAGGTGTGCTTTACGGAACGCCGACAGCATATGAAAATCAGTTTGCTAAAATGTTAAAAGAAGCGATTCCTTCATTAGAAAAAGTGCGTTTTAATAATTCCGGCACTGAAGCCGTTATGACAACGATCCGTGTGGCAAGAGCCTATACCGGGCGCAATAAGATCTTAAAGTTCGCCGGCTGTTATCACGGTCATTCAGACCTTGTCTTAGTCGCGGCAGGAAGCGGTCCATCAACATTGGGAACGCCTGATTCCGCCGGTGTTACTGAAAATATTGCCAAGGAAGTCATCACGGTGCCTTTTAATGATATTGACAGCCTTAAGCAAGCGATTGATCGCTGGGGCGATGATATTGCGGCTGCTCTTGTTGAACCGATTGTCGGCAACTTCGGTATTGTGATGCCTGAGAAAGGCTTTTTAGAAGCCGTCAATGATATCGTTCACTCAGCGGGCGGCCTCGTTATCTATGATGAAGTCATCACAGGTTTTCGATTTACTTACGGCGGCGCCCAAAACTTGCTTGGCGTTGAGCCGGATATGACGGCTTTGGGCAAAATAATCGGCGGCGGCCTGCCAATTGGCGCATACGGCGGCAAAAAAGCGATTATGGAACAAGTTGCGCCGCTTGGACCGGCATACCAAGCTGGAACAATGTCCGGCAACCCGGCGTCGATGCAGGCGGGCATCGCTTGCCTTGAGGTTCTTAAACAGCCTCATGTCTATGAAAAACTTGATGCTCTCGGCAAACGCCTTGAAGACGGCATTTTAAAAATTAACGAAAAATATCAATTGCCAATCACAATTAACAGACTAAAAGGCGCCATGACACTCTATTTTGGAAACCATCCTGTCAAAAACTATGAAGATGCTCAAAACACTGACGAAGAAATGTTCGGCAAGTTTTTCAAATTAATGTTGAATCAGGGCATTAACCTTGCGCCGTCTAAATACGAGGCATGGTTCCTGACTACAGAACATACAGAAGATGATATTGATGAAACATTAAAGGCTGTTGATTATGCTTTTTCACAGCTGAAAAAATAGGATATTGAACTTTTTTTAACAGGAATTGGCGTTTGCCAATTCCTTTTTGGAACGAACTAAACAGCGCGAATATAATTTATTTGTAAACTTTTTTAAAATGAAGTTTTAACTATTGAATTTCCGCGGCAAACATTGTATAGTCATTGGCATGTTAAGAAAAACTCATGTCGAGGCCTTCTTATCTTTTTATAAGAAAGCATGGATCGGCAGGTTTTCTTCATCTTACTAGTTTTAGAACGAGTGAAAAAGGAGATATTTGTTAAAATGAGACTCGGTGCCCGAAGTTTAAAAACGGGGTTAGCAGTAGCTATTGCATTGATTATTTCTAAGTTATTGCATTTAACACCGGTAACAATGAGCGGCATTGCCGCTGCGGTAGCCACACAGCCATCGGTACGCCGTTCCCTGAGAACCATGTTTGATAATATTCAGGGCAATGTCATTGGCGCCATTATTGCTATTCTGTTTGTAAAATTTATTGGATCTAATCCATTCGTCATCGGCCTAGCGGTTATCATCGTTATTGTGATTATGTTGAAAATGCGTTTGCATCCAACAATAAATTTAACAATGGTTACAGTAATCGTTATTATGTCTGGCCAACCGCCCGAAGGCGACTTTACCAAATATGCCTTAGAGCGCATCATTCTCGTTCTTATTGGCGTTGTATGTGCAACTATCGTAAATATCGTCTTTTTGCCGCCAAATTACGAAAATCGTTTGTATTATAAAATATTAAATCAAACCAATGAACTGCTGAAATGGATCCGATTAATGAGCCAACATGCCTCTGAGCATACAAAAATTAAGCAGGAGCTTGCCTCTTTTGATGAAAATAAGCTTAAGATTGATAATTACTATCATTGGTATAAGGAAGAACGCACTTATTTTAAAAAGAACCGGTTCGCCAAACACCGCCGGGCTGTTATTTTCCGGCAAATGATCGCGTCAACTAATAAACTTCATGATATTTTAAAAGTTTTTTATCGAACGGAGCAAGACTTCCACAACCTGCCGGAACCGTTTAAAGATACTTTGAAAAAACGCCTGGACGGTCTAATGAATTATCATGAACGGATTCTGCTTAAATTTAATGGCAAAATTCGTGATGAACATCATGAAGAATATGCCAAAGACACTTGCCAATATAAGAAGAAAATCACAGAGTCTTTTATTGACTTTTATGATGAGACGGCACAAACGCACTGGTTGAATGTCTTTCCTCTCATCGCAGAGATTGTCGCTTACAGCCAGCTGCTGGAGCATTTGGATATGCTTGTGGAAAGCTTCCAAACCTATCATAAAAGTGCCAACAAGATGAATCTTGTTGAGGAAAATGAAGAATAAATGAAAGCCGCCGAATCCCGGCGGCTTTGTTAATGTTTAATTTTTCATTTTCGGATCTAAAGCATCCCTTAAACCGTCGCCCAATAAGTTAAATCCTAACACTGTCAGCATGATGGCGAGACCGGGAAAAATAACTGTCCAAGGAGCGTCTTGGATATATTCTCTTGAGTCGGAAAGCATCCTGCCCCATTCCGGATGAGGCGCTTGTGCTCCCATACCTAAAAAGCCCAGAGCCGCTGCATCCAAAATAGCAGTAGCAATGCTCAGCGTCCCTTGAACAATGACCGGCGCCAAACTATTCGGTAAAATATGGCGGAAAAGGATTCGCGAATCTTTCATGCCAATGGACCGTGCGGCTATAATATATTCCTCTTGCTTAAGCGTCAGCACTTTAGACCTTACAAGCCTTCCAAAGTTAGGAACATTCACTGTTGCAATGGCAATTAAGGCGTTATTCAAAGACGGCCCAAGAATGGCTACAATTGCAATTGCTAATAAAATGCTTGGAAAAGCTAAAAGGATATCAAAAACCCTTGAAATCACTGTATCTATAATTCTGCCGTAAAAACCGGCAATGATGCCTAAAAAAGTCCCAACAATAATCGACCCTAAGACAGATAAAAAACCGACGCGTAATGAAATTCTTGCCCCGTATAAAATTCTGCTGAATATGTCGCGGCCAAAATCATCAGTTCCAAACCAATGCTGGCTGGATGGCGGCTTTAGCCGCAAACTCAGATTTTGATCATTAATGCCCTGCGGTGCCAATACCCCTGCAAATACGCCAAGTAAAATAAAAAACAATACAATGCCTGCGCCGGTCAAAGCCAGCTTATTTTTGCGGAAAACCTTCCAAGTTTCTTTCCAAATCGATTCAGGCCTTCCTTCTTTCATATTCACATTCGGGTTAACCGGCGGTTGATTCGCCGCTCTCTCAAGCATAAAATCCCCCCCTTTTTGTTTTATCATTGCCTTTCAGTTTAAGAGGCTGTATTTTGCCAGACGTATGTTTGCAAAGCGTTGTTCGGCACTCCTTCACCGAGCTTATTCTATGAATCACCGTTTCCCGTCGCTATGGCGAAAATGCTTATTGGTACTTTATGCGCGGATCAAAAACGGCGTACAGGATATCAACAAGTAAATTAATCATGACAAAAAAGAAAGCAATAACGAGAATTCCTGTTTGAATGACTGGATAATCCCGATATTGAATAGCATCGTAAATATAGCTGCCAATCCCCGGCCATCCGAAAATCGTTTCCGTTAAAATCGCACCGCCCAACAATAATCCTGTTTGTAATCCAATAACAGTCAAAATCGGAATAAATGCATTTTTCAAACCATGCTTATAGACAATCCAGAACATTTTCTGTCCTTTCGCTCGTGCTGTGCGAATATAATCAGATTTCATGACCTCAAGCATGCTCGACCTTGTCATTCTCGCAATAATAGCAAGGGGTATCGTTGCCAGCGCTATGCTAGGAAGAATCAGGTGCTGAACAACAACCCAAAACTGATCAAATCTTCCTTCTATCAAGGTATCTATTAAATAAAAATGAGTGATTGGCGCTACCGTATTTCTGACATCGTCGCGTCCAATCGACGGCAGCCAATGAAGTTTTAAAGAAAAACCCCATTGCTCCAACAGGCCAAGCCAGAAAACCGGCATCGAAACACCGATTAGCGCGATCACCATTGCTGTAAAATCAAAAATAGAGTTTTGCTTCCATGCGCTTAAGATGCCGGCATTAACGCCAACCACAACTGCAATAACCATCGCGACAACCGACAGCTCAATCGTTGCAGCAAGGTGCGGCCATATTTCCTGGCTGATAGGTTCATTAGTTCTGATTGATGTTCCAAAATCCCCTGTTAATAACCCTTTGACATAATCAAAATATTGAGTGAACCAAGGCTTGTCCAAACCTAAAGTATGATGAAGACTGGCAATGGCCTGAGGCGTCGCTTTCGGTCCTAAAATGGTTTGCGCCGGGTCTCCGGGAATTGCCCGAATGATTGAAAAAACAATAACAGACATGCCGAATAGAACAGGAATCAACATTAAGATGCGACGGGTTAAGTAAGATAACATTGCCTCACCTCATTTTTTTAAAAGGGCTTGTCTGATAAGTCCTTAAAATGAAGCAAGTGGAGAAAAACAAATTGTTTTTCTCCACTTGCTTTTATATTTTTTCGATTTTTCTTCG
>NZ_JAFBER010000037.1 GCF_016908855.1 Scopulibacillus daqui | reverse complement strand
GCCGGCATCCGCCAGCTGCTTTCGAAGAAAAATCGAAAAAATATAAAAGCAAGTGGAGAAAAACAATTTGTTTTTCTCCACTTGCTTCATTTTAAAGACTTATCAGACAAGCCCTTTATCGGTCAAAAAATCAATAGATGCCTTTCCAATTAATGCTGATTAAAGAACACTTCTTCAACTACTTTTTTCGCAGACTCGCCGGACTCTAAATAACAAAACCGTTTATAAAAGTTCTCAAATGTCTCTGGTAAGGCAAAATGTTTATTCTCAAAATCATGAATGGCCTCGATAACTTCGTCAGTTGACTTAACAAGCGGGCCAGGTGCATGTTTTTCAATATCAAAATAGAATCCGCGGAGTTTGGTCCGGTAACGGTCAATATCATAACAATAAAAGATAATTGGCCGCCTTAAATTAGCATAATCAAAGAAAACCGAAGAATAATCAGTGATTAGCAAATCCGCAACTAAATATAAGTCTCTAATATCTTCATGGTTTGAAAAATCATATGCGAACCCTTTATATGGCGTTAAATCGAAATTTTCTGCGATAAGGTAGTGCATCCGCAAGATCACAACATAATCATCGCCTAATTGTTCTCTCATTTTGACAAGGTCCAAATCCAAATCAAATTTATAGCAGCCTTTGCTGTAGAACTGATCGTCACGCCATGTCGGGGCATAAAGAATGACCTTTTTATCTAAAGGAATGCCGTATTTGCTCTTTAATTGGCTGATGTTTTCTTGGTTATTATTTGTATATAAATAGTCATTGCGCGGATATCCTGACTCAATCATCTTTTTGCGAAATTTGAATGCGCGGCGAAAAATAATTGTTGAGTAGGCATTAGGCGAAACTAAGTAATCCCATCGTCTGGCTTCGCGAGTAAAGTTTTTCTTGTATTTCTTAGTATTGGTTCCCGGCATATGAACTTCATCCATGTCATTGGCTAGCCTTTTTAAAGGCGTACCGTGCCATGTTTGCAAGAAAATCGTATGCTTAGGTTTCGGGAGCCAAAGGGGCATGCGAGTATTGATCACCCAGTAGCGTGCCCTGGCCATAAGAAACAGCCATCGGATGGAAAACTTTTTGACGTACTTTAAATTTTTATTTCTGAACGTGTTGACATGCCTTTTGTCAGCACTCCAATACATCTTATATGCCGGGTGATGTTCTTGCAAATATTCATAAATAGCCCTTGGATTATCACTGTATTGTTTTCCATGGAAACTTTCAAACATAATAAGGTTTTTCCTTGCCGGCAACCGTCCAACTAATTTAAATGCATTTTTATATAGTTTCTTTACTTTTGGGCCACGTTTAAATTTAATTATTTTGGAACGCACTTCGCCCAAAAAACTATAATTTGAAACGGCAAGGGATAAATTTAGGCTTTTTGTGTTTTTTAAAGTAAATCTTTTCTTTTCTGCTGCCTTTTTGAGGACAACCGTATCAATGAGCTTTGATCCATCTTCTTGATACTCTATTTTCAGCGGCGGACTTTCTAATATTTCACCTTTATTTTCGTTGCTCAATTCTAATTCTATGCACACTCTTAATGAACTCACGTCTGAGGGAATATCGACGTTGCGCAGGTCCAGATCAATTTGAAAACCAGACCATTTAAAATCTCCGTGCTTATAGTTATCATCAAGATCGTTTCGCTCTATATTTTTGGCAGCAAATTTTCCTTTAAAAATGTCATTTCCTTCGAAATCATCGTTTGAGTCTCTTAAAACAACCCTTTTAATAATATCTTTGTCGTTTCGAACATCCCATAAAGGACAAAAAGCATAACCGCTCAAAGAAAGGATGCCTTTTTTGCTCAAACATGCTTTTTCAACCTTCGCAATGACGTTTGTTTCCAAAGTTTTGAATGAAACATTTCCTTTATTCGTCGTATAAGGGACAAGAAGCCTGTCCGCTGTCTCAAAGTAAACGTAAAAAAACTCCAATTCCTGAACGCCGCTTTTTACCCTATATTGTTTTTGATTATCTCCATAGTCAACACAAATATAAGCATCCCATAGCGCATCTTCAACGGCTAATTCGGGATGAGATAAAAGGTCGATCTTCCCTTCAAGATAAAGAAAGTCGCTGTCCCTTGTCATTGTATATAAAGGAAACGATATTTCTATATTGTTTTTCCGGTCAATTAAAAGAAACATCTTATTTGGATCAAACGTTTCAATATACTCGATATCTACAGGGACATGCAAACGCAGGCCCAATTGAATATACAAAAAGCCATCTCTTAACTCAATATGGTGAAGAGTACGATGCTTCATCTCCTGCAAGGATTGAGGTAATTTCATAATAGGGTACTCCTCTCAATCAATACATACAATCCATAATCATTGATGAAAACAGACTTTCAAATATTAGTTATAAACTATACTATACCGATAGCAGATCTTTTTTTATTTTAGTCGTTGAAATTCCCTCTGTCCTAGGCAAATATACAACTTCGCAATGGTCTTTAAGGAAATCAAATTTACCTTCCCAGTCATCTCCCATGACAAAAACATCTACGTTATGTTCGATTATATCGTTGACTTTCTGTTCCCAGTTATTCTCAGGAATCACTTCATCGACATATCGAATAGCTTCAAGAATGAACTTTCTATTTTCATAGCTGTGGTATGCTTTTTTATTTTTAAGCGCATTAAATTCATCTGTCGACAAACCAACGATTAAATAATCGCCTTGTTCTTTAGCTCTTTTCAATAAATTAATATGACCCCAATGAAGTAAATCATAAGTGCCATAAGTGATTACTTTTTTCATTAAGAAATCTCCCTTTTTTAGATTCTTCCGCCGCTTTTCAGACACAATGGATTTTCTAACAGATCTATCAAATCGACATCAACATCATTATTGAGTTATTTTTATTCAAACAAGGTAGAAAAATTTCTACATTAATTGCTAAAATAAAACATAAAGATATTATAAGATGAAATGATTATTATTTCAATTACTGATTAGATTTAAGAAACTAGGCTGTCTAATGATATATTTTTTTATAAATATTGTAACCTAAAAGCAAGTTAAATCCTTAAATATAAAAATACTTCCATATTTGATCCTCTCACCGCTTAACACCCTTGCAATTATGATTCATATACATTTTTGTCAGTATAGGATGGCTTGAATCGCGGAGCTATTGTGCTAATGGGAGTTGATAAATATCCGAAATATTAGTTATTTCTCAGTCATTCGTTTACAATAGAAGTTGGAACATATTCATAAAAAGCGAGGGATATTTAATGGAAGCTTCTTTTTTCAAAAATAATCGCGAGAAATTATTAGAAAAAGTTGAAGATCGTTCAATAACGATCTTATTTGCCGGTACGGCCCCGCACAAAACAGCAGATGAAGAGTATCATTTTTCCCCGAACCGCAATTTTTATTACATAACAGGCATCGATGAACCAAAAGTGATTTTTGCTGCTTTGAAATTTAATCATAAAACTGAAGCATATCTATTTATTGAAAAGGCCGATCCTGTACTTGCAAAATGGGTGGGAGAGAGTATTTCAAAAGAACAAGCACAAGCTGCTTCAGGCATTGAAAAGATCAAAGAATTAGATTCATTTGATTCTTTTATTCAACAACAAATGCTGCTGCATCCTTATGAACACCTGTATCTTGACTTAGAACGGCGGCATACACATGCCAGCACGCCGGCACATGCCTTTGCTCAAAAAGCTGCAGAGCTCTATCCTTATTTACAATGTCATGATTTATACCATCAGATTTGTGAACAACGCCTCATTAAATCAAATGAAGAAATTGAAAATATAAGAGAAGCCGGACGCATAACATCCGAAGGCATTAAACTTCTCGTGAGCCATGCCAGACCAGGAATGAAAGAATATCAGCTTGAGGCGTACTTTAACTTTGCTTTAAAAACGCAAGGCGTCACAGATGTTGCCTTTAAAACGATTATTGCCAGCGGAAAAAACGGCACCGTCCTTCATTATTCTAAGAATAACAGCACCGTAAATGACGGTGATCTCGTTCTTCTTGACCTTGGTGCACAATACAATTATTACAGCGGTGATATCAGTTACACGTTCCCGATTAACGGTAAATTCACTGAACGGCAAAAGCTCTTCTACAATATTGTATTAAAGGCGCTTAGAGAAACAACAGCACTAATCAAACCAGGAAGAAAGTTCTCTGACCTCAACGAACATACTAAAAAGGTTCTGGCTGAAGAATGTCAAAAAGTCGGTTTGATTGAGAAAGCTGAGGAAATTAGCAAGTACTACTATCATGGTGTCAGCCACTCTCTTGGTCTTGATACTCATGATGTCGGCAATTATAGAGAATGTCATCTTGAACCGGGCATGGTCATCACTATAGAACCCGGATTATATATCGAGGAAGAAAGCATTGGCATACGAATTGAAGACGATGTTTTAGTTACTGAAGACGGCTATGAAGTGCTTACTAATGATCTTCCGCGCACTGTTGAAGAAATTGAAGCCTTTATGGCAGATAATAATGAATAAAATAGGGAGTATCCAAAAAGTCAGGCCGCTGACTTTTTGGATACTTTCGACCTACGGAACATCATCATGCCGAAGGACAACGATATTTACCCGGCGGTTCATCGCTTTATGCTCTGGGGTATCGTTTTTTACAATCGGCTTATACTCGCCGTACCCTACAAATTGCATGCGGCTTTTCTCAAGCCCATCATGCTGAACGAGATATTCTATGACCGATTGGGCCCTTGCGCCGGAAAGTTCCCAATTGGATCGAAATCTTGAACGGCTTCCTATCGGCGTATTATCCGTGTGCCCTTCAATGCTAATATCATTTGGAACGTTTTTTAAAATCTGTCCAACTTTATGAAGAACCGGCTTCGCCTGTTCTTTTAAACTGGCGCTCCCCAAATCAAATAAAATATTATCTTTAAAAGTTATTCGAACGCCTTTAGGAAGATTTTTTAAGGTTATATCTGAATTTAAGCCGTTCTTTTTAATGAATTGGTCCAATTTAACATAAAGTTTATTAAGCCGTTGGTTATTCTCTTCTTCCTTCTTTTTATATTTGTTATCTTTCTTTACAGTTTCCTCCGGCATCATAAAGGATGATCTTTGAGCAGATTTTGTTGCTTCATCCAAAGCCGCATCACCTTTAAATGCCGTATGCAGCGAGTTGATAAGCGCATTAAATTTCTGATTCTGAACTTGGCTCATAGAATATAAAACAACAATAAAAACGAGCAGGACAGTAATGAGGTCGGAATAAGTGATCATCCACCGCTCATGATTTTCGCCTTGTTCATTCTTTTTTTGCCTTCTTTTCTTCATTGGCCGCCTCCGCCTTTACTTGACGTTTCAATAGGCAGCTGACGTTTGTCTTCGGCCAAAAAAGCCATTAATTTTTTCCGCAAAATCGTTGTATTCTCACCGTTTTGAATAGACATTAACCCTTCAACTTGGATATCTCTGATTAATAGTTCTTGAGCGAGCCGGGCTTTTATCTTATTAAAAAGCGGCAAATAAAAAACATTAGCGCTCGCTATTCCATAAAGCGTTGCAATAAAGGCAACCGCTATAGACGACCCTAAATTCTCGGGATCGTTCAAACTCCCCAAGACTTGGACTAGCCCCATAACAGTGCCTATAATCCCCATCGTCGGCGCAAAGCCGCCTGCTGCCTCAAAAATCCGCCCAACTGATAAAATATTTTCTTCGTAAAGTTCGATATCCTTGTTAAGGATATCCTCAACCATTTCAGAATCGACTCCATCAACAATCATCTGTATGCCATTCGATAGAAACTCATCATGCTCATATAATTCTTTTTGGGCTTCTAAAGCCAGCAGCCCTTCACGTCTTGAAATATTCGCCATCTCTGTTAATTGCTCTATCACTTCATTAGGCTGAGAAGATTTATCGAAAAAGGCGTATTTTAATATGAAAGGAATCTTTTTCAGCGCCCCAAATGGAAAACTTATAATAACAGCACCAATGGTTCCTCCAAAAACAATCAGAACTGCAGTCATTTGGAACAAGGAGCCGATCGATCCTCCTTCAAGAAGGAATCCAAGAATCAAAGATGCGATGCCGACAATAAAACCAATGACCGTAGCAAAATCCATCACATACACCTCTTATCTGACAGTCTATTTATTTTATCGGTTAAATGCCGGCTGCTTTTTACAAAAAAAGCGGGGTTGTCCCAAAAGTTCAAGGTAATGACTTTTGGGGCAACCCCTTCGTATTGTTCTAATTGAATAGAGACAGCCGCGTCAAAGCAAAATCAAACCGGGAATCTGCGGCAGAACCCTATAACATATGATTAACTTGTGTTAAAGGCTTTGAGGATAGGAAACAATCATTTCAACATTGCCATTGAGCTTGAAAGCATCAATGCCGGCTGGAATAATTAAATGATCGCCTTTTTTTAATTGATAGGCTTCGCCATCAATATGCATGCTTCCTTTTCCGGAAATAACACTGGCTAATAAAAAGGGCTGATCCTTTGTTATTTCCGCATAGCCGCGAATATCCCAATGATGTACAGCAAAATACTTCTCAGAAACCAGCGCCTTGAAAACAGCCTCTGATTCTTGATGAATTTTATACGTCAGTTCTGGATCACAATGGGGATATTCCGCTACATCAATTGACTGATCAATATGGAGCTCCCGGGTTTTTCCTGAGGCATCTTTGCGGTCATAATCATAGACACGATAGGTAATATCCGAGCTTTGCTGCGTTTCAAGAATCATGATGCCGCCGCCTATCGCGTGTATCGTTCCGCTTGGCACATAAAAAAAATCACCCGGCTTTACTTTTACACGGCGAAGCAGTTTATTCCATTGACCCTTTTCAACCATTGACCGGAAATCCTCTTTTGACTGAGCGTGATGGCCATAGACGATCTCCGCTCCCTCTTCGCAATCGATAATATACCAGCATTCCGTCTTTCCATACGGCTGGTTTTCCTTTTCACGGGCATATTCATCATCAGGATGCACTTGAACAGACAGATCAGTTTTGGCATCAAGTATTTTAGTCAGTAATGGAAACTCACCGTGCGTATCGGAGCCAAACACTTCAGGATGATTCTTCCATACATAGTCAAGCGTTTGCCCTTTTAAAGGACCATTTTTAATTTTTGACGGTCCATGAGGATGAGCAGAAATACCCCAGCATTCTCCTGTTGTTTCGGCAGGGATATCGTATCCAAACGCCTCTCTCAACCTCGTTCCTCCCCATATTCTATCTTTAAAGGCTGGTTCTAAAAATAGTGGCACGTAACTCATCGAATTCCTCCTAAGTAAATATACCAAGGTATAAAATTATCTCAAAAAATTCCCCTGCTATAAAGTTAAAAGCATTGCAAGCCTTTAGCCGGTTATCCTTTCATGTTTTCCCTTTTGATCATCATTTGAACGGCCAAAAAGCAGCTTTTGAAAGAAAAGGCCAATCAGTCTAAGGCATAGATATACTATAAAGAAAGCAATTAACCATTGAGGCTGGCTGTATCCCCAAATTCATAACTCCTCTGCCTGTTATTTTTTGCTCAATGTCGATCACAAATACAAATAGAATTGTAAACATTTAAATAAAGGAAATGACCGCCATGCTCTATCGCGGTATCATTCTGAAAGCGACTTCTCCTTAAATACATATTTTGCATGATCACCCCTCAGCTGACAATAGCTGATACTTCTTTACATAAAGAAACCCGCCATTCCAGCGGGTTTCCTAAAGATTATCGTTCTCCTAATTGTTCCATAATCATATTATGAACTTTTTGTTTTTCCTGGTCGCCGACAATAAAATAGTAGATGCCATTGATTTTAGTTCCTTGACCTTTTAATTCATAATTTTCTACGTTATTTTTAACACCTCGGTAATTTTCTGCAATGCTCTTCATTTCATCAAACGTTAAGTTCGTTTTCACGTTTCCTTGTATCGCATCTAAAATATTATTGTATCTGGAAACTGAAGAAATGCTGGATGCTTTATTGACAATGGCCATAATGACATCGCGTTGACGTTCATTTCGACCAAAATCGCCGCGCGGATCAAGGTGCCTCATCCGAACATAACCAAGCGCTTTTGCTCCATCTAATTCTATATTCCCTTTTTTATAATAATAGCCCTTTTTGTAATATCCTTCATCATGCCAGCTAATATTGTTATAGACAGTTACGCCGCCTACGGCATCAACCAATTTAGATAATCCTTCCATGTTCATTTTAATATAGTAGTCAACCGGCACATCCAAGAATTTTTCAACTGTATTCATTGCCATTTCAGTACCGCCGTAAGCATAAGCGGCGTTGATTTTATTAATCGTACCGCGGCCGGCAATTTCGGTTCGTGTGTCCCTTGGTATGGACATCATGACCATTTTATTCGTCTTAGGATTTAATGTCATATAAATTAAAGTATCTGAGCGGCCGCGATCGTTCGGACGTTCATCTACACCCATCAGCAAAATTGAAATAGGCTTTTTATTACTTAATGATGTTGTATGATTTCCGACTGGCTCATAAATGTTATTGGCTGTTGACTTGACCGAATGGTAAAGATAGTAAGCATAAGATACGCCGCCAACAACAATTAATAAAATAACAACTCCTAAAGTAATCAACACTTTTTTCATCTTTTTTCTTCCTTTACTGTTAATTAAGATAAAAAGCATGTCAAAGTTTTGTTAGTCAACTTGGCTATTGACATAGCCTTTTGATCAAGGAACTATCGGTATTCTTGTTTTCTATTAAAGGTTTCATTTCTAGTATTATACAAATGCGTTAAAATGCTACACCTTTTTTTATAGTATCATAAGGATGCCAAAATAAAAAGCACATAATTAAAAAGTTTTAAATACAATTTTCAACTAAATCACGCTGCATATCCTTAATGAGATAAATTGTAATAAGAGGCTATTAATCTATCAAACTAATGATCAACAAAAAAAGACGGAATAACTCCGTCTTTTTTATACAGATGGCAGCTAAAGCTGCCAAAATAATGTTAACAGTATGAGCTTAACTAGGCGGCTGCCCTGCACCTTTAAGAGTTGGCGCAAGTCTTGTTTTCTTTAGTGTTGGTTAATAAACTCCTTAAATTGTTGAGCAATAGCCGCAATTTTAACCGCCCATGCATCATCTGTTGCATATTGATGCCAACTGTTGTCATTTCTTAAGTTATCTAGTGTCGGCTGTGTATAAGCAAAGTTTGTACGATACAGATGGCGATCAACGTAGTTCCTGTCAATCCATATAGCGCCGGCAATGATACCGCCTGATGGCATGTTAAATGTGTAAGCGCCTTGAGCCGGCTGTGAATCAATTGCGCCAATGCCGTAGAAATTATACTTATTGCGCACAATGCCGGATGTTCCCCAGCCAGACTCTAATCCGGCATGAGAAACGATATAAATCACATTTAATCCGCTTTCCTTCGCGGCTTTAAGAAACGCATCGCCCATTCCGGTCATCAATGTCTTTCTTCCGCCCGTTTTGCTGTAAATAAACGCATTGATTTGTGCGCTTGTTACATTACCCTTCGTTTTGTTCAATGGTGTAAAGATGGTTATGTCGTTCGTTGTTTGGCCGACTTTATCAAATTCATATCTAATTAAGTTATATCCTTGATTGTCGCCGGCGCTTAAAGCTCCCCATATCCAGCCTTCCTGTCCATTGTCTTTACGAATGTGATGCCATCTTGAATACCTTCCAGAGGTGATTTTTTGTTCTAAGACTTTAACCTTTGATCCTTCAGCCACAGTGCCAATGCTCTTATAGTTTGTACCCGGGCCAGATCTGATGGTTCTTGATTCTTTAACATACCACCAGTCATTTGTTAAGTTCTTTGCTAGATAAGCAGATTGAACCCAGCCTATTTTTCCGCCGCTGGTTTTAATCTTTGCAGCATATTGATTGACATCAAGGACGTTGACTTTATCACCATAAGTCAAATTAAATAAAATATTTTGTTTTGTCCAATTTGATAGATCGATAAAGCTCGCATAAACTGGTAATTGGAAAGAAGAAACATATTGCAGACCAGAAAGATTCGGGGAATTAGACGAGGCCTGTTTGACTTCAAATTTTAATTTCGCCAATCCGGCTGCTTCATAATAATCTACCTTAATGTCATGTGTGCCTTTCGTTAGGGTAACTGTTTTACTTCTTAATTTATATTTGCTGCCAACCCATGAGTCAATGACAGGCGTGTTGTCTACATAAACCCTAACACCGTCATCTGCCCATACATTAAATTGATAGTGATCGGTTGAAGGAACAACAAGCTTCTTCTTAAATTCAGCGGAAAAATGATCATTAGGGATCTTTTCGCAAGGCGAACCTTTTCCCCAGTCAAAGTTTATATCCTTAATTGTTTTTAAAGCTTCTTTTCCGCCTAAAATGTACGGTGTTCCGCTTAAATCAGTATTTGGATATACTTCACCTAGCCAGCCGCCGCTTGTTATTTGGCTGTCGTAAGGACTTATCCATACATTTAATCTGCTTTCCTGCGCCTTATCAAAGTATTGCACTTCTATCCAATGAACATCCGGATTTGCGGATTTATTGTTATTGATATGTATTTTTGCGGCATCTTCACGGTATTTGCTTGCCGTCCAGCGATCAATGACGAGTTTGCCGTCAAGATAAACTCTGACGCCGTCATCCGCGCGGGCTCTTATAACATAATCCCCTGGCGAGAGATGCTTCGCTGTAACATATCTCGCAGAAAAGTTATCGGCCTGCACCCCGGGCATTGGTGAATGCCGCCCTAAATTTTGATATACAGCTCCTGCAGCATTCGGCTTAATCACTTGCGCTCTAACCGGTTTGCCTTTCAAATCTTTGTTGTTGTAATAATAGGCCAGCCAGGAATCAAAAGGCACGATATCTGAATAAATGGCAGCTTCACCGGTATTTTCATAGTAATGCGTTTGTATGCTGTGATAGCCTTTAAGATTTGGCAGAATGGCCCGGTCAATTGCGCCGGACGAATCCGTCCACCGATTAATGGCATTTTTGCCGTCAACAATCATTTTTACCCTGTCATCAGCAAGTGTTTGAATAAAGTAGTCGCCGTTTAATATTTGCGATTGGTCAAACAAGGCTGAAAAATGATCATTCTGTATGCCCGGTGCCGGACTGCCCTTTCCCCAATTAAAATGGACAAAAGGTGTCTTTTTAACAAAATGATCTTTGGCATCGGCAGCTCCTGCGTATCCGAACAAAAAGATGAAAAATACCGTTATCATCAGCCCAATATTAAATTTTCGACTAAAAGCTATCTTTTTCACCCCCTACATTTTTATTATCGGCTGCTGAGAGGTAATTTTAATAGATTTATAAAATTTTTATGATATTGTTTTCTAAATACAACAACACGGAAGCTTTGGCCGCAGCTAAGCTTCCGTGTCATCATGGTTAGAAATTCGGCGGGTGCTGTATCTTAAGGGCAATGCACCTGCATCGAACTTGCTTTTAAAATGTCCATATATCTTTCCGGCAGTATAAAAAATAGTTAAGTTTTTATCTTAACAGACGCAAAATCAAGCTGATAATGATGATAAGGATAATGGCTCCAATCATCGATGGTATAATTGGAAAACCGCCGATAACCGGTCCCCAGGAACCAAGTATTAATTTGCCGAGCCAACCGCCGATTAGTCCCGCAATAATATTTCCAATAACGCCTCCGGGAATATCTTTACCGAGCACTAACCCTGCCAGCCAGCCGATAATCCCGCCTACTATGAGCGACCAAATAAAAGATAGCACCATTATTCACTCCCTTGCATATCTAACAATACATTTTTCTGTAGTTTATCCAAAACACCTTTTACAGAAACAAAATGACGTATTGTTTGGTTACATCAATCATATAACATCTTAAATAAACGTTTAATTAATTAACATTATTCGCTGGTGCTGTGCTTTAACGGCGCATAAAAGCGGATAAAACCTCTTTCCGCGGCTCTGAACAGCAGCAGCATCAGCGTTGTTATGATTTACATTATGATATGATAGCATAAATGAAAAAAATCAGGCGGAATAACAAAAAGCAACCGCCTGATATTAACTAAACTGTATTTTATTTATCTTTAAAATACTTGGAAAGGCCTTCTGTTATGCCTTCTGCTGCTTTTTCTTGATAATCCGTTGTCATGACTTTTGATTCTTCGTCGCGATCAGATAAAAAGCCGAGTTCTATTAAAATCGCTCTCTGTTTATTTTCTCTTAAAACATGATAGTCGCCAAATTTGACACCATCATCATTTAACCCGGTCTTATCAACCACTGACTTTTGAACTGAACGGGCCATGCTAATTTCTTTATTCGGATAATAATAGAATGTCATAATCCCTGTGACATTATGCTGTTTCGCTGAGTTAAAATGAATGCTGACAAACGCATCAGCATGATGTGTTTCACTGTCCGAAACTCTATTGTCCAAGCTGACATAATGATCTGTTTTTCTCGTCAAATATACATGGGCACCTGCCTTCTCTAATTGTGAAGCAACAAGAAGCGATGTTGAAAGCGTTAAATTTTTCTCAAGAACACCATCTATGCCTGTTGTACCATCGTCATCTCCTCCATGCCCCGGATCGATAACAATCCGCTTTCCTTTAATCCCTTTTAGGCCCGCCGGCTTTTTATCATGATGTTCAGAAGTAATCGATATGGTGTTGTCTGCTTTTGAGACAAGCCAGTTTGCAATCCAGCCAACAGTACCGTCTGGCAGCTGGACTTTAAGCCATTGTCCTGTTTGATCCAGGACATCTAATTTCTCTCCCGCATCCCGCTTTGTAACAATGCCGTAACCAGTTCCCGGACCAAGCCGAATGTTAGTCCCGTCTTTAATAATGATCACTGACTTTTGCTCTTGTTGTTCAGCATCTTTATGATCATCTAATGTTGTTTCGCTGCTGTTCTCATTGTCTGGTGCTGTTTCATCATTATCTTCAATCGCTGTTCCATCTTGTTCATCCGATAAAATATTATTAATTTGTTCAGTATCTGATGATGAATGGTTTTTCTTTTTGGAAGATGCCTTGTCTGCTGATTTATTTTTAGAGGCGTGTTTGTTATGGCCATCTTTCTTGACTGTTCCGTTTCTATCCTTATTGTCTGAGGCTGATTGCTTATTGCCTTCGCTATCTTTAACAATATATTGCGAGGCAACCCAACCTTTTCCGCCGGGATACACAATATGAGCCCATCCATATGACTCTTTAATCACTTGAACATTTGTACCGCTTTTAATAGAGCCAATTTGCTTTGAAGCATTATCGGGCTGACTTCGTACATTTAAGGATGGTACAACAACTTGATAAGTCTCTCCTTGGTCCGCCTCTGCTTTTGGATGCCAAACAATGCCTCCAAGGAGTAAAGCCAGACTTACAATTAGCAGTTTAATAGATCGAGACAATGGTTCACCACTCCTACTCTATTTTGTTAAATATATTATTTGGCACTGAACAACCATTTCCTTTCTCGAAAACCTTGCTATTTGGTCGAAATAAAAAAACTTATTTGCAGAATTCAGGTGCAAAAAAAATAGAATGATGGATCATTTTAAGCATCCATCATTCTAAAGTTAGTTTATGCCTTTAATACAAAGGGGTTGTTTTCGACGGCATTTTAATAAATGTAAAATAAATCAAGCATATCATACTGAGATATCCGTATAAGGGATACAGCGTAGAGATTAAAAGGCCGTAGCTGATTTGACTGAAAAAGAACATACAGACGAGAATCATTAACGTAATGGTGACCTGTTTAAAGGGAACGAGACTGCCAATTTGCCGGGATAATCCAAATACATTGCCGATGAACGTGGTAAAGATCTCACCATAAATGACAAAAATGAAAGCGAGATGAATACCGAATCCAAAATATTTAACAATTTCTCCAATTGGAATTTCATAACCTATGGCATGCTGATTATTCAATAAGACGAAATGCGCTGACAATAATAAAACCGTAAAACCTATGCCTCCAAATATGCCTCCCCATTTAAGAACCCTTTCATCCTTAATCTCTCTTCCAATTGGAACAATTATCGCTAACGTCGATACAAGGTTAAAACCGACGTAAGATAATGCGCTTACCAACCAGTATAATCCGCCAGGTGATGGAGCTGTCCATTCAGGAAGAAACATTCGAAAACCATGAGTCATAAAATGGTGCCATAACGATGACATTGTAAACAGAAACATGATAGGGACAACCAATGAATTAATTGCAAATACCCCTTTTAATCCTTTTAATAGAAACAAAAAGCATAATAACATGGTGATAATCAAACCCAATTGTTTTGACAAACCGAGCTGTTCACGAAATACCGCTCCCGCCCCTGACAGCATCACTGAGGTTGTACCAATCAACATCAAAAAAATAAACAAATTAATGACTAACCCCACCCGGCGCCCAAACACTGCATCGTTCAATTCCTTATATGAATAAGCGTTGATTCGGTTAGAATATATCAATAATTTCGTTCCCAAAAATGTAAAAAAGAGACCGCTAATAAGTATCCCTAATGTTCCGAGTGAGTTATACTGGGTAAAAAACTGAACAATTTCCTTACCCGTTGCAAACCCAGCTCCAACAATCGTTCCGATAAAAGTCGCAGCAACTTGAAAAATTAACTTGATCTTATTCATGCGATTCCCCTTTTCATCCTAAACAGCCTTGTCTGACATATTCTATTTGTATTAGTGTCTTGTCCGTAATATGTATGATGAAATGCCGCGTATTATTTTTTAGCCCATTATCCAGTCGCTGCAGGCTTTTCGTTTTTTCCCCTAGCCTAGGGATATAAAAAAGCGCCCGTTTAAGAGCGCTTTTTATTAGGTTACCAGCACCAAGCGGCACCTATGATAATCAACAAGATAAACAAAACAATGATGAGCGCAAAGCCGGCGCCGTATCCGGCCCCGCCTCCGCAGCCGCATGCTCCGTCAACGTAGCCCATTAATCTGTCACCACCTTTTCCTAGCCTGATACCATTGTATGTGGATTTAGTTTTTTTGGTACTAGACATGTGCTGATATTTATATTTAAGTTATTATTTGAGTTTTCCATTTAAGCACTTTCATGACTTGATTTAAAGTTAAAACTTTTTTATATTTTAATGCAAATGTTATCTTTTTGTTTCCTTTCTGTAACGATCATCATGTAACATGTTGAATTAATGATATTCTCCAGCTGGCGTTCCACTCGCGTGTGGCACGTCTTTTTTTATACCTTGCTTTATCTTTTTATTAGGCTCTACAATATTTGTTGGGGTATGAGAAAAATTAAAACAAAAAAATACACGCAAGCTCCTTAATCCTTTACACTTGAATTGTCCCGAAACAA
>NZ_JAFBER010000036.1 GCF_016908855.1 Scopulibacillus daqui | reverse complement strand
TCACTATCATTAGTTTAAATTCATCGCTGTACTTTGCCATATAAAAACACCCCGGAAGTTAGATTTTTTACTCTAACTTCCGGGGTGCAGTACCCTCGCGAGTTTTTTTAAATTAAACTTTTATAAAATTATAAAAATTGGTATAATTAGCTTGTATCCTATAATAGCGAGGTGCTAATGGTATGAAAAACAACCCAAAATTCTCCTTATTAATGTCCTTAATCGTTTTATTGGGTATACCTTTATGTCTATTATTAATCATACTGATAACCGAAAATTGGCGATACTTCTATTGGAGCCTTGAACCTTGCCTGACTGTTTTTGTTATTGGTTTATTTGTTTCCCTCAGTGAATATAGAAAGATTAAAATGAAAGGTTCATCTATGACATAAATATATTTAGGCTGCCGGGCACATCGGCAGCTCTATTATTGCTATCGTTTTTATACACTTATTTATCCTTATCACTCCCCTATTATTCTAACATACGCAAAAATATAAGGTCTTAGCGTAGAATAAATAGATAGAAGAGAACAGCGATGATAAACCGATATACGGCAAACGGGATCAGCCGCAGTTTATTTAACAGCTTCAGGAAAAACACAATAGCAAGCATAGCAACGATAAAGGCTGTCAGAAAACCGGCCAGGAAAACAGGAAAATCACTCCCGGATAAAATCGAATAGCTTTTGATGATATCCAGACCGCTTGCTCCGATCATCATTGGCACCGCAATAATAAATGAAAATTCCGCGGCTGTTTTATAACTTGCGCCCATTAATACACCGCCGGAAATTGTTGCGCCGGAACGTGAAAAACCCGGCCAAAGCGCAAGGCATTGAAATAACCCGATGCCAAAGGCTTGAGGATAAGATAGGCGGTCCAAGCCGGCATCAGTTGTATGCTTTGTCTTTTTGTCCGCAATAATAAGCAGAATCCCCCCTACAACTAAACCGACAACAACAGTATAAGGCGAAAACAAATAAGTTTTTATAGCCCCATGCAACAGCGCTCCCATTATTACTGCCGGAATACAAGCAACAATGACATGGATTAAATTTAGTCCTTTATGATCTCGCTTCTCGTGATATAAACCAAATAAACTTAAGAATCGTTTCCAATATAAAACCACTACTGCTAAGATCGAACCAAGCTGGATGACCACTTCGAAAGTCTTTGCTTTACTGCCGGTAAATCCAAGCAAATGTCCGGTAAGAATAAGATGACCGGTTGACGAAACCGGCAAGAATTCCGTTAACCCTTCTATTATCCCCATCATGATGGCCTGTATCGTATCCATTACAATTCTCCTTTATCACAACCAATATAGGACAATCCTTGTTAAAAGATATGATTCAAGATAACGTTTATTCAATGAAAATAATATAAGTCTCTGTTTTTTTGGACATTGTGTGATCATTGGTTATGAAAGGCAAAGAAAAAGCTGGCCTGTCTGATTTCGGCCAGCCGCTGATAAAAAAGTCACACAGCGCTTCCTTTAGTCGAACCGTTATCAATAAGGTCAGAATCTTGGACACCCATGATCGGAATATTCAATACATCCAAATCCCCGTTCTCTTCTCCGAAGCCTTGATTCCGTTTATTCGCTTGAAAAGTATCGACTTGTTGAACTGGACCATAACTTAAAGTTGCCGATCTATCCATTGAATTGACTTTAAAGGCGAAAACATTAACAGACATTGGTGCAAAGTTCATGATATGAGCTCCCTTCTTTCAAATGTTTCTCCCCATCTCATCTCTCCTAACAAGGTATGCTCATTACCTATCACTTATAACTGTTATTTGCTCGTTAAAAAATAGTCATAAGGTCCAATACTTTTTTATTTTACAAACCCTTGGCAATGTTCTATATTAGTTAATGCAATACTTAATAAAATTTATGATAAAGTGAATATTCGGTTTTTCCTTTTGATTGGCTGAAACGCAGCTTTGAAATGAGGCTTGTGGCAAAATTTCATTAAAAAGAGGCGTATAATAATGAATTGGAAACGAACGTTATGGATCTTATGGTCAGCGAACTTTATTGCCGTTGTAGGAACAAGCATGATTATTCCTTTTTTGCCGCTTTATATTGAAAATCTCGGGGTTCATGATCTAACTCAAGTGGAACGATGGTCGGGCGCTATTTTTTCTTCACAAATGTTGATGGCAGTAATATTCCAGCCATTATGGGGAACGTTAGCTGACAAATACGGAAGGAAACCCATGCTGCTGCGGGCAGGCATAGGGATGGGAATAATGACTGTCCTAATGGGATTTGTAACAGCCCCTTGGCAGCTATTAATGCTCCGGTTAATCAACGGCGTATTTTCCGGCTTTATTTCCATGTCAATATCTTTACAAGCTTCAGTCACCCCTGATGAACATTCAGGAAAAGCACTCGGGACACTGCAAACCGGTCAAATGGCCGGAACGCTTATCGGACCATTAATCGGCGGTTTTTTAAGCGAGCTTTTAGGGTTTCGGGCCGTATTTATTTCTACCGGTGCATTACTTCTTGCAGCCAGCATCGTCGTCATGTTTTTTGTAAAAGAAGATGTCTCTGCAAAGAAAGCCGTTAAGAAAACAAACAAAGAGACAGCAGGCTGGCGCGTCTTCGCACCGCTTATCCCTGTTTTTATTGCAACAACGGTTACTCAAATCGCCATGATGTCCATACAGCCCATTCTTACTATTTATACAAAAACGATTTACCACGGTTCACATATAGCCTTCATCGCAGGGCTTGTGATTGCCGCTTCCGGCATCGCCAATCTGATAGGCTCTCCTTTTCTCGGGCGTTTTGGCGATAAAATAGGCCAACGTAAAATTCTTATACTATCGCTGATCATGGCGGCTTTATCCTTCTTGCCGCAGGCGCTGACACATCGTGTATGGATTTTAATCATCGGTCGTTTTATGCTCGGACTATTTGTTGGCGGGATGCTGCCTTCATTAAACGTTTTAGTCAAAAAACTGGCCCCAAAAAGCGTGCAAGCCAAAGCGTTTGGGTTTAATTCAAGCGCTCAATTTTTAGGCAATTTTGTCGGACCTTTATTAGGAAGTTCTATTGCCGCATCGTTTAATATTCGAGTCGTATTCTATGTAACGATGTCTATATTATTAGCTAATGCTATCGTTATTTTTCTGAATCGCAAACTTGATGAACCTAAAAGACATGACACTATGAATCAATCAGCATGAATGTTTCAGCTGTCTTAAGGAACATAACACATACAAAAAAAGCCTGTTTTTTATTGAACAGGCTTTTTCATTTAACTGATAAGGTGATGCTGTCACCAAAATAAGGCCAGTAACCCGGCGATAACCCCAAGAACAATTGAAACCCATCCAGCTGCTTTTCTTTCGGCAAATAATCCTATAATACCAAGTACAACACCGGCGATACCTAACCATAATCCCCAAACAAAAAAACCTACGATGGATGCAACGATACCAATCCAGCTGATCCATTCCAATGCTCGCATGATCAAAACCTCCATTTCCTAAGGAATCTTAGAAGTTAATCAACAGTTATTATTAAAGAACAGCAAGGAATCTTAAGAAATTAGGACAACCATTTTCCGGTTCCTTTTTCAGGACACACCGTCTATGGTTTTCTATATTCATACTTTATGACAAATGTTAATAAAGTGTGAAAAATAACAAGCACAATAGCCGATAATCCGGCATAAAGTCATACTGCCTTTCCCCGGGAAATGTTAAATGACTCTTGAACCGCCGCAGTGTATGTTTGACAATTAAATATTCGAAATATGAGACCTGCGGCAAAAATAATCGATAAGGACAATAATACGGCAAACAGCGGGATTAAAGCCCGGAACGATAGCAACCATCATAAAGCCGCAGCGCAGGCGATTGTTCACGGCTTCCCATCAAAAACCCCACCTTATTTCCCTTATTGATATATTTTTACATATAGGACATGCTCTTCATGAGCAGCGATGACATCATGAGCACCGCTCTTTATTTTCGTTTCTCAATCCTGACTACTCCCTCTGTACCATCAACGGTGACGATGTCGCCATCTTTTAATGCTGCTGTCGCTATTTTTGTGCCGACGACCGCCAGAATATTATATTCTCTTGCAATCATCCCCGAGTGCGATAATATTCCGCTTGAGATATTCTTTATAAATTGTCAGGTAGCAAATTCTCGGCATTCTTGTGCGCATTGCAAACACAAACGGCCGCACATTTGTGATTCATGATCAGGATACTTCAAACATTCATGGCCGCAGCATTCACAAATATAAGCGCACAAAAGGCACATATGCTTTGTAAACGGACTGCACCTTGCCATCAATTTAGCTGTTGCCGTACATATTTCCGCACAATCATGCAGTAGTTTAATCTGCGAGACCCTTTTATCTATATCACAGCTGCACAGGAGTTGATGACATAAAAATTCACATGACGCCGCACAGTCATTCAATGTTTTCAGTTGATACGGAAGCACCATTGCTCCTGTTTGTTTCGATGAATACATGACATTTTCATTTGCCGTATCAATATTTGGGGCATTTATTTTCCCAGCGAAAGTCATCGTTTTATCCATGCCCTCCCCTCGTCACTCTGTGCCATTGTATGCATATAACAAGAGTCCTGATACAAAAACAAGAGGATGCTCCGCAGGCTATCCTCTTGTTAAATGCGTTTTCTTTAGTATTTTATTAACATATATTTTTTCTTGCCGCGCCGGATAATAACGAATTGATCTTCAATCCGGTCGGCGCTTGTTACAGTGTAACTGAGATCCGTCTGCCGCTCGCCATTAACATAAATAGCGCCATTCGAAATATCCTCGCGCGCTTGGCGTTTCGAAGGGCACAAACCTGAAGCAACGAGAAGCTCTATTAAACCAATATCGTCTTTATTTTCCACCGTGTAAGATGGGACATCTTTAAATCCTTGTCTGATCTCCTCAGCAGTCAATTCTTTCAAGTTTCCGCTGAATAATGCCTCCGAAATTTTGATTGCTTGCTGAAGAGCTTCTTCACCATGAACCATTTTAACCACTTCTTCAGCCAGCCGTTTTTGTGCCGCCCGCTTCTCCGGTGCTGTCTGGAGCTCTTTTTCTAATCCGTCAATCTCTTCCTTAGATAAGAATGTAAAGTACTTCAAGAAACGAATAACATCCCGATCGTCGGTATTAATCCAGAATTGGTAGAACTCATACGGTGTTGTTTTCTCAGCGTCAAGCCAAATAGCGCCGCCTGCCGTTTTGCCAAATTTCGTGCCGTCGCTTTTTGTAATTAACGGGAACGTTAAACCAAATGCCGGTTCCTCATGGCCTTTTCTCCTGATCAATTCAAGCCCTGCCGTAATATTGCCCCACTGGTCGCTGCCGCCGATCTGCAAACGGCAATTTTCTTTTTCATATAAATTAAGGTAGTCAAAAGACTGAAGCAGCATATATGAGAATTCGGTATAGGAAAGTCCTGCTTCCAAACGGGATTGAACAGATTCCTTAGAGAGCATGTAATTAATTGAGAAATGTTTCCCTGTATCTCTTAGAAATTCAATTAACGATAAACCGCCAAGCCAATCAAAGTTATTAGCAAGTGTCGATTGATTTTCAAAATCAAGAAATCTTGACAGTTGATCTTTGATTTTTTGTACATACCCTTCAACAACACGATGTTCGTTCAGCGTGCGTTCTGTTGATCGTCCGCTTGGATCGCCGATTAGCCCGGTTCCCCCGCCGACTAGAGCAATCGGCAAATGACCGGCTTTCTCAAACCTCATCATTGTCGTAATGATCAACAAGTGGCCAACATGCAGACTGTCGCCCGTTGGATCAAATCCGCAATAAAATTTAACCGGTTTCTTCAATGCTTCTCTTAAACCTTCTTCATCTGTCACTTGATTAACCAAACCTCGGTACTTTAGATCCTCTAAAATATCCATGTTCTTCACTCCTTATTCAATTGATTAAGTTCCAATTACCTTTAAATAGATAAACACAAAAAACAGCGCTCCTTTATCAAGGAGCGCTGTTAACACGCGGTACCATCCTTATTGAACTTGTTCGTTCCACTTGATTATATAACGGTATGACCGTCCCCTGCTACTTTACAAAGCCTGCAAAAGCTAAGCAAAAAAAGATTGATGAGGCCAATATATTTCCCAGAGGATGCTCAAGGATGTAATTCACGCATTATCTTTGTGCTGGTTCGCACCGCCCACCAGCTCTCTTTATCAGGGAGATAACGGCTACTTTTTCCCTTCATTGCTTTTCATCTGATATGAAATTTAATATCATCTTTTTACCATACTTTGTTGAGTTATGTCAATAGTTAACCTTTCAACCCATTTGTATGTTTATTAAAAGTTATCCGATAAAACCACTTAGAGAAGATCGTCTGTCAGTCCTCCATAATGATAGTTTGACCGCGTGCTGCTGTGCTGTTTTCAAGGGTCATAGTTCGTATTTTTGTAAGAAAGAATAATACAGCCAGCACCATCGTTCCGCCGCCTAAAACAAGCGCTGCTTCAAAACCAAAATATTCAGCAACAAGCCCGGTGTGATCGCATAACCCAAACGGAGCCCTGCAAGGTAAATGCCTGTCGCCGTCCCCCTATTTTCTTTTTCAAAATGCTCCGCTACCACTTTTGTTGCAGCTGGAAAATTTGCTGATTCACCGGCACCGACAAGCAATCGGCTAAAGAATAACATGCCGGCCCCTTTGGCTAATCCTGTTAACGCAGACGCTATTGACCATAAAAAAGCCGCCGTTCCGTAAACCTTTTTTTCTCCAAAGCGGTCGCATAGGCAGCCGGCCGGCAAGTTAAAAACAAGATATGTCCAACCAAATGATGACAAAATTAACCCCATCGTTCCCATACTCAGATGCAAATCTTTGGCTATAAATGTATTTGCGGTTGAAAAGCTCGCCCTATCAACCGCATTGATCAATGTACCTGAAAAAACAAGAAATAGCGCCCATAACTTTGATACATTAAAAATTTTCCCCAAAATTCACACCCCTTAAATTTAAATGAGACCCGGCAAGTTGATGATCTTTTAAAAGAAGCAGCCATAACAAAATGCGGGAAAGTTTTATATAATTTATGTAAATGCTTCTTCTGCCATATCAGTCAATTTAATCGTGTTTTTGTTTTTCAATAGCAAAAGCTGTTCACAAAAAAAGCACTGGGACATAGATTTATCCCAGTGCGCTGAATTCTTTCTGCTATGATTATTGCGCTTGTTTAACGGCCACTTCATCATCATCAACATCAACGACAACTGCTTTGACATCTTCTTTTTCAAGAAGCAGGTCAGCGATGCCGTCTTCAACTTTTTCTTCTAGTACCCGGCGCAATGGACGAGCGCCGAAAGCAGGGTTAAAGCCGAGTTCGGCAAGCTTTTGTTTTGCTGCATCAGTTACGGTCAATTCAATGCCTTGATCTTTTGCAGCTTCTTCAATATCGCTTAGCATAAGGTCAACAATTTTAACAAGGTTTTCTTGTGTTAAGGCATTAAACTGAATGATGCCGTCAAATCTGTTCAGGAATTCCGGACGGAAGTATCCTGAAAGCTGATCAAGCACATTTGATTCTTTTTCTTTTTCAGATTCGCTGTTAAAACCAACTTTGGTTTGTTTGTCGCCTGCGCCAGCGTTGCTTGTCATGATAATGACAGTATCCTTGAAACTTACTGTTCGGCCTTGGCTGTCTGTCAGGCGTCCGTCGTCAAGAATTTGCAAGAACATATTTTGTACATCTGGATGCGCTTTTTCAATTTCATCTAACAGGATGATGCTGTAAGGTTTTCTGCGGACGCGTTCTGTGAGTTGGCCCGCTTCGTCGTGTCCAACATATCCTGGAGGTGAACCGATAAGTTTGGATACTGAATGTTTTTCCATATATTCACTCATATCAAGGCGAATCATGGCTTCACGGTCTCCAAACATTTCTTCTGCCAATGTTTTGGCGAGTTCTGTTTTGCCGACGCCTGTTGGTCCAACGAACAAGAATGAACCGATTGGACGCGTTGTTCTTCTTAGTCCTATTCGATTGCGGCGAATCGCTTTAGCAGCTTTTTCAACAGCGGCTTTTTGGCCAATGACTTTCGCATTCAGACGGTCAGCCAGATGTTTCATTTTATTTTGTTCATCATCTTGAAGCTTGCTGACAGGAATGCCTGTTTTGCTTTCAATGATTTTTTGGATCATATCAACATCGACAACAGCTTCAGATTGCGTGTCGTGTGCTTTTTCGAGCTGCTTTTCAAGTTCGGCTTCTTCATCGCGAAGTTTAGCCGCGCGTTCATAATCTTCATTTTTTGTCGCTTTAGTTTTTTCTGCAGCAATTTCATTTAGTCGAGCTTGTAAATGATCCTTTTCAGAGTTTGTGTAAAGCAAGTTAGCTTTAGAACCTGATTCATCCATTAAGTCGATCGCTTTATCCGGCAAGAAACGGTCTTGAATGTAACGGTCGCTTAATGTGACGCAAGCTTTTAACGCTTCATCTGTAAATTTTACTTCATGATATTTTTCATAGTTTTCACGCAAGCCTTTCAGGATTTCAATGGCTTCATCAATCGTTGGTTCATTGACCATGATAGGTTGGAAGCGGCGTTCAAGCGCAGCATCTTTCTCAATTTGACGGTATTCTTTTAGAGTTGTTGCGCCAATGATTTGAATTTCACCGCGGGCAAGCGCCGGTTTCAAAATGTTGCCGGCATCCATAGAACCTTCGGCAGAACCTGCGCCGACGAGCAAGTGTATTTCGTCAATAAAGACGATGGCATTCTTGCGCTTTTCAAGTTCGGCCATTAATTGTTTCATTCGTTCTTCAAATTGGCCGCGAATGCCAGTATTGGCAACGAGCGATGATACATCCAGCACATAAATCTCTTTATTGGCAAGTTTGGATGGTACTTTGCCTTCAACAATTCTCAGTGCAAGACCTTCTGCAATCGCTGTTTTCCCTACGCCTGGTTCACCGATCAGCACAGGGTTATTTTTATTTCTGCGGTTCAATGTTTCAATGACGCGTTCAACTTCTTTGTCACGGCCGATAACAGGGTCAACCACGCCCATTCTGGCAGCATCGGTTAAGTTGCGCCCAAATTGATCGAGCATGCCGCCTCGGCCGCCTTCTCCCGCTGCCGTTTGGCCGATTGGACCTTGACTTTTGGCAAAGCCGTTAGCGTTTACGCCGCCAAATGACGGTTGCATAAATTCTTTAAAGAGATCATCAAAAGCTGAATGTCCTCCAAAGAATGATGGAGTTTTCATTTCTTGTTTGACTTTTTTATAGCAGTCTTCACATAAATGAAGGTGTTGTTTGTTTCCATTCACTTGAATATTCATCTCAATCACAGCAGGATTAACATTGCAATTGTCACAACGCATATCGAATACCTCCCTTTATACTCATGAAATGTGATTTACGGTTGTAGACTTTATTTTTAACTTTGACTATCCTTGACCTTTAGACTAAATTTAAAAGGATTGTTTGACTTTCGAATCCTTTGCTTTTTGTATCATTTATATGTGTTAATCTGTTTTGATTTGACTATCTTTGACCTTTCAATTGTTATTATAAATGGATGGCCAAAAATTTGCAAATTCCTTAGCTTCAATCATTATTTGCTTTGATTTCGCCATTGAACAGCGCTGTTCTCCTTTGACTTTAACTTTCTTTGATCTTTTGCTTATATTATAAAAGGATTTTCGACATTTTTCAAATCCTTTGCAGACGGTTGAACCTTTTGTCCTTTTGAATGATCAGCTGTGTCATATATCTATCGCTTTGACTATCTTTGACCTTATGCCTTTATTATATACTGACCTTTTTTGACTTTCAACCCCCCTTTCATCCATTTTTTTAATTTAAGAGGACATGGCGCTAAACCATTGTCCTCATGCCCTCTCATTTGAAATACAATCTGAACGCCTAGTGGATAAGCTTGCCCTCTCTGACTTTATTTACAAAATTAATACTCAATCTATTGATGCTTTTCTTTAATACTAACCCAATCATTAAGGCAATCGCTGAAAAAAGGATTAACACACAAATGTCCCTGATGACAATCGGCCAGAGGATGCCGCCGGCTGCTTCACGCATCATGCTGATGGCATAAGTAAATGGCAAATAAGGATTGATCGCTTGAAAAAAGCGCGGCATCGTTTGAACAGGAAATGTTCCGCCCGATGCGGAAATTTGCAAAACAAGCAGAACAATGGCCAATGCCTTGCCTATGTTTCCAAAGACAGAAACAAGTGTATAGACGATTAACATGAAAACGGCGCTGATCAGCAGGCCGAATAGCACAAACCATAATTTCCCAACCACATGCGTATGCAATAGAAATAAATCGCCCGAGGTTGCTGTCAAAGATTGAAGCAATCCTATTGTTAAAAACGTCAAAAACCTTCCTAAATAAACTTGATAACTTTTATATGAATGATCCTCCTGAACAACGTCTACGGATAATAAGGAAACTAATAATAAAGCGCCTACCCAAAGCGACAGTGTTGTAAAGAACGGCGACATCGCTGAACCATAATTAGGGATTGGGAATATTTTATTTTCTTTAAGCTCGACAGGGTGAGCAAAAAATTCGCTCTCTTTTTTGTAATCGTGCCTTAGCAGCCTGATTAAATCATCGATATTTTCTTTTGCTTCAAAAGAGCGAATATTACTGGCCAGACGGTTAACTTTCGCCTCAACAACAGGCAGCTGGCTTTGAATCGCTAAAATTTCACTTTTGCCGACAACTAAGCCTTTTGAAGCGTCATTTAATATTTTTTGTACATCCGGAAGCGTGCTTTTAACATCTGAGAGAACGATTTGAGCGTTATTAGCGGATGTTTTCGCTTCTTGAAAAGCTTGTTGAATTTTGGGTGCAATACTGCTGTCAAAGCGGCTTAAAAATTGATTTAATGCATTTGCGGCATTGATGGATTGCTGCCTTAAACGGCTTGCCAGCTCAACAGCAGGTTTCCCTCCTTTATTAACAATGTCTCTAATCTGATTAACTGTAAACTGCTGCTGTTCTAGACTGTTTTTGATTTGCTGGATATTGCCTATTTCTGGGGCAAAACGCTGGTTTAAAGCATTTAAACGTTCAAAAAACTGCAGTACGCTATTCACAACGGGAAGCGCCGTATTTAACCGTTGTGAAGCTTGGTTCAGACCGGTTTGAATGGTTTGTATGTTTACCTGACTATTTTGAATGATTGAAGACAATTGGGCGGCAGCTGCAGCCGTCTGCTGCAATAAGCCTAGATCCTGCTTAATATTCGGCGTAACTGTATCCATGACTTCGCTTGTCTTATTCAGAAGACCGTTAATACTTAAGGTAAGCGACTCGCCGTTATCAGCGATTTGCGCTACAAGCGGCAGATTAGTCTGCGCTTTTTGGACAATTTGCTGCGACTGGCCGGCATCATGAAGTGCCGTATTAACAGCCTCTTTTAACTGTGGGAAACTGTTTTGCAGTGTAAAAATCATATTTCGGATATTTTCTAGCGTCGGCCGTTCTTTTTCTAATTCTATTCCCAGTTTGTTAAACATTTGAAAAATGGCGCCGTTAGCCGTTTGGACAAAACTCGCACTTATTTTCTCTACAATGCCTGATGCACCGGAAGAAGTTATTTTTGGTGCGACCGCATTTATTTTTTCGTTAACATTATAAATCAGCTGCGGTTTGACTGGCTGATCTGTTAATACAGTTGAAATTTTTTCAGAAAAGTCCTTTGGAATCATGATGCTTGCATAGTAAGTACCATACTTTACACCCTTTTCCGCTTGCTTTTCATTCACAAAGGTCCAGCCAATGTCCTTATTTTTTTTCATCGATTGAATGACTTCGTTTCCGACATTAATGTCTTTGCCGCGAATTGTTGTTCCCTTGTCATTATTGACGACAGCTACAGCTATCCCTCTAGTATTTGCATATGGATTCCAAGAGGCCTTTATATTAAACCATGCGTAAAGAGAAGGCAAAATAATAAGTCCGACAATGATCATTGCGGCCGCCCAATTGGTTGTATTTCTTTTTATGTCGCTTCCATATATAGAGAAAATGCTTTTCATATATAAACCCCTAAAGTATTGAAATGTTTTCTACACTTAATATTTGATGAATAGCATTAAATATACGAATGATATATTTTTCGCCATATACGTTTTTAAAGAAAACATGCCGATTCGCTGATAGTAAAAGCAAATTCTGTTATACTCGGGTATAGTGAAACTTTATGATGCGAGGAGATTGCTTCATGGTGCTTGTAAAAGATAGAAAAATAACGCCTGACTATGATCCATGGGAAGCTTATTTGGATGTTGAAGAATTCGGGGAAATGCGTTTAACCAATATTGAATTTACGACAACGACATTATGCAATATGAGGTGCGAGCATTGCGCCGTCGGATATACCCTGCAGAAAAAAGACCCGGAAGCTCTGCCTATTGATCTGCTCATTAAACGTTTAGAGGAAATTCCCGATTTGCGTTCCCTTAGCATAACGGGCGGCGAACCAATGTTATCTATTAAATCAGTCAAAGAATATGTCGTGCCGCTATTAAAATACGCCCATGAACGTGGGGTACGGACACAAATAAATTCCAATTTGACACTAAACCTTGAACGTTATGAACTGATTATTCCTTACCTGGATGTCCTGCATATATCCCACAATTATGGCAGCGCCAAAGATTTTGCGGAAATTGGATTTGCAGTAATGGATAAAAAACCTGCATACGAACAACGGGTGAAGTTTTTTGAGAGAATGATTGAAAATGCAAAAGCCTTGACAGAACGCGGGGTGCTTGTTTCCGCAGAGACGATGATCAATAAACGTACATTGCCCCATCTTGAAAGTATTCATCAGCAAATTGTCGAGATGGGCTGCCAAAGGCACGAAGTTCATCCTATGTATCCAAGCGACTTTGCCAGTAAGCTTGAAGTCGCTTCACTGAAAGACATTCGCCAAGGCATTCATCGGCTGCTTGATGCACGCGATCAAAACGTTTGGATGCTGTTTGGAACCTTACCGTTCTACCCGTGCAGCAGAAATCCTGAAGATCTGGAACTGTTGTCCCGTTTATATAAGGAAAGAAATGTTACACTGCGAAATGACCCTGACGGCCGTTCCCGGCTGAATGTTAATATTTTCGATGGGAGCATCATTGTCACCGATTTCGGCGATGTCCCTCCGCTTGGCAATATTAGAAACACGAAATTAACGGATGCCTATCAAATCTGGAGAGCAACAAAAACTTCTCAATCCTTAAGTTGCCATTGCCCCAGCGTTTCTTGCTTAGGTCCAAATATATTGGTTAAAGACACGTATTACAAAGACGTTGATTTTACAAAATTAAAAGCGAATATCAGCCGATAATAAAAAGGGAGCTGTTAATAACTTACAGCCCCCTTTCTCTATATTAAGTTCTTTCAATGATGGTTGCGACGCCTTGTCCGCCGCCGATGCAAAGCGTTGCCAGCCCGTATCGTTCATTTCTCCGTTTCAGTTCATGAATAAGCGTTACGAGAATTCGTGTTCCGCTTGCTCCAATCGGATGTCCCAATGCAATAGCCCCGCCATTGACATTTAAAATCTCTTCATTAAAGTGTAATTCTTTGCCAACCGCAACAGACTGTGCTGCAAAGGCTTCATTGGCTTCAATAAGGCTCATATCTTCCAGAGACAGCTCTGCTTTTTCCAATGCTTTTTTCGTTGCAGGGACCGGACCGATGCCCATAATCTTAGGGTCAACCCCTGCACTTGCATTCGCGCGGATCGTTGCCAGCGGTTTGATGCCTAATTCATCGGCCTTTTTTCTGCTCATGACAACAACAGCCGCAGCGCCGTCGTTAATGCCTGAAGCATTACCGGCTGTGACCTTGCCGTCCTTTTTAAATGCCGGGCGCAAGTTTGCTAATTTTTCTGCAGTTGTCCCCGGTCTTGGAAATTCATCTTGTTTAAATAAAACCGGTTCCCCTTTTCGCTGCGGGATTTCGACAGGAATAATTTCATCCTCAAAACGTCCGGCCTCAATGGCCGCCGCTGCTCTTTGCTGGCTGCGCGCTGCAAACTGATCAAGCTCTTCTCTTGTCAATTCATATTTATCGCAAAGGTTTTCAGCGGTCATTCCCATATGATAGTCGTTAAAAGCACACCACAGACCATCGCGAATCATACTGTCAACAACCTTCTGATCTCCCATTCGATACCCTGTGCGCGTGCCTTCTAATAAATACGGTGCTTGACTCATATTCTCCATACCGCCTGCGACAACAATGTCACTGTCACCGGCAAGAATGGCTTGTGAAGCCAAATGAACAGCCTTTAACCCCGAACCGCAGACTTTATTAATTGTCATTGCTGAAACTTCTTCAGGCACACCTGCACCAATAGCCGCTTGTCTAGCCGGATTTTGGCCCAGCCCTGCTTGAAGGACATTGCCCATGATCACTTCATCGACTTGATCAGGATTAACCCCGGCTTTCTCTATAGCGGATTTAATGACTAGAGCGCCCAGTTTCACAGCAGAGATATCTTTTAAACTGCCATTAAAATTGCCGATTGGTGTACGAACTGCACTTACTATTACAGCATCTTGTTGCCCCATGGTTTTCTCTCTCCTTTTTTATGAAAGCCATCTCTTTTTATTTATAATCATAGAGGACTGAGTTATAAGCATACGTAGCTGTCAACCAATTCAAAATGGTTATTTTTCAGATAAAGAGACTTAATCAGATCCCGAAATGAATAAGTCTTCTTTAACTTTTGCCATGACAGTATCCGGGGTTACCTCTTGATTAGGCTTAACCTCCAGCGATGTAATCAGACCGCTCATACCTACTGCAATTTCTTCAAGAAACCCTCGGTTATTTCTGATCAAAAACAACTTCTCCCATTCATAAACATAGGCAGATTCATTTATAAAAATGTTTTCAACCTTGCCATGGCAAGGACTGTAAATTGGTTGAGCTAATGCGCGCATTTTATCCTCCTTAATTTTTATTCATAATATTTAACCAATTCAAAAATCCGGAAATATCAATATTTAATTTGATCGCTTGGCTAACCAGCCACTAATCGTCGGATAAGTGATCTTAACCGCTTTTGGTCCAAAAGTAACTGAGACGTGTCCGGCAGGAATAGAAACATATTCTTTATCTTTACTGGATATAACATCCATTAGAGCTTCTACTTGATGCGGTTGAGCAATATGATCTCTTTCCGCCGACAGATTAAGAACATTGGCCTTAATATTCTTTAAATCTACCTTTCGGCCGCGAATAACAAGTTCGCCTTTTATGAGTTTATTATTTTGGTAGAAATCCCGAATCCACTGACGGTAGGCTTCACCTGGAAATGGGATGCCATCCGCAACCCACTTTTGCAGCAGTTTCCAGCTTTTGATAAACTTTTCATTATCTGCGCGGGTAATGAGATTAACATACGGACCATAAAAGTTTGTTATCGGTTTAAGCATTTTATTGCCGAAGTCGATCATTTCCGGCGGGATGATTCCCAGCGTGTTAACGACATTATCTATATCAAAATATCGTTCATCAAGAAATGATCCATATAATCCAGTATCTTCAAAATCAAAAGGACTCGTCATAAAAATAAAATTGCGAACCGGCAAATCCGGGTGAAGCGCTGCAAAAATCGATGTCATTGTACCGCCCATACAATAGCCGAGAATCGAACATTCATCAGCTTTGGATGTTTTCAGCACCTTCCGGACAGCACGAGGGATATAATCTAAAATATAGTCATCTAATTTCATATTTTTATCTTCATAACCTGGTGTTCCCCAGTCAAGAAGATACACGTCAAATCCTTGATTGACCAAGTATTCAACAAGGCTGTTCCCTTTGGTCAAGTCAAGTATATATGGTTTATTAATCAATGCATAAACCATTAGCAGCGGCAGTTTATGTTTTTTTGGCTGATCTGAAACATAACGATAGAGCTTGGTCTTATTTTTAGTCCAAATAACCTCTTTCGGCGTAAGGCCGACTTCCGGCTCAGGATCGGTTGTCAACACCTCTGCAGCTCTTTTTAAACGCGAATAAGACTCCTTGAACTCGCTTGGGACAGTTTCATAGAGCTGCTTCCAATCTGTCGGGCTTGAGACGGTCATAAAAGTAGTCACACCTTTCGTATTTGTTCGAATACTAATCTTTATTCAAACGAACAAACATCATGCCTTACATGTATAATCCACCGTTAATATTTAATTGCTGGCCTGTGATATATTCACCGTCTTTGCAAAGGAAGATAACGCCGCGAGCAATTTCTTCTGCTTGGCCAAAACGGCGCACAGGAATTTTTGCGACGATTTGTTCGCGGATATTTTCTGGAATTTCCTGAACCATTGCTGTGTCGATAAATCCTGGGCAAATCGCATTAACGGTTACACCGCTTTTGGCGAGTTCAAGAGCAAGAGATTTTGTATATCCAATCATGCCTGCTTTTGCAGCTGAATAGTTTGTTTGTCCAAAGCCGCCCGCTTGTCCGATAATCGAGGATATGTTAATAATCCGTCCTGAATCTGACTCAAGCAAATATGGCAGCGCCGCCGCAGTTGTATTATAGACACTATTTAGATTGACATCTATGACGTTTTTCCAATCTTCTTCTTTAAGTTTTTTGAAAGTGCGATCCCGTGTAATTCCGGCATTATTGACCACAATATCTAGTCTGCCAAAGTGGTTAATTGTTTCATTTACCAGTTTTTGAGCTTCTTCAGATTTTGATACATCAGCTTGTACCGCATAAGCGTCTCCGCCCATTTCTGCAATTTCCATAATCAGTTTTTCCGATGGCCCTTTGCTGCTGTTATAGTTTACGACAACTCTTGCGCCATGACTGGCCAATTCCTTTGAAATAGCCGCGCCAATGCCTCTGGCACCGCCTGTTACAATAGCTACTTTATTAGTTAAATCTGTCATTGATATCCTCTCCTTTTACCCTTAGTTGAGTTAAATTTTGATTATTTGCTTTGTTTGGCTTCTTTTTCTTTACTGTTTACAGATTTACCTTTTTCATTTAATAAGCTAAGAACTTGATCAAGCTTATCATTTAACTGTTTTATTTCATTTTTTAATTTTGTTTCACTTAATTGATTATCAGCTTTCACACCTTCGATGAGTTCTTCCATGCTGTCGATTTTTTCATCAACATTAACAACCAGGGAGGCCACACTTGACAAGTCTTTTCGTGTCGGTATGTTAACTTGTTCCAAATAACCTTCTGTCGTTTGATTCATCATTTTTTTGAACAGCAGATTAGATTCTAGGACTTTCCCCATCCATTTGGAGAAGTATTCTTCCTTCATGTTTTCATCTAAAATATGACCCCAATATGATTCTGATTGGTTATAGGCTTCTTTCCATAATTCAAATGGATCAAAGTTTTTTTGTTGACTCATTGGCCCTCTCCTTTTTCGAAATTTACTGTTTTATTATATAAATGCATTAACAGTAATACAAGATGAACTATTGTAAACAATTCGACAAATGGGAATTTTTTCTTAGCAATTCAGCTAGAAAATTATCGTAAATTATCAAAGTAAGCGATTACAACCATCTATTTATGTCGATAAAAAATTATTAAAAAATAATGATAATAAACAAAAAGTTGTTTGACAAATTCGCTCCATAGGTGTAAATTACACATAAGGTTTATTAACATATTGATGGGTGATGCATATGTCAAAAAACGAGAAAATTCATGCTGATCATTCACCTTTGAACGATGACAAAGTTATGAACAGTACGCAAAAGAATTTGTTGATACCCGTCCTTTTGCTAACTCTTCGCGGGTGGAATCTGCACGGCTACAAATTAATCCAACAATTATCCCAATTTGGATTTTCATCAATTGATCAAGGCAATATATACCGAACTTTAAGGCAATTAGAAAAAGACAACATGGTTAAATCCGAATGGGATACATCAGCTGGAGGACCCGCTAAGCGGATCTATTCTTTAACGGATGCAGGTGAAGCCTATTTAAAAGCATGGGCGGATTCGCTTGAACAATATCAATCAATGCTTAATCGCTTTTTCCAGATGTACACTGATATGTTTTTGAAGCATCCTTGGTCGTCTCATGATGACAATGACAATGACAAAGAAAAGTGACCCTGCAGTATATCGTGCGTGTTCTAAACTTCCCGGATTTTTTGAACATGCCCTTATATCTGCAACCACATAAATTTTTTAATTGGAGGTTTTATTCATGTCTGCAAATAAAAAGGAATCAAGCAAAGAAAAAAACACTTTTAATTTCATCGACCCTTTTTGGGACAATTTAGCAACAGGATTAAACGCCATCTTTGCCTCACAAGAACGTGTGGAGAATTTGACAATTAAAGCATTAGAATACCAAAAGACAACTTTAGAAAAGTTTACCGGAAATTTAAACAAGATTGAAGAAGAACAATCGAAGCTAGTTCAGGAAGTTCGGCAAAATATGAAACAAAACATAGAAAAAGCGGCTGGCGAAGAATCCGGCAAAACTTTTGAAGAATGGAATGAACGGTTGGATGATGTTATGTCACGCATTCAAAAACTGACGGTAACGCCTTATAAAGCCAATTTAAATTTATTAAACCAATCTCAAAAACAGTTTGAGGGATTCATTAAAAAAGCTGTCGAAACGCAAGAAAAGAACCGCGAACAGCTTAAACCTTTGGTTGAAGAATCCATCAATCAGCTAAAAACAACCCACAAAGGTTTTTATGATGTATTTGAATCAAATGCTAATGCGGCTCTAAGTCTCATAAAATGATGAAATTTTTAGTTCTTTGATCACAAATACGGCACATAAACTAATAAAGATAGCCTCGCAGCCCGTCAAACCTGCATCGGTGGGCTGCGATATTCCAACAGTTTAAAAGGCACAATAAAAATACCATTCCCGGACATTCATGAGTTTTGTATAGTCGCTTTGTTGTTTGTTCCAATGTCTTATTTATTAAGAATAAAGAGGTGGGACCATTGAGGTTTGCCAAAAAAGTTATTTTAATTACCGGTGGTGCAAGGGGAATTGGTAGAAAAACGGCTGAAATGTTTTTAGAAGAAGGTGCCAATGTGATCATTTGCGATCGGGATCTTCCGACAGAGCTCGATCAGGTCATAAAAATGAATCGTGACTCTGTAAAGTTTTTTAACGTTGATGTGACAAATACTGAGCAGGTTAATGGAATGGTTCAACAAGCGGTTGATACTTATGGCAGAATTGATGTTTTAATTAATAATGCCGGCATCACAAGCGACGGATTTCTGACAAAAATGAATGACAATGACTGGGAAAAGGTCATTGCTGTGAATTTAACTGGGGTTTTTAAGTGCACGAAGGCTGTTGTCCCACAGATGATGGCCCAGGGTTCAGGAGTCATTCTTAATGCCTCTTCTGTCGTAGGCTTATACGGCAATATAGGCCAAACCAATTATGCAGCGACAAAAGCGGGCGTGATAGGCCTGACTAAAAGCTGGGCTAAAGAATTTGGTCCAAAAGGCATTCGTGTTAATGCCGTTGCCCCCGGTTTTATTGAAACCAATATGACTTCAAAAGTACCTGAAAAAATACTTAATCTCATGAAGGAAAAGACACCGCTTAAAAAGTTAGGTAAACCTGAAGATATTGCATCTGCTTATCTATTTCTCGCCTCTGATGAAGCGAATTATATAAACGGCTCAATATTAAGTGTCGATGGCGGATTAGTTGTTTAAGCCGATAACAAGATAAAGGGCTTGTCTGATAAGTCCTTAAAATGAAGCAAGTGGAGAAAAACAAATTGTTTTTCTCCACTTGCTTTTATATTTTTTCGATTTTTCTTCGAAA
>NZ_JAFBER010000035.1 GCF_016908855.1 Scopulibacillus daqui | reverse complement strand
TTAAAAAGGATGACCCCTGTTCAATACAGAGATCATCTTCTAAAAATAGCCTAGGCTTTTTTTAAAATGTCCTTTACAAAGGGTACACTTTAATAACAGTGCAGGGTTAAGTATATCTATTTGCCGTTACATTTTTTCAATTTCTTCAAGAATCAATTTGTTAACCATAGGCGGGTTAGCTTTGCCTTTAGTAGCTTTCATCACTTGACCGACAAGGAATCCAAGGGCACGGTCTTTGCCGTTTTTGTAGTCAATCATCGATTGTTTATTTTCTTCAAGGATCGGCAAGACAACTTTCTTTAGTTCACTTTCATCAGAGATTTGCACAAGACCTTTGGCTTTAACGATCTCTTCTGGGTCTCCGCCCTTTTCAATCAACTCTTTGAAGACTTTCTTAGCAATTTTTGATGAAATTGTGCCTTTTTCAATCAGCCCGACCATTTTGGCGAGAGCCTCCGGCGTTAAGGCCACATCTTCAATTTCCTTATTGTTAGCGTTCAAGTATGCGGATACTTCGCCCATCATCCAGTTGGCTGCGAGCTTGGCATCGGCACCTGCTTTAATCGCTGCCTCGAAAAAGTCTGACATAGACTTAGAAGCTGTTAAAACTTTTGCATCGTAAGCCGGCAAGTTCAATTCTTGAATGTAGCGTTCCCGGCGAGCGTCAGGAAGCTCAGGAATATCTTCTCTAACCTTGTCCATCCATGCTTGATCAATCGTTAATTTGACAAGGTCCGGTTCCGGGAAGTAACGGTAATCGTCTGAGCCTTCCTTCACGCGCATCAGAATCGTCTTCTTCTGGGCTTCGTCATAACGGCGGGTTTCCTGTTCAATGACGCCGCCTGACAAGAGGACTTGTTCTTGGCGTTTTTGCTCATATTCTAAGCCTTTTTGGACAAAGCTAAATGAGTTTAGGTTCTTAAGTTCTGTTTTCGTGCCAAACTTTTCTTGGCCATATGGACGTATTGACAAGTTCGCATCGCAGCGCAGCGAGCCTTCTTCCATTTTGCAGTCAGATACGCCGGTATATTGCATGATGGCTTTCAGCTTTTCGAGATAAGCGTACGCTTCTTCCGGCGTGCGAATGTCCGGCTCTGAAACTATTTCGATCAGCGGCGTGCCGACACGGTTAAAGTCAACGAGTGAATGCGCGCCGTCATCAGCGTGTGTGAGCTTGCCGGCGTCTTCTTCAAGGTGCAGGCGGGTAATACCGATGCGTTTTTTCTTGCCGTTCACTTCAATTTCAATATAGCCGTGCTCACCGATCGGCTTATCAAATTGGGAGATTTGATAAGCTTTCGGATTATCCGGATAGAAGTAGTTTTTCCGGTCAAATTTTGTTTCTGTCGCAACTTTACAGTTAAGGGCCATCGCCGCTCTCATGGCAAATTCAACGGCTTGCTTGTTCAGTACAGGCAGGACGCCGGGGTGGCCTAAGCAAATCGGGCATGTATGCGTGTTTGGCGGCGCGCCGAATTCTGTTGAACAGCCGCAGAAGATTTTTGAATTTGTTTTCAGTTCAACGTGAACCTCAAGGCCGATAATTGTTTCAAAGTTCATTAGTCCCTCACCCCTTTAAGCTCAGGCTTCAGCCCATGGTTGGCTGCTTGTTCATAGGCATGGGCAGCACGGTAGATCGTTCCTTCGTCAAATGGTTTGCCGATGATTTGCAGACCTGCAGGCAGTCCGTTTACGAGACCGCATGGCACACTGATAGCCGGTACGCCGGCAAGGTTAACAGGAATGGTTAAAATATCATTGGCATACATTGTTAATGGATCATCGATTTTTTCGCCGATTTTAAAAGCAGGTGTCGGCGTTGTCGGACCGACAATGATATCATATTTTTCAAAGACTTTTTCAAAGTCTTGCTTAATCAATGTCCGAACTTGCTGCGCTTTTTTATAATAAGCATCATAATAGCCGGAGCTTAACGCGAATGTTCCGAGCATAATTCGGCGCTTGACTTCGTCTCCAAAGCCTTCGCTCCTTGTTTTCTTATACATTTCTAAAAGACTGTCGGCTTCTGCGCGGACACCGTAGCGGACGCCGTCAAAACGCGCAAGGTTAGCCGATGCTTCAGATGAAGCAATAATATAGTAGGCAGCGACAGCGTATTTTGAATGAGGCAGAGACACTTCCTCCCAAGTTGCGCCAAGAGCTTCTAACTGTTTCAAAGCAGTGAGGACACTGTCTTTAATGGCAGGATCAACACCTTCGCCCAAATACTCCTTCGGCACCGCAATCTTCAGCCCTTTAATATCACCTGTCAAGAACGAAGAAAAGTCAGGCACATCCACATTGGCGGATGTTGAATCATATTTGTCATGGCCGGAAATAGCCTGCATCAAGTAAGCATTATCTTCAACTGTTCTTGTAATCGGGCCGATTTGATCAAGAGAAGATGCGAAAGCAACAAGACCGAAACGCGATACACGGCCGTAAGTTGGTTTCATCCCGACAACGCCGCAGAATGACGCCGGTTGGCGAATGGAGCCGCCGGTATCTGACCCAAGCGCAAACGGCACTTCGCCCGCCGCTACAGCTGCCGCAGAACCGCCGCTTGAGCCGCCGGGAACACGATCTAGATCCCAAGGATTTCTTGTCACTTGGAAGCCGGAGTTTTCGTTTGATGAACCCATCGCAAATTCATCCATATTTAATTTTCCGATAATAATCCCTTGCTGATCTTTGATTTTATGAATAACCGTTGCATCATGCAGCGGCTCGAAATTCGCCAATAATTGACTTGAACAAGTGGTTCTTAATCCTTTTGTCACGATGTTATCTTTAATACCGATAGGCATACCATATAAAGGCGCCTCTTCGCTTGCGCCTTTTTCGTCTAACGCTTTTGCTTCGCGAAGCGCTTCCTCCTGATTCAGTGTTAAAAAAGCTTTAATTTCTCCGTCAACTTCACTGATGCGGTTGTAAGATTCATTGACAAGATCAGTATACGAAATGTCTTTATTATGTATTTGATCTTTCAGTCGTACAAGTCCTTGATCAAATAATGACATGCCATTCCCTCCTTTGTTTCACGCCCAAAAAGTCGTCCGTATGTTCCCAGTCCGTGTGAACATCCTCTTATTTTACTCTTGCTCCAATACTGCCGGCACCTTCACTTGACCGCCTTGCTGTTCAGGTGCATTTTTCAGCGCCTCTTCGCGCGTCAGCCAATCCCGAGAGACATCTTCACGAAGCACATTAGATATATCTAAAACGTGAGTCGTCGGTTCGACGCTGCTCGTATCCAATTCGTTCAGCTGTTCGGCAAAATCTATAATATCGCCGAGTTGATTTGTAAATGTTTCTACTTCCTCTTCTGTAAATGAAAGTCTTGCCAGATTAGCCACATGCTTAACTTGTTCTTTTGTAATCTTCTGACCCATCTTGTCACCTCCAAAACGCTCATACAATAATTAGATGATACCAAAATCCTGCATATTAAAGCAATAGAGAGAAAAAGCAAGCCGCTTATTCATTCCTTTAAAGTTTCACCTTATAACATTCAACAGAACAGCACAGCGAAGAATACAAGAAAGTCCCGTCTATATTTATAGAAAAAAAGCAAATCAGGCTGCCAAGCAGCCTGATTTACTTCTCTAATCGATTCAAGAATTGTTTTGTCCGTTCATGCTTTGTATGCTCGAAAACTTCTTTCGGAGTGCCGTGTTCAATGATGCTGCCGTTATCGATAAAAATCACTTCGTCGGCTGCATCCCGGGCGAAGCTCATTTCATGGGTGACCACAACCATTGTCATTCCCTCTTCCGATAAATCCTTCATCACTTTTAACACATCGCCGACAAGTTCAGGGTCAAGGGCTGAAGTCGGTTCATCAAATAATAAGACTTCCGGCCCCATAGCCATCGCCCGGGCGATGCCGACCCGCTGCTGCTGTCCGCCCGAGAGCTGGTGCGGATATTTATGAGCATGGGCGCCAAGCCCGACTTTTCCCAGCAGTTTGATGCCTGTTTCGCGTGCTTCCTCTTTGGGCTTTCCTTGTACAATAACCGGCCCTTCCATCACATTTTCTAAAGCCGTCTTGTGAGGAAATAAATGATAAGATTGAAAGACCATGCCCGAATGCTTGCGAAACCGTGTTTTTATTTTTTCAGTTATTTTTTGATCTTCAAAAGTCAATTTATCCTCTCCGAGTTCAATCGTTCCGCTATCAGGGATCTCCAGTAAATTTAAGCACCTAAGAAACGTTGTTTTCCCTGAACCGGACGGCCCGATAATAACCGCTGTTGTTCCTTTATCAATATTTAGGCTGATGCCTTTCAGCACTTCATGTTCATCAAACCTTTTATATAGATGATCTATTCGAATCAAGATGATTCACTCCCGTTATTTAGCCACATGCTTTTCAAAGCGTTTTTCAACATAGCCTTGCAAATAAGTTAAGATGGTGCAAAAAATAAGGTAAATAAAGGCAACTTCAACATATATCCAAAACGGCTCATAATTAACCGAAGCGATTTGCTGTCCTTTCTGAAACAGTTCTGTCAAAGTGATTGTCGCAGCAAGCGACGTATCTTTAACTAAGCCGATAAATGAATTTCCTAAAGGCGGTATGGAAACCCGGGCAGCTTGCGGAATGATGATTCGCCTCATCGCTTGGCGCTTCGTCATGCCGATTGCATACGCAGCCTCCCACTGACCCTTGTCGATCGATAGAATGGCTGCTCGAATAATTTCCGAATTATAGGCTCCCATATTCAATGTAAAACCGATAACAGCTGCAGTAAATGGACTGATCGTAACCTTTATGCTCGGCAGACCATAGAAAAGGATAAATAACTGGACCAAAAGCGGCGTACCGCGAAAAATCCAAACATAAAATCTCGCAATAAAGTCAAGCACTTTCATGCGGGACAGCCTGGCCATTGCGGTTAATAACCCTAATATAAGTCCAAGTATAAAAGTAATTAATGTAAGCGGGATTGTAATCAGCAATCCCGCTTTAAGAATAGGCCAAAATGATGAAATTAATAGATGTGTAACTGTGCTTACGCGCTCAACCATTGGGCATCCACCTTATTTAGAAACGTCTGTGCCAAAATATTTTTTCGATATTTTTAGGTACGTGCCGTCTTTCTTCATATCGGCTAAAGCTTTATTAACTTTATTAATCAGTTCGCCGCTGTTTTTTCTGAACATAAACCCATTTTGCGTGGCATTGTTCATTTTATCGACAACCTTAATCGGTATATCCGGACGGCGCTTTTTCAAATCAAGATAAGACAAATTGTCATTGATTGTCCCGTCCACACGGTTCGATGTCAACAAGTCAATCGCAGTATTAAAGCCGTCAACAGATGTAATCTTTGCCCCATGCTGCTGAGCAATCTTATATAAGTTGCTAGTCAGTGATTGCGCAAATGTTTTTCCCTTTATATCATCAAAACTTTTGATCGAATGGTTATCTTTGCGAACGATCAGCACAGCGCGAGAAGCAATATACGGCGATGAAAAGTCATACTTTTGTTTCCTTTGGTCAGTGATAGCCACTTCATTGGCCGCCATATCAAATCGTTTGTCATCTAGTCCGGCAATCATGCCGTCCCATTTTGACTCAACAAACTTCGGCTTAACACCTAGACGCTTGGCAACTTCTGCAGCAATATCAACGTCAAAACCTGTCAGTTTGCCGTTCTTATCATGATAGGTGAACGGCGGATATGTACCTTCTGTCCCGACGGTCAATACGCCTTTGCTTTTGACTTGATCGTATAAAGAACCTGAGGGATTCGCGCCTTTCTTTGATTGATCGGATTGTTTATTTGCTGTCCCGCACGCTGCGAGCATAGAAATCAACAATATAGACACTATGGTCATCAATATTTTTCTCAATTGCATTCACTCCCCACCTCTAATTTGTATAATACCAATAGGATTACTATGAATTTCTTTTATTCTACTTATTCCCTGATATTTCGTCAATACAGAAACTCTTAATGATATCAATTCAAAAATTTCTTCTTTATTTATGTGTTCCCATTATCATTAAATACTATGTATTTTTTCAATCAGCAAAACAACCTACGTTATTGTAAAAATAAAAAAAGGCTGTCGAGATCTTCTCAACAGCCCAAGTCAATACAAATTTGGCCAAAAATCATTCTGTTTCTTCTTATTCAACGTTTTGAAAGTAATGGATGTAAAAGTTTTACCTTACTGAATATCATTTGATCACTTACCGCAAAAAGGGTTTAATGAAACGTTTGTTTAATAGATTATTCAGATGCCGAATTTTTTAAGGCGGTATTGGAGGCTTTGCCTGCTAATGCCGAGAACCTCTGCTGTTCGCGAAATATTTTGTCCGTTTTCTGACAGCACTTGTTGGATATAAAGCTTTTCAACTTCTTCAATCTTATCTTTTAGTGCTTTCGATTCATGCTTTTCCGATTCAGGATGATTTGAAGGCTGCGGCTCGCTCGATGTTTGCCTTTTTTTGCGGAGCCGCATGGGCAGATGTTTTTCTGTAATGATTTCCTCATCAACCATAAGATTCATTGTTCCTTCAATCACATGCTCTAACTCCCTTACGTTCCCCGGCCAATCATGCCCGTATAGAATATCTCTGACCCCACTGGCAATGCCTTTGACATTCATTTGAAACAGGGCGTTATACTTTTCAATGAAATGTTCAACAAGCCGTTCAATATCTTCCTTTCTTTCTTTTAACGGCGGGATGAACAGCGAAACCACACTGAGCCGGTAATATAAGTCTTTTCTGAGCCGTCCATTGGCAATCGCTTCAATCGGATCTTCGTTAATGGTTGCGATAATCCGAACGTCTACTTCTTTATCTTTTGTATCTCCCACCCGCCTGACAGTTTTGTCTTGGATAACTCGCAATAATTTAGCCTGCAGCCCCGGATTCAATGAGTTTATTTCATCTAATAATAGCGTGCCGCCGTTGGCTTGTTCAAAGAGACCCGGGCTGTCAACCGCGCCTGTAAAAGCCCCTTTTTTCGTGCCAAACAAAAGGCTTTCTATTAAACTATCAGGAATCGCAGCGCAATTTTGCGAGATAAATGGTGCCCCGGAGCGGTTGCTGCCGTTATGAATGCTTTGGGCAAACAACTCTTTTCCGGTGCCTGTCTCACCGACAAGCAGTACAGATGAAGATGTTCTTGTCGCCCTTTTGGCATCATCAATGACTTCCGTAATCGCTTCGCTTTCCCCAATGATTTGATCAAATGTAAATTTAGTATTTCGCTTCTTCAGAACATTTTCCTTAATCACACGTTCCAGCTTCGTGACATCGCTGGCAATTTCAACCGCCCATATCTTTCCGCTTTCAACTGTTATAGGAAATGTATTGTTAATCGTCGCAATTTCTTTCCCTTTGTTATTATAGTAGGTTTGTTTAACGTTTCTTGTTGCTTTTCCGTTCTTTAAAGCGTCTAAAAGTGTACTGTCTTCGTCATTTTCAAATTTGAATACATCTAATATATCTCTATCAAGGACATCGGCGCGGTCCATGGCTTCGATTTGCGACATTTTTTTGTTATAGACTATGGTCTTGCCTTCCTCATTGATGACGTGAATCCCAACATCAATTTCATCAAGCAATTGCTTATATAAACTGTTCATATCTTTTAAAATTTCAAACGCTTTATTGACAACCATAAGAAGCCCTCCCTCTTATAAGTCTAAATAAAGTTAAAACAAAACGCAAAAATAATTTGCATATTTTTATACTTAATCACATCGTCATGCAAAATAAATTGGCACTTCAACCGCCTCAAATACCGTTTTAAAGTTGGCATAAAAATTGCATATAGAAAGGTGTAAAAAGCTTAAAGTTTACTCAGTTGTGTCGGAAGCTGTTCAAAAAGCATATATAAAAAACATTTAGCCCCTTGATCCTGTTTTTTGAACAGCTGTTTTAATAAAAGTGTATAAGAAAACTTGTCTTAATCGGCAACATAGCTGTCCATTTATGCTTTGACGTAAAGCATACTGACAGCAAACACTTAATAGGGAGGAATTAACATGACAGCTTCAACAAAGACTTCAAAAGAAATTATTGACCAAACTTCCCGGTACGGTGCTAATAACTATCACCCGCTTCCAATTGTTGTTTCAGAAGCAGAAGGTGTTTGGGTTAAAGATCCTGAAGGCAATAAATACATGGATATGTTAAGTGCTTATTCAGCTGTTAACCAAGGGCACAGACATCCAAAAATTATTCAAGCGTTGAAAGAACAAGCGGACCGAGTAACATTAACATCAAGAGCCTTTCATAATGACCAGCTTGGCCCATGGTATGAAAAAGTATCTAAATTAACGAATAAAGACATGGTTCTGCCAATGAACACTGGTGCGGAAGCTGTTGAAACCGCTTTTAAAGCTGCGCGCCGATGGGGATATGATAAAAAAGGCATAGCCGCTGACCAGGCAGAAATCATTGCTTGTGAAGGCAACTTTCACGGCAGGACGATGACTGCTGTATCCCTTTCATCCGATCCTGAATATCAACGCGGATTTGGCCCGATGCTCCCAGGCATTAAGCTCATTCCTTATGGAGACATCGAAGCATTAAAGAAAGCGATTACACCAAATACAGCCGCATTTTTGGCCGAACCGATTCAAGGCGAAGCCGGCATCGTTATTCCGCCTGAAGGCTTTTTAAAGCAAGCTTCAGAGATTTGTAAAGAAAACAATGTTCTATTCATTGCTGACGAAATCCAAGCAGGCTTGGCACGCTCCGGCAAAATGTTTGCCTGTGACTGGGAAGATGTTGAACCGGATGTCTATATTCTGGGCAAAGCACTTGGAGGCGGCGTCATGCCAATTTCTTGCGTAGCTGCCAATAAAGACATTTTAGGTGTATTCGAACCTGGTTCCCACGGTTCCACATTCGGAGGCAATCCATTAGCTTGTGCCGTTTCAATCGCAGCGTTGGATATTCTGACTGAAGAAAAACTGGCAGAAAGATCATTAGAACTCGGAAATTACTTTAAAGAAAAATTAAAAGAAATCAAAAACCCTATCATTAAAGAAGTCCGCGGCAAGGGGCTGTTTATCGGGGTTGAATTAACAGAACCTGCGCGTTCTTATTGCGAAAAATTGAAAGAAAAAGGACTGCTTTGCAAAGAAACGCACGATATGGTTATTCGTTTCGCGCCGCCGCTCATCATTACTAAAGAAGAACTTGATTGGGCGCTTGAAAAAATCTATGAGGTATTATCATAACTTAAATCGTAATTTTTAGATAGAGACGGAGTTGACATGCATGCTTAAAGACATTTCAATTATCGGAGTTCCAATGGATTTAGGCCAAGAACGCAGAGGCGTAGATATGGGGCCAAGCGCGATTCGTTATGCCGGTGTGATAGAAAGGCTGGAAGCGCTCGGATATAACATTGAAGATCTGGGAGATATTCCTATTGCAGCCAAACGCATAGGCGCTGGCAAGAACAGCAGTCACGAGCATTTAAAAAACTTAGAAGAAGTCGCTGAAGTCAACAGCAAGCTGGCTGATGCCATTTCTCAGGTGGTTGAAAAGAAGCGCTTCCCGCTTATATTTGGCGGCGATCACAGCATTGCTATCGGTACATTAGCCGGTGCAGCTAAGCCCTATCAAAACCTTGGCGTTATTTGGTATGATGCGCACGGAGACTTAAACACAGCTGAAACATCTCCAAGCGGAAACATTCACGGAATGCCTCTTGCCGTCAGCCTAGGACTAGGACACCCTTCATTAACAAGCATCGGCGGCTATCAACCTAAAGTGAAGCCTGAAAATATTGTTATTATCGGCGCTCGTTCTCTGGACCAAGGCGAAAAAGAACTTATCAGGGAGAAAAATATTCGAGTCTATACCATGCATGAAATCGATCAATTCGGCATGACTAAGGTGATGAGCGATGCCATTAATTACCTCAAAGATAAAACTGACGGCGTCCATCTCAGCTTAGATTTGGATGGATTAGACCCAAGCGATGCGCCGGGCGTAGGAACGCCTGTATTAGGCGGCATTTCATACAGAGAAAGCCATTTAGCTATGGAAATGCTTTCTGAAGCGGATATTTTAACTTCAGCTGAATTTGTAGAAGTCAATCCAATCTTAGATGATAAAAACAAAACCGCTAACGCGGCAGTTGCATTAATGGGATCGCTGTTTGGAGAAAAATTGTGCTAAGTTAAAATGCTGAAGGCCTGCCTTCAGCATTTTTGATTTACAAGTTTTCTTTATCATCTACAATAATATAGCCTGCTCTAACCGGTCCATGCACCCCTACGACAAGATTCATTTCAATATCAGCACTGTTTGAAGGGCCGGAGATAAAGTTTACACAGGACGGAAGCTTTTCTCCCCGCATACTTTGCTGATGAATGGCCTCAGCTGCTTGGGTTAACCTTGGTACAATTGTACTTTTCGGGATGATTGCAATATATGATTCAGGAAGTAGGCTGACTGGCCGCCCCTTGATGCCGTCGTTAAATAAAACGGCCGTTCCCGATTCAGCTAGGGTGATATCACTGAATGTCATGCCAACATCAGCTTTTTTGGCAAATTCAATATTTTCTTCCTTGTTCTCAGACTCCCACATGCGGCAATCTAAAGTGCTTTCATTGATCAAAAACTCGCTAAGACCATAGTCATTGAACCGTTTGTCATTAGCATAAATCACCGTTTTGGCGCCCCACTCCTTGAGATATGAGTTTACAGCTTCAATAAGTTGTGCCCTTGTAGCCAGCTTCACTTCTGTATGGATCGCTTCACATTGTTCAATCAGCTTAGAAACAAGCTCATCTTGTGTTAAGCCTTCGAAAACGCTCCGCTGCGGTGATATCGTCCAGTCCGGTTTTTCAACTGTTTCAGGACGCTTTCTGCCAAGTCTTTCGGATAATTGAGATAAAACGGCTTCACGGTTTTCAATAGCCATTATTTTCCCTCCTTAGAGCGTTTATCAAACCAATCCCGAAACGGCTGTTTCTTCGGAGCCGGAAAATCCCTTGCTTGCGTCCAGGCTTTCAACGGCCCTGCGCCGCGCTCGATTTTATCGTCTTTTGTAAAAGGCTTTAAAACATAGGGCGCGGTTTTTGCGGCAAATGAAAACAGACCCGGGCTGTTCGCCGCTTTTTCAAAGCCTTTCATAGCAAAATCCCAAGACTTAGGAGACTTTTTCTCCTCTTCAACAATCCGGCGCCGATGTTTAATCAACAATTCGTGCAAAGGTATTTTAACCGGGCATGCTTCTGTACAAGCCCCGCAAAGGCTTGATGCATAAGGCAAATCTTTATAGTCGTCGTATCCGCCCAAAAGCGGCGTCAATACAGCTCCAATTGGACCTGAATAGATGGAGCCGTAGGCATGTCCGCCAATATGGCGATAGACCGGACAGACATTAATGCAAGCCGCACACCGGATACATTGCAAAGCACTTTGAAATTCTGTTCCTAATATATGAGAACGGCCATTATCAACAATGACTAAATGAAATTCCTCGGGGCCGTCCATTCCGCCGGGCTCTGTTAATCCGGTAATATAGCTTGTCAGCTTTTGGCCGACAGCGCTTCGGCATAAGAGTGTGACTAATACATCGAGTTCTTCCCATGAAGGGACAATCCGTTCCATTCCCATGACTGTAATAAGCGTTTTCGGAAGCGTTGTCGCCATTCTTGCGTTCCCTTCATTCGCGACAATGGAAACAGACCCGGACTCTGCCACAGCAAAATTACATCCAGTAATCCCCATATCCGCTTGAAAAAAATCCTCACGCAAATAGCGCCTTACAAACCTCGCTAATTCTTCGGGTTGTGAGGTACCGGTATAACCTAATTTTTCTTTAAATAATTCGCAAATCTTTTCTTTATCTTTATGGAGTGACGGTACAACGATATGCGACGGCCGATCGTGATCAGCAATTTGCAAAATAAATTCCGCCAAGTCGGTTTCAATGACTTCCCCGCCCGCTTCTTCAACAGCTTCATTTAAGCTGATTTCTTCAGTCACCATGGATTTTGATTTTATTATTTTTTTCGCGTTTTTCTTTCTGACAACGCGTTTGACGTAGTCTTGCGCGTCTTCGGCAGTTTCGGCAAAATATACAGAGCCGCCGTTTTTCTCCACATTTTCGCTTAACTGGTACAAATAATAATCAAGGTTTTCTAACGTGTGCTGACGAATCTGCTCGCCTAAAGCGCGCCAATCTTCCCAATTCCCGAGGCTCTCAGCAGCTTTTAGCTTTTTGCCTCTAAGGCCGTCTTGAGCCTTTGCAACAGCCTGTCTCATAAATTGATCGTTAATGGCCTTTTCAGCGCGTTCGTGAAAAGGAGCATCTCCTATTTTTATCCCCATATGCGATCCCCCTCTTATTTTCTGCCTTCATTCAGGACTTGAGCGATATGCTTGACTTCAATAGAACAGCCTTTTCGCGTTAACCTGCCTTTGATATTCATTAAACAGCTGCAATCCATGCCGATTAACAGATCCGCATCCGATTCCATCATGTGTTTTGTTTTTTCTTCGACCATTTCTTCTGAGATTTCCGGCATCTTTACTGAGAAAGTACCGCCAAATCCGCAGCAATCGTAACTGTGGGATAATGGCACGACTTCCAGCCCTTTGACGTGCTTTAACAGCCGCTGCGGCGGCTCCTTAATCCCCATTAACCGATTCATATGACAAGAGGTGTGAACCGCTGCCTTTCTATGAAGTTCCGCACCTAAATCTTCTTTGCCCAATACTTCTACAACAAATTGGGTAAATTCATATGTTTTATTGGCAAGCGCTGCCGCTTTTTCCTGCCATTCTTTTTCACTTTCTGAGAACAGGGCCGGAAATTCATGGACCATCATCACGCAAGATCCTGATGGCGCGACAGCATATTCTGCCCCTTCAAAGGCTTCAATCATATGCTTTGCCGCTGTTTTCGTTTCTTTATGATAGCCGCTGTTATAAGCCGGTTGGCCGCAGCATGTTTGATTTTTTGGAAAATCGACTTCACAGCCTAAATCTTCAAGGATTTCTACAACATCTTTTCCTACTTCAGGATAAAAAATATCCGCAAGACATGTGATAAATAAAGAAACCTTCATATAGACACCCCCTGGGTAAAAAATGAACAATTAACCGAACGAAGGCCGGGCATAATAGCCCAAGGCTGAAACAGCGCTTATATACATAATGTAATTCTGCAACTCATTTGTGTCCAATATATTTATGTCATACTATTAATATATAAAAAATATTAATCAGGAGTTCAATGATATGGAATTGCGTCAGCTGCATGACTTCTTAACAGTTGCTGAAGAATTGCATTTTGGGAAAGCAGCAAAGCGGCTAAGCATGACACAGCCGCCATTAAGTCAGCAAATCCAGCGATTAGAGGATGAGTTGGGCGTTTTATTATTCAAACGGACGAAACGGCATGTTGAATTAACGAAAGCCGGAAGAACGTTTTTAGAAGGTGTTACCCGTTCTTTGGATCAATTAAACAAAGCCATTGAAGCTGCCGAAAGGGCCCAAAGGGGCGAAATCAGAAAATTAACGATTGGGTTTGTCGGTTCGGCAACATACGATATTCTTCCTCCGGTCATTCGCGAATATCGCAATCAATTCCCTCTTGTAGAAGTAACGCTGCAGGAGCTGTCAACGCCTGATCAGATCGAAGAACTTTATCAGGGCAAGTTAGATATTGGGTTTGTCCGTCCCCCAATCAGAAGTGATGCGATAATATCAGAAATGATTCACGAAACCGAGTGCATACTGGCCATACCAAGGCAGCATCCATTATCTCAAGAAAAAAGCATTCCAGTCTCAATGCTGCAAAATCAGCCTTTCGTTTTGGTTTCACGCAACATTTGGCCGAATATATATGATGATGTCGTTTCCTTATGCAGAAATGGCCGTCGCCTTTCAAAAGGGCCGTTTATCGCCGGAGACCATCAACTTTATTAACATTATCCGTGCGATGAAGGAGGAAAAACGCCTCCCCGCCTTTGATGTGCAAAAATAAACCGTAAGTGATGCCGGCAAAGGCACCATCTTACGGTTTTTTTTAGATTTCTATATTCACTTATTCAGATTGCGCAGCGGCAGCGGCGGTGATATTCGCCGTGTAAAATATGAAACAACCAAAATGGTGACGAATCCCATAATCATGGAAAAGGTGTGGAAAGGGAAAAGGACCGTACCATGTTCAACCATTGGGTAAGGAAGAAAAGGCGGTATATGAAATGCAGGCTCTCCTCCGCCGAGTCTTAGAAATAAGGCAACGATAAAGCCGGCTAAAGATCCGTACCAGTTAGCCCATTTGACATAGAGCGCGCAAGTCAACTGCGGAAATAAAATGCAGTATACTAAATCACTTGATAAATTCCAAAGTGTGTATACGCTCTCAACATTTAAAGCAATTAATGTTGCTGCCACGCCAATAATCATAATGGAGCGTCTAATCACTTTCTGAAGCTGTGTCGGACTTGCTTTAGGTTTTACAAGCGGACGGTACACGTTCCACGATGTCATACCTGATGCCGATAATAGAGATGCAGCGACAGCCGCCATAACAGCAGCCGCTAATCCGCCAAGCGCAATTGCTCCGACAAAATCAGTGGTCATGTATTTAAAAACATAAGGAAGAATCATCGATGCATTTTCCGGCGCATGCGTGCCTAAAGCTCCCCAATCTGCATGAGAACCGGCAATTGCCGCCAATGCAGGAGGGACCGCTGCGATAAGACAGATAAAACCGGCCAGTATGGATAACCACATGGCTACTTTGGGGCTTCGAGCAGACAGTACGCGCTGGAAATAAATTTGCCAAGTGATACCGCCAAAAATAAGCAGAAAAGCGTTATCCCACCAATGCCAATACATATTGCCCCATTCGGGATCCTTCCAGCCCATCAAAGGCGGAAAGAGATTCATAGATTTATGCATGCTGGAAGTGTAGTGGCTGAAAGATTCCCCAAAACCGCCGGCATGATAAAAGGCAAACGGCAGAACGATAAGCAAGCCGATAAACATAATGACAATCTGCAAGACATCGGTCTGGGCAACAGCCCAAAGACCGCCGACAACCGTATAACCAACGGCCACTGCAGCAGAAATAATAATAGACATTGTAAAGTTAAAACCGAGAATAACCCCAAAGGTAGTTCCAAGAGATGTTAAAATAGCCGCGCTCCAAAAAAGCTCGCTGAATAGAGCGGGAAGATAGAGAAGACCTGTCATCTTCTTTCCGAACCGTGCTTCCAATGGATCCAACATTGTTGTAAATTCCATTTTGCGCATTTTTCTGGCAAAGAAAACTCCGCCAATCATTAGACTTAATGCATAACACCAAGGCGCTTGGGTCCATATTAACCCTTGACTATAAACAGTTTCAGCTGTACCAACAATATAGCCGCCTCCAAGCCATGTTGCAGCCATTGTAAACACGGAGATCCATAGCGGCATTGATCTGCCTGCAACAAGCATATCATCTGCCTGCCCTTTTCTTTTGGTCACTGATTTGGCGCCAATATAGTAAAAAAGACAATACAAAAGGAGCATTAAGATCAGACCCGGCCAGTAAATATCGCCTTCTGTAAATAATGAATAAATAAGAGTGGCAGCCATAAAAACAACAAAACCAACAATTGAAGTTTTTAATGGCGTCCAAAAAGTGGTCTGATTATTTTCTTCAACAACCGGTTTCGGATTCAATTGACTCATGTTTAAGCCTCATCCCCTTAATATATTTTTTGAAATTGGCCTAATGTTCCAAACAGGTAAACTATAGAAACATACGAAGCAAATCATCTCCGTATGTCTTCTTTTTTAACAAATAACCTAGGGCTCAATTTCTTCTTGATTCACGGGGAGAAACTCGAAAATTTCCTCAGTCTCAATGGATCGGACAAGTTGTTTAAGCCAGCGATAGTAAACTTTCGATTCTTCTAGCTGCTGAAAATCTATCTCTGCCTCTTTCTTGACATCTTCATCTACATCCTGGGCTTCTATTACTTTTTTCAATTTGCTTTCCGCCATCGCAATGGCTTCAAGATTCAAATTGACCTCGCGCATCCATTTTTTGCAGAAAAACTTAATAAAAGAACGGAAAAAGTTTTTTTCTGCCATATACTTGTCTTTTCTTGAGCCTTTCTGCCATACTTTTTGCACCATATGGATGTCCTGCAATTTCCTTACAGATGTACTCATACTCGGTTTGCTCATTCCGAGATCATCCTTCATTTCATCCAGCGTCATCGGATGGTGCTTGAAATACATCGTACCGTACAACCTGCCTATTGAAGGCGTAACGCCATATAAATCCATCGTTTCAGCTATCGCATTGATGACAATGTCTCGTGCTTGTTCAATCAATGCTTCCGGCTGTATATCCTCTGGCATACAATAACCCTCCTTTTCTGTAAAATTTATTTTATTAATTCATTTTGTTAAATATAAATTTAACGGATATAAGACACTATACCGTAATAGGATAGAATGTCAAATCCAAGATTAAATCAATTTTCATGTCTACAGGGTTTACAATAGCAAATGTCTGTGTTAAATTCAAATTGTTCAATACGTTAAAAAAAAATTTAACAAACTTAACGTAATAAACGAAATAAGGAGGGCGAGAAACCAATATGAAGAAAATGTTTATTAATGGTGAATGGGTTGAGTCCCGCTCAGGACAAACGAGAGAGATCATTAACCCGTATAACCAAGAAGTGATTGCGATTGCTGCAGAAGGCAATGAAGAGGACGCAAAACTTGCTGTATCCGCGGCACGCAAAGCTTTCGATCAAGGCGATTGGCGGAAAACCCCCGCGCATGAACGCGGTCAATATGTGTATAAAATCGCTGAACTTATCGAACGCGATAAAGAAGAACTCGCTGAATTGGAAACGCTTGACACTGGAAAAACACTCGTGGAAAGCCGAGCCGATATGGATGATATCGCTAACGTATTCCGATATTTTGCGGGTCTTGCCGATAAAGACGGCGGAGAAATCATCGCTTCGCCAATTCCTGACAGCGAAAGCAAAGTTGTTCGCGAGCCGATCGGTGTCTGCGGTCAAATCACCCCTTGGAATTATCCATTATTGCAAGCATCATGGAAAATCGCCCCTGCCCTTGCTGCAGGCAACACGATTGTAATCAAACCAAGTGAAATAACACCGCTTACAACAGTTAAGGTGACCGAATTAATGGAAGAAGCCGGTTTGCCAAAAGGCGTTGTTAATTTGGTTCTCGGCGACGGGGCATCTGTTGGCCAAGAACTGGCTGAAAATAAAGACGTTGACTTTATATCATTTACAGGCGGCATCGAAACCGGCAAGAAAATTATGCGCGCTGCCTCAGGAAATGTTAAAAAAATCGCCCTCGAGCTAGGCGGTAAAAATCCAAATATCGTCTTTGCCGATGCAGACTTTGAAACAGCCGTTGACCAAGCATTGAACGCCGTTTATTTTCATGCCGGGCAAGTTTGTTCCGCCGGTGCGCGATTACTCTTAGAAGATGACATCCATGATCGATTTGTTGACGCACTGATTGAGCGTGTTAAACGAATCAAGCTTGGCAGTGGTTTTGATGAAGAAACGCAATCCGGTCCGCTTATTTCCGCTGAACACCGTGCCAAAGTCGAAAAATATGTTGAAATCGGCATCAAAGAAGGCGCGAATCTGGCCATTGGCGGCAAACGTCCGGAAGACCCAGCACTTGAAAAAGGCTTCTTCTATTTGCCAACAATCTTTACTAACTGTTCATCAAATATGCGGATTGTTCAAGAAGAAGTGTTCGGCCCTGTCCTGACGATTGAACGCTTTAAAGATGAACAAGAAGCTGTTCAATTGGCCAATGATTCAATTTACGGACTAGCAGGCGCCGTATGGACAAATGACGCGGCCAAGGCTGAAAGAGTCGCGGCAGAATTAAGAATGGGAACGGTCTGGATTAATGATTTCCATCCATATTTTGCTCAAGCGCCTTGGGGCGGCTATAAACAATCCGGCATCGGCCGGGAACTTGGCAAAATGGGCTTGGAAGAATATACCGAAATTAAGCATGTCTATCGCAACCTTAAGCCTGAACCTGTCAATTGGTTTAAATAACGGAGCGTTGACGGCCGGCAGACTTTCTAAAGGTACGGATACCAACAAAGAAGCTTCTCTTAAGCTTTACTTATTCATTAAAAATTTTTGGGGAGGAAAAAAAGATGAGTTTAAACATGCGTATTGAAAATATGACTAAATTACATACTTTTGAAATTCCAACTGTCATTAAACATGGCATCGGAGCCGTTAAGCACCTTGGCGACGAAGTAAGGAAACTTGGCGTAAGCAAAGTGATGCTTGTGACAGACCCTGGCATTTATCATGCGGGTGTGACAAAGCCAGTTGAAGAATCTCTGAAAAATGCAGGGATCGAGATCGTGTTATTTAATAAAGTAGAAGCTAACCCGCCTGTTCGCATTGTCAATGAAGGCACGAATCTTTATAAAGAAAACAACTGCGACGGTCTCGTTGCTGTCGGCGGCGGCAGCTCAATGGATACAGCCAAAGCTGTCGGCGTAGAAGTGGCTCATGGTGAATGTGTCCTTGAATATGAAGCGGCAGAAGGGAAAAAACCGCTTTCCAAACGCATTCCTCCGCTGACAACTGTACCGACTACAGCCGGAACAGGGTCCGAAGTGACACAATGGGCAGTTATTACTGACGAAGAGCGTGAATTTAAATTTAATACAGGCGGCCCATTAATTGCAGCGCACTTAACCATTATTGACCCTGAATTACATACATCAATGCCGCCGCATGTTACTGCAATGACAGGCATCGACGCTCTATCACATGCTATTGAGTGTTATACTATGCACTACGCTCAACCGATTACCGATGCTGTGGCACTGCTTGCCATTGAATATGTTGCCAAATACTTGCGCCGCGCTTACGCTAATGGCCAAGACATTGAAGCGCGCTACGGTATGGCTCAGGCTGCCATGTTAGCAGGCCTTTCATATGGCAGTGAATCTGCAGGAGCTGCCCACGCGATGGCGCAAACACTTGGCGGTATTATTCCAGTTGCCCACGGACAATGCGTAGCCGCAATGCTTGGTCCGGTTATGGAATATAACTGGAAAGGCCATCCTGAAAAATTTGCTAGAATCGCTAAAGCGCTTGGCGTAAAAACTGACAATATGTCAACTGAAGAAGCTGCAAAAGCTGCCGTTCTTGAAGTTTACAACCTGGTAGAGGAAATGGATATTCCTTCATTAGAAGAACAAGGGGTTCCAAAAGATATGATTCCTCGCCTTGCTAAAGAAGCGATGAAAGATCCGCAAACAGTCGGAAACCCGCGCGACTTGAATGAAGAAGCCTATAAATGGATCTATGAACGCTGCTTTAACCTAACGCCTTTAACTATAAAATAAATCTATAAACCTCTCAATAAAAAGCCTCGCAATAGCTGCGAGGCTTTTCTTCATGATTTGCATTTTATAAAACTATTAAAGGATAGAACCCATATTATAATCTTTCAGTGTAAGTTTTTGCTTCAAGGAAGTTTTGCAGATAGGCTGGACCGCCTGCTTTAGCATCTGTACCGGACATTTTAAATCCGCCGAATGGCTGGTATCCAACAACAGAACCTGTGCATCCGCGGTTAATGTAGAGGTTGCCCACATGGAAGTCGCGGTGAGCTCTGGCAATGTGTTCACGGTTTTTCGTGATAACTGAACCAGTAAGAGCATAATCTGTGTTGTTAGCAACTTCTAAAGCTTCATCAAAATCTTTTACTTTGCAGAAGGCAACGACTGGTCCAAAGATTTCTTCTTTCATAAGACGAGCTTCCGGGCTAAGGTCAGCGACAATTGTTGGTTGAATATAGAAACCTTTTGATTCATCAACTTCGCCGCCAAAAACAATTTTGCCTTCTTGCTTGGCGATGTCAATGTAGCTGGAAATTTTATCAAAGGCTGCTTTATCAATAACCGGTCCCATATAGTTTCCGTCCTTTGGATCACCGACAGTTAATCCTTCTGCAATTTCTGCGGAACGCTTAAGCACTTCATCATAAACATCTTCATGAATAACCGCACGGGAACATGCAGAGCATTTTTGTCCAGCATAACCGAAAGCCGCATAGACAATGGATTCAGCAGCTAATTCAAGATCGGCGTCTTTATCAACGACGATAGTATCTTTTCCGCCCATCTCTGCAACAACACGCTTCAGCCAAACTTGTCCGTCTTGTACTTTTGCCGCGCGCTCATAGATGCGAGTACCGACGTCGCGTGAACCAGTGAAGCTGACAAAACGGGTTTTCGGATGGTCAACAAGATAATCGCCCACTTCGCTGCCGCTGCCAGGAATGAAGTTAACAACACCTGCTGGAAGACCTGCTTCTTCAAGAACTTCCATAAATTTAGCAGCAATAACAGGCGTGTTGCTGGCTGGTTTGAGAAGAACAGTGTTGCCGGTTACAACCGCAGACACAGTCATGCCGCACATGATCGCAAGGGGGAAGTTCCAAGGCGGAATAACAACGCCTACGCCCATTGGCTTATAGTACATTTCATTATGTTCGCCTTCTTCGGCCAAACATTCAACGCCTTTATCGATTCTTAACATTTGGCGGCCGTAGTATTCCATAAAATCTATCGCTTCTGCAACATCGCCGTCTGCTTCAGCCCATGGCTTGCCGGCTTCATAAACCAACCAAGCGGAAAATTCATGCTTGCGGCGGCGGACGATTGCGGCTGCTCTAAAGAGAATGTCAGCGCGTAATCTTGCCGGCCATTTCCTCCATGATTCAAAAGTTTCAAGTGCCGTTTGCATGGCTTTTTCTGCAAGTTCTTTATTAGCTTTAGAAACAACACCAATCACTTGGTCTTTTTTCCCAGGATTGATGGAAGTTATTTTTTCATTTGTTGAAATATGTTCTCCGCCAATAATGAGATCATATTTTTTTCCTAATTCGGCTTCTACCTTCTTAAGCGCTTCCTGAAATGCTTTTTTGTTCTCTTCTTTTGAGAAGTCGGTTAATGCTTCGTGTTTATAAGGTACCATGTTGTAAAGCCTCCCTGATTAAGCGTTTTCATTTAGCCCCTTGTCTATTGTAACTGAAAAATATTTCGAGTTCAATTGCAATTAATCCAAAAGTTTAGTAAATCTCTTCTTTTGCAAAAACATAAAAGGGCGTGAAAACAGCGAAAAAAGGGGCGCTTGTCCCCTTTGTTCAATAACCCTATGATGGTTGGTTTCTTTTTCTTGCTTCTTCGGGCCCTTCTAATGCTGCCGATCCCGGATAATGAAGCGCCTGGTCACGATCGGATTCAACTTTCCTTGACTGCTTAAGCTTTTTTTCTTGGCGGTCTCTTCCCATAATAAAACCTCCTTTCCATTTTATTATGAGAATGTCCTGACCTCTTCATCCTTTTAAATAAGAAAAACCAGGCCGGTGGTGACCCCCAAAAGTTAGAGTTTTAATTATGTAGCTGTTTGGCTGGTTTGAGTTCGGTATTGTACTGGGCTTAAACCAGCCAATTTTACTT
>NZ_JAFBER010000034.1 GCF_016908855.1 Scopulibacillus daqui | reverse complement strand
ATGCCGATAACGCATCGCCGCACGAACTTTTTGCGTCACCGATCTTGTCGGCAAACTCCTCCAGTCGGTCTGGATCTACTTTAATTTGTCCCATTGCATAATCCTATAGGAGCGATATTAAAATGTTGTGCGGCATTTTTCTTATTGATGTCTTTATTTTTATTATGTATAACAAAATCAGATGGATAAGAATACAAGCGCGAACTTTCACGAACCAAACTTATTAAATGGTTCATTGATACCGCTCCTCTCCTTAAAGTTCCTTCTTATCCAATTGTAGCAAATTCTTCCCATTGCAGATGGAAAGGAAATAAAAATTATAAAAATTGTTACTTAATTCCTAGTTAAATATATTTAACATTTGATTCCGTTTTCCTCATTCAACTGAGAGGAGGTACTGTATTTGAAATTGAACAAAAAGCTAGTCATTCGATAACCTTTCATGTAAGAAGTCATGAAAGTTTTTCCTGTCTTTATATAGAGGTTTTCACGCTCTAGGTTAAAGAGGCCTTTCTCAATATCTCCGGCAAATGTCAGGACAATACCTTTTCTTTGATATACTCTCCTTCTAGAAACATAACTTAAATACAGACAAGCAGTCTTTTTCCAACAGGTACATCATACATCCGGTCACATGAACATTTGCCCACGGTGCCGCTTTTTGCAGCCATTGGACATAAGCAAAAAACCGATTCAACTTAATTATTAAGGAATCGGCTTTGTAAAATATCATATTAGATTTTAACGATAAAGTTGGACAAATTTTATAAATTAATAAATACTGCACGGCTTGTATCCTTTATCCCGGTCTTACTTTGCCATCTCCACAATCAAATCCATCGCCATTTGAACCCCTTTATCATCTTCATAAGATTCCATGTTTTTAACATATTTTTCCCGATATTTATACAAATGATAAACGGCATCCATCAATGTATCCCGGTTAAGATTCTCTTGAAAAAGTATTTCAGCGTAACCAGAATTCATAAATGACTTGGCATTTAAAATTTGATCGCCTCGGCTAGCGCCATTAGATAATGGAATAAGCAGCATCGGTTTGCGCAAAGCGAGACATTCAAATATCGAGTTGGAGCCTGCTCTTGAAACAACGACATCAGCCATCGCCATTAAATCAGCTAATTCATCATGAACATATTCAAATTGCAGGTAGCCCTTTAATTGAATTGAAGCATCTACCTTGCCTTTTCCGCAAATGTGGACGATAAAAAAGTCTTTTAACAATCGATTCAGACACATTCTTACCGCCTCATTAATCCGCTCGGCTCCTTGACTTCCGCCCATAATAAGAAGCACCGGCTTTTCCTTAGTAAATTGGCAAAACGCCAGTCCCCGCTCAGCATCTCCATTTTTTAAACTTTCCCTTACAATGGAACCAATGTAAATAGATTTTTTTGAGCGTATCGCTTTTTCGGTCTCGGGAAAAGTCGTACATATTTTTTTTGCAAAAGGCAGGGAGAGTTTGTTTGCAAGTCCCAGTGACACATCCGTTTCACGCAAAATGATGGGAACTCTATTTAATGCCGCGCCAATAACTACAGGAACCTCAACAAATCCTCCGCCGGAAAAAACAACATGGGGTTTCAGCTTTCTTATTAATCTGTAAGATTGACCTACCCCTCCCATCACTTTGAATAGGTCTTTGGCATTATCCCAATCAAAATATCTTCTTAGTTTTCCAGTTGATACACTGTAATAATCTACACCTTCGAGGCCGGCAACCAGCTGTTTTTCGATCCCGTTTTTTGACCCGATATATTGAACATGCCAGCCTTGTTTAATAAGTTTTGGCATTAACACAAGATTAGCCATGACATGGCCGGCGGACCCTCCTCCAGTGAAGACGATTCTCTTATCCATATTTCCCCCTCCAAGAACATCGCGAAGTATTTAAAGAAGTCTGAGACAGGGGATGTCTCACAATAAATCCCCCATCTTCAGCATCTCTCTGATTTCTTCCTTTGTCATTGGCTCCGTTTCAGAATGATAGCCGCGAGAATCTGCATTTTCATAAGAACGATAATAATCGTTAAGACCCTCAACGGGCACGGTAGGCAATATAACAAAGTAATCATGATTAATCAGTTTTGTCCGTGTACTTTCGGATTCTGAAAATAGACTTTCATTCAGCTTTTCACCCGGACGAATACCGACTTCTTTTATTTGTATATTTTCATAGCCTGATTCATCAATTAAAACATGCGCTAAATCATCAATTTTGCAAGCCGGCATTTTCATCACGAAAATTTCTCCGCCCTTGCCTTCTTTTGTCGCTTTAAACAAGAACTGAACAGATTGCTCCATCGTTAAGAAAAAGCGTGTCATTCGCCGGTCTGTAATCTCTATTTGCCGGGAATTGTTTATTTGGTTTTTAAAGACTTGCACGACGCTGCCGCTTGTCCCAAGAACATTGCCGCTTCTGACACAAATAAATCTTGTCATAACGTTTTTGGTATTAGCATAAATCATCAGCTTTTCACCTATGGCTTTCGTCATGCCGTAAATATTTGACGGATCTGCCGCTTTATCAGTTGATAGATAAACAACCTTTCTCACATTATTCTTAATCGCTGCATTAATGACATTTTGAGTGCCGTGCACATTTGTTTTAAATGCTTCACTAGGATGATTTTCGCAAACCGGCACATGCTTTAATGCTGCTAAATGATAGACAATATCAACACCTTCACAAGCATTGATTAATTCCTCTTGATTACGGATGTCTCCGATAATAAACTTTATTTGATGATGATCTTTGAACTGCTGCGCCATTTCCACCTGCAATGTTTCATTTCTTGAAAATACGCGAATTTCTTTCGGATTCTGCAATATTAGTTGTTTAATAACCTCTTGTCCCCATGAACCTGTACCGCCAGTAACTAAAATTGTATGATTTTCAAACATTTATCTTTTCCTCCCATTATATAAATCCTTTAGATATTCTGTTTTGCTTCTTTAACCTTTGACAATAATAGCATAACCTCGATTTGTTACATTAGTTTGACATCATGAAACTCTTTTTAAAAAAAGAAAAGAGCCCCAAAATATGTTATGGGACTCTATTAAAATAAATATAAAATAGTATATTGCCTTCAGAATGCTTGACACCGAACTTCAGATGATGCCGTTCGAGGATCGATTTAACAATAGCTAAGCCCAATCCTGTTCCTGAGATGTTTTTATTTCGTGATGCTTCAATCACATAAAAGGGCTCCCAAATTTTCTCTATCTTTTGGCCATCAATATCGGCGCCGTTTTGAATGGTAAACAACACCTTGTCATCTGATTCTGAGAATGATATATCAATCTTTTGATTTTGCGTATATTTAATCGCATTGCTGATCAAGTTGTTGAAAACCATTTCGAATTTGTTCTTATCCGCTTCTACCCATACCTCGCCTTTGACCTTGTTCGAGACCGTCACATGAATTTGCTTTTTCTTGCATTCTAAGTCATATTTGCTTAAGCATTCCCGAAAAAGTTCAAGCAGCTGAAATCTTTCGTACGTGAAAACGGCTTTCTCAATCCTTGAATAATTTAATAAATCTTCTATTAATAGCGAAATATTGCTTGTTTGTTTTAAAATCGTGTCTATATAAGTTCCGTCGTCCAGTCCGTCTTTTAAACCCTGTGCATAAATTTGTATCACAGACAAAGGTGTTTTTAATTCATGGTTAATATCGGCCATGAACGTTTTTAAGTTCTCATTCTTTGTCAGCAAATCTTCATGGGCTTGTTTTAATTTATCGCTCATAATGTTAATGCTTTCTGCCAGCTCTTCAATCTCATCATTTGTTCGGACATTAACCTTTTTAAACTTTAATCTGGAAATTTCCTCAGATACCTCTTTTAATTTCTTCAAAGGATCGGTCATTTTTTTGGTTAATAGCCATACCAGCAGGAGAATAATAACAACAGCTATGGCAAGCACGTAAATATAAAGCGTATTAATCACTTTCGCTGCGTCATTGAAATGGGCAATTGATAAGCCGACTAAAACAAACATATGGTCTTTATTAATATAACTGGTTAAAAAACTTGATTTTAGTTTCCCTTGATCATAGAGCTTGTTCACTTTCTGTCCGTTCTCAACTTTTTTCAGCGTTTCCGGCGTTACCCAGAATTTATTTAATGTGACCTGTTTTCTATACAATTTTTCCCGCAGCGCCTCATTAAAGTCATTAATATCTTCTTTGGTTCCTTCATAAACAATCGTGACATGATACTTTCTCTCAAACTCAGGCACTGCATTTAAAAATTCTTTTTTATCCATTTTTCCAAGCGCCTCAGTGACATGTTCGATATTGCCTTTCATTTTATATAAATAATACTTTGGCAAAAAATATTTATTTAGTAAAACAGAAAAAGTGATGATACAAATCACAGCGATAGAGATGCTGATTGAAAGTTTTTTCCCAAGCTTATTCATCGGTCGCTTTCTCCAAACTGTAACCCAAGCCTCTATGTGTTTTTATTAAATCTGCTCCGATTTTTTCTCTTAACCGTCTAATGTGTGTGTCAACGGTTCTCTCCTCGCCGACGTAATCTAATCCCCATACAATATCTAGTAAGTCTTTTCGAGATAATATATGCCCCCGATTGTTTAGGAAACATCTCATCAGTTCAAATTCTGTTTTGGTAGCTTGTATATCATGGCCATTTTTATAAATTTTTCTTGCTTTGAAGTCAATTTTCAAATCAGCAAGCTTAACGATGTCATCTACTTTCAACAGTTTTTTTGCTCTTGTCAGCAATATATCAGGATGAAACGGCTTTTTCACATAATCATCGGCGCCGGTATTCAATGCCATCAATTCATCTTCGTTCCCGCTTTTGGCTGTTAACATAATCACTTTGGCTTGTCCGTTGTTTTTTATTTCTTTACAAACGCTGATGCCATTTAGATTTGGCATCATCCAGTCTAAAATGACGAGATCTATTTTATTACTGTAAAAAACATCCAATGCTTGCTCGCCATCTTCAGCTAAAAAGATATTGTAACCTTCACGTTCAAAATACGCCTTAAGAATCTTTAACATATCCTTTTCATCATCAACAATCAATATATTCATTATTCCTCATCCCATTTCAAATGTATTTGGTTAACCGGTGCTGCCCCTTTCTCCATCAACAATTTGAAAAAGTGAGGTGCAGCTCCCTAAACAATTGATAAATGTCATACATAAGATAATATGATTTACTGAAAATGTATTTTAACAGCCATTTCATTATACCGCAATAAGGCAAAAATAGGATTTGCGTTAAGTGTATTAAGTGTTATAATACACTTAGTATACAAAGATTGATTTAAAAAGTGCTGAAGGGAGTGAGATAAATGAACCAGCATTATATCATTGTTATGATCGCCATTGTATGCCTTGCTATCTTTAAACGAGCTCGCCGAAATATCGGCTGGCAAAAGTTCCAACCCTCAAAAATGCTTATCAGAATGGTCGTATTTTTCATCATCGGCGCACTTCTCTTGTTTGAAAACATCATACATCCAATCGCCTTCATCTCAGACATTGCCGGTGCGGCAATCGGACTTATACTCGCTTACTATGGCATTTCTTCAACAACATTCGAGAAACGCGGCGAAGATTGGTATTACCGAAATAACCCGTGGATCGGAGGCATCGTTACCGCCCTTTTCTTCGGTCGTTTGATCTACAGATTTTACATGATGTTCAGTTTGGCCCAGCATGCTGGAGGCCGGGCTTTACAACAATCAAACAGCTTACAGAATATGATGCATACGGGCAGTTCATGGACGGCCGGATTAATTATGATCATGTTTGCCTATTATGCTGCCTACTGCATGATGCTGCTGCGCAAGAGAAAATCTCAATCCATTGCTGCATCTTGCGGAGCCGGTACCTATTCAAGTTAATAATTTGACATGGCTCGTCGAAAAAAACAATAAAAAGCCCTAAACCGCTGTTTCAAGCAGCGGCTTAGGGCTTTTTGCTTAGACATGCAGAAATTTTACGCACACAGGATCCGGCACTGCCGCATCAGACTGGATGAATTTAAGCTTGCCTGTTTCCTTGTCTCTCTTAAATAAGACAATGCTGCCTGAGTGCTGATTAGAAGCCACAAGAAAATTTTCTGTTGGATCAAGGGCAAAATCGCGCGGCCAATGACCTTCTGTTGATGTATGTTCCACAAAAGCAAGGTTGCCCGAATCTTGATCGACACTGAATAAGGCAATGCTGTCATGCCCCCGGTTAGCAGCGTATACAAAACGGCCGTCTGATGAAATATGAATGGCGCTGCCTTGGCTGTTCTCGTTAAAATCTTCGGGAATGGCCGAGATAGTTTGCAGTTCTGTGAAGCTGCCTTCCGCACTATGATATGCTAAGGCAATCACCTCATTACTCAGCTCTGTCATTAAGTATGCATATTTTCCATTCGGATGGAAAGCTAAGTGTCTTGGACCGCTTCCCGGTTTAACGGACAAACGGCTTACTTCTTTAAGCGCCCCGTTATTAAGCGAATATGTTATTAACTGATCAGTGCCTAAATCGACAACCGCGATATATTTTTCATCTGGCGTAAATCCAGCGAAGTGTACGTGCGGTTTCTCTTGCCTGTCTTTGTTGGGACCCGAGCCGTGATGTTCGATGACAGATGACACAGGGTTGAGGCTGCCATCATCACTTGTCATATAAGCTTCAACCGTCCCTTTATGATAATTGGCTGTAACGACGCATTGATTGTCATTGTCAACGCTAATATGGCAAGGCGACGCCCCTTCTGACAGCTGCTTATTTAAGCATTCAAGATGACCGCGCCCATTTTTTCCGTTAATAGCAAATGCGGCGGCACCGCCTTTTTCGCCTTCTTTCATAACAGAATAAAGATATTGATTATCCTTGCTTACCGTGACATATGTCGGATTATCCAGCTGAGCGGCCGGCTTTACATCGCCAAGCTTTTCTGCAGCTGCATCAAGTGTAAACGAGTAAATACCTTCGCTGTCTCCTTTTGTATATGTCCCAATAAAGCCGATCAATTTTTGATTTTCTGCCATGCTTTTTGCTCCTTCTTTAAAATGAATTTATAATCGTTCATATTGTCGCTTCATGATCAATATTAGCAAAAATCGGGCCTCTTAACCAAATCATTGAAATGACTTAACATCGGAAAATTGCTTCGCCTTTTTAACGCTGTTATAGTTATAATGTATGTTTAACGATATTAAACGATTGAGGGATGTGCAATGAGCGGACAACTGCATATATCCTTTATTCCGACGATAAGGGATGAATGCAAATTTTTTGTATGGATTGGTGACTCCAAAGGCCGCCCGAACAGAGAAAATGAATATTTATATGCTTTATTAAATAAATCAGAAGAATGGATCGAAGTCATTGGCGACAACCTGATCACGCCGTATGAGACAGCATTTCAACTGGACGATCAATTGGTTGCGGTGCGAGGGTTGTTATTTGGTTATACCGAGCTTTTAACATTATTTAAACATCCTAAATTCATTTTTGGATATAACCGTTATTTTGAGTACGCGGACAGTATTTACTATTTTAAAGAAGTGGCCGCCGGGATTAATATCCTTTTGGAAAACGGCCATTTTTACCCGTCTTTGGTCGACTATGAAAAAGACGGCAGCTATTATGCATCCGCCCATTGGTTTTGTGACCATGAACTGCTTGAGACGTCCGGTCTTTTAAAAAAGTGGCTCAGCCATATCCCGCCGATCTCTTTAGCACCAAAGGAATTAGAAAACATCACTACAAAGCAATGGCTGTATTTGTTAATGAATATGTGGCTTGATGCTTTAATCCGGCAAACATCCAACCCTATTTTTGATCAAGTTGTCAATGATTGGTTAGACGAAGGGCTGATCGCCCATGATCATGCTGCCGATTGGTTTAATTTTTTGACGATCGATACACCGGCCTTTTTCTTGGCTACGGGCAATTATGAAAAGACAGCCCAAGTGAAGCAGCTAAAAAAAGACATTCTTAATTGGACGGCCGGAGCCGGAATATCGGATATTGAAGAACCCTTGCACGCTATTTCAGCTTTTTATCAAGAACATTGGAGGTCTTTTATTCAAATTCAGTCAGTTAACGTCTATATTGAACCCGATCAGCATGAAGAACCTTTTGAACCGGATACAATATGGACCATTCAGCTCAGTGTTGAAGGCATCCAAAATAACGAAAAAAGTCTTTTCAATTGGGAAGAAGCCGCTTATAACCATCCGGTAAATAAACAGCGTCTTGACCAAATTGAATTTTTGCTGAACAAGCATATTCCGGAGCTGAACTTCCAGCAGTTATTGATTGACGGCGCTTATGATTTAAATCTTAATACGGTTCTTGATCTCTATCGAAAGCAAGACGAACTATTGGAGCAAAACATCCGCCTTCTATTTCCGTCATGGCTGAAAATTAAAAAGGCAAAAGAACAAGTTGATTTAGACTTGGACATCGGCGTTAGCTCATCTTTCTTTGATCTTTCAAGTCTGACGCATTACGACTGGAGGATTGCGGTCGGGGATATGGATCTTTCGGCTGATGAATTTAAAAGGTTGGTGGATCAGCAAAAATCCTTTGTACAAAGGAACGGTCAATGGATTGAACTGCCGCTTGATAAAATGATAGAAGCTTATGAAGCGATGCGGGAAGCCGAATCTCTAACAGGACAAAACCCCAGTGTCGGTGATGCCCTCCAATTAAAAACTCTATATAAAGGAAAACGAAAAAAACCTTTTCATTTAAATATTGATCACAAACTTGACGACTATTTAAAAGGTTTATTAAAAAAACCTTCCCATTCTATCGGCGTTCCAGAGCATTTCCATGGTCAGCTCCGCCCTTACCAGAAAAAAGGCTATACATGGCTGACAAATTTAGCAGAAAAGCGGACCGGCTGCTGTTTGGCCGACGATATGGGACTTGGAAAAACAATTCAAACGATTGCTTACATTACCAGAAGATTGGCGAAGCATGATCGCAACAAAATCCTCATTATCTGCCCGACTTCACTTTTGGCAAACTGGCGGCACGAATTTAAACAATTCGCTCCCCGCTTTCGACTCTATACCCACCATGGTCCGGAACGTATGTCTGCCGGGAGTCTCGAACAGCAGCTCGATCAATTCGACTGTATTCTAACGAGCTATTCATTGTTATTAAAAGACATTGACTTTTTCTCAAACATTGAGTGGTCGAGCGTCATTATTGATGAGGCGCAAACAATAAAGAATCCCCACGCCAAAAAAAGCCGGGCGGTAAGAGCGCTCAAGGCTGAGCATCGGATTGCTCTGACAGGTACGCCGATTGAAAATCGCCTTGAGGAATTATGGTCAATTATGGAGTTTCTTAATCCTGGTTATCTCGGTCCGCTCAACAAGTTTCGTGAGCACTTTGTACGACCGATTGTTAAAGAAAATAGCACAGCAAAAACGAGAATGCTGCAAAAGATGATTTCACCATTTATCTTGCGCCGCGAAAAAACCGATAAACGGATTATTAAAGATTTGCCGAAAAAAATGGAAATCAAAGAATACTGCCATTTAAGCAAAGTGCAAGCGTCCTTATATCAATCGGTCGTTAATGAACTGATGCAGCATGTCAGGAGCACTGAAGGCATGAAGCGAAAAGGATTAATCCTGTCTACTTTAACGAAGCTTAAACAAATTTGCGACCATCCAAACCTTTTGACGGACAAAGAGGATATTCAATCTTCGGGCAAACTTAAACGCTTATTCGAATTGGTTCATCCCCTTGTTGAACAAAATGAGAAACTGCTTATCTTTACCCAATATGTAAAAATGGGTAAACTTTTAGAAAAAACGCTCGAAGCTCAATTTCCAAACTGCCGTATTTATTTTCTTCACGGCGGTTTAACAGCTGAGGGACGAGAGAAGTTAATCAGCCATTTCCGGGAAACGGAAACAAGCAGCATCTTTATCCTTTCATTGAAAGCGGGCGGTGTAGGCCTGAACTTAACCGAAGCCCGTCATGTTGTCCACTTTGACCGCTGGTGGAATCCGGCTGTTGAGGAACAGGCGACGGATCGTGTCTATAGAATCGGACAGACAGAGAATGTTAATGTCCATAAAATGATTTGTGAAGGAACCATAGAAGAACGCATTGATGAACTGATAGAACAAAAGAAATCGTTAAGCAAACAAATTCTCAGTCAAGGCGAAGGCTGGGTTACCGAACTATCCGATAAGGAAATCTTCGACTTGATTCGATTGCGAAAAGAGGTGCTGTCGTCGTGAGCCGGCGGATTTTGATTAAAGATCCCCAATTAAAATATTGGTTAGAAATATTTAATGACAGTGTTGAGGCCGGACGCCTTCGCCGCGGAAAGGCCTTATTCAGGGAAGGCGCCGTCATTGAGCTGGATTTTAATCCGGACGACGGCTTCTCGGCTGAAGTTGTCGGCTCTCACGGCAGCGTCTATCAAGTTGTTTCCGAATGGTCATCCGGCCATTATTTTGAAAGTCTGCTTCTCCCCTTTCCTGAGGATATATATTTTCATTGCACCTGCCCGGACAATAATGACCGATGCAAGCACATTGTCGCCGCTGTTATTCGCTGGATAACAGAATATGATAGGGATATCGAAAGCAAATGGGCTAAACCTAAAGTTTCCGCATCTCAGTCATTGAGTAAGCAAGAACCGCAAACCTTAAATAAAAGACGCACATCTCAAAGGGTTACCGAAGATTATTCATTAGAAAGCCTTCAATATTTGGCTAACAAGAAAGCCTCCGTCGCCGCACGGACGGGTTATGCCCCTTTTTGGCATATCAAACCAAATTTAAATCATTTATTAATGTTTGTGTATAACGACATGCGCCAATTTAGTAAAAACAATCGGCTAAAGTAGCAAGCGAAGACAAATGATATACAAAAGCCAAGCGTCCTTTAGGGCGCTTGGCTTTTGCTGCTGTTATAGATCAATCTCTTGAACACTCATAATATCCTCTATGTTCTCCAGACGCTCCATCACATCTTTTTCGATTTTCTTATCAACAGACAACATCATAATCGCTTGGCCGCCGGCAGTCTTTCTGCCAACTTGCATCGTTGCTATATTAACGCCATGTTCTCCTAAAATAGAGCCGACTTTTCCAATCAAACCTGGCAGATCATGGTGATGGACAAACAGCAAATGGCCTTCCGGCGATACATCAATATGATATTCGCCAATCCGGATGATGCGCGGACCGTAACCTTCGATTAATGTGCCGGCAATGACCCTTTCGTGATTGCCGGTTTTCACATGCAATGTTATCAGGCTGGTAAAGCTTTGATGATATGGTTTCTTTTCAACTGTATAAGCAATATCATGCTCCTTTGCCATAAACGCTGCATTGATGAAATTGACCTTCGCACTTAAATAATAAGACAAGATACCTTTTAAAATACTGCGCGTTAACGGCGTTGTTTCTAAGTCCATTAATTCTCCTGAATAGGTAATCGTTATTTCATCAGGTTTTTCCTTCACTAATTGAATAGCCATCTCACCCATTTTTTCACAAAGGCCAAAATAAGGCGTCAACTTTTTCATCATTTCGCTTGGAATCGGCGGGTAGTTAACGATATTTCTAAATGGTTGGTCATGCAATACTTTTAATATTCCTTCACTGACATCGACGGCAACATTCTTTTGTGCTTCCACGGTTGACGCGCCAAGGTGCGGTGTTGCAATCACTTGCGGCAGTGTTAATAGCGGGTGTCCGGTTGCCGGCTCTTTTTCAAAAACGTCAAGAGCTGCTCCCGCCACTTTGCCGTCCTTTATGGCATGATACAGATCATCTTCATCAATAATACCGCCCCTGGCGCAATTGATAATTCGCACGCCGTCTTTCATCATATTGAACTTTTCGCTGTTGATTAAATGTTTCGTCTCTTGTGTCAATGGTGTATGAACAGTGATAAAATCAGCAGCCGCAAGCACCATATCGAGTTCCGCTTTTTCAATGCCGAGCTTTTCTGCTCTTTCTTTCGTTAAGAAAGGGTCATAGGCGACGACTTTCATATTAAAGGCTTTCGCTCGTTTAGCCACTTCTGCGCCTATTCTGCCAAGTCCTATAATGCCGATGACTTTACGGTTTAGCTCGGCGCCTTGAAAAGCCTTCCTGTTCCACTCGCCGCCAACCAAGGATTTATAAGCCTGGGGAATATTTCTGGACAGCGCCATCATCATAGCAAATGTATGTTCAGCCGCAGAAATCGTATTTCCTTCCGGCGCATTAAGAACCATGATGCCTTTCTGCGTTGCGGCCTTTAAATCAATATTATCCACGCCGACGCCGGCCCGGCCGATAACTTTTAATTTACTGCCTGCGTTGATAATATTAGCCGATACTTGAGTCTGGCTTCTCACAAGCAGGGCATGGTAATCCGGGATAACGGATTGAAGCGCTTCCGGCTTAAGCCCCGTTTCTATATGAACCCTTATATCTTTTGCTTTTAACAGGGGTTCGATCCCTTCTTCATTTAATGGATCACTGATTAAAACATTAAACATATTCCAAATACACCTCCTGTGCAGCCTTAACGCCTGCACCATATTCAAATTGATGATTAAGATCTTTTAAACCGCATTCAATTAATGAAACAGCTTCCAGCACATCGCCTGGAAAACAATAACCCATATGGCCAAACCTCATAATCTTCCCTTTTAATTTTCCTTGGCCGCCTGCAAAATCAATATGATATGTCTGCTTAAGGTGAGTGCGGAGTTTTTCTATTGACAAGTCAGCAGGTTCACTGATGGCTGTTACTGTCGGTGAGGCATCCTCATCGTTTGTTAATAAAGGCAAGCCGAGGGCCCGAATTGCTTGGCGAACCATCTTTTTCATGATTTCATGTCTTTTGACCGTTTGATCAAATCCTTCTTCTTCAATCAAGCGGCACACCTCTTGAAGACCATATATAAGGGAAACGGCCGGCGTATTCGGTGTCATATGTTTCTCGTAAGATTTTCGATAGGATAATAGATCGAGATAATAAGCCGGCGCTTGATTATTTTCAATGATTTTCCAAGCTTTTTCGCTTACGCTGACAAATGCTAAGCCCGGCGGCAGCATTAAGGCTTTCTGCGAGCCTGTGACAAGAATATCTATGCCCCATTCATCCATTTTCGCATCTACACCGCCTATGCAGCTGACGCCGTCGACAATAAATAAAGCATCGCTATGTGTATGAACAGCCTTAGCCAATTGTTCTACCGGATTTAAGACCCCTGTAGATGTTTCATTATATGTTGCAATCACTGCTTTAATATGGTTAAACCGTTTAAGGCATTCGGTCAATTCTTCTTCTGTGCATGCTTTTCCCCACTTAATTTCCAGCTTGTGGACAACAGCGCCATAAGTTTCGCAAATCGCAGCAAAACGATCGCCAAAGTCTCCAACGGTTACCACAACAACCTCATCACCGGGAAAAATTGTGTTCGCGATCGCCGTTTCCAAAGCAGATGTTCCGCTGCCAGTGATGATAAAAACATCTTGCTCTGTGCCAAACAACGGCTTAAGACGGTTTGCCGTTTCCTTGAATAATGTCTTAAACTCCCCGCCTCTATGGCTGATCATGCCGTGATTCATCGCTTGCTGAACTTGTCCGGGCACTGGTGTCGGACCGGGGTTTCTCAAAATGGTTTTATGCATGTCTCTCTCTCCTCCTTGTAAAATCAGCATTTGCTCATTGACTTAATACCGCTCTCTTTACTCCCCTAAGAAGTGAAAGCGTTTTTTTATATTAAAACGCCCCTCACTGCATTTTGCAGTGAGGGGCGATCATACGCGGTGCCACCCTCTTTTTATTACAGCTTTGCAGCTGTAACCTCGGCAGGTTCATAACCTATTGGATAACGGCAGTCCGGATAAGCGTACTCTCTCATTTCAGCTTATCAGCTCAGAAGTGCTCAATATCAGGGGAAACACCAGTTTACACCAGCCACCGGCTCTCTTAAGATTCCATCTGACATCTGTCTTCGTCATAACTATTAGAATATTTGAAAACTATTTTAACAAGGCAGTTGATGAATGTAAAGGGATAAAAATGACTTTTTTAAAACTTTATTTTATTTATATGATTTCATCAGTTTTTTCTACCCGCAATTTTTCCATGAGGACAACGAACATTTCAATGTTATCGAAATATATTATGTTAAACTGAATATGAAATGATTATACATTCGTAATGATTGATATAACATGGTATGATTAATCTTATACGAATTTAGACTCGGAGTGAGCGATATATGAAAGATTATATAACGAATTTTATAACCCATATCCCATTTAAAGACATCGGTATCGCTTGTCTCATCTTTTTAGTTTTCTTTTTCATAGGAAAAATTTTCAGCAAATATATTTTGGAGTTCATCATAAAGATAATTCCTAAAAAGTATCAGCGAATTGATGATTATGTTATCCAGTCTTTTAAGAAACCGGTTAGCCTATTTTTGATTATGACCGGGCTGTACCTTGCTCTGCATTATTTGCCGCTTTCTGATCATACCATTTACTACATCACCAAAATCTATCGGTCTATGATTATTATTCTTATCGGCGGCGGACTTTTTAAGTTTTCAAATGCGACAGAGATTTTATTTAATCATGTCAGTACACGCCTTAATCTGCAGTTCAATAAAATTATTATTCCTTTTTTAACAAAAGCGATTAAGTTCATTGTTGCTGCCTTAATGTTAGCAGCGTTAGCCAATGAATGGGGCTTTAATATTGACGGCCTTGTCGCAGGGCTTGGCCTTGGCGGATTAGCAATCTCTTTGGCTGCAAAAGATACGCTCGGCAATCTATTCGGCGGATTAGTCATTATTACTGAATCTCCATTTACTATCGATGATTGGATTCAAACGCCGAGTGTAGAAGGCACGGTCGAAGACATTAATTTCCGCTCAACAAAAATTCGAACATTTACCCAAGCGGTCGTAACAGTCCCAAATTCACGGCTCGTTAATGAACCTATTACAAACTGGTCAAGAATGGGAAAAAGAAGAGTTTTATTTAACTTGAAATTGGATATTCATACACCTAAAGAAAAGATGGTAAAATGCGCTGCAAATATCAGGGAAATGTTAAAAGCAAGAGACGATATTGATCAAGAAACAATACTCGTACATTTTCATCAATTTTCATCTGCAAGCCTTGATATTCAAGTCTATTTCTTTACAAAAACAACAACCTACGATGAATGGCTTATCGTCAATGAAGAAGTCAACACTGAAATATTAGCCATTTTAGAGAACCTCGAAATCGATCTTGCCGTTCCAATTCAAAAAACATATAACATGGAAGGGTTCCCTTCTTTCAAGAAAAATACTGTACAGGCCCGTGAAAATGAATTCACTATGGAACAGGAAAGGACACACTCGCAATAAGTGTGTCCTTTTCCTGCTTAAACTGATGGCTTCAAATGGCCTTTTAACTGCTCGCGAAGCTCGCGTTTTAAGAATTTCCCAACCGATGTTTTCGGTAATTCTTCGAGAAAGATCATATCATCCGGCAGCCACCATTTGGCAAATTGCGGTTTTAAGTAACTTAATAGATCATCCTTCGTCACAGCATTTCGATAACTGTCTTTCAAAACCACGCAGGCTACGGGACGTTCCTGCCACTTTGGATGGGGAACGGCAACAACAGCTGCTTCAAATACTGCTTCATGAGCCATGAGTGCATTTTCTAAGTCAACAGATGAAATCCATTCCCCGCCGCTTTTTATGAGATCCTTTGTACGGTCAACAAGCTTAATGTATCCCTCTTCATCAATAGCAGCGATATCACCGGTATAAAACCAGCCGTCCCGGAAAGATTCCTTGCTTCTGTCGTCTTTATAATAGGAATCTGCAATCCATAGCCCGCGGACGAGAAGCTCGCCGATCTCTTTGCCGTCATGAGCAGCCTCGCCTTTTTCATTAATGATTTTAACTTCCAGACCCGGAACAGCCATGCCTTGTTTGGCGCGGATCTCAAGCTGTTCTTCTTCAGTCAGATCCGATTGGCCACTTTTTAATTTTGACACTGTTAATAGCGGTGTTGTTTCCGTAAGGCCGTAAGCGTGAACAAATGGTATTCCATATTTTTCCCTATATTGTTTAATGAGTCCCTTAGGGGCAGCTGCACCGCCGCATATCATAAGACGCAAACTGCTCATATCGTATGTGTTTTCTTCTAACTCCTTTAATACACCGATCCAAATGGTTGGAACGCCGGCTGTTGCTGTCACTTTCTCCGATTCAATGAACTCGCAGATGAGTTTGGGCGTGACATTCGGACCCAGAAGAACCTGCTTTGAACCAAACCAAGTCGATGCAAATGGAATCCCCCACGCGTTAACATGAAACATTGGCACTATCGGCATATTAACATCTGATTCAGATATGCCCTTTGTATCAGCTAATCCTAAAGCCAAACTGTGGAGAACAATGCCGCGATGGGAATAGACCACACCCTTTGGTTTGCCCGTCGTCGCAGACGTATAGCACATTCCGGCCGGCTCATTCTCATCGATATCATTGCAGAATGGATAGTTTTCATCACCTGTAACGAGCAATGCTTCATAAGAATAGGCAGGCTCAAGCGATGTCTCAGGCAACGTTTCTTTATCTGTCATAATGATGAAAGCCGTTACGGTTGACAGCTGATCTTTAACCTTTTCAATAATTGGAACAATATCTTCATCAATCAAAAGAACTTTATCTTCTGCATGATTAATGATGTAAACCAAGTGGTCATCAGATAAGCGCATGTTAATGGTATGTAAAACTGCCCCCATACAGGGAACCGCAAAGTAAGCTTCCAAGTGGCGATGTTGATTCCATGCTAATGTGCCGACTCGGTCGCCGCGCTTAACACCTAGTTTTTCCAGCACACTTGACAAAGATCTTGTCCGTTTTCCAATCTGTGCATAAGTCAAACGGTGTATCTTCGAAGGAGACGTTCTAGAGACAACTTCCTTTTTTGGAAAGTACCTTTCAGCACGTTCAATCATTTGCGTCAGCGTTAACTGAGTGTTCATCATTTCAAAAATTCCCCTTTCGCGGCTGCATGCCGCTTTATATTTTGGAATATCTCTTGAAACTGTGATCCACTGTTGTTATCTCTAGTTGCAAACGGATTCATTTTCGCTGGAAAAAATCGTTTTATGAATAGGCTCGTTCGATTAACCCTATCATCATATTCACAACAAAAAACAGATGACTGTTCACAAACAGCAGCCTTAGCTTTTTAAGAGATTGTTTTGCTTTTGCAAATAATCTATGATCCCCATTGCCGAAACTTGCAAATCAAGATCCAGCACTTTAAAAACTTTATGGTTTTCCGGTATATGAAATGACTTTAAATGCTTGGAAACGCGGTCATGGAGACTTTTTACTAAACCATCGACACTTTTTCCTGAACTTAAAGCTTTCTCCCCCTCTTTAACAAACACAGGAATCCATTTGGAAACTTGCTGAAAAGCTTCTTCAACGTTTTCTGTCATATTGAAGCGGCCAAAATACAGCCTGTCTAAACCGTATTCGCGGATTCGGTCAATGGACTGAATCATTGCCTCGGGATCGAAATGATTAGGCGATGTTGTCGGTAAGAAAAAATCAATGCCATCATCTTTAAGCCATTCGTAACGGACGCCTGCCGTATCGCCTGTAAACATACCGTTAGAAACAGGATCGTAAATGTTTATCTCTGAACGGCGATACCATTAAGAACCATGTCTACATAAATCATGGCCACTTTTTCATCGGGAACACGCCCTTTTGGGTCAAACCAAAAATAGCTCCAGTTGCACATGCCTAAAATGCCCAGCGTCACAATATCTGCCGGCAGGCCGCCTCTAAATTCTCCTTGACTCATTCCCAATTTAATAAGGTCTTCCAAATGATGTTGAAATAGCGCTCTTTTCTTAACGATCTTATCCATCTGTTCTTCATTTAAATGGCGAATTTCCCGAAAAAAGATCAAAGCGTCCCAACCGTGCTTTTCGATATTTTTTATCAACATTCTAACAATATCGAAAATTTTTGTTTTACAGCTTTTGCTTTGGTCGGACAAGATGTCTTTCTGTCTTGAAAGGAGATCATCAATAAAAGTTAAATGAATGTCCATTAAGAGCTGCTGCTTGGATTCGAAATAATAGTAAAACGTCCCTTTCGTCACCCCGAGACTATCAACAATATCTTGGATTGATGTTTCATTGAAGCCCTTTTCTCCGAATAGTTCAATGCTTTTTTCTGTTATTTTATCTTTCATCTTCATCTCTATTTTCTCCTAATTCTTCGATGTACTAACCAGTTGGTATTTAATTTTTATTATATTACATTTATTCTGTCAATCCAACAGAAACATTTTTAGAAAATACCTCAGCCTTGCTCTTCATATTAGCGACTCACTTTAAAGCCCGAACCGATATCTCAAATTTTGGAACTTTAAACCGTTTTAAACCTCTAAGGATTTTCCTTAGAGGTTTAAAAACAGCATTTTTATTTTCCGCTTGCTGCAGCGGTATAAGATTTTCTTAGAATTTCAGCCTTTTCATACACTTTTTCTCCGGCTTTATATACCTTTTGAACATGATTAACCCCATAATGATAAGGAATATAAAGATAGTTAGGCGCATTCCAAACAACCATATCCGCATGTCTGCCGGGAGCAATTTTCCCTGCTGAATCCCCTCTGTTAATCGCATAGGCGGCATTCACAGTGACAGCGTGCCAGATTTCCTCTGGGGTCATTTTTAAGTTTAGCGCCGCTAAACTCATGATCATTTGCAAGTTTTCTGTTACTGAGCTTCCTGGGTTAAAGTCAGTTGACAAGGCAACGGCGACGCCCGATTCAATCATTTTACGCGCCCGTGCATGTTTGTCTTTTCCAAGATAGAATGAGGTTCCCGGCAACAGCACAGCTATAACGCCTTCTTCTGCTAAACGTTTGATCCCTTCATCTGAAGCACCGACAAGATGATCGCCGGTGATCGCTCCTACATCAGCAGCTAGTTCTGCTCCGCCAAGCGGATCAATTTCATCAGCATGAATTTTTACCTTAAATCCTGCTTTTTTCGCTTTTTCTAAGTATGCACGCGATTGCTCAACGGAAAATACACCGGTTTCGCAAAAAATATCAACGAATTCAGCTAAGTCTTTCTCTTTTATTTCAGGAAGCATATGAATCATTTCATCTAGAAATGCTTCGGGATTATCTTTAAATTCTTCAGGAATGGCATGTGCGCCTAAAAATGTCGAGACAATGTCCATCCGTGTAAGCTTTTTGACATGCTTAACCACCTGCATTTGTTTCATTTCCGTATCATAATCAAGCCCGTAGCCGCTTTTGGCTTCCATTGTTGTGATGCCGTATGACATCATCCGGTCAATATGAAACATCGCTTTATCGACTAATTCTTCAAATGATGTGTCACGGGTGGCTTTGACAGTCGAAAGAATCCCGCCCCCTTTTTTCAGAATTTCAAGATATGGAACACCTTGCTGCTTTAAAGCCATTTCATGTTCACGTGATCCGCCGAATACAAGATGGGTATGCGGTTCAACAAGGCCGGGAGACACTAAACATCCCTTACAGTCAATTTTTTCATCAGCATCGATGTCCATTAATTCTGCCTGCTTTCCAACCTTTAAAACTTTGCCATCTTTAACGGCTACCGCTGCATTTTCAATTAGGGGAAGGTTTTGCATTTCCTTGCCTTTAACAGGTCCGTCACTGCCGTTGTCCATCGTTAATAATTGCCCAATGTTATAAAATAAAAGATCTGCTCTTTCCATACTCTCTCACTCCTCCATCTTATTCCTTATTCCGGTCTATTTTATTTTAATGACGGCATGTGTACGCCTTTTTCTTTGGCTGTTTGGATAGCAAGGTCGTATCCGGCATCCGCATGACGGACAATGCCCATGCCAGGATCGGATGTTAATACTCTCTCTAGTCTTTCGCCTGCTTCTTTCGTACCGTCGGCCACAATCACCATGCCGGCATGCATTGAATAGCCCATGCCGACACCGCCGCCGTGATGCAGCGACACCCAGCTTGCGCCGTTAACGGCATTAATCATCGCATTTAAGAGCGGCCAATCGGCAATCGCATCACTGCCGTCTTTCATCGCTTCTGTTTCACGATTCGGTGAAGCAACAGAACCGCAATCAAGATGGTCTCGGCCAATGACGATCGGTGCAGAAATTTCGCCGGCTGCAACCATTTCATTAATAATGCGGCCAAACTTAGCCCTTTCACCATAGCCGAGCCAGCAAATTCGAGAAGGCAATCCTTGGAAGGCTACTTTTTCTTGAGCCATTTTAATCCATTTGCAAAGATGTTTGTTATCCGAAAACTCCCGTAAAATCACTTCATCTGTCTTATAAATATCTTCCGGATCACCCGAGAGCGCTACCCAGCGGAAAGGCCCTTTGCCTTCGCAAAACTGCGGACGAATAAAGGCAGGTACAAAACCAGGAAAACTAAAAGCGTCTTTAACACCTTCGTTATAAGCTTCCTGGCGAATGTTATTTCCGTAGTCAAATGTCACCGCACCCGCCTTTTGCAAATCAACCATTGCTTGCACATGCTTCGCGATGCTTGCTTTAGCCCGTTTTAAATATTCTTCAGGGTCAGATTCCCGAAGCTTCTTGCCTTCTTCGATGGTTAAACCTTCAGGCAAATAACCGTTAAGCGGATCATGCGCCGATGTTTGGTCGGTAAGAAGGTCAGGAATTTCTCCGCGGCGGACGAGTTCCGGCAATATTTCCGCTGCATTGCCAAGTAAACCGATTGATAAAGGTTCGCCTTTTTCCATTGCTAATTTTGCCATACTGAGCGCTTCGTCAAGCGACTCTGCTAATTTATCACAATATCTTGTTTCAATCCGGCGTTCGATTCGTGAACGATCACACTCAATAGCAATGACAACCCCATCGTTCATTGTGACTGCCAATGGTTGGGCGCCGCCCATGCCGCCAAGCCCTGCCGTTACCGTTAGCGTTCCTTTCAAACTGCCGTTAAAATGCTGCCTTGCCGCTTCAGCAAAAGTTTCATAGGTTCCTTGCAAGATGCCTTGACTGCCAATGTAAATCCAACTTCCCGCAGTCATTTGTCCATACATGATGAGCCCCTTCTTCTCAAGATCACGGAATGTTTCCCAGTTTGCCCAAGCCGGCACAAGGTTAGAGTTGGCAAGCAAAACACGGGGTGCATCAGGATGTGATTTAAAGACCGCTACCGGTTTGCCCGATTGGATTAATAGCGTTTCATCACATTCAAGATTTTTTAGGGTATCAATAATTTGATGAAATGCGTCCCAATTTCTTGCCGCCTTGCCAATTCCGCCATAGACAACAAGATCTTCCGGCCTTTCAGCTACTTCAGGATCTAAATTATTCATAATCATACGCATCGCCGCTTCTTGAACCCAGCCTTTAGCTGTTAACTTTGTGCCGCGCGGAGCACGGATGGTTTGCTTTACGTTTGACATGATATTTCCTCCTATACCTCTTAAATTTATCGTTTGATTTGAAATCATATTAGGCTGAATGCTTAGATTTACGATTCTTCTTAGCAGTCCATTGATGCTTCATCAGGCAATAATATAAAGCCCCAGGTATAACCAACCCTATAAGCCAAGCAATATCGGCCCCATTTAACCATTTGGAGACAAAACCTTCATAAATTTCAGTATTCATAAACGGAAATTGTAAAACGATGCCTAATGCATAAGAGCCGATTGCCGTCCAATTTATTTTTCCATACTCTCCATTTAAGTCGAAAATAGCCTCAACGCTGTAATTGCCTTTGCGAAGCACATAAAAATCGATAAGATTAATTGCTGTCCAAGGAACCATAAAATACAGCAAAAAGGTTAAAAAAGCAGAGTAGTTATTTAAAAAGTTGCCTTGCCCCCAAATACTCATGCCTGTTCCAATCACGGCTACCATCATAATAAAAATAAACCGAGCCGTTTTTGTCACTTTAAATTTTGCAAAGGCATCCACAGTCGTCATCACTGACATATATCCGCCGTACAGATTTAAAGTATTAATCGCTAAAACCCCAAGAACGATAAGGACAAAAGTAACAGAAGACAATCCGGGGCCGGCCACCCTGCCAAAATAAGCCACCATTTTGCCGGACTGTTCCGGGGCTATCACTGCTGCAAACGCTCCCAATACCATCATCCAGCTGGCGCCGACTACTGAACCCAAATAGGTAAACCAAAACGTTTGATTCTTAGGAGTATCTTTCGGTAAATATCTGGAATAGTCAGCGGTATAAGGAGCAAATGTCATTTGCCATGTTACCATGACGGACATGACAAGCAAGAACGGCCCCCATGAAAAACCTGGGGAATCTAAATGTTTCGGCATCGGCTGCTGAAATAAGCGAATGGTGATATAGATAAATAAAATAAAGAACAGCCATCCTGCCATCTTTTCATACTTATGAATAAAGTCGTAGCCATAGGTCACAAGAATAACCGCCAATATATTAACAATGACAATACAAAAGGTTTGAGGGAGATGAATAGCAGAAGAAAGCGCCTGCGCCCCAAGAACGGTGCTTGTTGAAAAAAAGCCCAAATACATCATAATGACTAAAATAAGCGGAAGAACCGCTCCAATAACACCGAACTGTGCCCGGCTTTGAATCATTTGCGGTATGCCCAGCTCAGGTCCTTGCGCTGAATGCGATGCCATAAAGAAACCGCCGATAGCATTTCCTATCACAATGGCTAAAATGGCATACCAAATATTTAAGCCTAATGCAATGCTCAGGGCTCCCGTGACAACCGTAGTTATTTGAGCATTTGCTGAAAACCAAATGAAAAATAGGTTACGGACGCTCCCATGCCTTTCAGCATCAGGAATAAAGTCAATCGTACGCTTTTCAATTTGCATGCCGCACCCTCCCTTCTCGTTTTCAAACCAAACGTAAGCGGTTTCAAACAAGCTATTGTCTTGACCTTCTATTTGATATTTGAATGCCTTTATGGATCCCCCCTAAGATCATTTGTTTTAAACTTTAACTTTATTTTAATTAACAAAAACCTGAATAGATAGATGATTTATATTTGAATATGACTACAAAACGGGGTAAAAAAGTCACAATAATAAAAAACCAGACGTTTAAACCATACTTTTCTTTTGATTTCTTACTTTTTTATCAAAATAACTAAATTCTTTTCTCATTCATTAAGGGTAATCTATGTCCAAAAAAGGGAACTGTTGGGATGTAGAACTTAAAAAAGATGGGGCTGTCCAAAAAGTCAGTATAACTGACTTTTTGGCGCCCCTTTTTCATTTTTTATTTAAAAAAGTACACAAAAAAATCGCCCAATCTTGTAA
>NZ_JAFBER010000033.1 GCF_016908855.1 Scopulibacillus daqui | reverse complement strand
TAAAAGATCGGACGGTTTTTTTGTGTACTTTTTTTAATAAAAAAATGAAAAAGGGGCGCCAAAAAGTCAGTTATACTGACTTTTTGGACAGCCCCGTTTTCTTATTTTCATTTCTTCTTTCTCTTTCTTCATTCATACGGTTAATAAACACTTGTCCTTGCTCTTCTATCCATTTCATATCTTCTTCTTTCTCTTTCATGTATGAAATCACAAATTGAAATCCGCTGAACAAGATACCTGCAAAGACGAGATAGACCCACCAAGGAAAAGCTTCAATTCGGTCTACGATTGGCATTAAGATGCCCCATTGCTGCAAAATGTACAAAAAGATAATGGTGCAAATAATAGCGATCGCACGCTTTGTTTTTTTCATCATCAGCGCCCCTCCATTATACAAGCCCTCTTTAAGAAGAATGTATGCCGGAGACGGGCAGAATATGCTTGCTGTGTATAAATAAGAAGTTCGCCATTCTACTCAACCGGCACTTTGCTGTCATACAACGGATGATAGAAAGAGCGATTATCCATCGCAAACAATCTTTCAGTAAATTCGCCCGGTTTGGTTCTCTCAATAGCGCGGGTGAGCATGTTCATTTTTGCATCAAGATTATCGAGCATATGAAGGATTTCTGCCTCTTTAATGAGCGGAGGCTTAGGACTTCCCCATTCTGGTTTCGAATGATGGCTTAAGACAATATGCTGGAGAATGGTAACCTCTTCGCCTTCAACGCCCATTTCTTTAGCGGTTTGTCCAATTTCATTAACCATAATGGAAATATGTCCGAGCAGTTTTCCTTCCAATGTATAACTTGCCGATGTTGCCCCTGAAAGTTCAATCACTTTGCCCATATCATGAAGAATAATTCCTGAATAGAGCAAATCAGTATCCAAAGACGGATAAAGGGCTGCTACTGACTTGGCGAGATTTAGCATAGAGACGACATGGTAGGCTAACCCGGAAACATATTCATGATGATTTTTTACCGCCGCAGGAAATTCAAAAAATGCTTCTTGGTGCTTTTTTAATAACGCTCTTGTCAATCGCTGTATATTGGGATTTCTTATTTCAAAGATAAATTGATTCATTGTATCGACCATTTCATTGATTGACATTGGCGCCGTGGCAACAAGATCAGACTTTTTAACAGGATCTTGTTGGGAGGCGAGGCGTATATTCCTTATTCTCAGCTGATTTTTTCCGCGGAACGTTGTGATATCTCCCTCAACCTTTACGATTGTATCCGGGACATAATCTTTTTCATCCTGCGGTGCGGCATCCCACAATTTCGCATCAATTTCTCCTGATTTATCCTGCAGAATCAGCGTTAAAAAAGGTTTGCCGTTACTTGCAACCGATTTTGCTGCCGATTTAATGAGTAAATAAAGGCTGACTGACTCACCTTCGTTAAAATGAACAATCCCTTTCATCCCCGGTTCCCCCTTCACCTTATAAAAATGACTTTATTTCGATTCAGTCTGCTGAGTTGGAATGGTAATCGCAAAACTAACACCATCTTTATCGTTTTCAGCATGAATATGACCGCCATGCCTTTCGACAATTCTTTGTACGATGGCAAGCCCAAGGCCGAACTGACCTTTCTTGCCTTTTTTAAACGGCTGGAACAAACCTTCCATTTGTTCTTCCGGTATCGGTTCACCGTCATTTTTGACAAGTAATCGTGTTTCTGAATCTTTCTCTTCCGCAATCAGCCATATTTTAGTATCTGCATACCTAAGCGCATTTTCTAATAAGTTCTCTAAAACGATGAGCCACTGCTCCTTATCGACATGAAACAAAGTGTTCTTTCCTTTAATTTCAATCTCAATAGACGGCTTTTGTGTTAATAATCGTTTTTTCACTTGTTCCGCAAGCTCGCCAAATGATACGGTCTCAATGTCCGGCCTTTCTTCACGCAGCGAATCAATCCGTGTAAAATAAAGAAGTTTTTTAACTCTGTGCTCCATTTGATCGGCTTCATTGATAATAACATCGATCGTATCATCAAGAGTGCCTTGCGGATATATACCGTCTTTAACAGATTGAGCGTAGCTTTGAATAACCATGATTGGCGTTTTCAGCTCATGAGAGGCTTGCTGCAAAAAGGTTTTTTGCGACTCATCATAACGGAGCAAGTTTCTTCTCATCTTTTCAAATTGTAATGACAAACGTTCAAATTCGTCTCCGCTTTTCCACTCAAACGGCTTCTTCCAATTTAAACTGGCTATTTCCTCAAATCGGCTCCCCAGCACTTTAAGCGGCTTCTTTAAATGGTGGGCAAACCAAGCGGCAACCATCAAACTCAAAACAGCCGCTAAAATTAATACAATTAATAATCGGTTCCATAATTCTTTCGCCATTTGGTTTCGATAAGTATCCCACATATATGAAATAAGGTAAATTGAATTATCGTTGTCGTCTTGGAGCTTTCGTATCACATAGAACAGCGTTGCCCCATTATAATTCAATTCATAGCGGCCGAGCGTCTTTTTCTGGCTATCTGCTTCTTTCGCCATTTGGTGAAGGACCTTGTTAGGGACAGGATCACCTTCAAGCTCCCCTTGGCCATTGACAATAAGCAAATTACCGACTGAACGGGAGGCTTGTTGGCGTTCAACGAAACTTTTGTTGGATTTTGGCAAAGAATATGGGTCCGGCTGTTGTAAAACATCATGAAGCTGCTCTTCCTCGATTAGGTTATAAGAATCGTTTTTTAGCGCTTGCTGGATCGAGAAAGGATATATAATCGCAATAAGAACCCCTAAAATGAGTATTAATAATATAAAAGATACCCATACCCGTTGCGTAAGCGTCCATTTTATCATTATGAAACAATCCTATATCCAGCGCCGTACACCGTTTCAAGCGTAAGGCGCGGCAGTTTTTTCCTTATTCTCCGGACAACATCGTCGACCGCTCTGTCAGACCCGACATAATCCTCTCCCCAGCCGGCTTTTAAAATTTCTTGACGGGATTGGGCCACGTTCATATTTTCTATTAAAAAATACAGGACATCGAACTCTTTAGCTGTCAGTTCAATCAGTTGGCCGTCTTTAGTAAAGACATTGCGGCGGTTAATATCAATTTGATAATGAGAGATCGTTATATAATGAGTGCGCATGCCTGTTCCGTATACACGATGAAGTATTTTTTTCGTTCTTATTACAAGCTCCTTAGGCAAGAACGGCTTGGTTAAATAGTCATCACTGCCTTTTTCAAGACCGATGATTTTATCCAGATCTTGATCTCTTGCGGATATAAAAATAACAGGCTGCTCAGAATTATTTTCTTTAATTTTCTCAATCAGGTCATACCCGGACATTCCCGGCAGCATAATATCCAAAATCCATAAATGCGCGCCATTATGAAGGTGCTGAACCGCTTCTTCCGCTGAGTAGAAGGCGGATACCTTCCAGCCTTCTTTTTCAAGATAAGCGCATAATACGGAAGCCAATTTCTCCTCATCTTCAACCAAATTAATATGAAAATTCAAATCATGCATGACACCACACCCTTCTCATTCATCACTGAATCTATATTTTGGTGTTCAACATCTGCAAGTGAAATCCATGCTGCGTCTGATTGGTTCTTATATTCCTTATGACACGTCATTAATATCACCTGATGACGCTTAGACACTTCAGATAAAACCGCCATCGCTTGTCCGCTTCTATCATTATCGAAGTTAACAAAACTGTCATCAATAATAATAGGGAAACTTTCCGCGGATTCAAAGACAGAAGCAAGCGCAAGCCTTATGGATACATATAATTGCTCTTGCGTCCCCCTGCTTAACTCCTTGACATAAAAAGATTGTCCGGCATAGTTTTCAGCAACCAAGCCTTCTTCATCCGACATTAAAATAGCCCTGTAACGATAACCGGTCATTTTTGAAAAATATTCAGAGGCTTGTGCCAGCACCGCTGGCAGCTTGCGTTCGCGGTATTCTTCTTTGGCTTTATTTAATAAGCCTCTAGCGGTCTGATAAACAGCCCACTGTCTCGCCTTCTCATTTAAAAAGGATCTTTTCGCTTCCATTTGATGCTTTAATTGCGCATAAGACTGATTTTCTTCTAATTGTGATCGTTCAGATTGCCATTTAAGGCTTTGTTTACGGCATGTCTCAAGACGCTGTTCCAGCTCTTCGATTTGCTTTTTCAAACTTTCTTTCGTCACGCCTTTAAAACGATCTTCTCTAAGCCAGAGATGGCATTGCTGCAAGGAGGCGCGGTTTGGCTCAATTTGTTCCATCTGCCTTTTAACCTCAAGCATTTCCGATTGAATTTGCTTTTTTCTTTCATATTTTTTGGCCTTTTTGCGAAATGCTTCCTCATCATTAACTTGAGCAGCTTTGAACAAACGTTCACATTCTGTTTGATATCGTGACATCTTTTCATTCAATGCCTCTTCCTGCTCTATTAATCCTTGCAGCTGATGCTTGAATTGCAGATATCTTTGATGCTTTTCTTTTTCTTTATTTAACCGTTGTTCCAAATGCCACAGACTATCATTTTCCGCTTGCAGCTGTTCAGCTAATTGATATTTTTCTCTTTCAAATGCATCTATTTTCTGCTTGTGGCCATTCAATTGTTTTTCTAATTGCTGTTGTTGAATCACGTGTGTCTTAGCTTCCTCAACATATTGATATACCTCTTCAATAAGGCTTACAGGTGTTTCCAAAAAGCTATGACGCACCATCCATTCCCGCAGCCGTTCTGTATTTGTCTCTATGGAAAGCGACACATTGTCCAGCTGCTGAATTAAATGGCCGTAATATTTCTTTTCGTCTTCTAAGCGCTGATTAGCCGAGGCTATGCTTGCCCTGGCTTCTTCATCTTTATTTAAAAGCGTTTGGTATTCATATAATTCGCCTTGAGGCCTTGCTAATAATATTTCGTTGATGGTTTTCAGACGCTGATCGGCCTCAGTTTCGTCTGACTCGCCGCTTGTTTTATCCGCTGTTTTTTGGATGGCTAACTTCGCCCCTAGGCTTAATATGACACCAAAAGCGCCGGATATGAATCCGCTGATGGGATGATGGCTGTAAAATTGCAAAAAAGCGATGAAAACTGACAAGACAAGGCAGGAGCCGGGAATTATGATAGATAGTTTTTTCAATTGGCTTTTTTGCCGGCGCTCGCGGTGAATAGATTGTATTTTTGCTTCAAGCCATGATTTTTCCTTCTCAAGCATATCTCTATTTTTGCTTGCCTCGAGTTGTTCCTCAATCCGGCTGCGCTCGGCTTCATCCAAAACATATTGTTTTGACTGCGCTATTTGCTCCTGAAAACGCTCAGTTTTTGCCATGCTGTCGCTCAAAGCTTGTTCTAAACGGTCCCTATGATGCATGGCTTTTTCTCTTTCATTAAGCAGCTGTTTGAGATGGTCTTTCGACTCAATGCCTATATCCGCCGCACAGACCGCTTCTTTAGTCCAGCCGCCGCCAAGTTTATTTATTAGGTTATCCAATAAATTTGCTTCGTAAAGAATCTTTTCTTTAGTCATATCAATATTTTGGCGAAGACTTTCGCAGTACGGCGCTTTGTTAATAAGATGAAGCAAATTTCTTTCATTATCTAACCATTTCCGGTCTATATTTAATTGACGAACAGCAAGGCTTATTTGTTCAATCCTTTTGGAAATTTCCGCCTTCTCTCCCTCTAAAACTACGATTTGTGCCTGCCATTTTTCCAAACGTTCGATCCCTTGATCAGGAAAATTGATATCGGGAAGCTGCTTTTCCTCTTCATGCAAGCTGTTATACTTGATCATCAGCGGTTTAAGAGATGAAAACTGCGCCAACTGATGATAAGTATTTTCTATTTCCCGTTTCTTCTCGAGAATATCGGCGATCTCACGCTCTGCTTGTTGAATTTTTTCATTGATGTCATGATAATCATTTAGTTTTTTGTCCCAATCTTTTAATTGGCCTTTTAAATGATCCAGCTCGGTTATCGTTTGATTGATCACCGGTTTTCTGCCTGAAGGCTTAAATAGTGCTTGAAGCTTCTTATCCAGCATTTGTTCAAGGCGCATGATCCTCGAGTTTCCGGTCATGCCTGCGCTGAACAAAAGCTGATTCATTTCTTTTGCGCCAATTTTCTCAAGCTCCTTCAAACCATCTAAATCAAAGCAAAAAATCGCTTCGAAAGCAGGCAGATCTAAACCGTAAAATAATTGGTTCAGCTGATGGCTGCCATTGTCGGACCCGGTATTATCGTAAACTTTCGGCATTCCGCTCTCGTTTAAAAAGCGCTCAAGCTTCAAGCCGCCAAATGTTTCGCTTTCAATATGCAATGAGCCGCCGACGCCATTGATATCCCTGTTTCTTACAAAAGCATCCAATTTTGCTTTTGGCGGGAAGCCAAACAGCATATATTTTATAAAGGCGGTTAAAGTTGATTTTCCTGCCTCATTTGGACCGTAAACAATAAGAAAAGGGGCGGCCGGCAGCTGAATGCTTCTCCCGGTAAACCGACCGAACTGGTAAATATTTATTTGTTTGATTTTAATCATTTTCTTCACCCTTTTCAAGGTCATAAAGCGCGTCAATCAGCAGTGTCTCCGCTTCCCTTAATATTCCGGCTTCTTCATCCTTATTTAATCTATCTAAATACTTTTTGGCTCGTCTGTGGCTAAACAAATCTGAAATCATCGGTTTAATTGATGTTTCCCGGCATGACAAACGAAGAAGATCACCCGTGAAATAAGGTGAAGACATCAGCTGTTCTCTGTCCCATTCCGGCTTCGTTTTTAATTGAAAAAACATCAGCCAAACAAAATTTTCAATTTCATCTTCTCCATCACGCAAGGCTTCAAGCATTTCCTCTATCATCGCTTCCTCATAAAGCAAATGATGGAGCGGGCCTTGTCCGGCAAAAGTCACTCGGGCGAGAACACCTTCTTCTCTCCTTATTGATTCTTTTAAAGTTTCTATTCTATCTATTAAGCGGTCTATACTTGGACAATTGACAATTGAAACCGTTTCATCAATCCAGATGATGTCAGCCGTTTTGAAAAAGGAAACCTCGGTTTTATGGCGGTCCAGTTCAACGAGTAAAGCCCCTTTATCGCCGGATTCCTTAATATTTAATCCTTGGATATTGCCCGGATAATGAATCGGCGGCTCTTCAGACAAGGTTTGCCGTTTATGAATATGCCCGAGCGCCCAATAATCAAAGTCCTTTTCTATAAGTGATTTTACTGTAAAAGGGGCATAAACCTCATGCTGCTTGTTGCCTTGAACACTGCCATGCAATATCCCGATATGAAAATCGGCTCCGTCAACTTTATGGAAATGTGCTGACATATCATCATGTACATGACGCTCAGGGTAACTGAATCCATATAAATGCACTCTTGGACGCCCTTGTTTCTCAAAAGGCATCATGCTCACTGTCGGCCCAAAAACGTGAACATTATCAGGGAGTGTTAATAAATGGTTATTGTTATCAAGAAAATCATGGTTGCCGTGAATGATATACACATCTATACCATGTTCTTTTAATAGACTCATATTTTTGGCAAAACGCTTTTGGGCTCTTAAGCTTCTATGGCTTTGATCATAAATATCTCCAGCAAAAATAATAAAGTCCACTCGCTCCATAACGGCTTTCTGAATCACACGCTCCAATGCCGTAAAAGTACTCTCCTCAAATCGCTCTGCCAATTGCGGCGGGCACTGGCCGACTCCGGAAAAAGGCCGATCCAAATGACAATCCGCCGCATGAATAAAACGTATCGACAAATCACTCGACCCCACTTCAATGTTCATGTTTTTATTGTAACAAATCAACTGCATGATTTGACATCTTTTGCAGATTTTCAGTAAAGGAGCACGACGCCATTGTCGTGCTCCTGTTCCCTCTATTATTTTGATGAAGATATTCATTGATATTCGTACCGTTCAATTTAATAGTTAGAATACCAGTCAAAAAGAAAATGGCATATTGAGTGATGCCAAGCCATGCCAGAGCAGAAACCTTGCTTACTAAATGAATGCCTGGCGAAACGCTTGAAACGATAAGTTCCATAACCCGTGTAGACTTTTCCGATGCAATGTCTTGAGCAATCATGGAACCGTATCCAACAACCATTAAATATATTAAAAAGACTAAGAGATAGACAAAAAATCTTGCTTGATCCATTTCTTTTTCTGATTTAGCGCCTTTGTCAAGCGATTGTTTATGAAAATCTACAGGAGCATTCAGCATAGCCAGTTTTTGAGCATTTAATCCAAGCTGCTCCGTAACCGCTATGTTTTTTAATTGTTGAAGAGATTCCTTGATTTGATTGCTTGCCGTTTCATCTGAAAGTTTCATCGTATAGTAAGAAGCCTTAGGAAGCCCTTCAGAACTTTTTTCTATAACAAGATATCCTTTGAATTTTCCATCTTTAACCGCTTTTTTGCTTGGTTTTCCCCTTCTTTAAACGGCGTCAGCTTAATATCTTTATTCACCTTCTTGATTTTGGAATTCAAAGGTTCAAACAACTGGCGAGTGCGGTCAATCACAGCAACTTTTTCCACATGATGTCCATTAAAATAGGATGTGATCTTTGGCATGCTAATTAACACAACAGTTAAAACCATCATGATAAGCGTCGCACTAATAAATGACTTAGACTTGCACTTCGATCCATAAGTGTGTGAAAATACAATCCAAAATTTATTCATGACGCTCACCCACTTTATCAATAAATATTTCGTTTAAAGTCGGTTCTTCGATACTAAATGTCTTTACAAATCCTCTATTTGAAATACGCCGAAAAATTTCCTGCGATACTTCTTCATTAGATATTTTAAAATACGCGCCATTGAATTTTTTGCTGATTGCCCTTTGATAATTCCTCTACTTTTTTATCATAATATTCGGTCGCGCCAAAAGATTCGAGCCATCTCTTTGCTTCCGTTTGCGCTTGTTTTTTCGTCATGCCTTTCAGTTTTCCAAAATACGCAAGCTGCTCTGATACTTTTATTTTGGGATACAGCCCGCGCTCTTCAGGCAAATATCCAATCAACTGACTATCCCTGTATGTCAGCTTTCTTCCATTCCACAAAATTTCTCCGGATGTTGGCTTTAACAAGTCAAGAATCATCCGAAACGTGGTTGTTTTACCGGCACCGTTTGCACCTAGAAAACCAAACATCTGCTTCTCTGGCATTTCCAGCGATAACTGATTAACCGCCGTAAAATCCCCAAACCGCTTAATAACATGATTTAAAGTCAGCGCCACTCGTCATCCCCTTATCTTTCTCTATCATCTCATTCCAATAATCATACAAAATCGGAAAAACTTTCATCATAATAATTATTTAATCATAAAAAAAAGGATTTTTATATATAAAATTGAAATTATTAAACATTAAATTTATAAAAGGGGGCTGAAAAATTGCCGAAATATACATTAACCGTATATGACAAAGATGGATCTAAACTTTTAGAAGAATCTTTTGAAGCCGCCAATGATGAGGAAGGAAAAGCATTGGGAACCAAACGCCTTAAACAAGAAAACTACGAAAATTATACAAACCGCCTGACTTCAGATCACGGCGAGCTGATCCTTTTTCACAGATAGCCAAGAAAAATTTCATTCATAACTTGTCCCGATGCAGCATAAGTCTGTTAATAAGATTCCTTACTTATCGTATGAGGAGGCTCAACGATGTTAACCTTTTTGCAAAAGCTTGAAATGATTGAAAGTGAAAATCCCCCGGAAAAGGCCGTTCAGCTCATATTAGATCTTGTCAACGAGCATCCGCAGGATTCGGATATTCAGTTTCAAGCTGCGATTTGCTGCGATCGTTTAGGATTTGAATCTAAAGCCGTTCCTTTATACGAAAAAGCCATTCAGCTGGGACTTCCCGAACATCAATTAAAAATTGCTTATACTAATTTAGGAAGTTCACTGCGGGTGCTTGGACGGTACAGGGAAGCGCTAAAATGTTTTGAAACCGGGCTTCAGCACTTTCCTGATTTTCGCCCATTAACCATCTTTAAAGCGATGACATTGTACAACCTTCAAGAAAGCAGCCAAGCGGTTCAAATGCTGCTTCAGCAATTAATAGAAACAACAAGCCGGAAAGATATTCTTTACTATGAAAAGGCATTGAGATACTACAGCGATCATTTAGATGCTGTCAAATCATAGCTTAACCGGGCATCTACAAAGCTCAGCCGGGGAGTATCTCCGCCGCTTGCGAATTTATTTCAAAATGCAAAAAACCCCTTGAAGGCTGCTTCAAGGGATTATACATGAACACGCATTTGTTTACGGAAAACTTCCCTGATCAAATAAGCAACGCCATGCATATCATTCGATCTTGTTATCCATTTTGCTTTTTCTTTCACCTCTTTCGGCGCTTGATTCATTGCCACGCCCAAGCCAACTTTTTCAATCATTTCAATATCTTCAACGCCGTCTCCAACAGCCACTATTTCCGATATCGGAACGCCAAGATATTGCGCCAAGTGAACAAGCCCGTCAAACTTTGAAGTTCCCCAATGGGTCAACGTTAATTGCGTTGGCGAATTTTTTACAACTTTAATGGTTGGAAAGAAATCCTCCAGTGCTTCCAAAACTTCATTCATATTATTTTGATATAGTTCAACTTTTACATCTGTTGCACTTTCAAGATTCTCATGAAGATACTTGCTTAACGAATCAACATATGTGACAGGATAAAATAATGGTTCACTGACGCCGATGGTCATTTTAGCAATGAGATTTCTTTGTTTGGGACGGTTGCTCACAGACAGCCGTTCATGGGACACGCGAATATGGCATGGATAAGTTTCCAAAAATTCAACAAGCTGCAATAATATGTGATGTTCAATTTTGCTTGTATACATGGGATTGTCTATCGATGAAGAAACAAATGCACCATTATGCGTGATAATTGGGTATTTTAATTTTAACGCTTTTGCAACTTTTGCCGCTGAATGAAAATGCCTTTCCGAAACCAGCGTGACAGCGACACCTTTCTTTTTTGCGTATTCTACTGCGTCCCGGGTATTTTTATCAAGCTTATGATTACTTCTTAAAAGGGTGCCATCGATGTCTAAAGCAAGCATGCGGTATACCAAGGTAATCCCCCTTTTGTTAAAAAAGTTTTACTTAGCCCTCTATTTTCAAACTTATGTTTAACTCAAGGGAAATAGAACAGGCGTCAACACTTTATCCTTGAAGTCAGACATCATCTCTTTTCATGACCGATTCCTCAAACAGTAAAAAAGATCCAGCGTATACGCCGGACCTCGTCATTCATCCTTTAAGATGCATCTCCTGATTTACCGTAAATATCTTCTAACGGTTTGGTAATGATTTTATTAAGATCTGAAATAAGCATGCTCATTTTTTGTTCTGCAGCCATCAGATTGGAAATGACTTCATGCTGTTGAATTAACTGTACTTGTTGCTGAGCCTTCTGTGCTTCTTCCTCAGTTATTTGTTGTCCCGTCATTTGTTTTTTCTGAAGTGTTAATTGCAATTGACGGAAATTATCAAACATTTTCTTAGCGATGTCATCCTCATTGACTTCTTTGTACGCTTTAGTCAATGTTTGATATTCGTCGCTGTTTCGTATCGCTTGTTCCATATCATAAGCGATATCATGTAAATTAGCCATTATTAGCCTCCTAAAAATATGATCAATATCTACTATAACATTAATACGTACCGATTTTCATTATATAACTAACAATAATAATCCTTGAATGAGCCCAATGAAGCCTCCAAGAAGAGCCCCAAGGTAGGTTATCATATTAAATTCGCGTTTGGATATGATTAGCACAACTTGTTCCAATTCATAAAGCGAAAAACCTCTGACTTGATCTGAAACCAATTGTTCTATTTCCAAACTTTTCAGCATCTCGCTGACTCTATGTGAAGCAAACCGGAGACCCGTGTGAACCATGTTCGGAATCATACGGTTGATAACAGCCTCACGCCATTCTGCCGGCAAATCGCTCGGGCTTTGTTCTAACCATTGACGGTACGGCAAATGGCTTTGAATTTGGCTGGATAACCAATGCAAAATATCCTGCTCACTGATGCCCGTCCGATTTAACAAGCTTTCCAGAGGCTGGTTCTTCAAGCGATCCCATTCTTTTTGCAATAATTGGTTTAACATCTCCTCAAAGGACGCTTGCTTAATAAAATGGATAAGTTCGGGATAAATCCGGTTAACAATCATTTGGCTATTAAAAAGCATTCCCAGCATATTGCCCAGCAGCCCTTTCTTTTCAAAGAAGCGGTTTAATTCGTATTGGCATTTGGCTTTTCCTTCATCACTTTCAAGATAGGCTGCCAAACGCTCTGTTAAAAAGGAAGCCGCTCCGGACACTGAATCCTCGACACGCGCCAATGCCTTTTCTGGTATAACCTTTTGCAGCGGTTCCGTTTTTATCTTATTAAACTGCATGGACAAGCGGTTTGTAAGCCAAGCCGCGGTCTTTGTTTCCAGTTGGCTGCTCCACTGGGCGCCGTCTATTTCCCCGAGGATTTCACGAAACGGGCGCTTCGTGCCAAACCATCCATCCGCTTGCTTTTGAACTTGACTAATCATTGTCTTTGAAAAACGGGGATCGCTTAATTTTCTTTCAATGCTTTCAGCCGTAATTAAATGCTTCATGACAAGCTGACCAAGCTGCACTGCAATTTCCTCTTGTCTTTTAGGAATTAATCCCGGCGTAAATGGAAGACGGAATTTACCGATGTAAATGGGCTTGTGAGGGCGAAACAGCATTTTTATCGCTATGTAATTCGTCAATCCCCCGATAAGCGCACCGACAACAATTAAAATGATAAAGTGGATTAAGATATCAAGCATAGAAGTCTCCTTCTTCATAATCACATTTAAGTTTTCTTATCATATGATGGTTATCGACATATACCCAATCCATTATACGACTTTTCAAATGATAAATATACACAAAACACACCTGGAAAGGGGTCGTGACTTTGGAGAGAGTTTATATTGATTGCCATCATAAAGAAACCGGTACTGTTTATTTACCTGAAAAACTTTATAATCAAACATTAAACCAAATAACATTTTCCTCACAAAGCATTGAATGCCAAGTGAAACCTCACCAAAAGAAAACCATGCTTATTGCCGAGGATTTATGGAAAAAATGCCATTTTCCATATCCTTCTGATATACTGGTTGATATTGATAAACAAACAATGACGGTTTATCCATTAATCGGTATTTTCACAACAGGCAAGCTAAAAAACTCTCTCCGCCCATTCGGAGAGCGTACTCACGAATTTAAACATCTCCTTAGTCATGTTCACAAAAAAGGCGGCTATGCATTTATCTTTTGTCCAAATGATATTGATTGGCAAAATGGTTTAATCGACGGCCTTTTCTACTGCGAAGGCTGGATAACTTTCAAGGCGCCTTTTCCAAATATTGTGTATGATCGGATTCCCAGCAGAAGAACAGACAGAGATCCCGGCATTAAACAGATGAAAGAAAAGTTTATGCATGAATATGGAATTCCATGGTTTAACAGCCGTTTTTTTGATAAATGGGCAATCTATCAATTATTAAAAAATCACCCTTTATCATCCCAATATTTGCCCAATACTGAAGAAAATATATCACTTCACGCCATCAGACAATTTCTAAATCTTTATCAATCCGTTTATTTAAAGCCAAAGAACGGAAGCAAAGGACTTGGCATTAAAAAACTGGAAAAAGAAAGCGAAAGTCTTATTTGCGAATACTATGATCAGGGACAATATTATAAAGAAAATTATAAAACACTGTCTGATTTCATCCGCCGGCATTTCCCCGGAGACCTTCTATCCCACTATATTCTTCAACAAAGGATTTGCCTGATGAAAGAAAATGAACGTCCTCTCGACTTTCGTATCCATACGAATAAGGACGGCAACGGAAAGTGGCGGGTCAGTGCGGCCGCAGCAAAAATAGCGGGACATAATGGCATCACGACTCATGTCGCTTACGGAGGAGAGGTTAAATCACTCTATGCCTTATTTTCTGACAGAGCAGATGAGTATTTAAAAAAGCTCGTCCATGCAGCCTTGACATTAACAGAAATTATTGACCAGCAATCACATGAATTAATCGGCGAATTAGGATTAGATATTGGCATCGATGAAGACGGCCGCATATGGCTGTTTGAAGCCAATTCAAGACCGGGCCATACTATTTTCAAAAACCCTGCTATAAGAAAGCAAGATGATTTTGTAAAAAAATTATGGTATGACTACTGTTGCCATTTAACCAAACAAACCATGAAGCATCCAGATTGGATGCTGTCATCCAAACCGGTATGAAGATCATGCCGGCCTTTATTTTTTAACCAGATGAAGGCTTTTGCTTTATAATATTCTAAATTCGTGTATGATTTTTAATAAGAGGTGATACCATTGATAACCCATTTTACATACAAACCTTTTTTATCTAAATCAAGACAGACTAATTATCAGTTTTCTTTCTTTTTTAAAGGGGCGGCTTATCAAGGCATTTATCACTACAATGGTGAAATAGAATGGGCAACAGAAGAACCGGAAGAAGCCTTTCTTAAAGATATAACGGCGCAAATCCATGAGCTGATGCTTTTTCATGTTTATGATAAGTAATCGCTGTACATGATATGTTTAAGACCTCTTATTTTGGGAATTGTAAAATTAAGAGGTGATACAGATGGCTGATCTTGAAAAAGGCTATGAATATGAAGGCAAAGAAGATTACGCTCTTGATGTCGACCGTATGATTAATGAAGGCTTAGCCGGGGGCACAGTTAATCTTAAATATGACCACCCTTCAATTGACGAATCAAGACCTCTGGATAAAGAGGAAAAGCCAAAGAAATCATGATTGCCGCTCCCGATTTTAAATCGGGAGTTTGCCTTTTAAAAGCAAAACGGGAAGCGATCAAACGCTTCCCGCAGCCAAAATTTATTATTATAAAAATGAATTATTCTTGATGTCCGTTAAATTGTTTTTGTGCTTGTGCAACAAGACGTTTTGTGATTTCCCCGCCGACAGAACCGTTAGCGCGAGCAGTGGTGTCGGCACCTAATTGAACACCAAATTCAGAAGCAATTTCCATTTTCATTTGATCAAGCGCTTGTTCAACACCTGGTACAAGTAATTGGTTGCTGTTTCTTGCCAAAGTGTTCACCTCCCTTGTAATCATATTGTGTGTTATTTAGATGATTATATGCCGGAGGTGAAGTGGCAATTTCTTGAACAACTGCTATAAATGTGGTGTGAAAAATAGAAAGAAAAATGCGCTTATTTATTATCTTCTACAACAAGATCTAGCTTGCCCGTTTCGGGACAAATAACAAGTCCGTGAACAGGAATGTCACGCGGCATAAGCGGATGATTTTTCACTGTTTCAACACTCTTCTTCACACGTTCTTCTACTGAACCAAAACCATTTAGCCATGTTTCTAAATGATCGTTTTCAGACTTTGCATGGTTTAGGCTTGTTTCATTTAACCCTTGCTCTTTCATGTGCTCAATCATATTTTCACCTTTGAGCCCAATCATGCCGCACTTGTGGTGGCCAATAATTAAAACTTCTCTTGCCTTTAATTCATAAATGGCAACAAGCAAACTTTTCATGGCGCTGTCATAAGGCGTTTCAATCATTCCGCCGGCATTTTTGATCATTTTTGCATCGCCGTTATGTATGTTAAGCGCTTTTGGCAGCAGCTCGATTAACCGCGTATCCATACAAGTGACAATGGCTAGCTCCTTATTAGGAAATTTGCTTGTCTCGTAAGGCTTGTACTCTTCATTTTTTACAAATGCTTCATTATAAGAAAGAATCTCTTTTAATTGTGTCATATTCAACCCTCTTTTATGTTTTGATTTTTTAAAAATAAAACCGCATATATTTATTATAATAGCAAAAAAACAAATGATAAAGGCCGACACATGACTAAAACCGATAATCACCGGCACTTACTGAACCGCCTTCTATTCCACATTCTTAAAAAGGATTTTTTTCATGAAAAAAGGAATCCGAAAAAATCAGGATTCCTTTTCAATCAATCTAACCTTTTCCTATGCACTCTTGTGCCATCGCACGAAAACAAAACCGGATGATCCTCAATAACCGTCTCTAAATGCACTGATCTGCCCCATAATTGGTATACATATTCCAGTACTTTTTCCAAATATTTTATATCCAGTTCCATATCTTCATAACGATGTTTCAGATATAATTCACCATTTTTCATGTAATCGCCGTTTTCAACTACAATAAATGGATAACCGCCATTGACACGGGAGGAAACGAGTTGGTCGCGAATGTCTTTCCAATCTTTGCTTGTAATTTTAACTTCGTCCCCTTGCCTTTCATATATGAACATATCCTCTTTTTCGACAAGTTCTTTAGTAAGATAATTTCTAATGAATGATTGGTCTGATTCAATTTCCCTTACTTCAAACAGCTTTTCTCTGCCGGACCCTTCTTTTACGCCGCGGCGTTTCATTTCTTCTGTCGGATGGTTATAGCGCTCCTCAATATCTTCGAATATCTTTAAACCTAAATAATATGGATTAATTCTCTGTTTTGAAGGCTGTACGACATTGGCGTTCAGCGTCGCGAATTCTATCGCTTCGTCGGTAGTTAAATCTAATTCTCTCATAATTCTTGCATGCCAGAAGGATGCCCAGCCTTCATTCATAATTTTTGTTTCCAATTGCGGCCAGAAATAGAGCATTTCTTCACGAAGCATTGTCATAATGTCACGCTGCCAATCCGTTAATTCTTTGCTGTTTTCTTCAATAAACAACATGACATCTTTCTCCGGATGTTCAGGAAACTTTTTAGGCTTTTCTTCTTCAACTTCTTTTTCGCTGTCAAATTCCAGCAAATCTTCGTACTCTGATATCGGCCTTTTTTTAGTCCGGTGTCTCTGGGATTCCTTTTCTGAAGAAGTGTCCGATTTAGAATGTACTAATGACGGATCTATATGTTCATTTATGGCTAAAACAGCATCTATAAAACGTTCAACCTTTTCTCTGCCGTACTCTTCCTCATAGTCCCTGATTCTTTCAGCCGTTGCGCTCATGCTTTCAACCATATCACGTCTTGTATTTTTGAATCTCACATTATTTTTGAAAAAATCGCAATGGGCAAGGACATGGGCAACGATCATTTTATTTTGGATCAGACTGTTCGTGTTTAATAAAAAAGCATAGCAGGGATTAGAATTAATCACAAGCTCATAAATTTTGCTTAAGCCAAGGTCATATTGAAGCTTCATTTTATAAAATTGTTTGCCGAAGCTCCAATGGGAAAACCGGGTCGGCATGCCATAAGCACCAAATGTATATATAATATCCGCAGGGCAGATTTCGTAACGCATCGGATAAAAATCTAAACCAAACCCTTTAGCAATCTCGGTGATTTCATCGATAGCCCGATCAAGCTGGCGCATTTCCTCTTGATTCACCTTCACCATCCCTTTCATAAGTATTCCTTAAAAGAAATATATGATGAATTTAGTTTATTCATGTTCAAGGTGTATGGTGAAGTCGTTGTCAAGGGATTATCCACACTTTTTACGAAGTCAGGCCCCAGCTTGAATCAGCCAGTTTGACATCAGGATGCTTTTGGTTAAACCATCTTAAGGCAAATTCATTTTCAAAAATAATCACTGGGCGCTCGTCCCTGTCACTTACAACGAGATGATTTGATGAACGCTGCAGATGATTGGCTGCATCTTTATCGACAATCCATTTTGCGAGCTGATGCGGCATCATTTGCATATCAAGGTCAACGCCGTATTCCGCTTTCATCCGGTATACAAATACATCAAACTGCAGCTGCCCAACCACGCCTAAAATCGTTTCTTCATATGGTGTGCGGTAAATTTGAATCGCGCCTTCCTGAGCTAATTGATTAATCCCTTTAAGAAAATGTTTCTGTTTCATGGCGTTTTTGGCCCGAACTTTCGCAAAATGCTCCGGCGGAAATTGCGGCAGCTCTCCGTAGTTAAAAGTATCTTTAACACTGCAGACAGTATCGCCGATTTGATAAAAGCCCGGGTCATATAGCCCGACAATATCTCCTGGATAAGCTTCATCAATCATTTCCCTGGAATCGGCGAAAAACTGTTGAGGCTGGGCAAGCTTCAATGATTTACCCGTCCGGTCAAGCCACACTGTCATACCTTTCTCGAACTTTCCTGAACAAACTCTCAAGAAAGCAATCCGATCCCGGTGCGCCGGGTTCATGTTGGCCTGAATTTTAAAGACAAATCCAGAAAAAGCCGCTTGATCAGGTCCAATGACTCCAGCACTCGATTCCCTTGGCTGCGGGGTAGGCGCCATCTGTAAATAATGCTCCAAAAACGACGGCACGCCAAAACTCGAAACCGCACTGCCGAAAAATACCGGTGTCTGCTTGCCGGCCTTCACTGCCTCAATATCAAATTCATTTCCGGCTTCCTCAATCAGCAAAAGCTCCTCTTCCAGCTGCGCGATTGTCGATTGATCAGCAACGCCCTTGAGTGCTTCGCTGAGATGGTCAATAGACTCAATGTCAAGCGTCTGCCGTTCTTTATTTTCGTTATACCATTCGATTTTCTTTTGAAAACGGTCATAGACACCGCGAAAAGATTGCCCCATCCCGATCGGATAATTAATAGGAAAAGATTCAATCCCGAGAACATCCTCAATTTCTTCAAATAACTCCAGCGGTTCCTTGCCTTGACGGTCAAGCTTATTAATAAATGTAAAAATCGGAATGCCGCGATCCCGGCATACTTTAAATAATTTGATCGTTTGCGGTTCAACGCCCTTGGCCACATCGATGATCATCACAACACTGTCAACCGCCATTAGCGTCCGGTACGTATCTTCACTAAAGTCTTGGTGCCCAGGCGTATCCAAAATATTAATTTTAAAATCGTTATAGGTAAACTGCATTACACTGGAGGTAACCGAAATCCCCCTCTGTTTTTCAAGCTCCATCCAGTCCGATGTGGCAAACTTCTCCGACTTTCGGGATTTGACGGCACCGGCTGTTCTAATTGCGCCGCCAAGCAGCAACAGTTTTTCTGTTAATGTTGTCTTACCGGCATCCGGGTGCGAAATGATAGCAAACGTTCGCCGCCGTGCCGTTTCCTCTTTTATATGTCCCATGCGGTTCCCTTTCTTTCTGAATATCTATTTTTCCATTAAAAAACATACCACAGCCGTATACGAAAAAACAATATCTGATAAAAAAATAAAAGCACTGCTAAGAGTGCTTAAGGATAATAATAACCGCTGTATTTTTATTAAATATTAAAGCGTTTCACCATGATTTTTTGGTGTGATCACCGGACTGGAAGCTAACTGTTTGCTTGCTAGTGTTTCTCCGTGATTGGACAGCTCATTTGAACCATGAGTGGCAACTGAAACGGAGATAGCAAAGCCCAGTACAAGCAAGCCTAATCCAGAGAGAAATTTTCTCATTTTAAAACTCCTTTTTCATAAAGATTTTGTTTTGCCTCATATGATAAGTTAAAATAATAACTCGCTTTAACACTCATCAATACGATTTTTATTTATTAAGAATATTCAATCCATTATTGTGTTCTTTGTTGCAGAACTTGACCTCATAACCAAAACTTTCCGCAAATATGGGTTTAGCTTTTAATGCATCATTTATCGCAAAAAGATTTTAATGCGCGGCAAGGATCGCACTTCTGAATAATATTCAAAAACTTTAAAAAACTATATGTGAATTATACTATGATTGGCCTATTATTGATAGACAAACAATCAATTTGTAACAAAATTTTAACTGTTTTCTATTCATTTATATACTATATTAAGATACTATAAACGCCCCAAAAAAATAACATTTCCGGGGCGTTCCATTAATTATTTTCCAATGATTTGTCCGATCTGTCCCATAATATCCTCTTTGACAGCTTGAAGGCGGCTAGCGCTTTCCTCTTCAGATTCACCCTTGACGCCGAAGTAAAACTTGATTTTCGGTTCGGTTCCGGAAGGTCTCATGCAGAACCAAGAACCATCTTCCAGCTTATACTTTAATACATTGGAAACCGGCAGATTAACCGTTTCTTCTTTGCGGTTTTTAATATATTTTCGTTTAGACACTTGATAATCCTCAATGACTGCAACCATTGAATCGGCTACGGATACTGGCGGATGTTCGCGAAAATTGCTGAGAATCTGTTGGATTTGTTCAGTTCCTTGCTTGCCTTTCAGTGTTAAGGATTCAAGATCTTCCTTATAATAACCGTACTGATTAAAAATTTCCAAGAGTGCATCATAGAGTGTTTTTCCTTGCAGCTTATAATAAGCGGCTGCTTCTGAAACAAGCAAGCAAGCCTGGACCGCATCCTTATCTCGAACAAAGTCGCCGATCAGATAACCGTAGCTTTCTTCGTAGCCGAACAAGAATTGATGCTCGTGACTTTCCTTATATTCGCGGATTTTCTCGCCAATGAATTTAAAGCCTGTTAATGTATCAACGGTTGCCTTTCCAAAACTTTCAGCAATCGCCCGACCGATATCAGACGTGACAATCGTTTTAAGAACAGCACCATTATCAGGAAGATCTTGCTTATGTTTTAGAATATAGTGCAATAATATAGCTCCGGTTTGGTTGCCGGTTAGTACAGTGTATTCCCCGGAATGATTCTTAACAGCAACGCCCATCCGGTCGGCATCCGGATCAGTGCCAAGTAAAATATCCGCGTCCAGTTTCTTGCCGTATCGGACCGCGATTGTAAAAGCTTCATGCTCTTCAGGGTTCGGCAATTTAACCGTTGGAAATTCAGGATCCGGTTCAGCTTGTTCTTCGACTACCGTAACATTTGTAAATCCCCAATTTTTAAAACCTTCCGTTACAGGTTTCAAGGCTGTTCCGTGAAGCGGCGTAAAAACAATGTTCAAATCGCCCGCTTTTTCAATAACATCCGGCTGAATAGCAATGGTTTTTAAATGATCTTGATAGGCATTATCCACTTCTTCGCCAATCATTTTCAATAAACCGTTTTCTTGTAATGCCTCTTTATCGCCAATGGCTACCGACAATTCATCTTCAATTTGGTTGACATGGTTAACAAGCTGGTTCGCTTCTTCTGGAGGCATTTGTCCGCCGTCTTCATTATAGACCTTATAGCCGTTATATTGCGGAGGATTATGGCTTGCTGTAATCACAATCCCCGCAAAAGCGTGCAGATGCCTGACCGCAAATGATAAGACAGGCGACGGCCGCAGCGACTCAAACACATAAGTTTGAATATCGTGTTTGGCAATTGTTAAAGCCGCTTCCATCGCAAAAGCTTTAGAAAAATGCCTGGAATCATAGGCTATGACAACACCGCGCTTTTTCGCATCAGTTCCATGAGCGGCAATGTATCCGGCCAAACCCTCTGACGCTTTTCTAATTGTATAGCGGTTCATCCGGTTCGTTCCCGGGCCTAATTCGCCGCGCATGCCGCCGGTCCCAAATTCTAAACTTTTATAAAAGCAATCTTCGAGCTGCTTTTCATCATGCTTTATATCGTCAAGCTGCTGCTTTAAATGGCCGTCCAAATCATTTCTGGAGAGCCATTTATGATAAGCTGACTGCCATTCCATATTTTATTCACTCCATTAATATGAGGTGCGATATGTTTGAACCCGCACCTGTATGTATAAAATTCTTTTTTCATTATAGCAAAAATGGCATAAAATATGGGACTAATCAGCAAAATCATTTTTCGAGGTTAATGACAGAAAACCTCCTTATTTTAATAGATGAACCGTAAGTTGAAACGGCCGTATCGGTTTGATTAAGTTATATACTATTTTTGTATTTATAGAAAGAAAGGGGAGATAAGCAATGGGAACAAGTACATATTATCCTGATCTCATTTGATAGAGATAATAGCAGTCTCTCTAAGGCGTCATTCTCCCTAAATCTATAAGCTTTTATGATATAACCTAATAAGAGGATGCATAGGTATCTTGAAGGATATCTTTTATCTGGAATAACTTTTCGAAATCTTTATGATACCCTTTTGGAAACAATACCCCTAAACCATACGAATGAGAAAATTCAAGAGCCGGATATTGACATTTGAGTTGATCCCAAAGTTGATAGACGCCAAAATCATCACACTTAACAACAATATCGTGAAAAAGTATAATGCCTTTTTCGGCTAATTTAGGCAGCCAGCTTTCAAAATCATGTGCTACGGCTTCATAAGTGTGATATCCATCAATGTGAAGCCAATCAATTGACTGTTCTTCAAAATGATTTAGCGCTTCATCAAACGTACTGCGTATCAAAGTTGATTGGTTTTGATAATATTGATGGGCAATTTGAGAAACCGTTTGATACACATCCTCACCGTAAAACCCTGCATGCGTATCTCCCTGCCATGTATCTACGGCATAGCATGCTGTACTCATGCCTCCATCTTTTACGGCTTGAAGAAAACTAAAGAAAGAGATTCCCCAATGGGTGCCTAATTCGACGATCGCGGCTGGTTTCATAAACCTGACTAAATCATAAGCAAAGCGCCGATGACCCAACCATGCAGAATATTGATCAATTAACGGATAATCTTTTTTATATTCAAATTCAGGATCATAAAAGTTCCAATTTCTCTCTGAATTTTTATTGAGCCACCTGTAATATTCTTTATAAAATGTTTCCCGCAAGCGTTCGTAGTCACTTGTAAGTATTCTAACCCCGCAGTCATGAATACACCACGGACTGTTTTGTTTTGCTACTCCCACTTCATATCCGGATTTTACAAATTCCAGCGATTGTGAAAGATCATAAAAATGCCATCCCTTAAATAAATCCTTCCTCCACGGGAGATCATACTGGGTTACCATGATTAATCCGTCAATCGCATGAACTTTCTCATAATCCGAATAAATATCGTTAAAAGCTAATCGTTCCATTTGTCCAGTATGGCTATCATATACTTTTCCGAACTTTTCGGCACCCTCCCACCACTTACAGCTGTTAGGAATGGTTTTGGCGCCGACAACACCGAGCATTCCTAATTGTGGATACTTTTCAAAGATAGATAAGATGTCAATGATGAAATTTTCATTGATGATAAAAACATCCTGGTGAAGATATACTTTATATTTGGCATCGCTTTCTTCCATCATCCGTTGATATGCTGACACGATTCCTTCAGTATCTTCTGATGGCTTCAATTCAATTTCAAACCCATCCGGCACAGTTAATGATCGAATATAACTTAATGATTCCTTATATTTTAATGGATCAGATACACAAGTGATAAAACATATTTTCTTTTCGTTCTTGTTAGTTTCACGTTTTATTTGGACAGGTTTATTTTTTTTTTAGTAAATCTTCATAAAAACGCTTATTATACAAAATCCTTTCATCATTCGGATTAAACTCTCGAGCCCTTTCATTGTGAAAATACGCTCTTTCGTTGTCGCCTAAATGATGATAACAAAGACTTAGCTGAAGATGCGGAAGCCAAGTCCAGCAAGATTCAAGAACAAAATCGCTAGCGCGACTTAATTACTTCCCAAGTGTAGCCTTTTCACTTGGGATTCTTTTTTGCTCGTCGCATAGTACCTTCACAAAAA
>NZ_JAFBER010000032.1 GCF_016908855.1 Scopulibacillus daqui | reverse complement strand
GTTTCCCGGAGTTATCCCAGTCTTACAGGCAGGTTGCCCACGTGTTACTCACCCGTCCGCCGCTCGTTCCACAAACGTCACTCCGAAGAGATCTGCTTGCTTCCCGCGCTCGACTTGCATGTATTAGGCACGCCGCCAGCGTTCGTCCTGAGCCAGGATCAAACTCTCAATAAAGTATGGATGCGAACATCCTATATAAACTGTGAAACAGTTAAACTTTTAATCGTTATGATCCTTAGCTGTTTTTGAAAGTTGCCCTTTCAATCACGCTTGGCTTTTGTTTAGTTTTCAAGGTACAATCAGTAAAATCATCGGCTGTTCTTCGAACGAAACAAACAGAGCCGCCTCAACATATATCGCCTATCAGCGACTTCGTTATTATATCAAGAGTTATTTGTTTTGTCAACAACTCTTTTTGACATTTTTAAAGCTTTAATTCAACTAAGACGAAATAAATGATACCACTGAAACAACGAACTGTCAACAACTTTTTATTGTTATTAGCTTTAATCACAGTGCATTGAATACTATCATTATGTGTTATTCTCGTCAATAGCTTTTTTATTTTTCTTATATGATCGCATATATTTCATACAATCTTGATGAGAAGCAAAACGGCAAAGGATTTTGAACAATATTTGATACCGCTCCTCCATTGCGCGCTTTACAATATGGTTGATATTTTTATCATTCAAATCAAAAAGGAGCTCTTCTAACTCCCTCTTAACTAAGTATTCAATTTCTATGATTTCCTTTTCCAAGAATAATGCGCCGATCATATCATCACCTCTAAATAATGATTACAACAACAATTATTGCCGAACGTCCCTCGTTTTATGAATCAAAGAAAGATATAGATCATATCTTGTCCGTCCAGACCATAAAATGTACAAACATTGTTTTGTATAAGGAGGAGGCCTATGCGGTTATGGGTATTAAACGGCAAAAGAATAAAAAAAGCTTTATTTATTGTTGTGACAGCTTTTTTTGCCGCCCTTATTGCTTTTGTTCAAAACCAAGAAACAACCGTTTTTTCCACAGCCCAAGGAACCAGAGCATTATCAAAGGTAAAAACTGATCAAAAACAGATGGCTCTCACCTTTGATATTAACTGGGGTGAAGTGCAAGTAGAATCCATTCTAGATATTTTGAAAGAAGAAGGGGTAAAGGCGACCTTTTTTGTATCCGGCGAATGGGCAGAACGCCATAAAGATATCATTGAAAAAATGAAAAAGTACGGTTTTGAAATTGAATCGCATGGATTTAAACATAAACACTATACGGACTTAGAATCAAATGATGTAAGAAAAGATATTCTCTTAGCCAATGAAGCTATAAAAAAAGCAAGCGGCGAACCACCGGATATGATTCGCCCTCCATATGGAAGCATTAATAAAGACGTATTAAAAACGGCAAGCCGATTGAATCAAAAGGTCATTCTTTGGAGCGTTAATCCTCAAGATACAGAAAATCCGGGTTATAGAAGCATTGCAGCCTATGTCATTAACCATAGCAAACGCGGCGATATTATCCGCCTTCATGCATCAGACTCAGCCAAGCAGACGGTAAAAGCATTGCCGCTTATTATCGAAAATTTACAGAATGAAGGATATTCCTTTGTAACGATGTCGACGCTTATTTCCGATACAAAAGTAAAAACGAAAATTCTCGACTAAGCGTTTTCTTCAGACAGCTTGAATCTCCATTAAATACATCACACAAAAAGGACTAAAGAGCTTTTTGTTCTTTAGTCCTTTCATCTGTTTTATGAATCAACCGGTGCAATATTAAAACCTGGTAAGCATTGCATGTGATAAGGGTCACGCCCATTATCCAAATCCAGCGCAAATCATTGGGCTTTAAAACCGGCAGCCACTCGATGACAGTCACGACAAACATAAAGAAAAGAGTCGGAACAAAAGCATAGTGATTAGTTTCTTTCTTTTTCCATAAAGCGGTCAGCATACTGACAACCAAAAGCGCTGCCGGCAAAATAAAATAAGCTAAAACGCTTTGGTGTTCCGTTGCAAAAGCTTGATAACGAAAATATACAAGATCAAAAAATATAAAAACAATAAGCACAATCTGGACTTTGGACCATAACGATGCTGAACCGAACATCCCCAATCCTATCCTATGAACTGTAAGATAAGCAAAAAAACCCATTTGACTCAAAATGCTAAATAGGCATCCGGTTCCGAACAGCGTGGCTAGACTGATCATAAAGCTGACAACTTTCCCATCAAAAATAGCATCAGTATAACTGCGCCATTCCACAAGATAACCTACAACTAATCCAACCGCTCCGCCAATAATGAGAGTCGTAAAAAAAAGCGACAGCCATTTTCTAATATTCAAACTCTTCCCTCCGCATCTGATCAGCCAATGATTAACTATTGTAATATAATTTTACCAATGACTATTGAAAAAGCCAATATCCTCAGACAACCTCATGTATAAATCACCGCTATTATCACAAATTAATAAGGATAATCTGGTATGAAGCCCAATATTGAAATTACTTATTGCAAGGGGAGTGAAACTCCATGCCTAAAGCTGTCCTGATTTTTATTTTTAGCGTTATTTTATTATTTGCAGGCGGTTGTGCAGCTCAGCAAGCGGCTGAAGGAAATCAGCCGAATTATCAAGAAACGAAAAAAATGTTTGTTGACTTGCTAAAAACGGATGAAGGAAAAAAAGCGATTCAAGATGTTCTTCAGGATTCAAAAGTTAAACAACAGCTGGTTTTCAACCAAGACTTTGTAAAAGATACCATTGCCAAAACACTGACTTCTAAAGAAGGAAAAGAATATTGGGAAAAATTATTTTCCGATCCTAAATTTAAAAAAGATCTTGCCAAAACCATGCAGAAGCAAAATGAAACGATATTAAAACAACTGATGAATGATCCGTCATATCAACAAATGATGATGAATATATTAAAAGCGCCAAAAATGCAAAATCAATATCTTGATCTTATGAAAACAAAACCATACCGCGAACAAATGCAAAAGGTTGTCGCTGAAACCCTGTCAAGTCCTTTGATGGCTTCACAATTATCGGAAGCTATAAATAAGGCTGTCCAAGACCAAATTAAAAAAAGCGGCGGTCAAGGCGGGGGACAGGGCGGCAAAGGACAACAAGGCGGATCATAAAATTAAAATCTCCCTGTTTTTCGGGAGATTTTAGTTTGCTTTTTTAAAGCTTGTCTATCACTTTTTGGGCTATCTCTAAATAAATTTTGCCTACCTTATGATCAGCAGCATAAACCGACGGAGCGAAAACATCCGGTTGATCATCCGGCTGTTCAAGAGGGATTTGGCCTAATAATTCCGTGCCAAGGACCTCGCTTAATTTTTCGCCGCCCCCTTGTCCGAAGATGTGCTCGATTTCCCCAGTCTTCTTACTTTCAAAGTAAGACATATTTTCAATAACTCCAAGGATTTCATGTTCTGTTTTTATAGCCATTGCTCCAGCACGTGCAGCTACAAATGCTGCTGTAGGATGAGGTGTTGTAACGATGATTTCTTTAGAATGAGGAATCATCGTATGAACATCCATAGCGACGTCTCCTGTTCCCGGCGGTAAATCCAAAATGAGATAATCTAATTCTCCCCAATCTACTTCACTGAAGAAATTATTTAACATTTTGCCCAGCATCGGCCCCCGCCAAATAACCGGCGAATTATCTTCAACAAAGAACCCCATGGAAATGACTTTAACACCAAACCTTTCAACGGGGATAATACGCTTTCCTTCAACCTTTGGCCGATTTTCAATCCCCATCATATCCGGTACACTAAACCCATATATATCGGCGTCAACAATGCCGACTTTTTTGCCAAGCCGTTCAAGTGCAACAGCTAAGTTAACTGATACAGTTGATTTGCCTACGCCGCCCTTGCCGCTGGCAATAGCAATGAAGGTTGTTTTGCTGTTCTTTGATAATATTGATGGACCTGATTCAGGAAAACCGCCTGCCTGTCCAATTTCTTCTTCTGACAGCGCTTCAAATCTTAACCCTACTGACTCAGCACCGTTTTGTTTTAATTTATAAACAATTTCTTGCTGAACTTTCATTTGCTCTGCAGTATTGATTTTAGCCAAGGCAATTTTTAGGCTGACAAAAGCATCTTTAATTTTGATTTCTCGAATGCCATTTGTTTCTGCAATGCTTTTATGTAAATGCGGGTCTTTAACCGTGCTAAGGATTTCAACAACCTGTTCTTTTGTAATCATTACGGTATTTAACCTCCCATGAATTCTATGTCAAATTTAGTATATCAAACTTATTTAATAATTCATAAAGAAAAACTTACCGATTAATGAAGCCGAAGATAAAGACAAGGGCAAAAAGCCATTGTTTATCTGAACAGCATAAAGGGAAAACCCCCCTAAAACGGGAGGTCAGATGAGTTAAGATAAAGGCACTTTCTCTTTTGTAAAGTATCGCATAATGCCATGATATATTGAAACTGCAACCTTCTTTTGATAATCATTAGTTTTCAGCAAGCGTCGTTCTTCTGTATGTGATAAGAAGCCGATTTCAACAAGCGCTGACGGAGCCGGAACTTTTTTGAGCAAATAAATATGTTCAATAGGTTTGGCATAGCGGTTTGTATTAGTTAATTGAACACGCAAAGAGTCCTGGATAAATTTAGCCATTTTCTCATTTTTCTCAGATTTAGGATGATAAAATGTTTGCGCGCCGTGCCATCTCGAGGAATGTATGGCATTTAAATGAATGCTTATCACAGCATCTGCATCGGCGTTCTTTATAAATTCCGCCCGCCGCCTCAGATCTTGTGATTTTCTTTGGCTTAATCCTTTGTTTCCGTTATCCGCCAAATCAGTATCATGCTCCCTAGTCATTAACACCAGCGCGCCAGACTCCTGTAAGTAATCCCGTAAATGTTTAGCAACTTTCAAAGCAATTTCCTTTTCTTGGACATTCTCACGTTCAGCCCCGCCGTCAGGACCGCCATGCCCTGGATCAATGACAATCACTTTGCCGGAAAGAGGCAAATGCCAAGTTGACCAAGAATGTCTTTGTAATATTTCATAATCGACAATAGCAATTAATAAAATAATGCCAATAATAATGATTAACCGCTTAACCCACTTTCTCCCCATGATCTTCCCCCCGTTGTGACAATGCATGTCTAATACATCATATGGGGCGGGGAAGGGAATTATGAGAGCTTGGTCAAAAAGTTAGTGCAATCGCAAACGATAACGGCGTACAGTCGCTTCAAAGCCTTCCTTCCACCAATAATATAAATAGGCTTCACAAGCCATATACAAAGATTCATTAACCATATCATCTGTATAAAGCCAGAACATCCAAAAATCAAAAAAATCATCAAGCAAAGTCTTAAAACGCTTTTGGCTTCGATGATACACCGTCTCAAGCGCTTCTCCATAATAGCCAAACCGTCCGTAGGAAGCGCCTAATAAAAAGGACTCTACCGCATAATCCAAGCACATGTCTATGATGGTTTGCCGATAAGCAGCAATCGGCTTCATAAAATGATCAAAAGTTTCATGGATCATACTTTCTATTTGGATAAGCGATAATTCCTGCAATGTTTTTCTTTCAAAATCGAGTTGTTTATTTCTATATTTTTCTGTAAAGTTCATCACTACAGCCATAATAGCCGCCCCCTTTCTCTAATAGCTTCTAACAAGAGGCGTCTCAAAATGCTAACAGCTTTTCCCATTCCATACAGCACAAAATATTATCCACACAATCCACACTATCCACAGACAAGATCAACAGCGTTCACAGGACTAAATCCACACAAAAAAGCCCCGATAATAAATCGAGGCTTTTGAAACGATAATAATATTAACGTTTTGAGAATTGCGGTGCACGGCGAGCGCCTTTAAGACCGTATTTCTTACGTTCTTTCATACGTGGGTCACGTGTTAAGAAACCTGCACGCTTAAGAACTGGACGGTATTCTGGATCAGCTTGGAGAAGCGCACGAGCAATCCCGTGGCGAACAGCGCCTGCTTGACCAGTGAAACCGCCGCCCTTTACGTTTACAAGAACGTCATATTTACCTTCTGTTTCAGTTTCAACTAAAGGTTGTTTAATGATAGCGTGAAGTGTTTCAAGGTTAAAGTATTCATCTATTCTGCGGCCATTAATGACGATATTGCCGTCGCCGGGTACAAGTCTTACACGGGCAACAGAATGTTTACGGCGGCCAGTGCCGTAGTATTGTACTTGTGCCAATTCAAACCCTCCTTATCAATTATCCGCGAAGTTCGTAAACTTCTGGTTTTTGTGCTTGGTGTGGATGTTCGTTTCCAGCATATACATGCAGCTTCTTGCCCATTTGACGTCCTAGGCTGTTATGAGGAAGCATGCCTTTAATTGTTCTTTCCAACATTTCACGTGAACGTGTTTCACGCATTTCGTAAGCAGTGCGTTCTTTAAGACCGCCTGGATGGCCTGAATGTCTGTAGTACTTTTTATCGGATAACTTATTGCCTGTTAAATGAACTTTGTTTGCATTGATGATGATGACATGGTCACCAGTGTCTACATGCGGTGTATAAATAGGCTTATGTTTGCCGCGAAGGATTGAAGCAACTTCACTGGCAAGGCGGCCTAGAGTTTGACCTTCTGCATCTATAACGTACCATTTGCGCTCAACTTCTTGCGCTTTAGCCATATACGTTGTACGCACGATGTTCCCTCCTCAATGTTCTTTCGTTATCAATCATTTCATCTATATTAGGACCATAATTATCGGGGCTAATAGTGGTCTTAATTAGAAATGCCAAATCATATAATATAATATATTAAGTATAATGTCAAGCTATCGCTGGCCTTGATTATTCGGAACAGATATTTCCAACTTTAGTAAGTCACTTTCCACATTGTAAGCCCATGTGCCGGAGCCGTCTTTGGTGCGGCCCTTCGATCCTTCTTCAGAAGAATGTCCTTTATTTCATATGGAGGCATACGGTTTAAACCTGCTTCAATTAAAGCACCCGTCATAATTCTAACCATTTGATACAAAAAACCTTGCCCTTTGACAGCGATAACGGCCTCATCTCCCTGAAGCGAAACGTCCATGCTGTAAATAGTCCTTACTTTATCCGTCACTGAAGTATTGGCAGCACAAAATGAAGTGAAATCATGGGTGCCGATAAAATATTGGCAAGCCTCATTCATTTTGTTTAAGTCCAGTTTCTTAGGCATATGGTAAGTATACAGCCTACGGAACATATCGGGTTCTTCTGATATGAGCAAACGGTAGCGATACTCCTTAACCTTTACGTCAAAGCGGGCATGGAAATCGGAAGGAACCGTTTCAGCTTGATGGATAAATATGTCGTCCGGAAGCTGGGCATTTAACGCTCTTGGCCAATTAGGGTCTGGTATGGACAACGGTGTATCAAAGTGAAAAACTTGGGCTCGTGCATGAACACCCGCATCCGTTCGGCCTGAAGAAGTAATTTTTATCGGCTGCCCTTTATGAATACGGGAGAGAGACGCTTCAATTTCACCTTGTACCGTTCTCATCTCCGGTTGTACTTGATACCCTGAAAAATTTGTACCATCATATGCTGCAGTGCATTTGATTCTTACCATGATATATCTCCCTTAAAGGCTGTTTAAACAGATATCCTGTTAATTGAATGAAATACGGATTTAAGTTCGCAATACAACAAGCGCAACAGTCAGCATAAGCATAATGATAATTAAAGCTGTATCTTTTCCCGTCCATTTTAATACCCTAAGTCTTGTACGGCCTTCGTCACCGCGGTATCCCCTTGCTTCCATGGCCATTGCAAGCTCCTCAGCCCGCTTAAAGGCGCTTACGAACAAAGGCACAAGCAAAGGAATAATCGCCTTGATCCGTTGTTTAACAGAACCCGATGCAAAGTCGGAGCCTCTTGCCGATTGGGCCTTCATGATTTTTTCTGTTTCTTCCAGAAGCGTTGGTATAAACCTTAATGATATAGACATCATTAGAGCAAATTCATGAATAGGGAGCTTTATTTTCTTTAAAGGCCCCAATAAAATTTCAATGCCATCCGTAATATCAATAGGCGTAGTGGTTAACGTCAATAATGTTGTTATTACGATGATGGCCAATAATCTTATTGAGATAAATAAGCCTCCGATAAGCCCGCCTTTATAAATATGAATCCAGCCGATACTGATCAGAAGGTCTCCCTGTTTTGTAAAAAGTACATTTAAAATAAAAGTAAATATAATAATAATAATGATAGCCCTAAGACCGCGGTAAATAAAACGGAACGGTACTTTTGAAAGCAAAATGCCTATGATGGAAAACAGAACAACCAATCCATATGTTATCCAATTATTAGCAAGGAATACAATGATGACAAAAATAAAGATAGAGATTAATTTTACCCTTGGATCAAGGCGATGAATAATCGATTGTCCAGGAACATACTGTCCAATAATAATGTTAAACACGAGCGCCCTTCTCCCTTCCCTGGCCTAGCATTTCCATTATTTTCGCCGCGGTTTCCGGGATAGAAAATACAGGGGTGCCTATGCCAACCTGGCAACGCTCGTCCAGCTGTAATAAAAATTTTATTGTTTCCGGCACATCCAAACCTAAGGATTGCAGCTTTTCTATATGCGAAAAAACAGCCTCCGGCTTATCTTTCATCACCACTCGGCCTTTATCCATAACCATGACTTCATCGGAATAAAACGCTGCATCATCCATACTGTGAGTGACCATGATCGTAGTCAATGATTTTTGCTTATGGAGTTTCATGAACAATGACAGCATTTCCCTTCTGCCTACAGGGTCAAGACCCGCCGTTGGTTCATCCAAAATAATGACTTCAGGCTCAACCGCCAAAACACCTGCAATAGCTACACGTCTCATTTGTCCTCCGCTTAAATCGAAGGGAGAACGGTTTAAAACGCTCTCCGGAAGGCCGACTAAATCAAGGGCGTCACGTGCTTTCCGTTTGGCTTCTTCTTCAGCTGCCCCAAAATTCATTGGGCCAAAACAAATGTCTTTTTCAACGGTTTCTTCAAATAATTGGTGTTCAGGATACTGAAAGACTAAACCCACTTTTTTTCTTAAAGCCGTTAATTTTGGGTTTTTCTCACCGGCTTTTATCGTTACATCGCCAACAGTTATTTCGCCTTTTGCGGGTTTAAGCAAACCGTTAATATGCTGAATAAATGTCGATTTGCCAGAACCAGTATGGCCAATAATGGATAAAAATGTCCCGGACTTAATCTGCACATTAATATCTTTTAACGCTATTCTTTCAAATGGTGTTTTAGGGTTATACAAATGTGTTAGATCTTTGACCGTAATGTCCATAATTCCTCCACCAATTCTTCTTGAAATAAGGCACGATCAGATAAAGGACATCCTTGTTTCTGAAGCTCTTGCCTCAGTTTAACAGTAAAAGGCAAGTCCAGACCAATATCTTTTAATAGTTTTGTTTCCTTAAAAATATCGCGCGGGGAACCTTGATCTAAAAGTTCACCATGATTCATAACAATGATTCTATCTGAATAAATAGCTTCCTCTAAATCATGAGTAATTGAAATAACCGTAACGCCATGTTCCTTATTTAAAAGGCGCATTGTACGAATTATTTCGCTTCTGCCTTCTGGATCAAGCATTGAAGTCGCCTCATCTAAAATGATGATGGATGGCTTTAAAGCAATAATGCCGGCAATGGCCACTCTTTGCTTTTGTCCGCCTGATAAACGATGCGGCTCACGGTCAGCGAACGCTTCCATTTGCACTTGCTTTAATGCATCATCAAGCCGAATAAGCATCTCTTCCCGCGGAATACCGTGATTTTCCATGCCAAAAGCGACATCGTCCCTGACAGTTGATCCTACAAACTGATTATCAGGATTTTGAAATACCATACCGACTTGCCGGCGAATATCCCAAATATGCGACTCATCTCTCGTATCTAAATGATTGACTCGCACTGAACCTTTCTCAGGCAATAACAAACCGTTAAGGCATTTTGCCAATGTTGATTTGCCAGAGCCATTATGGCCGATAATTGAAAGCCATTCTCCCTGTTTGACAAACAGGCTGACACCTTTTAGTATCCATTGATCTTCCTCATTATAGCGGAAAAACAACTCGTTTACTTCAATCAATTTATCCATGGCAGCACAGCCTCCTGGATGATAAATAAAGAAAACTTGGCTGGTGCCAAGCTTTAGCGCAGGTAACGGCCTGCTTCTTCAAAACATAAGTCTCGCACGTCTTGCACTTATACTTTAACTTAAATGGTTCCAAACCTCGAGCCCGGCAGCATGGCCGTCAATTGCATTTTTAAAGTATAAAAAAAGGGCAAAGAAGCAGGTCCATCATATGACCCGCTCCGCCCTTTTGATTTGACATTATACTAATTCGATAATAGCCATCTCGGCGTTATCACCACGGCGAGGGCCAAGCTTTAATACACGCGTATATCCGCCTTGACGATCTTCGTAACGCGTTGCAATATCATCAAAAAGTTTTTGTAAAGCTTTTTGTCCTGTTTCATTATCAGCGATTTCGTTGCGAACGAAAGCCGCAGCCTGACGGCGAGCGTGAAGATCACCGCGCTTGCCTAATGTGATAAGCTTTTCAACGATAGAACGAAGCTCTTTAGCTTTGGCATGAGTTGTTTCGATTCTTTCATTGATGATAAGGTCTGTTGCTAAATCACGGAACAAAGCTTTACGTGCAGCGGAGTCACGTCCTAATTTTGCGTATGCCATGAAGTTACCCTCCTTTTGCAATCATCTAAGTTTCTTTTTTGCGCAAAAAAGAAAGCGAAATTGCCATCTATTCTTCTTTTCTTAGACTAAGGCCTAAATCAGCCAGTTTCTCTTGAACTTCTTCAAGAGATTTGCGGCCAAGATTTCTAACCTTCATCATATCTTCTTCAGATTTCTGGGTTAGTTCTTGCACCGTATTAATACCCGCACGCTTTAAGAACTTTCTCTTTTTGGTCTTCTTCTTTTTCAACCATAATTTCTGCGTTTTGTGCTTGATCTGTTAAGCCGACGAATATATTAAGATGCTCATTTAATATTTTTGCACCAAGTGAAACAGCCTCTTCAGGTCTAATGCTGCCGTCAGTCCATACATCGAGAGTTAACTTATCAAAGTTAGTAATTTGACCCACACGAGTGTTCTCTACTTGATAATTAACTCTTGAAACAGGTGTATAGATAGAATCGATAGGAATCACGCCGATTGGCTGATCTTCCTGGTTATTACCTTCAGCAGGTACATAACCGCGACCTTTTTTGGCTTGCATTTTTAAATGGAAACGAGCGCCAGCTGCCAGTGTTGCAATCTCAAGGTCAGGGTTAAGGATTTCAACATCGCTGTCGTGGATGATATCTGCAGCCGTAACCTTTCCTTCTCTTTGCACATCAATTTCCAGCGTTTTTTCCTCATCGGAATAAATTTTCATCGCCAGTTTTTTTAAGTTTAGGATAATCGCTGTAACGTCTTCCACAACACCATCGATAGTCGAAAACTCATGTAAAACATTGTCAAACTGAACAGTAGTCACAGCTGCACCTGGGAGGGATGAAAGTAAAATCCGACGCAATGAATTTCCTAATGTTGTCCCGTACCCACGTTCAAGCGGTTCAACGACAAATTTGCCATACGTAGCATCGTCGCTGATCTCAACCGTTTCGATCTTTGGCTTTTCGATTTCAATCATCCAACAGAACCCTCCTTCAAAACGTCGAAACTTCGGTTAGACTGATCTAACCGAAATTTCCCGCACAATTCCCATAGGGCATACGGTGTAAGCTTTTTAACTAAAGCTGTCTCGTCCATATTTACGAATAATAACCATTATAGTCAATTCTAATAAATTTATACGTGAAAATCTTAGACGCGACGACGTTTTGGCGGACGGCAGCCGTTATGAGGCACTGGCGTTACATCACGGATAGCTGTAACTTCTAGCCCGACAGCTTGAAGTGCACGGATAGCAGCTTCACGTCCAGCTCCTGGTCCTTTAACAGAAACTTCGATGGTTTTCATGCCGCTTTCCATTGCTGCTTTACCAGCTGTTTCAGCAGCAGTTTGTGCAGCAAATGGCGTTGATTTACGAGAACCTTTAAAACCTAAGCCACCTGCACTTGCCCATGTCACTGCATTTCCATGAGGATCAGTAATAGTAACAATAGTGTTGTTAAATGTTGAACGAATGTGTGCAATACCGCTTTCGATATGCTTTTTCACACGACGTTTGCGGCTGCGGTTATCTCTGCGTTTAGCCATGAGTCATAAAACCTCCCTTTCTATTTTTTCTTGTTAGCTATCGTACGGCGAGGACCTTTGCGCGTACGAGAGTTGTTTTTCGTATTTTGGCCGCGAACCGGCAAACCGCGGCGATGACGGATGCCTCTGTAAGAACCGATTTCGATAAGACGCTTGATGTTAAGGGAAACTTCACGACGAAGGTCACCTTCAACTTTATAACGATCAACAACGTCACGAATGCGAGTTAATTCTTCTTCAGTAAGGTCGCGAACACGAGTATCCTCAGAAACATTTGCTTCTTCTAGGATTTTTTGTGCAGTTGATTTACCAATACCATAAATATATGTTAAAGAGATTACAACACGCTTCTCTCTTGGAATATCGATACCTGCGATACGTGCCATAAGTTAGTACACCTCCCTTTATTAGCCTTGTTTTTGTTTATGCTTAGGATTTTCGCAAATGACCATAACTTTGCCTTTGCGGCGAATAACTTTGCATTTTTCACAGATTGGTTTAACTGATGGTCTAACCTTCACTGCTAAAACCTCCCTATAACGCGAGACGTTACTTATGTCTGAAAGTAATGCGTCCGCGAGTTAAATCGTACGGCGATAATTCTACCGTAACTTTGTCTCCAGGTAAAATTCGAATGTAATGCATGCGAATCTTTCCGGAAACGTGAGCTAGTATCTTATGACCATTCTCTAGTTCAACACGGAACATTGCATTCGGCAGCGGTTCTATAACAGTACCTTCTACCTCAATGACATCTTCCTTAGCCATTCACTGACTCACCCTTCCTTTAGGTCACTGACCTTTTCATTAAGAAACTTTGATAGCGCAAAACGCAACTTTCCATTAGTGACACGTCCGGTTTCAAGAATGCTGTTCTTTACTTCAGCCGAAACATATTGTTCAAATTCAAGATGGGAGATGTTTTTCTTTTTAGCTTTATCGAACTTTCGTTTATCACCATCAGCAATTTCAACAAAACGGCTGTCAACAACTCTTACAATAACACAGTATTTGCCTGAATCTCTGCCCTTTAAAACACGAACAATCTGTCCAGGCATGGGACTTGAATCTGACTCGTTCACCAATCAATCATCACCTTCGCTTAAGGTTGTCATGATTCAACAGCCATCTTCAGCAATTGCAATAGGCAGGTTTACTTTTGTAAACTCCCGAGAATTTGCTTAATTGATTCGTACACCTCATCAATATGCCGATTACCGTCAATTGTACGTAAATAGCCTTTATCCCGGTAAAAATCAAGCAGTGTCTTTTGTTGCTTTGCATTTACTTCCAGCCGAGCTCTTACCGTTTCTTCACTGTCATCATCACGTTGTTTTAATTCGTTGCCGCACTTATCGCATTTGCCGGGTTCATGCGGCGGATTAAACTCAACATGATAAGTGGCTCCGCAATGAGAGCACACACGACGGCCGGTTAGACGTTTTAAAAGTTTATTCTGATCTACGTCAATATATAGAACAGCATCTATATGACGATCACTATCACTCATGATTTCTTCTAAGGCCTCTGCTTGCGCAACCGTTCTTGGAAAACCGTCAAGCAAAAAGCCGTTCTTGCAATCATCTTTGCCTAAACGTTCACGAACAATACCTATAGTGACTTCATCCGGAACAAGGTCTCCAGCATCCATATAAGACTTAGCCTTTTGCCCGAGTTCTGTGCCCTCTTTAATAGCTGAACGAAACATATCTCCAGTAGAAATATGCGGTAAGCCATAATTCTCAACAATCCGTTCAGCTTGAGTGCCCTTTCCTGCACCGGGTAGTCCCATCAAAATGAGGTTCATTCTACCCCTCCAAACTCGTTCAGTGTTGTTCATATGCTGTGAAGATTTGTGCTATCTCTTGATAAAACCTTTATAATTCTTTTTCACTAATTGGCTTTCAATTTTCTTCATCGTATCCAGAGCCACACCTACAACAATTAATAGGCTCGTGCCGCCGATTTGAACTGTTGCAGGAAGCTTAGCAATGTTTGCAAACAACATTGGCAAAATGGCAATGATAGCCAAGAAAATTGAGCCTACTAGCGTCAAACGGTACAAAATACGCGTCACATACTTCTCTGTGTTGCGTCCAGGTCTGATCCCCGGAATGTATCCGCCCTGTTTCTTCAAGTTGTCCGCCATTTTTTCCGGATTCACTTGAACAAACGTATAGAAATAGGTAAAAGCAATAATTAATAAGGCATAAATAATCATGCCAGTTGCCGTTGTATAGTCAAAGGTGTGAATAACCCACCTTGTAAAAGCATTTGACGGGAAAAATCGAGCAACTGTAGGCGGTGTGATCATTAGGGAAATCGCAAAAATAACAGGTATAACCCCAGCTGCATTTATTTTGATAGGTAAATGCGTTGATTGACCACCATAAGTATTTCTTCCTACAGTTTGTTTTGCATATTGTATAGGCAGTTTCCTTACCCCTTGCTGGACAAAGATCGTACCTACAACAATAATTAATATGGCGAGTAAGATAACCAACAATGTGACGATTTGCAAGAATATGTTACTGGCATGTTCAAATCGTTGGGCATAGATTTGATTAATACTTGTAGGTATTCTTGCAACGATACCGGCGAAAATAATAATCGATATACCATTGCCAACACCATGCGCAGTAATTTGTTCACCCAACCACATTAAAAAGGTTGTTCCTGCTGTTAATACGAGTGCAACTAATAGATAAGTCACTATACTAGGATTTTCGATAAGTCCAGGAAACTGGGCATTAAAGCCGATGGATAAACCAATCGCTTGAATAAATCCTAGAATAACTGTTCCATATCGAGTGACCTGGGTAAGTTTTCTTCTACCCATTTCACCTTGTTTTGACCACTCTGTAAACTTAGGTACAACATCCATCTGCAAAAGCTGCATAATGATGGATGCTGTGATATAAGGCATTATCCCCATTGAAAAAATGGAGAAATGCTGCAATGCGCCGCCGCCAAATGTATTCAAAAAGCCAAAGACGCTTGATGAATTAAATTTAATAACATCACTATTGACATTCGGAACTGGAATAAAAGTTCCAATCCGAAAGACAATAAGCATCAATAGCGTGAATATCACTTTGCGGCGTATTTCACGTTCGCGCACAATGTTGGAGATCAATGAAAACATTAGATCACCTCAATTTTTCCGCCAGCCGCCTCAATTGCTTCTTTGGCAGAAGCAGAGAATTTATGAGCTTTTACAGTTAACTTGTGATTAAGTTTTCCATTGCCAAGAATTTTAACGCCGTCGTTTAATTTACGAACAATGCGTTTTTCCATTAGAAGCTCAGGTGTTACTTCCGTTCCTTCCTCAAAACGATTCAAAGTTTCAACGTTAACAATCGCATACTCTTTTCTTGTAGGGTTCGTAAAACCGCGCTTAGGCAGCCTTTGAATTAAAGGCATTTGACCGCCTTCAAATCCAGGGCGCACACCGCCGCCTGAACGTGATTTTTGACCCTTTTGGCCGCGTCCAGATGTTTTGCCAAGACCTGAACCATAACCGCGGCCTACGCGTTTGCGAGAAGAACGGGAACCTTCTGCAGGCTTTAATTCATGGAGTTTCATAATGGCACCTCCTCATGTAGTCTTTTACTCGTTAATTTCCTTCACACTTAATAGGTGAGATACCTTATTAATCATACCGCGGATAGCAGCATTATCTTCATGAACAACAGTTTGATTTGTCTTTTTAAGTCCGAGTGTTTTAACCGTAATACGCTGATCTTGCGGACGGCCAATAACACTGCGCTTGAGGGTAATTTCAAGTTTCTTTGCCATAATACTCCCTCCTTATCCTAACAATTCTTCTACAGTTTTGCCACGTAGTTTAGCAACATCTTCGGCACGCTTAAGGCTCTGAAGTCCTTGAACTGTTGCACGAACCATGTTAGTTGGATTGTTGGAACCAAGGGATTTAGATAGGATGTCACCGACACCTGCAAGCTCAAGCACCGCACGGACAGGACCGCCTGCAATAATACCGGTACCTTCGGAAGCTGGTTTTAAGAGGACACTTCCAGCACCATATTTACCGATAATTTCATGCGGAATAGTCGTGTTAACGATAGGTACGTTAAACATATTCTTTTTAGCAGCTTCAATCGCTTTACGGATAGCATCAGGTACTTCTTGCGCCTTACCTGTTCCGAAGCCTACATTCCCTTTCTTGTCACCAACTACAACAAGTGCAGCAAAACGGAAACGGCGACCGCCTTTTACTACTTTAGCAACACGGTTAATCGCAACAACGCGTTCTTCTAACTCTGTCTTATTTCGCTCATTAGTTTGCATGGGTTTCCCTCCTTTTTTTAGAATTTAAGTCCTGCTTCACGAGCACCTTCAGCAAGGGCTTTTATGCGTCCATGATACAAGTAGCCGCCTCTGTCAAATACAACTGTATCATAGCCTTTTTCCAAAGCACGCTTGGCAATAAGTTCTCCAACTTTTTTCGCTGCTTCTACATTGCTGCCTTTATCCAGGCTAAGTTCCTTATCAATTGTTGAAGATGATACGATTGTTTTACCTTCTTCATCATTAATAAGTTGAGCATAAATATGCTTTGATGAGCGGAACACATTCAAACGCGGACGTTCGCTAGTTCCAAATACACGACGACGCACGTGTTGATGTCTTTTTTTGCGCACAGCATTCTTGTCTTGCTTTGTAATCATTAGTCAGTCACTCCCTTCCGCTAACTAATTTCTATTTACCTGTTTTACCTTCTTTACGACGAACATATTCATTTTCGTAACGAATACCTTTACCTTTGTAAGGCTCAGGTTTGCGAACGGCACGAATGTTAGATGCAACTGCTCCAACGCGTTCTTTATCGATACCTTTAACAATAACTTTGTTGTTACCTTCTACATCTAATTCGATACCCTCTTCAGGTACGATTTCAACCGGATGAGAGTAGCCAACATTAAGGACAACGTTTTTGCCTTGTTTGCTGGCACGATAACCAACACCGATAAGTTCAAGTTTCTTTTCGTAGCCTTTAGTTACACCAGTAACCATGTTATTGATAATGCTGCTTGTTGTACCGTGTAATGAACGATGCTCCTTAGAATCAGAAGGACGTTCAACTTTAATTTGATTATCTTCTTGCTTGATGATCATATCAGGATGAAAAGTGCGAGACAATTCACCCTTTGGCCCCTTGACCTTAACGTGATTGCCATCAATTGTTACTGTAACATCACTTGGTACTACAGTAGATCTTAAACCAACACGAGACATCGTGACACCTCCATTCTTTCCTCAGAAATTACCATACGTATGCAAGGATTTCGCCGCCTACTTGTTGTTGGCGAGCTTCTTTGTCAGTAAGAATACCTTTAGAGGTAGATACGATCGCAATGCCAAGACCGCCGAGGACGCGTGGTATTTCGTCCGCTTTCGCATACACTCTAAGACCCGGCTTGCTGATTCGTTTAAGTCCAGTAATAACACGCTCTTTATTAGCACCGTATTTTAAGAAAATACGAATCATGCCTTGCTTATTATCCTCTATAAATTCAACATCTTTAATAAAGCCTTCACGCTTTAGAATTTCAGCAATTTCTTTTTTGACTCTTGATGCAGGCAATGTTAGCTGTCCGTGGCGAACAGTATTTGCATTTCTTATACGAGTCAACATATCCGCAATTGGATCTGTCATGACCATTCAAATGACCTCCTTCCCTTATCTTGGGGTTTACCAACTAGCCTTTTTAACGCCAGGGATTTGTCCTTTATATGCAAGTTCACGGAAACAAATTCTGCATAATTTAAATTTGCGTAGAACAGAATGAGGACGTCCGCAGCGTTCACAGCGAGTGTATTCTTGTACTTTAAACTTTTTAGCCCGCTTCTGCTTTGCGATCATTGACTTTTTAGCCAAGACTGTCCCTCCTTAAATCGGTTTATTTTGCAAACGGCATCCCAAGAAGGCTTAACAATTCATAAGCTTCTTCGTCAGTCTTTGCAGTCGTTACAATAACGATATCCATACCGCGCACTTTGTTAACTTTATCGTAATCCACTTCAGGGAAAATTAACTGCTCACGAATGCCGAGCGTATAGTTGCCGCGGCCGTCAAATGCTTTTTTGGATACACCGCGGAAGTCACGTACACGCGGCAGAGATACAGATACTAATTTATCTAAGAAATCATACATGCGTTCACTGCGGAGAGTGACCTTTGTACCGATCGGCATGCCTTCACGCAATTTAAAACCGGCAATAGATTTCTTCGCACGGGTAATAACTGGCTTTTGACCAGCGATAGCTGTTAATTCTTCAACAGCATTGTCCAATGCTTTGGAATTTTGAACTGCGTCACCAACACCCATGTTAATGACAACTTTTTCAATACGAGGTACTTCCATAATGGATGAGTAATTAAACTTTTCCATTAATGCAGGTACTACTTCATTTTTATATTTTTCTTTGAAACGGCTCATGTGTGTTACCTCCTTTCAAAGATGGCATTATTTATCTAAGACTTCACCAGATTTTTTAGCGATGCGTACTTTTTTACCGTTTTCTATTTTATAACCTACACGAGTTGGTTCATTTGTCTTTGGATCAAGCGGCATAACATTAGAAACATGAATTGGCGCTTCTTGTTCAATAATGCCGCCTTGTGGATTCATTTGAGTTGGCTTAGAGTGTTTTTTTACAATGTTCACACCTTCAACAACAACACGGTTCTTAGAAGGATATGCTTTTAAAATAACACCTTGCTTGCCTTTATCCTTACCGGAGATAACTTGCACTTTATCTCCTTTTTTTACATGCAAGTGGCTCATGCGTTAGGCACCTCCTTGTCAACTAACATTGCATCTTACAATACTTCTGGAGCTAATGATACGATTTTCATAAATTGGCGATCACGGAGTTCACGAGCAACTGGTCCGAAAATGCGAGTGCCGCGTGGGCTTTTATCATCACGAATGATTACTGCAGCATTTTCATCGAAACGAATGTAAGAGCCATCTGGACGGCGAACGCCTCTTTTAGTACGTACAATAACAGCTTTTACAACATCGCCTTTCTTAACAACGCCTCCTGGTGTTGCTTGTTTGACCGTCGCAACAATAACGTCACCGATATTAGCTGTTTTGCGGCCAGATCCACCGAGTACTTTAATTGTTAATACTTCACGAGCACCAGAGTTGTCAGCTACTTTTAAACGGCTTTCTTGTTGAATCATTCAACGCAACCTCCCTTCGGACTGTCCAAACCGAAATGATTATATGATAACAGCTTCTTCAACGATCTCAACAAGACGGAAACGTTTATCTTTAGAAAGCGGACGAGTTTCCATGATTTTAACGATATCGTTCACTTTAGCCTTGTTTTCTTCGTCGTGAGCTTTATATTTCTTAGAGTATTTAACACGTTTACCGTAAAGAGAATCTTTCTTATAAGTCTCTACAAGTACAGTTATGGTCTTATCCATTTTGTCAGAGATAACACGTCCGACGTACACTTTACGGCTATTACGCTCTTCAGACATTTAGGAAAACCTCCTCTCATTATCCGTTTTGAATTTTTAATTCGCGTTCACGTAATACAGTTTTCGCACGAGCAATAGCTTTCTTTACTTCGCGAATTCGGGCAGGGTTTTCCAATTGTCCAGTAGCTAATTGGAAGCGAAGATTAAACAATTCTTCTTTTAACGTTTTAACTTGTTGTTCAACTTCAGCAGTGGTTAATTTGCGTACTTCATTAGCTTTCATTTGCGTCACCACCCACTTCTTCGCGTTTTACAAATTTAGTTTTTACTGGCAATTTATGAGATGCGAGACGAAGAGCTTCGCGTGCAACTTCTTCAGAAACGCCGCTGACTTCAAACATCACTTTGCCCGGCTTAACAACTGCAACCCAACCTTCAGGAGCACCTTTACCGGAACCCATTCGAACTTCTAGGGGTTTTGCTGTATATGGCTTTTGTGGGAAAATTTTAATCCAAACTTTACCGCCACGTTTCATATAGCGTGTCATCGCAATACGCGCTGCTTCAATTTGACGGCTTGTAATCCAAGATGAAGTAAGAGCTTGCAGGCCGTATTCGCCAAATGTTACTTCTTTTCCGCCTTTAGCATTGCCGCGCATTCTACCACGATGCTGTCTACGATACTTTACGCGTTTTGGCATTAACATGATTATTTTCCTCCTTCCTTATTGTTCGTTCCTTTCGTAGGAAGGACCTCACCACGATAAATCCACACTTTTACACCTAATTTTCCATAAGTAGTATCTGCTTCTGCAGTACCATAGTCAATATCAGCACGCAGTGTATGAAGTGGGACAGTTCCTTCACTATAATCTTCAGAACGAGCGATATCAGCGCCACCTAAACGACCTGAAACTTGAGTGCGAATACCTTTAGCACCTGCTCTCATAGTTCTAGTAATCGTTTGTTTTTGAGCACGACGCCAAGAGATACGATTTTCCAATTGACGAGCGATATTCTCTGCAACAAGCTTAGCATCAAGATCAGCTTGTTTGATTTCAAAAATATTAACGTGTACACGTTTGCCAGTTAATGCGTTAAGGGATTTTCTTAAAGCTTCTACTTCAGAGCCGCCTTTACCGATAACCATTCCCGGCTTAGCTGTTTTGATCGTTACATTGATGCGGTTAGCCGCACGCTCAATTTCAACAGCTGATACAGCAGCATCTTTTAGTTTGTTTTCGATGTATTCACGGATTTTGATATCCTCGTGGAGATAATCAGCATAGTTTTTATCTGCATACCATTTGGATTCCCAGTCGCGAATGACACCGATTCTAAATCCTACCGGATTAACTTTTTGTCCCATGCATTATCCCTCCTTTTTCTCCGAAACAATGATTGTAATATGGCTGGTACGTTTATTGATTCTTCCTGCGCGTCCCATTGCACGAGGACGAAATCTCTTCAGTGTAGCACCTTCATCAACATAAGCTTTTTCTACAATAAGGCTTTCAGGTTCCATCTCGTAATTATGCTCTGCATTGGCAATCGCAGATTTAAGCACTTTCTCAATAATAGGGGATGCAGCTTTTGGTGTATTGCGAAGAATCGCGATAGCTTCACCTACTTCTTTCCCCCTAATAAGATCGATAACTAAGCGAGCCTTACGAGGAGCAACGCGAACTTGTTTAGCAACAGCTTTTGCTTGCATGAATAATTCCTCCTCTCTTAACGACTTGTTTTCTTATCAGACGCAGCATGACCGCGATACGTCCGAGTGGGAGCGAATTCTCCTAATTTGTGTCCTACCATGTCTTCTGTAATGTATACAGGCACATGTTTACGACCGTCATAAACTGCAATGGTATGACCAATAAATTCAGGGAATATTGTTGAACGACGTGACCAAGTTTTAATAACTTTTTTTTCGTTCTTTTCGTTAAGTCCTTCAACCTTTTTCATTAAATGATCATCGACAAAAGGTCCCTTCTTAAGGCTACGACCCATTGATAGACCTCCTTCCGCGTATTAAATATTTCTTACGCTAGATAATAATTATTTCTTACGACGACGTACAATATATTTATCAGATGGTTTATTGCGTTTACGTGTTTTAAGACCGAGCGTTGGTTTACCCCATGGAGACATAGGTGATTTGCGGCCGATTGGCGCACGGCCTTCACCACCGCCGTGTGGGTGATCATTAGGGTTCATAACAGAACCGCGGACTGTAGGGCGTTTGTTTAACCAACGAGAACGTCCTGCTTTACCGATTGTAACAAGTTCATGTTCCAAGTTGCCGACTTGACCAACAGTAGCACGGCAAGTTTCAAGAATCATGCGCACTTCGCCAGATACAAGACGGATAAGAACGTACTTGCCTTCTTTACCAAGAATTTGAGCTTCAGCTCCGGCAGATCTTACAAGTTGACCGCCGTGTCCTGGTTTCAACTCAATGTTATGAACAACTGTACCTACTGGGATATTTTTAAGCGGAAGAGCATTGCCTACTTTAATATCCGCATCCGGACCGGACATGATTTCCATGCCGACTTTAAGTCCTTTAGGTGCAATGATGTAACGCTTTTCACCGTCAGCATAATGAATAAGTGCAATGTTTGCTGTACGGTTAGGATCGTATTCGATCGTAGCAACGCGGCCTGGTATACCATCTTTGTTGCGTTTAAAATCAATGATACGGTATTTGCGTTTGTGTCCGCCGCCTTGATGACGTACTGTTAATTTACCTTGGTTGTTTCTGCCCGCTTTTTTAGGCAGTGGCTCAACAAGTGATTTTTCAGGCTTGTTAGTTGTGATTTCACTAAAGTCTAGGACAGACATATTGCGTCGACCATTAGACGTTGGTTTGTATTTTTTAATTGCCATGAGTTTTTCCCTCCTTCACTGATTGATGTTAAACACCTTCGTAAAATTCAAGTTCTTTGCTGTCTGGAGTAAGCGTAACAACCGCTTTTTTTCTTTGAGCTGTATAGCCAAAGTAGCGTCCGAAACGTTTAGGTTTGCCTTTATAATTCATTGTGTTAACTTTAGCTACTTTAACACCAAAGATCTCTTGAACCGCACGTTTGATTTCTGATTTGTTCGCACGACGATCAACAATAAATGTATACTTTTTGTCAACCATTTGTTCTGTTGATCTTTCAGTAATTACGGGGCGCTTTATAATATCGCGTGGATCTTTCATTATCCAAGCACCTCCTCTAGTTTACGAGCTGCATCCTGAGTAAGGATTAATTTATCGTGGTTGACTACGTCAAGCACGTTAACTTCATTTGCAGTTAACACAAGCACTCCAGGGATATTACGGGCTGAAACAGCAACTGTTTCATCGAAATCACCTGTAACAACAAGCGCTTTGTGATCTGCAGATAAGTTTTTAAGGATGTTTGCAAATTCTTTTGTTTTTGGCGCATCCATTGTTAATTCGTTTAATACGATCATTTCATTATCTTTCACTTTTGAAGATAATGCTGATTTAATTGCAAGACGACGAACTTTCTTTGGAAGCTTGTAGCTGTAGCTGCGAGGCGTTGGTCCAAATACTACACCACCGCCAACCCATTGCGGTGAACGGATGGAGCCTTGACGAGCGCGTCCAGTCCCTTTTTGGCGCCATGGCTTTCTGCCGCCGCCTCTTACCGCTGAACGATTTTTTGTTGAATGAGTTCCTTGACGCAATGAAGCTTGCTGCATGACAATTGCTTGATATAGTACATGTTCATTTGGTTCAATACCAAATACAGAATCAGCTAGTTCAATATTTCCAACCTCAGTACCCTTTTGGTCTAACACAGCTAATTTTGGCATGGAAGTTCCTCCTTTCTTATTTAGCTTCCGCTGACTTTACAGCACTTTTTATAGTTAGGTAACTCTTCTTAGCACCCGGAACGTTACCTTTAATTAATAGAAGATTTCTTTCAGCATCAACTTTTACAATTTCAAGGTTTTGAATTGTAATTCTCTCTCCGCCCATGCGTCCTGGCAAATTCTTGCCTTTGAATACACGCATTGGATCAATAGCGCCCATTGAACCTGGTCGGCGGTGATAACGAGAACCGTGGCTCATTGGTCCGCGAGATTGATTGTGGCGTTTGATTGAACCCTGGAACCCTTTACCCTTAGAGATGCCAGTTACATCAACAACGTCGCCTTCCTTGAAAATATCAACTTTTATTTCTTGACCTAGTTCATACTCATCAAGATTAACATCACGGATTTCCTTTACGAAGCGCTTAGCATTTGCATTTGCTTTTTCAGCATGACCTTTTTCAGGTTTTGTTGTACGGGATTCTTTTTTGTCTTCGAAACCAATTTGAATAGCATTATAGCCGTCATTTTCCTCAGTTTTCTTTTGAAGGACAACGTTAGAAGCCGCTTCAACAACCGTTACAGGAATGACTTCACCATTTTCAGCAAAAATTTGTGTCATGCCTAACTTTTTACCTAAGATTCCTTTGGTCATCCGTAACACCTCCTACAAATAAAATAAATGTATCAATTATAATTTAATTTCAATGTCAACACCGGATGGAAGATCCAAACGCATAAGCGAATCTACAGTTTGCGGTGTAGGATTAACGATATCGATTAAGCGCTTATGAGTGCGCATTTCAAATTGTTCACGAGAATCTTTATACTTGTGCACAGCACGAAGAATTGTGTAAACAGATTTTTCAGTTGGAAGCGGAATCGGACCTGACACCTTTGCCCCCGAACGTTTTGCTGTTTCAACAATCTTTTCAGCAGATTGATCTAGAATACGATGATCATAAGCTTTTAAACGAATACGAATTTTTTGTTTTGCCATTTTGTTCCCTCCTTTGCGCCCATTTTTATAAACAGACTTACTCCGTGAAAATTTCCGTCCACCCGCCATGGCAAAGGAGCCGGGTGTGTCCGCAACCTTTCACATCATCGTTAAAACCGACATTCCCTATTATATTAAAATTATACGGAATGCGCAAGTCTTTCTTAAGTTTTATTCGTAAAAAACCCGCTTTTCCTATTATAGATAGGTTTAGTATAAAAATCAAGGATATATTAAGGAAAAATGACGATTGGCTATATCGTTAGGAGTAGACTAAGAGTGGTTCTACGTCAAATGTTGGGGTAGGAGTAATAGCTTCTACTCCTTAACCCAACTGATATCCCGTTGATTTATATTGATGATGTAATAATATAC
>NZ_JAFBER010000031.1 GCF_016908855.1 Scopulibacillus daqui | reverse complement strand
CATATACACGCAACTCCTATCCTTCTCTTGTTTCGGGACAATTCAAGTGTAAAGGATTAAGGAGCTTGCGTGTATTTTTTTGTTTTAATTTTTCTTATACCCCAACAAATATTGTAGAGCCGATATTGATACTTCCTAGTAACCTCACGTAAAGAATAGTTACCGGAAAGATAATCTTTTATAGCAGCTAGCTTCAATTCCTTAGAATATTTTTCCATGTTGTAGATTCTTTAAGACCCTCGATACCATATTCACTAAAAACATATTTCCATTCAGAAATAGTTTTTACGTTCACCATATAAATTGAAGCTATTTGGGAGATCGTTTGATTGCCGGTCTCGCATGCTCTTAAAATTTCCAATTTTTTATCTACAGAATAAGATCTTTTAGACACAAAAACAGCTCCCCCCAGGTATCCAGATTTTATTTTTTAATCTGTCTACCTAAAGGGGAGCTTATTAGAACAATAGCCCGCTAACTATTACTAAGTTTGTGCAAGGGAATAATTTAGCAAAAAAGTCTTAACCCCGTAATAAACGCAACTAGACCTTTTAATACATATTTAGCTGTTTCATCCTCAAATGTTGGACTTTCCTTTACAGTTTTAACATATTCCCATGAAGAGGCATCGGGCTTATTTACCCTAACTTGTAAACTGCCATTTTGATTTGTTACATTGATAGTAGAAACATAAATAAATGTTATTTTCGAATATATTAAAATGTTAAAAAAACGCCGCTAAAAAACAAATAGGTCTTCGTTGTTTATCTACAATATAAAGTTTAAATGATATTTGTTCCTAGTTTTTGAAAATCACATCATATTGTCACACAAATTTACATATACACCTTGATATGAAAGGATTGTTTCACTTAAAGGGAAATGATGGAAGAATTATCGTTTGCATATTTTTGACAGTTTTAGGAATAATAGAGATAATATTACCTTCTTACTCACTTTTACATTACTCTCTTTTATTTTTATTATTAGCAATTATCGGTTTTACCGGGAAGAAGACAGTAATTGATAAAATATCTATTATTTCAGGAACTTTAGGCTTTTTGATATTCCTTGTTTTATTTTTTATTAAATTGTAAAAATAATTCCCAAGCTAAAGAAACAGCCAGGGTGTCATTCCTCGGCTGTTTTCTCTTATATCGCTTAGCCGCCCACCCTATAGTAGACTTTTTTATGTCCACTTTATAGGGGGGGCTTAGGTAAAAAAACGTCTTTTATTTAATTTTTAATTTTAACAAGCTGATTCCAATCAACCTGTTTAATGCTGCCTATTTCTTCTTTAGGATCTTTGTTGAAATGCATGATTCCCACTGCTTTTTCTTTCCCATTAACTTTTGGCCAGTCTGAATCAGCAACTACCGCAAACATATCGGTATAGACGCGTGCGTCACCAATAATAATATTACCCTTATATTTAAGGTCTGTGCCGTTTAACTTTATGTCTTTCTTTTGATCTTTTGCAAATAAGAGCCCGTTATGATCTGTTACATCCGGTAATGATGAAATTGCCTTCGTATCATTGCTGCTGTCAACTTCTTTTAAAAGCCCCTTCTTCATAAGCGCTTCAGCAGTTGATTTATCCATAACCATCATCTTTTTATCATTTGCCTTAGTGATTTTCACTTTATAAATATCACTGGATTTTAGTTCTGATTTATATTTCGCAATGCCATCTTGCACTTGTTTATGATCTCCATATAATATAATGCCGTTGGCTTTTGATGAAAAAGAACACCCAGCTAATGCGGATATTAAAAGTAATGCAGCAAACATCATTCCAACCATTCGTTTCATTTTTCCTCATCTCCTTTTATTTGATACTTTCATTTTAAAAGGAGATGGGAATAGTTAATATCGATTAAGATTACTTTTAGCTTACATTTTTGTAAGTAAAAAAAGTCTAACTCACAGGGGGGGGAAGGACGCTCCTAAAGGAAAATGCCGAATGAATGGCATCAGCTTTGAACCCTTTGGCCACATGAAGACATGCTGAAATAGAGGAGATAGAAAGGCCTCCATTTAATTCCATATTCACACATCTTCTCTCCGTTGCCTTAGAAGCTGTCCACCCATGTCTCAACGGCCATAAGCCTCCCCTCCCTTCGCCGGGTGCATCAAAGGGATGAAGGCCGGTTTTGCCAGAGCTCACGGATCTGTACCCTATGGCCGGCATCATCCGATTCTATTTTCGTGAATGTCCCTTCCTTTTTGTTCAAGTAACTTAAGGGAAGACATTATCATGTTTTGCTCCTCTTTTGAAAGTAAACTAAATATTTTATCCAGCTTACTTTCATCAAGGCAAGTATGCTTAACCAATACTTCACTGCCTTTTGGGGTTAAAGAAAGGACTGTTTTTCTTCTATCCTTATTATCCCTCTCTTTTTGAATGTATCCCTTTTTAATTAATCTTGAAACATGTTCAGATGCTGTATTGTGAGATATTTGGAGTTTCTCGGAAATTTCTTTGATGGTTACATATTCCCCATTTTTCACTTGTTGAAGAATCCGAACACCTCTGTGTGTTATATCCTCATTATAATCGTACCTTAAATAGAAATAAATTTGACTCCAGACTCTGTTAAGTTCACTTAATTCCAATTCAAATCTCTCCTAAAATTTCATTTACAAAAACAGACATACATCGTATAATACGATATATAAACATCGTGTTCCACGAAATTATATTACATAAATTAGGAGGTTCCCATTGAGCAGATTCTCGACTTTAAAAAATTATAACTTCCGATATTTCTTTTTTGCATCTTTGATTTCGATGTTTGGTGAAGGCATTTTTAATATCGCGATTATAGCCATAGTTTCAAAATATTCAGGGTCAGTTATGGCTTTAAGCTACATGTTTATTTTGACTATGCTTCCTTCTGTTTTTTTAGGGCCGATAACAGGTTATATTATTGATAAATTTAATAAAGCTTACATTTTAATGATTTGTTCATTAATGAGGTTTTTATTTATTATCGCTGTTCCTATTTTATCTTATTTTGGAATGAATTCAATTTGGATTATATATGCATCAATCTTACTCAGCTATATCATTTGGTATATGATTAGCCCTACAACAGAAAGCCTTATAAAAGAAATATTAAATGAAGATGAATATGTTCAAGGTACATCTTTTACACAGGCTGCCTGGCAAACTGGTTTGCTTATATCAGCAGTTCTTGCTGGTACGCTGCTTAAGTTTTTGGGCGATAATCATACTTTAATGATCACTTCAATCGTATATATACTGAGCGCCATCATTTATCTGAAAATACTAAGGTTAAAAAATAAAAAAAGTAGTCATGAAAAAGAAAAAGCGCCATCCCAACATTTATTTAAAGATATAAAAGAAGGATGGATTTATTTTAAAAGCGATAAAAAGCTAATGCTTATAGCCTTATCCGCATGCTCTGCCATTCCATTTTTTACTTCAATAAATATCATGATTGGGCCTTTTAACTATAAGGTCGTTAACGGTGATGATTTTTCTCTGGGTCTCATTGACAGTGCAGCAGGGATTGGAAGTTTTTTATCTGTCGGATTTTGTTTATGGATTTCGGAGAAAAAAAAATCATTAACTTACTTAATATTATCTTTTGTTTTCTTAACAATATCAATTATCCTATTTAGTCAATCTTCTTCAATTATAATGGCATTTCTTCTGTATATTGCTGTTGGACTATTTATTGGCAATGTGAAGGTTTTATCAAAATCTTTAATTTATACTATTGTTCATCATCAATTTGTCGGAAGAATCATGTCTTTGATTTCAATGCTGAGTCTATCGATAGGCATTATTTTGTCACTGTTTATAGGCTTTCTTGGAGGAATAAGCATTAAATTAACCTATTTATTTATCGGCTTGCTTATGTTTATACCAGCCGTATTCTTATTTTATTTAAAATTAAAAACACCAAAAGAAAGGGAGCTTAATAATGAAAAGAATATTATTTCTTGAAACAAACACAACCAGCACAGGTGCTCAAGCTATGAAATTATCAAAGGAAATGGGGTATCATGTTCACTTTTGGACAAATGATCCCTCTCAGTATGATTCGATTAAATATGACAATCCAACCGATTTAGCTGATGAAATAAAAGTAATCGATACCTATGATGCTGCAAAAATGATAAAAGCCATTAAAAATGAACAAATTCAATATCATGGTGTATTGGCCTTTGACGACTACCACTTAATGCCTGCTGCTGAAATTGCCAAAAAGCTTCATTTAAATGGTCATGAAACAAAAAGTCTATCCTTAGTGAGAAATAAGAATTTAATGCGGGATTATTTAAAAAACTTAATCGATAAATCTGGATTTTACCAGCCAAAATTCCAAACCATTAACGAAGATCACTCATCTCATTTATACAATGATAACTATGAGTTTCCTTTGGTATTTAAACCTATTGATGACAGCGGCAGCAATGGGGTTCGCATTTGCCATAATAAAAACGAGCTCATTGAGGCTTTTAATGTTGAAAAGGAAAGATTTTTGAATCCCAGAGGATATAAATTACAGAGGAGCTGGCTGGCTGAAGAATATATATCAGGAGACGAATATTCTGCTGAGATGCTGTATACAAAGGAAGGATGGAAACTGGTCTCAGTGACATTAAAAGAAACTTATGGAGAACATGCCATCGAGTCTGGCCATGTATCTTCCAAAAGCATCAAGCCTATACCTGATATAGAAGACCGGTGCATAAAATTATTAAATCTCTTTAACTTAGATTTTGGAGCCGCACATATTGAATTTAAATTAAAAGATAGCAAGCCTTATCTCATTGAAATTAACCCAAGACTAGCCGGTGATTATATACCTGCTTTAGTGAAAACTGCAACAGGTGTCGATATGGTTGAACATTTACTTAAGCAATCGTTGGGAATAGACGCAAAAATTAATTTTTCAACTGATGAATCAGCTGCAATAAAGTTCTTTATTCCCAAACGGCCAGGCATATATAAAAAGGCAGCAAATCTTAAAGAGATTATGAGTTATCAAGGCATTATTCAGATTGATACTGTTAATCTTCCGGTTCATTTCACTCAAGCGAAGAGCAGCTACGAAAGAATTGCTTTTGCAATAGCCAAAGCAAAGAGACCTGAAACCGCATTTAAAGCCGCTGAAAAAGCTATTTCTGATTTACGTTGGGATGTCTCATATTCAAACTGATGGAGGTTCAAATATACATGATTGACCTAAGAAGCGATACCCTAACAAAGCCTTGTAATGATAAAAGTCATGAAAACCACTGTTATTAAAATTATGTGATCATGATGGGTTAAAATTATTTCATTGGCTCCCTGATACAATCAGAATTGTTGTAAACAAACATGTTTCTAAAGAGGATATAGATAAGGCATATCGTATTATTAGCAAAAATGTAAAATTAATCAATACAGATATTGAAACTTTTGAATTCATTTAAACATGTCCATTCTCCTTTGTTAAGGTCGACGTGTCAGCGGAATAGTTAAATAATTTTAAATATACTTAGAACATAAGGGGATGTCCCAAAAGCAAAGCTTGAGGGACATCCACCGCATAAATCCCCAATTCCCGTGAACAGGAAGCGATTTTTTTCTTATAAAAAACTCTAATGTCAATTCGATAACACCTTTAATCTGTAAATGCATATGAGTAAGGTTTTCTGCAAAAATTAATATGGACCCCCATCTTTTAATGGCTGAAAGGGGGTGACGCATGCTTGAAACAAAACCTCAAAGATGAAAAGCCGCTTGAAACTGAAGAAAAGATCGGCAATATTTTTGAAGAAGAAGTGGATTTTCCAACCTATGTATATCTTAATACACCGATCATCCATGTTAATGATCAAAGCAAAGATGAATAAATTCCCGAAAAGGCACCGTATTTGCTGGTGCCTTTTCAATTATATTCTTACAAATCAGCAACGCTCTGATAATGGCTTTCACGGATATATTCAATCCAATTGATTGTTTCGCCGCAATCACTGCAATAGCCTTTAACAGTATAGCTTGCGCCTGTTCGCACCTCTTGTTTTGAAATATGCATCACATATTTTGTTTCTTTTTGGCATTTCCTGCAGTTTAACATCAGTGGTTTCATTTTATACGCCCTCTCTCTAGAAGCTTCTAATAAGAGTATGTGTATTTATTTGGAACCTTATCCATTATTATTGAGTGAAATGATCGCTATGATGAGAGGACACAGGTGTGTAAGTTTTTTCGTAGGTCGTTTTATTTTTCCATTTTTCCTTTACTTCAATATTTGGAGGCAAGTAGTAAGCGGACTCCCCTTTATAGTCCCCAAATATCTTTTTATAATAAAATTCGCACATTCGTGCATGATAAAGATATTTTTTATAATAATAATCAAGTCTGTTTTTTGGAGCCGGCGGGTAATGATGCGCGTTATGATAATAACCGTTCTTAGTATAATACATCCAAACCACCTCATTGTTATGGCTTCTACCCCAGTATATGTCCAATAGGTGAATTTTGCATGAGTTAAATCCCTAATTTATGCTTAACCCGATTCTAATCATCATAAAAAAATGAAGAGCCAAATGTTATTATCTGACTCTTCACCCTTTATATTGAACACTGTGTTTTTTATCTATTTTGGCTTCTATTTTTTCCAGAGCTTTTTCATCGTTTGAAATTTCCGACTTATTTTGTTTAATGAGGTCCTTTAATGAAAGTTTCTTCCTCATGATTTATGCACCACCTTTCCTAGTACTATTATACCATATACCACGATTACTTATTAAAAGAGTATGAATATTCTGTGACAATATCGCATATAAGCTCTTTGGAAGCAATTAACGAATAAAATTAAATTCACATTTTATTTAAAGGAGAGGTTATGGAATGGCTCAAAAACAACAACCAGATAGCACCAAAAAGTGATCCCCCTTTAACTTTGCGTTAAGGGGGATCATTTGCCGCTTCCTTCTAGCTATTTTCTTTCGGTCGAGAAGACAAGACTTCTTTTTTCAAAAACCAGCACAAGATGCATGCCATGATTGAAATAATAAATGAAACAAAATAGATATGCTGAAAGGCTTCTATATATAATATTTTTATTGTTGTAAATAAAGAGTCCGGGAGACCCTGAGGAATGCCTGCCGCGGCTAAATGGCCCATATTCTCCGACATACTTGCCGGAAGTTTGCCGCCCAACTCTCCTAATTTTGACGTAAGCGTTGATGACAACAGATTTCCGAAAATGCTGACGCCTACTGTTGCTCCAATCGATTGAAATAACGGAACAGTGGCTAAGGCAATGCCTTTATGCTCTTGTTCTACTGACTCCTGAACGATTAAATTATCACCGCCGAACATCGCGCCTAAGCCGAGCCCTGTAATAAAAAAGAAAATAATCATCTGTACGATTGTTGTATGAATCGTCATGTGAGCAAATAAATAGAAACCAATAACAGGCAGGATAAATGATATGCCAAATAATTCACGGTAACGAACCTTCGTTAATAAGAAACCGCAAGCCATCGATGAAATGACCGCGCCTACCATCATAGGCAGCGTTAAATAGCCGGCTTCCGTCGGCGTAAGCCCCAGGACATTTTGGGCAAAATACGGGAATGAAGAAAAAGCCCCCATCAGACCTACTCCGACCATAAATACGAGAAGAGATAACACTAATATATTGCGGTTCTTAAAAAGGTGCAAAGGTACAATCGGCTCTTTTGCTTTCGATTCTGCCCAAATGAAGATCCCAATTAATAAAATTCCCAAACAAAGAAGACCAATGATTAATGGGGAACCCCACGAATAACCTTCATTCTCAATTAAAACGGGTGTGATTAATAATGAAATAATCGCCGAGACTAAAAGAAACGCGCCTCTCCAATCAATGACGACCCTTTTGGTTTCTATGGTTTCCCGAAGTCCGATGATCAAACAAATGGCCGCAATAACGCCTACAGGAATATTTATAATGAAGATCCAATGCCAGCTTGCTTGGTCGACAAAATAACCGCCCATTAATGGCCCCAAGAGCATCGGAATAAACATAATCGGCCCCATTAAACCCTGCACTTTTGCACGCTGCTCAACCGGGAAAAGATCACCGGAAATTGTCATTGCCAAAGGCATTAAACCGCCGGCTCCAAGTCCCTGTATTCCCCTGCCGATGAGGAGCATCGTCATGGAATGGGATAGACCGCAGACGATCGATCCGCCGATAAACAAAGCCATTGAGATTAAATAGATGCGTTTCCTTCCATATAAATCAGCCAGTTTTCCTAATATAGGCATAAATGCTGATAAGGCTAACATATATACGCCTGCAACCCAACCGTATAATGATAATCCGCCAAGATCGCGAATGATTGTCGGCATAGCCGTATTAACAACTGTTTCGTCTAACTCCGAAAAAATCAAGCCAATGATCAAACCAATCATAACAATGATTTTATTGCTTTTAGCTTTTGCAGACTCAGCATCTTTGTTTAAAGTGTTTTCCATGTATCGAACCCTTTCTTATGTTTATGCACCAGCGGCTCCTGCTTTATCTATTTATAAACTGAATAAGAACGAACGGGGAGTTATTTAATATAAAACAAAAGCGGGCATTTTTCAATACTTGCTGCTCATAAAAATATGATTTAAATTTATAAGAAAAAAAGACCGGGAAACCCCAGTCTTTTTACTCAATGATGAATACATTTTATACCTGAAAGATCCGGTCAATTTCTTTTATTTCTTCATCTGTCAAATGAACCTCTAACGTCTTTAGATTGCCGAGAACTTGTGAAGCCCTCTTCGCTCCTGGTATGAGGACATCAATGGCATTCAAGGTTAAATACCAAGCGAGAACAACATGGGCGACTTCAGCATGTTTTGCCGAGGCCAATTGGCGCAGCCGGTCTACTTTTTCTAAGTTTTGTGCAAACACGTCTTTCTGGAAGTAAGGCAAATCTTTGCGCAAATCATTAAACACAGTATTTTTGTCATATTTGCCTGCTAATAATCCGGAGGCAAGCGGGAAGTAAGGGATAAAGGAAATGTTATGTTCCTGAGCATACGGCAGCAATTCCTGCTCAGCGCTGCGCTCCAGCAAGTTATATTCGCCTTGATATACATCGACATAGCCGTCTTTATTAGCTTCTTTTAGTTGATCAATTGAAAAGTTGGATACACCGATTGCTCTGATTTTCCCTTCATCCTTAAGTTCTTTTAAAGCTCCGACCGCTTCATCCTTAGGTGTATCTTCATCTGGAAAATGAATATAGTATAAGTCAATATAATCGGTTTGCAGACGTTTTAGACTATTTTCAACCTGCTGCTTTAAGAAACTTGGCGAGTTATCAAACACTTCTTTGTTTCCGACAAATTTATGAGCGCCCTTGGTTGCGATAACTGCTTCCTGACGATTGCCTCTTTCCTTCAGCACTTCGCCGATAAGTTCTTCTGAACGTTCAGGTCCATAAATAAAAGCGGTGTCTAAAAGATTAATGCCGTTATCCAATGCTTCGCGAACTAAATCTTTTCCTTGCTCCTCATCTAAGTTCGGATAAAGATTATGGCCGCCGACCGCATTTGTGCCAAGGCCAATTGGATTAACATATAGATCTGTTTTCCCTATGCGAGTTTTTTCTGCCATTTCCCCATCTCCTTTACAGAGTTTATTTTCTATTCTAACAAATGATTGAAAATCGTTGAAATAATCAGCTTTCACATTCAGAAGATCAACCGCTGAAAGCCTCAATTAACTTTTCAAGGGAAGTGTCTGCAAGGGATTCGAGTTTTTCATCTATATCCTCGAATGCCATATTTTGAGTTACATAATTTGGGACGACAACACAAAACATCCCCGCTCTTTTTGCCGCCAGCGCACCGTTTAAGGAATCTTCAAAAGCGATCGCTTCTTCAGGTTTAACACCAAAATATTCAAGGACTTTTAAGTATATTTCCGGGTCCGGCTTAGCATTTTTCACATCATCACCCGTGCATATGTATTCAAAATAATCCAGTATGCCTAATCTTTGCAAATGTCCAGCCGCCCATCCTTCATGCGAGCTTGTTGCTAAACCAATTCTGATGCCTAATTTTTGAGCTGTTTCAAGTATCGACTCCACCCCGGGCAAGATGTCTTCTTCCTCAATTAAATCGATAAATATTTTCTCTCTTTCTTGATAGAAAGCAGCTGCATCTATTGACTGTCCTGTCTGCTCTTCCAAATATTTTACAGCATCGAAACCGCCTCTTGCGCCGATGCATTTGCTCCACAGCTCAAACGGCAATTCTACGTGATATTTTTCATACATTTTTTGCATAGACCGAAAAGATTGTGTTTCTGTATCTAAAATTAACCCGTCAAAATCAAACACAATAGCTTTGATCATCCATAACAACCTCTCTTCGTTTGAACATGCTTTCCATGTTATTATTTCCAATCACCACCATTCTAGTTTAACAAAGAATAATGGTAAATAGTTAAATGATGCAAAATATAACCCCGGCTTATCCGGGGTTATATTTATTCTGGTTTCGAAGGAGAGGAAATGTTTGTTAGGGCTTCTCCTGCTTCATTTTGGTATTCATCTTGTGTTGCTAAGTCGCCGATTGAAATCATGCCTACCATTTGGTTGTTTTCAACAACCGGCAATCGGCGGATTTTATGTTGGGACATCATTTCTGCAGCCTCATGAACATCCATGTTAGAAGTTCCTGTAACAAGATTCTTGCTTGTCATACATTCAGCAACTGTTTTATTTAAATTGCCGTCTGCACTTGAACGCAATGTAATATCACGGTCAGTAAGCATTCCTTTTAATTGGCCATTTTCAACAACAGGCAGTGACCCGACATTATTTTGTTTCATCAGTTCTGCTGCCTCTTTAATGGATTGCTGAGGCGAAACCGAAATGACATTCCTATGCATAATGCTTCCAAGATTTTGTCCCATTTAATCAATGCCTCCCTTCAAAAGTTATTTTGACCTATTTGGAATTGAACCATCCAGCCTTTAAATAAGGAAATATTAATCATAAAGGAAGGATTTGCTTTTCATCTTAAAAAATTGTTGGCTAGTCTATTATTTTCCTGTATTCACTTTCTTGATGATGCTCCTCCGGTCAAAATAAATGCTTGAGGGATCAGTGCGTTTGGATTCTTCATAGGTGAAATGAATGCTGCGCCCATCACTGGTAGCGACAATGCTTCCTAACCGATCTGTACGGTAAGTTGGGACTTTTAAATACTTTAAGCGATTAATCACAGCCCTTTTCGGATATCCCCAAGGATTATGTCTGCCGACAGATATCACTGCAGCATCCGGATTGACTTTTTTCAGAAAAGGCAAGGTTGATCCCGTATCAGCACCATGATGACCTATTTTTATAATATTTGCTTTTACATTCATGCCTCTTGACAGAAGCTCAGTCTCGCTTTGCTCTCCGGCATCAGCCATCAGCAAAAAGCTATTCTTTTTATAAACTAATTTGAGAACATAACTGTAATCATTCATTGAATCATAACGGCCTTTCAACGGACCGACAATATTAATGGATATATTCGGCTCTACCTCAATTTTATTTCCGGCCTTCGCATTGAACACCATAATTTTCTCGTCTTTAATGGCTTGTCTCAATAATTTATAACTTCGCGTATTATTGGTTAAGTTTGGCATATAGAATGCCTTCACTTTAAAGTTATAAATAATATCAGGCATTGAACCGATATGATCATGATGCGGGTGAGTAGCGATTAACGCATCTAATGTCATAACACCATGGGATTTTAGATATTGGACAATTTTGGACCCCGACCGCATGTCTCCCGCATCAATCAGAATATTTTTTTGCTGCGGTGTTTGAATAAGAATGCAATCTGCCTGCCCAACATCAATAAAATGTACCCGCATGGGCTGTTCTTTAGCTGAAACGAGCCGCAGAGGAGTAAAAAACAGGATAACAGCCGTTATTATCATCACCCATTTTCCCACATTTTTCCACACCTTTGCCAAATGTTTGACCCACGGGTTTTAGCTCTTTTTGTTGTTAGGTTGCGATTAACAAACCGCCGCTATTCAATTTTTTGGCCAAATAAAAGTGGAGAAACCTGGGAGTTTCTCCACCAAAATCATATATCCCTTTAATTGGATACCGCCTCTTTTTGTTTAGAGAAAAAGTGCTTCATAGCATAATACACATCACGCTTTTGTTTTAAAATAAAATAGCGGAATTTATCATTCTTGATATCTTGATATGCATTCATTAATGTACTTTTTCGGTTATATGGATTAATTTCCCCATAACCAAAATAATTAGCAACTTCCATTAATTGTTTAACAAGATCGACACATCGTCTGTTATCTGAGGAAAGGTTATCGCCATCTGAAAAATGAAAAGGATAAATATTATACCTCGACGGAGGATAAGACGAATGGATAACTTCAAGCGCCTTATTGTAAGCTGATGAACAGATTGTTCCGCCGCTTTCGCCCTTTGAGAAAAATTCCTCTTCGGTTACGACTTTAGCCTCTGTATGATGAGCAATAAATTCGATATCGACGCTTTCGTATTTTGTTCTTAAAAATCGCGTCATCCAGAAAAAGAAGCTGCGGGCGATGTACTTTTCCCAAATCCCCATCGATCCGCTTGTATCCATTAAAGCTAAAACAACCGCTTTGCTTTCAGGTTTTCTGACTGTTTCCCATGTTTTAAAACGAAGGTCCTCTTCGCGAATTGGGTTGATCTGCGGCTTTCCTTCCATAGCATTGCGTTTAATTGCCGAAAGAATGGTTCTTCTTTTATCTATATTCCCCATTAAGCCTTTTTTGCGTATATCACGGTAATCTATATTATCTATCGTGAGGTCGGACTCCTGCTTTTGTTTAAGATCGGGCAGCTCCAATTCTTTAAAAAACATTTCTTCAATCTCTAACATTGAGACGTCTGCTTCATAATAATCAATCCCCGGACGTTCCCCGGCACCTTCTCCTTTTCCAGAACCTTTTTTGCCGAAATTTGGAGGCAATTTGCCAATAACGTCGCCGACTTGACTGTCACCGTCACCTTGGCCGACTTGTTTTGCTTTATCATAGTTAAATCGCAGCTTATATTCATCTAATGAACGAATTGGGATTCTTGTAATGCTGTTGCCGTTGGACATGATAATATTTTCTTCACTAATTAAATCAGGCAAATTATTTTTGATGGCCTCTTTTACCTTTTCAGTATGCCTTTGCTGATCTTGATAGCCTTTTCGATGCAAATCCCAGGACTCTTCGGATACTAAAAAGTTTTTCATGAAAGTTCCCTCCTTAAATTTACCCTAAAGCGCATGTTCAAAAAGCCGCAATCAATGTTTCCACTTTTCGAACAACCTTTATAAGGCACCTGTACAAAAATCAAAATATTTTGTCAGAGGGTTGATTACTTTATCTTATGCAAGCCAAGTCAAGATTTGCTTAGATTTTGAAATAAATAAAGATAATTGGATAAAAAGCCGCGATGTCAATAAATATTAAAAAAAGCCCTCTAAATGTCTTAGAGAGCTTGTCATTTTGGGGCTTTTCCTTCCTTATCTAGACGTCTTAATTATGTTTAAAATTAGTTTGCATCTCTGACAGCGGCCAATACCTAAGATTTACCTTGCCGACGATCTGATCTTCATCTACAAAGCCAAATACCCGGCTGTCGACACTGTCTCGACGATTATCGCCTAAAACAAAAACTTTTCCTTCAGGCACCCGCGTATGGCCCGTTAACCCCTGCAATGTAAAATCTTGTGTTAAATTGCCTGTAATGAGTTCGCTTTTATACTTGTCTAAATACGGTTCTTTAACCGGTTTATCATTCACATATAAAGTGTCATTTTTATAAGCAATTTTATCGCCCGGCAAGCCAATGACACGTTTCACATAGTCTTCATTTTTTGTGGCATGGAAAATGACAACATCGAAACGGTGAGGTTTGCTTATTTCATAATCCAATTTATTAACGATTAATCGATTGCCGTCTTGAAGCGTCGGCATCATCGATTGACCTTCAACGATATAATTAGTAAAAACAAAACCTCTGATTAAAAGAGCTATAATGACAGCAATAGCTAATGCTTTAATCCACTCAAATGCTTCACTTTTCTTGCGCTTTTTCATCTAGTTACCTCCATGGAAAGTCACTTTACTAATAAGAGTACATAATAATAGAGCATTTCACAAGCAATTGAATAAAACACAACATGATATTTATGTATAAAGGCTGTTCGACTCGCCAGATAATGGCTTTCGATATGTTTGAGCGGAGTGTTACGGAGGCAGAGGCACTCCCGCCGCGGATGGCGTGATTCGAAATTGCTCGTAAACGAGATAAGCACACCGAAGTGTGCTTATCGATTAAGAAGGCTCCCTACATATTTAAGTAATTCATTGGCTGATGTTGTAGTATAACCATATTCATCCACAAGTCTGGCAATAACTTCATTAATTCTCTTCAATTGGGTTTCATCAGGTGTTTTCGTAGAGGTTGTAATTTTGACAACATCTTTAAGGTCTGCGAACAATTTCTTTTGAATGGCCTCTCTTAAGCGCTCATGCGATTGATAATCAAACCGCTTCCCTTTTCTGGCATAAGCCGAAATTCTAATCAGTATTTCTTCACGAAATGCTTTTTTTGCATTTTCAGAAATACCAATTTGTTCTTCAATTGAACGCATGAGTTTTTCATCCGGATCAAGTTCTTCTCCCGTAATCGGATCGGTCATTTTATTTTTATTGCAAAATGCCTCGACATTATCAAGGTAATTATCCATCAAAGTTTTAGCGGATTCTTCAAATGAATAGACGAATGCCTTTTGGACTTCTTTCTTAGCCAGTTCATCGTATTCTTGACGCGCTAATGAAATAAAGTTCAAATACCTTTCTTTATCTTCTTTTGAAATAGACGCATGCTGGCCAAGTCCTTCCTTAATAGACCTGAGAATATCCAATGCATTGATTGAAGGCACATCTTTTTTAATAATAGCAGATGAAATGCGGTTAATGACATAGCGTGGATCAATGCCTGTCATGCCTTCATCTTGAAATTCATTTTTCAACTCTTGCAGATCTGCATTATTGAACCCTTCAACATTTTCTCCATCATACAATCTCATTTTCTTAATAAGATCAATGCCGCGGCTTTCCGACTCTTTCAGCCTTGTTAATACTGAAAAAATGGCCGCTGTTCTCAGGGCATGGGGCGCAATATGAACATCCATATCGCTTTCTTTAATCATTTTTTCATAAATACGTTCTTCGTCGCTGACTTTCAGATTATAAGGAATTGGCATAACGATAATCCTTGAATGAAGCGCTTCATTCTTCTTATTGCTTATAAAAGAACGGTATTCCGATTCATTGGTATGAGCGACAATGAGCTCATCGGCAGAAATAAGTGCAAATCTACCAGCTTTGAAATTTCCTTCTTGAGTAAGAGACAAAAGATGCCATAAAAACTTCTCATCACATTTTAACATCTCTTGAAATTCCATAATGCCGCGGTTAGCCTTATTCAACTCTCCATCAAAGCGGTATGCCCTGGGATCTGATTCAGAGCCATATTCGGCAATTGTCGAGAAATCAATGCTGCCTGTCAAATCAGCTATATCTTGAGACTTCGGATCCGACGGGCTGAAAGTGCCTATCCCTACCCGCTTATCTTCCGATAGAAAAATACGCTCGATGATAACATCTTCAATGCAGCCGCCGTATTCTTTTTCTAAGCGCATCGTATTAAGCGGTGATAGATTTCCTTCTATCTTTATCCCATATTCTTTATAAAAGTCTTCACGCAAATGATGCGGAATCAAATGTAACGGATCTTCATGCATCGGGCAGCCTTTAATCGCATAAATGGCGCCCTCATCTGTTCTTGAATAGGCTTCGAGCCCTCTCTTTAACATCGTTACAATAGTTGATTTACCGCCGCTTACGGGACCCATTAACAGCAGAATCCGTTTCCTGACGTCCAAACGTTTTGCCGCCGGATGGAAATATTCTTCAACAAGCCTTTCAATCGCATCTTCAAGACCAAAAATTTCTTTGTCAAAAAAATGATAATGCTTCTTACCGTCTTCTTCGGTTACTCCGGCAGATTTAATCATATTATAAACACGAGAATGCGCTGATTGCGCAATTTCTGGCCGTTCCTTCAACAACGCTAAATATTCCGCAAACGTACCTTCCCATTTCAGCTTCTCTTCGTCTCTACGGTGCTGTTTGATTTTACCAAGAAAGTCCATATAATCCCCCCAGAAGGTTATCAGCCAATATTAATACATCCTATGCAAGAGCCAAACAATGTTTTCATCTTTTTTCGTACAGGACACCCAACCTCTTCATAAATTAATAGAATTTTCAAACATATTATTTGATCTTAGTACATTTATAAGTACGCTTACAAAGATCACTTTTATGACTTAACAAAACCTGTTAAAATTTAATTTCACAAATAACAAACTTTTCTGTATAATCAAGATATGATAAGGTGAAAGAAAGGGGCTTGCTTCATGAAATTATTCTTTATTATATGTGTATCCATAGCATTCCTTGTCTCAATTTTCACTGCCGGTTATAATGATGCGCCTGATGCTCAAGAGTAAACATAGTAAGGAACCCCTCTTTTTTCAAAAAGAGGGGTTCCTTACTATATTGTCGTTATGGTATAAGTTCCCCGATCTGTTCTAATCAGAATGCGTCCTTGATCTGCAGATACTTTGTAAATATTCTCGATCGGAATGTCATACGATTGATAGGGCAGCGGCATGTTCCCATGCTCAAAAACGGTTTGGCCATTTCCGACCAGCTGTATTGAATGATCTGGAGTATAATCGTCAATAAAATGGTTTTCATCCATCTCAACGCGTTCCAGATTTAAAATGGTTTGATCAAGATCGCCATTTTCCTCTTTGGTAATTAAAATCCGTTGACCGCCCCACGAAGATAGTGATTGTTGGATTGCATTGATTTGATTTTTGTATCCGTTCAATACCATCACCTCAAGGCTATTATTTCTCAAAAAATAAAATTTATGACGGCGCTTATAGAAAAAAGCCTTTCCTTAAGCGCCGCGGCCAAAGGAAAAGCCTAATACTTAAAATCAGATGGCTGTTTTTAATGACTGCTTGATATCTTTATCATTATACAATCTGAAATTTACGGTTAAAGCATGTGGCAATGATAATAATGAAAAGTCCGATGCATAGGCAGAATAGACCGTTGATATGGATTTCAGGACCAAATGCCGGGATTAGACGAGATACTAAAAGAACATCAAATAAGAATAAACATGAAATCGAACCAACAATAATGCCGCTTTTAAACTTGCTGAACCTTTTGTAGACAGAAGACTTGAGCCACAAGAAAATCATCCAAACAGCGGCAAAAATAATTAAAAGGGACAATATGGTTTTTGCAGCTTCAGTGCCAATATATATTGGAGAAGATTTACTTTTAAATATTGAAAATATTAAATCTCCGACGCCAGAGATGATCATTATGTATCCGATGACCTTACAAGACAAATAAAAAATAAAAGCGGCTGCATTCTTAGTTTGTTCTTTAGGCAATTCCTCAATCATTTCATCACAAACAGTTTTAGGATCATCCCCAAAAACATCCTTTGCTGTTTTTCCTTCCGCCTGAGCATCTAACAGATGATTCAGCAATTCCATTAGAAGTTCTTCTGATTGTCGTTCGGAAAGAAAAAGATGGGTGCGAATATAAACAAGCATGTCATCATAATAAGCTTCATTCTCTTTCGTTAATTGCTTCCTCTTTTGGTTATTTAGCTTAATCAGTTCCTTTGTATTCATGGCTTAACCCCCATCGAATGATATTTTGCACAGGACCTTGAATACTTTCCCATTCCCGTAAAAAATCAGCTAACGCCTGTTGACCTTTCTCAGTAAGATGATAATATTTTCGTTTGGGTCCAGACGGGGAATCCTTCATTTCGCCACAGATGAGTTTTTCTTTTTGCAGCCGTAATAAAATCGGATAAATGGAGCCTTCACTAACATCATTTAATCCAAAATGCTGTAATTTTAACGATAATTCATAACCGTAGACTGATTCGCGGTGAATGATCGCCAATATCACCCCTTCAAGAATCCCTTTTAATAATTGACTTCTCAATTTCATTTTGTCCGCATCCTTATACTAATTTGCATTACAAGATACTGCAGTTTAAAAATAGCTATCTTGCAACACATGATAGCTATTTTTATTATAACAAGCTTATTTTTGAGTGACAAGGTTTTAGTTATACAGCAATTATATTAGAGTCCCATAAAATGAAATTGGATCTTAAAACATATCCAAAGTAACGAAGGGCCAATATATTTTTGATTAAAAGAAGGAATTGTTTGCAGGCATTAACGAAATTACTCTTAAATAAAAAAGATAATGGTGGGATTAAAATGAAGGTTATCGGTCTTATCGGAGGAATGAGTTGGGAATCTTCTGTTGAATATTACCGGATTATTAACGAAGAGGTGAAAAGAAGATTAGGAGGATTGCACTCAGCAAAATGTCTTTTATACAGCGTCGATTTTGATGAAATTGAACGTTGCCAATCAGAGGGCGATTGGAAAAAAGCCGGTGAAGTATTAGGCCGAGCTGCACGTTCTTTGGAAAAAGGAGGAGCAGACTTTATCGTCATTTGCACTAACACCATGCACAAAGTTATAAGTGATATCCAGGCAAAAATCGATATCCCCATTTTGCATATAGCGGATGCTGCAGCAGCTCAAATCAAAAAGAAAGGCATTCGTTCTGTTGGACTGCTTGGTACAACATACACAATGGAACAAGATTTTTATAAATCACGTTTGGAGTTAAATGGGATAAAGGTTATAGTCCCAAATGACAGTGAAAGAGAACTTGTAAACAGAGTGATTTATGAAGAGTTATGTCTGGGTAAGATTCATCAAAAATCAAGAGATTCCTACAAAAAGATTATCCGAGGTTTAGTGGAAGCTGGCGCTAAAGGGATCGTATTAGGCTGTACCGAAATTGGATTGTTGGTAAAGCCGGAAGATTCCGAAGTTCCCTTATTTGATACAACCTGCATACATGCTATTGAAGCTGTAAATATGTCTCTAAAAGATAATACGGTTTAAAATCAGCTTCTCTTTCCTGCTTTAATGCCTAATTATATAAGAATTTTTAGAAGAACGACAAACCGATTCTCCTTTTAGAGCAAAGGGGAATCGGTTCTTAATTGGCTGCAGACATTTGGTTCATTATTCGAGAAGCCGCTTAGGGGCTGAAGCAGAACGCTTCTATGGCCCTATGAAAGGCCTGGATAATTCTGCTGTCTTAAAGCCTCGAACACCATGACGGCTGCTGTATTTGATAGATTTAATGACCGCATGACTTTAGACATAGGCAATCTCAAAAGGCGGTCCTTATTCGCTTCTCTGACTTCATCCGGCAAACCGTTCGTTTCTCTGCCAAAGACAAAGAAGTAGTCTTTCGATTGATCACTGTAGTCAAAAGCAGTATGGGGTTTCTTACCGAATTTGGTTAAGTAAAAATATTCTCCTTCAGGATATCTTTCATACAATTCATCTAATGAGTCGTAGTAGTTAATATCCACATGCTGCCAATAATCTAATCCTGCACGCTTTAACATTTTATCATCAGTCGAAAAGCCCAACGGACGTATGAGATGAAGTTTCGTATTCGTTCCTGCACAAGTTCTTGCAATATTTCCCGTATTAGACGGTATTTCTGGTTGATAAAGAACGACATGTAATCCCATTTGCAGAGCACCTCTAATATCTTAGTTTATCCGTATTATTATATCATTAAAAAAATGGGTTATAAAAGTTTTTAATCAGGAAAATGGAAAAAGTTGTACCTGATATTTGATGTCCAGGCAGTTGAATCTTCGTAGGACCAATAACGGTGTCTTGAATTTGTTGTATGGGCATTGACAAGCGGCATGCCGTAAGCATCTTTTTCTGTTACAAATGTTGTATGATCCCATTTGCCGTCTCCCTCGAAATCATAACAAATCACATCGCCCGGAACAAGTTGTTCAGGCTTTTCAACGGCGACGGCTCCCAAATGATTATTCGATTGATTTAAATATAATCTCAGGGCATTTGCGACCGTCCAGCTGTAACTCCAACTCTTTCCTTCATACCACCATCCTGATGTTTTATTATATTTCCCTTTCATTGGCGCTCCTCCGGCATAAATGCATTGCGAGACATAGTTCGTACAGTCAACATCAAATCCTTGAAATTCAGGATTAAAACTGTTCCACCATTGGTCAGCATACTTAACCGCTCTGAGCCGATTATACTTAAAGCCCTTATCCCGTTTGGCAAGCATCGTCATACTTTTTGAATCAGCTTCATTATTTGAAGCTTCGCTGACTTTTATTCTGTCCATAATCAGCTTGCCGTCTTCAAAAATAGCTTGCCTCTCTTCTAAATGTTCTTCAACATAAAAATGATTTTTTTGTTTGATGAGCCATTTTAGGTGGCTGATATAATTAACTTTTTTTTCGTCTTTAAATTTATGAATGCCCGTCAGCCGGCCATTTACAATGCTTTTTACAATCTCTGCTTTTCTCTCTTGCAGCTGCTGCTTTTTTCTAATAATTGCCCCCCGCTCTGCATCCGTTATGACGTGATAGCGATCATAGGCTTTGTCAACCCAAAATTCGCCAGTCTTTTTTAGATGGCTTTTTAGTTCGCTTAACCACTTCATGGCAATGTACCCGCCCTTCGTAAATACTTCACTAACCTCTCTATTTTTATAAAATATGTTTCAAAGGCTTGTTGGTATGTTAAAGAAAAAACCATATGATGAACATTTAAGAAAAATCCCTGTTGATCCCAGCTTATGTAAAAAAAGAAGCACGCTTTTCTTTTTTGCGTGCTTAATCATTAGTTATTTAAATACCTTTGCTCATGTTCCAGTAATATTTGTTTTTTATCTAAACCCCCGCCGTAGCCAATTAAACAGCCGCTGGATCCAATGACTCTATGGCAAGGTATCACAATCGAAATAGGATTCTTGTTGTTGGCGCCGCCGACAGCTCTGACCGCTTTTGGGTTGCCGATAGCTTCGGCGATGTCTTTGTAAGTTTTGGTCTCGCCGTAGCCAATATCTTGTAAGGCCTGCCATACTTTGATTTGAAAGGGGGTGCCTTTTAGATACAGAGGCAGGTCAAATGATTTTCTTTCTCCCGCAAAATATTCTGCCAGCTGGCAAGCGGCTTCCCTAGTATAGTCTGAGTCCTTCTTAATTTCATTATAAATCATGTTTTTCTTAGCCCAAGTTTGAATCTTAGGATACGTCGTTTCCAAATCGCCAAATTCGATATTGCATACTCCCTCTGGATGACAGGCGATGGTTATCATTCCTGCCGGAGTATCCATATCATCAACATAAATATAAGGTTTCTTAACCATATTACCCCTTCTCAACTCTCCGTCTCCCCGTTCACGGTTTCCATTTTCTTTATCTTTTTAAGGAGAAGATTGATTTCCTTTCTAATGTACGCTTCTTTCTCATATGAAACGGCTTGATTAAGCCCTTCTTTTATTTGTAAGATGCTTTCTTCAGAGCAGCAGGGGATCATTTGTTTGAGCGACCATATAGCGCTGCTTCGTATAACTGGTCTTGGGTCGTTTTTTGCCAAATCGATAAGATCGGGAATGGCACTCGTCTCTTTGTAGTTTCCAAGAGCAATGACTGCATTGCGCTGAATCGGCTTCTTCCCGCGCCAAGACCCTGCCATAAACCCGTAACGCTCTTTGAACTCGCGGTTTGTTATTGTCAAAAGCGGTTTAAGGAGCGGTTTGACCAGCATTGGATCGGGTTCCATTTCTTCATGAAGATGATGATCCATTCCTCTATTATACGGACAAACCTGCTGACACGTGTCACACCCATAAAGCCTGTTCCCTATTGCTTTTCGATATGATTCGGGAATATCCTGCTTTGTTTGTGTTAAAAATGCGATACATTTATTTGCATTTAATTGACCGCCTTGAACAAGAGCATCTGTTGGACAATGGTCAACACATAAATTGCATGATCCGCATAAGTTTTCAACTGGCTGGTCAGGTTCAAAAGGAATATTGGTAATCATTTCGCCAAGATATACATAGGAACCAAATTCTTTAGTAATTAAATTTGTATTTTTTCCTGACCAGCCAATACCCGCACGTTCCGCTACAGCGCGATCAGACAGTTCTCCAGTATCGACCATCGATTTTATTTTAGCTTCAGGAATAAATTCTTTAATATAAGCTTCCAGCTTATTTAGACGGTCTTTTAGTATATGATGGTAGTCTAACCCCCACGAAGCACGAGAAAATGCCCCCCGCCGCTGTCCTTTTTTGTTTGCGGGCTTCTCTTGCATTTTTGACGGGTAGGCTACAGCAATCGCAATAATCGATTGCGCTCCTTCCAAAAGCTTGCTCGGTTCTGTCCGTTTCTCAATATCCTTCTCTTCGAAGCCTGATTGATAACCAAGCGCCTGTTGTTGATAAAGCCTGGCTTTCAATGATTCAAAAGGAGCAGCTGTCGTAAATCCAATTTTATCGATGCCAATGTCGCGGCTATATTCAATTAATTTATTCTTCAAGTTATTTATATTCATGATGATCACCCTTTGAATCTGTATAGCCAACCCATCATTTATGGTAAAATTAATTCAAAAGCCGGTTGATCTTTTATATGCATTAAAAAATAAAATGAGGTGATTCTTATGCACCCCGTTGAAATAAGCAATTCAATTAAAGAAAAATGCCCGTCTTTACATATAGGCATGATCACTTATAATGATATCGTGGTTAGTGAATTACCGCAAATGCTAAAGGGGCGGTTTCAGCTTTTTTATGAGGAAATAATGCTGGGATTAGAGGAAAAAGGTGTTACAGATATTGACGGTGTAGCAGAATGGCGAAGCACTTTCAAAACTTTGGGCACCGACCCTTCACGTTATCGCCCTTCACACGAAGCCTTATTTCGGCGACTCAAAAAAGGACAAAGATTGCCTTACATTCATTCGGCAGCCGATATCAATAATTTCTTTTCATTAAAATTTGAAATCCCGCTCGGCATTTATGATCTGAACCGCATTAACGGTGATGTTATATTAACTATCGGCAATGAAAACGACCAATACGAAGGCATTAACGGCCGGATGATGTCGATGAAGGATAAACTGCTGACTGCAGATGATCACGGTGCTTTTGGCAGTCCAATTGTTGATTCTAAGAAAACAATGGTGACAAACCAAACAACCAACGCCCTGCAAATCGTTTATTTTAGACCTTCAACAGCAGATGAGGAGAAAACCGCAATAATTAATGAAATAACGGCCATGTTCACCCACATTCACGGCGGAGAAGCCTCATGCCGAATAATTAATTAATATAAGGAGTGTATTCATTTGGCAAACACAGACAAATTCAGCGTCGACTACTTTAAAGAAGCGCTTCGCGTCCATATTGAAAAGAGTAAAGATGTCCTTAACCCGACTCAAGCGGCTAATAGTTATTATCGTTCAGTTGTGTCGACAATTATCCATGATAACCTTAATAAAAATTTTGAGCTCGTCCGCCGGATCAGGAATTTGGATGAAGCTTACAATGAAATAAAAGCTGAGTATCAAAAATAAATGATATAAAGATAAAGACCAAGAGTGCTTCAAGACTCTTGGTCGTCTGTTTTTTCGCCTAATTTTTTGTCGCCCGAAACCCGGCTTGTTCTGCGGCTTTTTCTGTCGCAAAACATTTTTCTGCCTTAGTGATTTTGTAAAACCTATCGTTTGGCAAATGATAGATTTTCTCGCCGCGGCTGGAAATATTCCCCTTGATTTCTCCGTCACAGTTCCCGTTTTTGTCTGGTTCAAATGAAGATTCACGCGGCGCCGATTGAGGCTTTCCTGCTCTGTTTTTATTGCTTTTGATTACTTCTGGATGATAGCCGTCTTTTCTCGCATAATTCTCAATTGACCATATGCCGATCCCTTTTCTCTGTGCTTCCTTTTGAATGGCACGATATTCATCGACATATTTTGTATTAGGCGGATAAACATAGGCTACCCTCGCTAGCCCGCGCTTCAGAAGTTCTTCTTCTACAGATTGTCCATCTATGTATACATAGGCAAGCAGTCTGCCATATTTATCGCGTCCTCCGCCAAGCCCCAATTCAAGATCGACTGTTTTTCCATCTAATAAATGGTGTGTCAATTGACTGGCTTCCGGACCATAGGGTTGAACCCCGAGGCGCGGATGATGAGTTTCAGGCGTATCCACTAATAATAACCTGACCGTTTCCTCTTTTCCATTCAAGCGGACTTTGATTGTGTCACCGTCAATGACTTTAATCACTTTTGCGCTGACCAGTTTTCTCTGGGATTGGTCCGATTTATCGGCAGACACTTTTGCGCTTTGTGAATCATTGCCGGTATGAGAATTTGAAGCTGACGGTACAGCACAGCCAGCAGGCAAAAATAATAAACAGCAGCATGCAGCTGCTTTAATGATTAACTGATTCAATAGCATCACCTTTATCATAATAAAAATCTTGTATTCTACTATTTTAGCAAAATGGAAGAGAGTTTTTTATATTGAGCGATTTATCGTGTCATTAATCTAACCCCATAATAATATGATACAGATAGGAGCACACTGGAGGTGAAGCTGTGGCAGTTGTATCTGCAAATTCTTCAGATATTGCGCTTTTGGCAAGATTGCTTAGAGCCGAAGCTGAAGGCGAAGGCACCGTTGGCATGATGCTCGTTGGGAATGTAGGCATTAACCGGATTAGGGCAAATTGTTCTGATTTTAAAGGAATCCGAACGATCCCGCAAATGATCTATCAGCCGCATGCGTTCGAGGCGGTTATACATGGCTACTTTTATCAAAGGGCAAGGGAAAACGAAAAGCGATTAGCCCGTAAAGCAATTAACGGCGTCAAGCATTGGCCGGCAAAATATAGCCTTTGGTACTTTAAGCCGCCCGGCAATTGCCCATCACGGTGGTATAATCAGCCGTTAGTCGGCCGCTACAAGTCGCACTGTTTTTATGAACCCACTGCTGAAACTTGCCAAAATGTTTACAATACCTTTTAATGTGAAAACAGCCGTTGTGAAATATAACGGCTGTTTTTAGATTAACTTTAATAAGTTTCCTCTCAACTAACGGCATTAATGAATTGCCCGTTAAAGCGCCCGACTTTAGTTTATGTAGTGCCTGTTTTATCGGTGCTTTCGCCTTTATTATCGTGCTTCGGCGATCTTTCAAAAGCCCCGGCTATGAAGTAATTGCCGTATTCATCTTGATAAGGCAGCCCTCTATAATCCGCGTATCTTACATGCATACGATGGTTGCACACATGACAATTAACATAGATTGTACCGCTGCGAATAAAATGCTTGCCGCGATGACCGCATCCATCACTATCGCAAATATAAAACAGTTGGTAGTGTGTTTCGTTATTTCTAATCTTCACACCCGTATATGGGAAAAATTCTGATATTGGATGATGAAGTCCCATTTTATCAGATTTTAAAGCTTGATAGCCATCCTTCATTTTTTCAAGTTCATACTTATCCTCATTCGCTTTAACATCTGGACCATGATTAATAAAATTCAGACATTCAAAAAAGATTCGAGACTGTATATCGTCTGATTGGTCCTCCATTTCAATCTCGACTTTCCTATCTCCATTTTCAAGTTTAATTTTTAGCTTGCTCAAAAGCAGACAACCCCTTAAGATACTGTTCCATATATTATAACATTATTTATATTTTTGTTAAGCTGACGGGTGCAGGTTAGGACAAGAATTAGTGATACAATAAAAAAGGTTCTACGTCAAATGTTGGGGTAGGAGTAATAGCTTCTACTCCTTAACCCAACTGATATCCCGTTGATTTATATTGATGATGTAATAATAT
>NZ_JAFBER010000030.1 GCF_016908855.1 Scopulibacillus daqui | reverse complement strand
AACCTAAATAAGATGACCCCTATTCAATATAGGAATCATCTTCTAGGTGCTTAATCTCTTTTTTTATTGTGTCCTTGACATAGGTGCCAGTTTAGTAATTATAGGAATACATTATTTCTTATCTAAGCAGAGGTTTGCGATTTTGGGCGCAATTTTTCCAGCCGCTTATATTATATTTGTAACATGGTGTTTTATCATGAAAGGCCTCCCTCATCATACAGAATGGATACCATTTATATTAGGACTTATCATACTGTTAGGCGAATGGGCATCAGGCAGGGATGCTTATCAAAAGAAACAGCAAAAAGAAATAGAGAGAATGAAAGGCAAAGACTTAAGATAAGAGAATTAATGATGAAAGATGATTAAAAATCGAAGGAACAAATAGTTCGAATAGTGATATTTGAGCCAATTGCCGTGCTGTGATATATATCCTTAAATATCTAATTCATGAAATTTTTTCTTGAATTTTTCCATGTTTGCTTTATTATAGTAACTGAACTTCTGTTTCTTGTTTCCAATTAAACCTACCATACTTACAACTGCTGTACAATCATTCACCAAGATTTTTCTACTAATATGAGTAGATTTTTTTATGTTTTTTCAAAATAAAAAGTTAATAAGCAGAGGTGAAATCATGGCGGAGCCAGTAGCGAAAATTCGACACTTAACGAAACGAATGGGCAATAGGGAGATTGTAAAGGATTTAAATTTTGATATTCACAAAGGCGAAATTCTAGGATTTCTTGGGCCAAACGGTGCCGGGAAAACAACAACAATGCGAATGATGGTCGGCCTTATGTCAATATCGGAAGGCGATATTAAAATTAATGGAAAAAGCGTGAGAAGACATAAAGAAGCGGCGCTTAAAAAAGTAGGGGGAATGATTGAAAATCCCGAAATGTATCAGTTCCTGTCCGGATTTGACAATTTAGTGCACTTTCAAAGCATGATGGGGCCGGTTAACAAACAAAGAATTAAAGAGGTTACGAAACTGGTAGGTTTAGAAGGGGCGATTAAAAATAAAGTCAAGACCTATTCATTAGGCATGAGGCAGAGGCTGGGCATTGCTCAAGCTTTATTGCATTCCCCCGACTTGCTTATTCTTGATGAACCGACAAACGGGTTGGACCCATCAGGTATACGAGAAATACGAGATTACCTGAGACGGTTAGCAAGGGAAGAAGATATTGCTGTCTTTGTTTCAAGCCATCTTTTATCTGAGGTGGAACTTTTATGTGACCGAATTATTATTATTCAAAACGGTGTGATTACAGATGTTGAAAATGTCCGCCAAGATAATAGCGAAGATGAAACGATAACGATGGCGTTGCGCGTGGTTCCTCAAGATAAGGCAATTGGCATTCTGAATGATTTAAATATTGCCGCAAGGGCGGAGGACGGGCGGCTGTTCGTAAATATCGCTTATAAGCAAATCCCGAAACTTAACCAAAAGCTCGTCGAACACCAATTGGACATCTACGCGATTGAACCGCTTAAACAATCCCTTGAAGAACGCTTCTTGGCCAAAACAGGAGGTGGTCAGCTATGATGCAGTTTTTGCGATTAGTAAAAAATGAAAATATGAAACTGTATAAACGCAAGCTGTTGTGGGTAATGGTGTTAATTTTAGCAGCTAGCATCACATTATCATTAGTCATTACATTAAAAACTGCCGATAAGCATCCGAAAGATTGGAAACATCACTTAAAAACAGAAATAGCAAGCAAAGAAGCAGAATTGGCTGATAAGAAAACACCTGAAGATTTTAAACCGGAAATAAAAAAAGAAATCAAATTCGATCAGTACCGGATTAACCATAATATTCCGCCAATGTATAGTGACACTGCCGTTGGGTTTGTTAATGAAACCTTAGGTTATTCGGGCTTGATTACGCTCTTTATTATTATTATAGCGTCAAGCATCGTCTCGCAAGAATACTCTTGGGGAACAATCAAATTAGTCTTAATGCGCCCGTTAAAACGGTGGAAAGTGCTTTTGGCCAAATACGTGTCGGTCATTTTCAATGCGCTAATCTTATTTTTATTGTTAATGATTGTTTCATTTACTGTTGGTATGATTGTATTTGGGATCGATGACATGTCATCGCGTTTTGTTTTTGAGGAACAAGACAAGCTTAAGGATGTCTCGGTTTTTACTCATTTCCTTCAATACTTCGGATCGAAGTTCGTTGGTCTGATTATGATCGCGGCCTTTGCTTTTATGCTTTCAACGATCTTTAAGAATAACGCTTTAGCCATTGCTTTAAGTATAATTATTCAGTTTGCCGGCTCTATTATCAGTAGTCTTTTATCTGCGTTCGATAAAGGATTTGTTAAATACATATTTTTTACCAACACAGATCTATACAAATATGTAGAGGGGTCGCCGCCTGCCAAAGGCATGTCGCTGGAATTTTCAATTATTGTATTGATCATTTACTTTGTCATATTTATGGGTATTGCCATCGTAATATTTGAAAAGAGAGATGTGACAAGTTAATTCGGTTAGAAAGGAGGAGCGCTCATGAAACGGACTGCGGAAATTGTGATGGGTGTTATCGGTCTGATACTGAACGCGCTGATGTTGCTGTTCGGTCTATTTACGATTTCATTGAGAGGAAATGATAAATTCCAACAAAGTTTACAGCAGACAACTATTGAGGGGTCAATTTCATCAAAAGATATTGATGATATTAATCATTTCATAACGAGCGGCGGATGGATTCTGGTTGCAGCTTCAATCATTGGGCTGATTCTCGGTTTAATTGCTGTATTTTTCATTAAAGGCAATAAAAAACCGAAAGCCGCCGGCGTTTTATTTATTGCAGGTTGTGTATTGACAACTCTCATTTCTTCAGGAGTCGGCTTTGTTCCTGCCGTTCTCTATCTCATTGCCGGTATTTTGAGCCTGACGCGAAAACCAAAAATTAATGCATCAGCGTAACTGAGAAATTAATATAAAAACATGGGCATTCACTCTGAATTCCCATGTTTTTTGCAAACAAATTCTAGGGCAGCTGCTTTCCATAAGGAGGACGTTTCATTGGATAAAATAGCGAATGAGTATTTGCGTGTTGTACATCAAAGGTTTACAGAAATGAAAAAGACCGCCGAAAGGGCCATTGATCAGCTAAATGAAAACGATTTAAATTGGTGCCCAAATGAGGAATCCAATAGTGCAGCCGTTATTATAAAGCATATGAGCGGCAATATGATCTCCAGATGGACAGATTTATTTACAACGGATGGCGAAAAAGCCAGCCGTCATAGGGACGAGGAATTCATTAATGATATTAACTCTCGAAATGAACTGATGACTAAATGGGAGATGGGCTGGGGATGCTTATTCAATGTTATCGCTCAGTTAACTGAAGAAGATCTGATGAGAACTGTTTTTATAAGAAATGAGCCGCATTCTGTTATAGAGGCGATCGAGCGGCAAATGTACCATTACTCATATCACATCGGACAAATTGTCTATATTGCCAAACAAATAAAAGACAGGGATTGGCAGACCTTGACGATTCCAAGAAAGAGATAATCTGCCGCAAATGGAAATAGTATTCTCCAGACGCAGTCTGAAGCATAAGGGGATGTTGGGATTCGAGCTCAACGTCCCCTTTTTATTTTTATTGGGTCAATATCGGTTTCTGTTCTTATAACAAGGGTTATGTAAAAAATTCCTATTGCTTTATAGAGCCAAATTCAGACAGCGGCCAATAACGAAGAACAGCTTTACCAACAACCTGATTCATGTCAATGAAACCAAACCTGCGGCTGTCAACACTATCTTGACGATTATCCCCCATAACCCACAACTTTCCTTTTGGTACGGTGGTAACTCCAGTGTAACCTTTTAAAGTAAAATCTTCGGTTAATTGCCCAGCAGCCAGTTCATCCTTCTTTTCCTTTAAGTATGGTTCTGGAACTGGTTTTTCATTAACATAAAGAGTATCATTCTTATAAGCTATTTTGTCGCCGGGCAAACCTATAACACGTTTAACGTAATCCTCTGTTTTAGTAGCGTGAAAGATAATCACATCGAAACGATGCGGTTTACTCATTTTATAGTCAATTTTATTTACTATTAAACGGTTTCCATCTTGTAAATTCGGCATCATTGATTTTCCTTCTACTAAATAGTTAGTAAACAAAAAGCCTCTGACTAAAGATGCTATTGCAACAGCTATTATCAATGCCGCTGTCCATTGATACAGCTCCCTTTTTTTGCTCTTCTTACTATCACTTGCCATTTAAAAAATACCTCTCTATTATTAAATATTCTATACAAAACTTTTAACTTTCTTTGATAGGGGTATTAGTGCATGCCTTAACTTTTACTTTATCATTAAATTAACGATCGCCCAAGATGTTATATTTTGGTTGCCTATAAATTGATCAAATGAACAGGGGAATCCCACTTGCATTAGTTTCGAAAAAAGCTTAGAAGTTTTTTCTAGGTAATCGCTTTTTGGTGCAGGTTTTCATTCTGCCGCTGCTAAAAGTTTGGCAAGCCAATATGGACTAGATTTGCGTAATGGTCAAAACGGTTTAACACAGAGTGAGCGCTAAAAAAAGGAGATATTCAATCTAATCTATAGATCCAAAATTGAAATCATTATCCTTTATTGTTAAATCAATCTGATCATTGTCAAAGACAAGATTAATATTGCACGGGGCATCATCGTCATTTCCAATGACAACGACACTGTTGTTTCTTTTGAAATGAGAGCCCCATCCAAACCCTTCATTTTCTCCGTTAAAAAAACCTGTGTTGCCCTGGCTTCTATTAATCGATGCGTTATTATATTGAATGGCGATATCCAAAGTTATACCCCCTTTTATCAATTAGAGCATGACTTTGTCAAACGGTTCACTAGCGAGTAATGGCAAATGAACATTGATTAAAATAGTTTATGCACCATGATCCGATAAGTGATTAAGTATGATCATTGACGCTGCGAATAGACATTGACAATCCATTCACACTGAAATCATTTGGGCATATAATATGATGAAAAATAAGGATTAAACGATGTTGGACTGACCTGAAATGATGATCAATAAAAAGGGTCGATATTGAATTTTATGAAGGGAGAACAGCAGGGTGCCTATTGAAATCTTTTATAATACAACAAATATTAACAGTGTGGCAGATAACGTCGGGATTTTTAATGGACAGAACCAAGGTTTCGGCTGGGATAACCATTTCAAACAAAATAACAGCAACTTTCCGGCAGGCTTATTAATCACGTCACCGGCAAACGCCAATATTATCCTTGATAATGATGTTGTTGATACACCGATTAATGATCAAGACTTTAACCCGGGTACAATTTTGCAAGGACTCTAACTAAGAAAGCCTTTAAATAAAAAGGTGGTGATTGATGTGGCCATTTTAATTGCCTTCAATTCAAATAATATTAATAGTGCGGTTTATAATTTTGGGGCCTTTAACGGTGAAAATCAAGTATTTGGCTGGCACTCTCATTACAAACAAAATAATAATTATTTCCCGATCGGCATTGCAATGTCAAATCCTGCAAATTTAAATTTTATTTCTGATTTAGATGTTGTTGATACATCCATTAATGACCAAGATGCCAACATAGGAAGCTCTTATCAGCAGACATAAAAAAATGGAGTAATTTAAGGGGGGCTGTCATAAAAAAGACAGCTCTCTTATTTTCTTTTGGGATTAAAATCATTTTCTAAGCTTGTTAAAGTATCAATGACCGCAGCTAAAATATCTTTGATCTCATCAATGTGCGATTCGTTTATCGGATCATTCAGAACGATATTGATCGCATTCAGAAATTCCCCTTCATCTTCTCCGTAAATATAAGATAATTGCTGTGTCACAGTCGGCCGGTATTTTCTCCAGTGTTTATTGATCAAAAATAAAATGGATTCACAGTCCGTCTTCGGTTGCCCGACTTTAACATAAAACGTGATTTCAAGCTGGCATCCTAGTGAAGCTGTGTCTTTTTCAAGGATTTCCGAAGCTAATGTATTTGTATCGGCGTTAAGTGATAGGTGTGCTTTTACAGAGCCCTCTTTTTTCATAAAAGTTAATCCGAACTTTCTGTTCATTTTTGCCAAATTAATATTATCAATGCGATCAATAACCGATAAGCTGCCATTGAGATCAAGTTCATATATTGCGCCCTCAATAACGACTTTTAGATTTTCATATATGGTTGGGTCAAACATAATGATGCTCCTTCAGTTGCATTTCAAGTATGTATAGTAACATTATTCTATAATAAACAGGATTTAAATGAAAATGAATGATTAACAAAAAGGAAAAATCCGCAGGGCAGCCTGCAGATTTAAATTTTCGTATTTTTCTTCTTAGCTCTTTGTTCAAGTTGTGATTTCGGCTGTTGATCAGCGGCATCTTCAGACAGGCCTTGAGGATTGACTGAAGATGCTACCTTACCGGAATGTGTGCGGTTTTCTTCTTTATGTGTCATAAAAAACACCTCCAGTCGATAGTTTCTCTAACTGGAGGCGCTTTTATCCCTGTAAGGATGTTTGCACATGCAATTTCTTTTGAAGACAGTGCCTGCTGAAGGCATTTTTTATGCTTTGGAAACAGCGAGTTGTTCCCTTATCTTTTTAGCGGCTTCAACCATTGATTTTAATGAAGCGGCAACTTCGTCTTTCTTTCTTGTCTTTAACCCGCAGTCTGGGTTAATCCAGAATAATTCAGGGTCGAGAACTTGAAGGGCGCGTTTTAAAATATCTTCAATCTCCTTAACTTCCGGTATGCGCGGACTGTGAATATCATAGACGCCAAGACCGATGCCTTTGTCATAGACTTTTTCTTCAAAGGTGCGTATGATTTCACCGTGGCTTCTCGCGGCTTCGATTGAAATAACATCTGCATCAAGCGCGCTGATGGTGTCGATGATGTCATCGAACTCGGAATAACACATATGCGTATGAATTTGCGTGCTGTCTTTTACTGAAGATGTTGCCAATCTGAAGGCGTATACTGCTTTTTCAAGATAAGCTTCCCATTTGTTTTGTTTTAAAGGCAGACCTTCGCGCAAAGCGGGTTCATCCACCTGGATCATCTTAATGCCTTCTGCTTCCAAAGTTTCAACTTCTTTTCTAAGCGCTAAAGCAATTTGGTAGGCCACCTCATGACGCGGGATATCATCGCGGACGAACGACCAATTTAAAATCGTTTGCGGTCCTGTCAGCATGCCTTTAACCGGCTTATTAGTCAATGATTGCGCATACACGCTTTCTTTGACGGTTATCGGCTTAATGAAATGGACATCTCCATAGATTAACGGCGGTTTAACACAGCGAGAGCCGTAAGATTGCACCCAGCCGTTAGAAGACGTTTCAAAACCGCCCAGCTTTTCACCGAAATATTCAACCATGTCATTCCGTTCAAACTCGCCATGGACGAGGACATCGAGTCCGATTTCTTCTTGAAGCTTGATCCCTTCATCCATTTGTTCTTTGACGAAACGATCATATTCCTCATTGGACCATTCACCGCTTTTCCAAGCTCTTCTCGCTTTTCTGACTTCCGGTGTTTGCGGAAGGCTTCCGATTGTTGTTGTCGGTAAGAGCGGCAGCTGGAATTCTTGCAGCTGGATTTTATAGCGCTCTTTAAAGGAAGCATTCCGTTTGCTTGAAAATCCTGAAAGGTTTCTAATAGCGTCGCGAACTTGAGGGACATTGCGGCTGATGGATTCGTTAATCGCTTCAACAGCTGCAATGCTTTCGTTAATTTCGTTCTCAATAGCGCTTGCGCCTTGGCAGAGGCCTTTAGTCAATAAGGCGATCTCTTCAAGCTTTTCATCGGCAAAAGATAGAGCATTTGCTAATGTAGATGATAATTTACTTTCATTTTTCACCGTAACAGGTACATGAAGCAAGCTAGACGACGGTTGAACAAAGAGTGTTTCTACTCTTGTCGTTTCAACGATTTCTTGAAGCCATTCAAGTTTTTCTTTAAGATTGGAACGCCAAATGTTGCGGCCGTCAATAATGCCTGCAGCAAGGACTTTGTCTTTCGGAAACCCGTATTTTTTTATGGAAGCCCAATTGGCGCCTTCGTCATGAATAAAGTCAATGCCAATGCCCTGTACTGGCAGGCTGACAACTTCTTGATAATGATCTAAGCCCTCGAAGTATGTTTGCAATAAAATATTAAGGTCAGTTAATGATGAGGAGAATGCCTCATATGTTTCTTTAAATATGTCAATATCTTGTGCTTCCAATGATGTTGCAAGGATAGGCTCATCAATTTGTACCCATTCGACGCCTTCTTTTTCCAATTCTTGTAAAATTGTAATATACAGCGGCACAAATTTGTTAAGCAATGCCTGGAATTCCTCCGGCTTGTAGCCTTTGGAGAGTTTTAGATAAGTAATCGGACCAAGGATCACAGGCTTTCCGCTGATGCCAAGCTTTTCTTTTGCTTCACGATAAAATTTTAAAGGACGGTTTTCAGTTATTTTTGGTTCGGCTCCGCCAAGCTCAGGAACTATGTAATGATAGTTGGTATTGAACCATTTTGTCATTTCTGAGGCAACAGCTTTTTGGTTCCCGCGTGCGATCGCAAAATATGTTTCAAGCGGAACCGGGCCGCCGCTGTATTCAAAACGTTCCGGTATCACGCCAAACATCACTGACGTGTCAAGGACATGGTCATATAATGAAAAGTCGCCGACTGGAATAAGGTCAATGTTTTGATCCTTTTGCTTTTGCAAATGATGGAGACGCAGTTCCTCAATGTCTTGCAAAAAAGTGTCTTTGTTTATTTTTCCTGACCAAAATCGTTCAAGCGTTTTTTTCCATTCTCTGTTTTCGCCAATCCTTGGATAACCTAAATGAGAACTGATTACTGTTGTCATCTTCTCCCCAACTCCTTTTTTAATATGTCTCTTAATTCGTGTCCAAGATTTTTTGAACCTTTATAAGAGTAAAAAAGGCCCCTGCTACATAGTAGAGAGGCCTTTAATAAGATAAACATCTTATTTCTCAAAGCAATTGCTTTGCAGGAATTGGCACCTTGCCCGCACCCAGGAAAATGCTGTTCTGAGTGCCGGGCAGGTTGCCGGGCGTCAAAGGGCCAGTCCCTCAGCCACTCTCAATAAGATGAGTTATTCAAATGATTTAACTTAAAATGGAGTTTATCATGACAGTTTCTAATTGTCAAACTAATTTTTAAACTCTTTTTCTAAAAATAGCGGCTGAAATATTAATTGACAATGGTCTGTTAACTGTCTACAATGAAAAACAAATTAAAAAACCAAGTAAATAAGTTGGAAAACGAGGTTTTTGTTGTTTGAAATAAAAAAATTCAAAATAAAGCTTTAACATTTTCAGCGCGTATTCAAAAAATACTGAGGGGAGAGGTTTTATGGCGGGGAAAGTTTATCTGGTCGGCGCCGGCCCGGGAGATCCTGATTTAATCACAGTTAAAGGCATGAAATGCATCAGAGAGGCTGATGCCATTTTATATGACCATTTAATTAATAATGAATTATTAGATTACGCAGACGAGAAAACTGATTTGATTTATTGCGGGAAATTGCCGAACTACCACACGATGAAACAAGAGACGATTAATCATTGGCTAGTCAAACTCGCCAAGGCTGGAAAAAGGGTAACGCGATTAAAAGGCGGCGATCCATTTGTCTTTGGAAGAGGCGGTGAAGAAGCAGCAGCGCTTGCCAAAAACGGCATCGAGTTTGAAGTGGTTCCCGGCATTACTTCTGGGATAGCCGCCTCTGCTTATGCCGGCATTCCGGTAACCCACAGAGACTGCAGTTCGTCGGTCGCATTTGTAACAGGCCATAGGAAAGCAGAAGAGGATGAGGATCATTATTGGCAATGCTTGGCCAAAGGGATTGACACGCTGGCCATTTATATGGGGATGAGTCAGCTCCCGGACATTGCACAAAAGCTCATCGCGTACGGACGTCCGAAATCAACACCGGCTGCCCTGATTCACTGGGGGACAACAAAAGAACAGAAAACGGTTACCGGGACATTGGGAAATATCGTCGATAAAGCGAAGCAATATCAAATTAAAAATCCGACAATGATTGTTGTCGGCGAAGTGGTTCATCTGCGTGAAAAGATTAAATGGTTTGAAAAAGCGGCCGAAAATAAAGCAGAACGGTTAACATCTTAAAAGTTAAGAAAGTTGTGAGATTATGCAGGCGATTTTGTATATCGGCCATGGGAGCCGAGTTCCGGAAGCAACTGAACAGGCGAAAGCTTTTATAGAAAGCTGCATCAATCAAATTTCAATTCCTATTCAAGAAATATGTTTTTTGGAATTGGCGGCGCCAAATATTCTCGAAGGCATCAAGCGATGTGTTCATAGAGGTGCAACGCGAATTGCTGTACAGCCGGTGCTGCTTCTTGCGGCAAATCATATCAAAAGGGATATCCCATTAGAACTGGAAAAGGCTAAACAGCTGTTTCCGCATATAGCGATTGCTTACGGCGGTCCCCTTGGCATTCATGAGAATATTATTGATATTTTGGCTGAAAGAATATATGACGCCAATCTCCGTACAGCGAAGGATGCCATGGTGCTTCTCGTTGGAAGGGGAAGCAGCGATCCGGGAATTAAGGATAATATGAACGAAATTGCGAAATTGCTGCAAACCAGACATGGTTTTCAGTCTGTTGAAGTCTGCTATTTAACTGCGGCAAAGCCGTCTTTTAAAGAAGGGCTTGAACAAGCCAAAGCTTCGGGATACAAACAAGTTCTTGTCGTGCCTTATCTGCTTTTTACCGGCATACTGATGACAGACATCCAAAGAGAAATAGACCAATTAAATAACCGGTGTCCAAAATTCACCTTGTGCCAATATCTAGGCTACCACAAAAAATTGCAATCCGTATTATTAGAGCGTATCGGGGAACTCATTCCTAAGCTTGGAGAGGATATTCATGAGCCATTATCCTATTAATCTCAACTTAACGGCGAAAAAAACTGTCGTCATTGGCGGGGGGCGTGTTGCATCGAGAAGAATAGCCTCTCTTGTTCAAGCAAATGCAGATGTGACTGTTGTGAGTCCGCAAGTTTCTCAAGCTGTATACCCGTTTATCCGAAATCGGCAAATCACCTGGCATCAAAAGGTATTTGAGCCAGAAGATATTATTGACGCCTTTATTGTGATTGCTGCGACGAATGATAGAGCAGTGAACCGGAAAATTGCTGAAAGCGCCGGAAGCCATCAGCTTGTTAATGTCGCCAGCCAGCCGGAATTAGGGAATTTTGAGTTCCCGGCTGTATTGAATAGGGGAAGGTTAACCATTAGCGTTTCCACAAGCGGGGCCAGTCCTATTTTAGCGCGGAAAATAAGAGACAGCCTGTCAAAAAAATACGATGAAACTTATGATGCTTATCTTGAATTTCTTTTTACATGCCGACAAAGGCTTAAAGAAAGTTCCATTTCTCTTAAACATAAAAATAAAATTTTACATGAATTGCTGGATCCCAAATTCCATGACCCAAGAATGCAAGAAAAGGTCACAGCTGCCTTTGATTCATTTATTAACCAATATCCAGAGGAACCTTTTGCTTAGGTGAAAGGTTCCTTATTATTTACAAAAAAATCATCTGCTCGCCGAATAGTTTGCTATAATGTGTGAGTAACTATTTGAAAAACAGGTGGGTGACCTATGGAATCAAAGGAATTGGAAATTCTCCAAATACTAGAGAAGAACAGCCGTTTAGATATTGAAACAATAGCCAAAATGACTCAGCTGAAAGAAGAAGAAGTAAAAAAAATAATTAATAAGCTTGAAGAAGACAAAGTGATTCTTGGCTATTCAACATTAATTGACTGGCATAAAGTTTCAGATAACCATGGGGTAACAGCGATGATTGATGTTAAAGTAACCCCTTTGCGCGGTGTCGGTTTTGATAAAGTTGCTGAACGCATTTATAAATTTCCAGAAGTGAAAGCCGTTTATTTAATGTCCGGCACTTATGATTTGTCTGTTTCAATCGAAGAAAAGACAATGGCCGAAGTTGCTGAATTTGTTTCAGAAAAACTATCAGCATTGGATTCCGTTGTTTCTACAACTACGCACTTTATTTTGAAAAAATATAAACATGACGGGGTTGTTATCGACGGAGAACAAGAAGATAAAAGGATAGTGGTTTCGCCGTGACTTTAATAGATCTAAAAACAAAGAAAGATTATTTATCAGATACTGTCAAAAAAATGAAGCCGTCAGGTATTCGCCGCTTTTTTGATTTGGCATCACAAATGGATAATGTCATTTCTTTGGGCGTCGGCGAACCGGACTTTGTCACTCCGTGGCATGTCATTGAAGCCAGCTTTCATTCTTTAGAGAAAGGCTATACGGCTTACACTGCAAACGCGGGATTATTAGCGCTGCGGGAAGAAATTTCAGGTTATTTAGAGAATAACTTCAACGTTAAATACGACCCTGAAGAAGAGGTTATTGTTACAGTTGGAGCAAGCCAGGCAATCGACATCGCTTTGCGGGCGATTATCAACCCTGGAGATGAAGTGATTGTTGTTGAGCCTTGCTTTGTGTCGTATGCGCCTTCGGTTGAGCTTGCCGGCGGCGTACCGGTTTCGGTTCATACAAAAAGTGAAGATCACTTCAAGCTTAAGCCTGAGCAATTAGAAAGAGCGATTACATCAAAAACGAAGGCGGTTATCTTTTGCAATCCTAATAACCCGACAGGAACGGCATTGACAGAACAGGAACTTGCAGCTGTTGCTGAAATTATTGAAAAGCATGATCTCATTCTTTTATCTGATGAAATTTACGCTGAGCTGACTTTTGATCATAAGCCAGTCAGCTTAACGTCGCTTTCATCAATGCAAGAGAGGACGATTTTAATTTCCGGATTTTCAAAAGCCTTCGCTATGACAGGATGGCGGTTAGGCTATGTAGCCGGACCGAAAGACATTATTAAAGGCATGCTGAAAATTCACCAATATACAATTATGTGTGCGCCGACGATGGCGCAATACGGCGCGCTTGAAGCCCTTCAAAACGGCCGGGAAAATGTCCGGCACATGGTGCAAAGCTACCGTCAGCGCCGCCACTTTATTGTTGACTCCTTAAATGAAATAGGGCTTGATTGCTATTTGCCTGGGGGCGCCTTTTATGCTTTTCCTTCGATTAAGAGCACCGGTCTAACCTCGGAAGAATTTGCTGAAAAATTATTGCTTGCCGAAGGTGTAGCCGTTGTTCCCGGAAATGTGTTTGGCGAAAGCGGGGAAGGGCATGTTCGCTGTTCTTATGCAACATCAATTGAACAACTCCAGGAAGCTGTAACAAGAATGGATCGTTTTATGAAAAGTTTATAAGCATTTAAAGAAAGGGCTGCCAAAAGTCGATGAACTTGACTTTTTGGACAGCCCTTTTTTGGATCTCATTAAAAATCCCGTTAGAGGGGGAGAAGCGGCAAAATGGATGTTGAGACTTTTTTTCAGTCAGTCATCCATTGATATTTTTAAGTTTTGCGCAAGAGGTATCTTTTGGCTGATAGAGAAATCAATAAAGAGAATTGGACAATTTTGTTGCTTTTTAATCCAAACAGGAGGGTGGTCATGAACAAACTAAAAGAGGCAATATCAGCACTTGTTGAGAAAGCGGGAGGCATTTGGGGAGTTGTTATAGAAGATTTAGATAGCGGCAAGCGTTGGGGGTACAATGAACATATGCCATTTCCGGCTGAAAGCGTCATTAAGATCCCTATTATGGCAGCTGTTTTTTCAGCTGTTGAAAAAGGGCATGTCAGTTTAAGCGAGGAGGTGGTGCTGAAGCGGGAAAACCTTGTTGGCGGATCTGGTATTTTGCAGCATTTGACACCAGGCGTCCGGCTGCCTGTCTATGATTTAATCACATTAATGATCATTCAAAGTGATAATACAGCGACAAACATGCTTATAGACCTTGTCGGTATGAAGTCTATACAACAGATATTAATAGATGCGGGCATGAAAGACAGTTTATTTCAGCGCAAGTTAATCGTCTACCCTTATGACACAAATAAGAAAAATATAATAACAGCCTCGGATGTTTCAATGCTATTAAACAGGCTGGCAACCGGAAAGATGCTTTCCCGGCATGCTTGCGGGCAGATGATTCAGGTTATGAAAAAACAGCAAATCAGGAATGGCTTGCCGGCTTATTTACCCGACCCCGATCCTGAGATGATTGGCGGAATGCCAAAGTGGGAACTGGCAAATAAAACAGGCTGGTCCCTAAGCCGTCAACACGATGTCGGCATTCTGTATACAAACGATCGGACAGTAACGATAACAGCACTGTCCAAAGATGCGGCATCCCATATCGCTTTAGATACGTTAGGAAAAATAGGAAAGGAAATCTACAATTCTATGACAGCCTTATAAATGCTTTGCCGTTAATGCAAATTTTTTACAGGGTCAGAGCCTGCGAAGACAATGCTTTAGCCGCGGACAGCGTGACTAGTACTTAGTAAATAAGACTAAAATACGAGTTAATATTTTGAATTTTTGGGGTAATGAATAGTAAATTACCAAAAACTTTTAAGGGAGATGAAAGACTATGGCAAACCATATTCGTCTTGAGGGCAGTGAGCGCATATTGCCAAAAAATGCGCGGAAAATTGATGCGGTTGATCCTAATGAGAGAATATCTGTTACAGTCTATCTTCGCCGTGATGAGGCTAAATCGAAATTAGAGACTATGGTTAATGAACTGTCAGACCGGCCGCTTTCAGAGCGCCAGCATTTAAGCCATGAAGAATTTGCCGACACGTATGGTGCAAATTCTGAAGACATCAAAAAAATTGAAGAATTTGCGAATGAATACGGCCTTGAAGTAGAAGATGTCAATGCACCGGCGGGAACGGTTGTTTTATCAGGGAAAGCAAATGCGATTAACGAAGCCTTTAAAGTGGAACTAGCCCATTACGAACATCCGGATTTTAATTATCGCGGCCACACTGGACATGTTTACATTCCTGACCATCTTAACGATATTATTCAGGGTGTCTTTGGCCTTGATAATCGTCCGCAGGCGAAGCCGCATTTCCGGATGTTCCAGGAAACCCGCGAATTTTCTGCGAATCAATCGTCTGGGGCCTCTTACAAGCCGACTGAAGTGGCCAAACTTTATGATTACCCTGAAAATATAGATTGCAGTAAACAGTGCATAGGAATGATTGAGTTAGGCGGCGGCTATCGCAAAGAAGACATTCAAGCTTATTTTAAAAAGCTTGGCGTTACTGAACCGCAATTGATAGATATCAGTGTTGCTGGAGGCGAAAATAAACCAACAGGCGATCCAAACGGACCGGACGGCGAAGTTGTTCTGGATATAGAAATAGCAGCTGCTGTTGCTCCGGGGGTTAAAGTCGCTGTTTATTTCGCTCCGAATACTGATGCGGGATTCTTAAAAGCTATTACAACCGCTATCCATGATAAAAAGAATAAACCTTCTGTTATTTCAATAAGCTGGGGAGCGCCTGAAAGCCAATGGTCTCAGCAATCGATCAAAGCAATGAACCAAGCTTTCCATGATGCTGCTGCGCTTGGTGTAACGGTCTGCTGCGCTTCCGGTGACAACGGCGCCTCTGACGGTGTAAATGACGGCAAAGCCCATGTTGATTTTCCAGCTTCAAGCCCGTATGTGTTAGCTTGCGGCGGGACAAAGCTGGAAGGAAAAAATGGAACGATTTCACAAGAAGTGGTTTGGAATGAAGGAAATAACGGTGCGACCGGCGGCGGAATAAGCGACGTATTTGACTTGCCGAAGTGGCAAGAAAAGGCTGATGTACCGCCTTCTATCAATCCTGGAAGCAGAAAAGGGCGGGGCGTGCCTGATGTAGCCGGAGACGCTGATCCTGTGACAGGTTATCAAATTCTTGCTGATGGTCAACAATTTGTTGTTGGCGGAACGAGTGCGGTTGCCCCTCTATGGGCAGGATTAATTGCTATCATTAATGAAAAAATCGGAAAGCCGGCAGGTTTTATCAATCCTAAGCTGTATCAATTATCTTCTCAAGATAAAGCCTTCCACGACATTACAAGCGGGGACAATGACAGCACAGATGAACATGGCGCTTATAAGGCACGTCATGGATGGGATGCTTGCACGGGTCTCGGCAGTCCGGACGGCGTTAATTTGCTTAAGGCTCTAACTGATTCTGCCAAACATTTATCTAAATAAATAAAAATAGTGTTGACATAATTGAATTTTGCTGATAAATTTTTATTTATACTTTCTGAAACTTCATTCTAAATTGAATAGTTTTCGAAACTCTTATCAAGAGTGGCTGAGGGACTGGCCCTTTGACGCCCGGCAACCTGCCCGGCACTCAGAACAGCATTTTCCTGAGTGCGGGCAAGGTGCCAATTCCTGCAGAGCATTTCATATGCTTTGATAGATAAGAAAGTCATTTGAGCAGACGGCAGGCCTCTTTTGATGGTCTGCCTTTTTGTATGTTGCCGTTGCCTGTGTTTTATAGTTGCCATTTTTCTGGATTACAGGGAGGGAATTTCATTGATTAGAGAAAACATTGAAACACTATTAGCTCAAATCGGGAGCCGCAGCTGCCAAAAGACCGGTGCTATCAGCCCGCCGATCTATTTTTCAACAGCATACAGGCATAAGGGAATCGGGGAGTCTACGGGGTATGATTACACGAGAACCAAAAATCCGACAAGAGATCAATTAGAAACAGCTATTGCAAAGCTCGAAGGCGGAGATCAAGGCTTTGCTTTCAGTTCAGGTATGGCTGCGATTCAGGCGATTCTATCATTATTTAAGAGCGGGGATGAAGTCATTGCCTCGGCCGATCTATACGGCGGCACCTACCGTTTATTTGAGGATTGCAGCAATAAATGGGGCGTTAAATTTCATTATAATGCGTGTCGATGTCCGGATGAGGCAGAAAAACTGATCAATGATCGAACAAAGGCGATTTTTGTGGAAACCCCGACCAATCCGCTTATGCAGGAAACGGATATTTCATTGCTTGCCGAAATAGCGAAAAAATATGAATTAATGCTTGTCGTCGACAATACATTCTATACACCGCTGCTGCAGCGGCCGATTGAAGAAGGCGCAGACCTCGTCATTCACAGCGCTACAAAATATCTCGGCGGCCATAATGATGTTTTGGCGGGCTTAATTGTAACGAAAGGCAAGGATTTATCTGAGAAAATAGGAAGTTACCAAAATGCTGCCGGCGCCGTCTTGTCGCCGTTTGATTCCTGGCTTGTCATGAGAGGGATGAAGACACTCAGCTTAAGAATGAAACAGCACCAAGAAAATGCCCGGAAACTTGCAGATTATTTGCAAAACCACGAAGCCGTCACAGATGTCTTATATCCGGGACGCGGCGGCATGATCAGTTTTCGGCTTTTAAAAGAAGAATGGGTCAATCCATTTTTAAAACATTTAAGGTTAATTGCCTTTGCTGAAAGTTTGGGCGGAATAGAAAGTTTTATTACTTATCCGGCAACGCAAACCCATGCAGATATCCCTGAAGATATTCGCATTCAACAAGGTGTTTGCAACCGCCTGCTTCGTTTCTCCGTCGGCATTGAACATGCGGATGACTTAATTAAAGACCTGAATCAAGCCTTTAATAAAGCAAAAGGAGGGGTTGGAAATCATGAAGAAACAGCCGTATCAGCTGCAAACGAAACTCTTGCATAATGCTCAAAAGGTTGATGGATTAACAGGGGCAGTCAGCGTTCCTGTCAACCGCACCTCCACTTTCCACCAATTCGATTTTGATAAGTATGGAAAGTATGACTACAGCCGTTCGGGAAATCCGACCAGGGAATCGCTTGAAGAGGTTATCGCGGAACTGGAAGGCGGCTATAAAGGGTTTGCCTTCGCTTCCGGGATGGCGGCAATCTCGACAGCGCTCATGATTCTTTCCAAAGGCGATCATTTATTGATTTCCGAGGATGTTTACGGGGGAACTTTCCGGTTTGTCACTAAAGTGCTCCCGCGCTTTGGCGTTGATTATACGTTTGTTGATATGTCTCATATCGAAGAAGTCGCTGCAAACATCAAAGACAATACAAAGATTGTATATATAGAAACCCCATCAAATCCTTTGATGAAGATTGCTGATATCAAACAAATCGCGAAATTGGCAAAAGAAAAGGACTGTCTAACCTTTGTTGATAATACTTTTATGACGCCTGTGCTGCAAAGGCCGTTAGAGCTTGGGGCCGATGTGGTTTTATACAGTGCCACGAAGTTTATTGCCGGGCACAGTGATTGTGTTGCCGGTTTGGCCGTAGCAGCCCATAAAGAAATCGCAGAGCAAATTTATTTTTTGCAAAATACAATTGGCGCGGTGCTGAGTCCTGATGATTCTTGGCTTGTCTTAAGAGGGTTAAAGACACTTCACGTCCGCATGGCGCAATCTTCTCGCTCGGCGCAGCAAATAGCTGAATTTTTATCCGGTCATTCGGCTGTTCAGGAAGTCTATTATCCCGGCTTAGACAATCATGCGGACCGGGATATTCATGAAGCGCAAAGCCAAAGCCCCGGCGCTGTTCTTTCCTTTTCGCTAAAAGATGAACAGTCTGTCCGGATCTTTAAAAGACATGCTGAAATCCCTGTTTTTTCAGTCAGTCTTGGCGCGGTTGAATCTATATTGTCTTATCCGGCAAAAATGTCGCACGCGGCTATGCCTAAACAAGAGAGGGAAAAAAGAGGAATCACGGATGGCCTTTTACGTTTCTCCGTCGGGTTGGAAGATCCTGATGATTTGATTAAAGACTTTGCAAAGGCGTTATCCGCAGTTGAAAGATTAAGTGAAATCGGAATAGGGGGCTGACCGATGGGCTTGATAGATGAATTAAAGACTAATATTCTAATAGCTGATGGTGCAATGGGGACGATGCTGTATGCCAACGGCATTGACCGCTGCTTTGAAGAATTGAATCTTTCCGAGCCTGAACAAGTATTAAACGTTCATATGGCCTATATAGACGCAGGCGCTCGGGTAATTCAGACCAACACCTATGCAGCCAATGCTTTAAAACTGGCGAGATACGGGCTTGAACGGGATGTGAAAACGATAAATAAAGAAGCCGTCCGTATTGCCCGAAAAGCAGCCGGCAACCGTTCATACATATTAGGGACGATCGGCGCGATTCGCGGCGTCGAAAAGGAAAGGGTGAATTTAAGCGATATAAAAGAAAGCTTTATTGAGCAGTTTTCTGTTTTGATGGAAGAGAATGTTGACGGTATTATACTTGAAACTTACTATGATTTTGAGGAATTGACAGAAGTGCTTGCTATAGCACGTAAAGAGACTGAATTGCCTGTTATTGCGCAATTATCAGTTCATGAGCCCGGGGTTTTGCAAAACGGAATGCCTGTTTCCGAAGCCTTTCGAAAGCTGGAAGCTGACGGAGCCGATGTTGTCGGCTTAAATTGCCGGCTTGGTCCGCATTATATGGTTAAATCGTTCGAAAATATTCCGATACCCGAGCACTCATATCTTTCCGCTTATCCTAACGGCGGACTATTAGAATATCATGACGGCCATCTGAGGTATCGAACTGAACCGGATTATTTTGCGAAGAACGCTGAAGCGCTGGCTGAACAGGGTGTACGATTAATCGGCGGCTGCTGCGGAACAACGCCTGATCACATTAAAGCTATTTGCCGCACTTTGTCAAACTATTCACCGGTTAATCATAAAGTCATCAAACAAGAGATAGAGCAGATTGCCGTAAGAGAGTCTGACAATGAGACGCGTGAGCCGGGACTAAACCAAATCGTTCGCAGCCGGGCATCAGTAATTGTTGAGTTGGATACGCCGAAGAACCTTAATTTCGGCCGGTTCATGGAGGGGGCTAAGGCCTTAAAGGAAGCGGGGATAGATGCTTTAACAATGGCGGATAACTCATTGGCTACACCGAGAATTTCCAATGTCGCCGCAGCTGTCAGCATTAAAAACGAATTGAATATACGTCCGCTTGTACATATTGCATGCCGCGACCGCAATCTTGTCGGCTTGCAGTCCCATTTGATGGGGCTGCATACATTAGGGATTGACCAGGTTCTGGCGATTACCGGAGACCCTACTAAAATCGGTGATTTTCCCGGTGCTACCTCTGTATATGACTGTTCATCGTTCGGCTTAATAGAATTATGCAAACAATTTAATCAAGGGATTTCTTATTCGGGACAGCCGTTAGGAGAAAAAACATTTTTTTCTGTGGGTGCCGCGTTCAACCCTAATGTTCACCATTTAGATAAAGCGGTCCGCCGTCTTGAACGAAAAATTAAGGCAGGCGCTGACTATTTTATGACGCAGCCGGTATATTCCGAGCAGCAAATAGCAGACATCTATGAAGCTACAAAACATCTTGATGTGCCATTCTACATCGGCATTATGCCTTTGGTCAGTTCTCGTAATGCAGAGTTCCTGCATCATGAAGTCCCTGGCATTCAATTGCCGAATGCCGTCCGCGAAAAAATGGCGCAATGGGGAAATGACCGCGAAAATGCTGTAAGAGAAGGTATTGCTATCGCCAAGCATTTAATTGATGCCGCTCTGAACTATTTCAACGGCATTTATTTAATCACGCCGTTTTTGCGGTACGATATCAGCGTAGAGCTTGTGAGATACATCCATAAGAAAACGGCTCATTTACAAGTATTAACGTAAATCCCGCCGCTGTGAGAAGCTTGAAGCCATGTGTTTTTAAGTCAGCCATGTCAAAATGCCATTAAGCCCATATGATAGTAACATATCTTTCAAAGGGGTTGATGGTATGGGATATGTTGGAGGATACGGCGGAGGTTTTGCGCTCATCGTTGTTTTATTTATTTTGTTAGTTATTGTAGGGGCAGCTTGCATTTACTAAAAATTTTTATTTGCCTTTTTACGAAGGATTCCCTGTTTTTAAAAGGCCGTTTTGAAAAAGGCGGCCTTTGTTAACGATGATTAAGTTATTTAAAACCAGATGTCCTATAAATAATGGATGATTGTTTATTGAGGTGAAGTCCTGCGCAAAATATTTTCAGGAGGTGCTTATGATGGCAGAAGCAAATATTAAAGTTAATGACAACGGTCCTTTGGTTGTTACTGGCTCTTTTGATCTCGTAGATGCGGAAGGACATGCTTTTGAAACGAAAAAAGCCGTTTCACTATGCCGGTGCGGACGATCATCCAACAAACCGTTTTGTGACGGTGCTCATCGGGAGATTGGTTTTGCGAGTGCGCCGCGAGCAGATGGTGAGTAAAGAAAAACCTCCCCGCAATATCTGATAGGCTCCCCTTTAGGCAGACAGATCAAAAAAGGAATCTGGATGCTTGAGGGGAGTTATTTTTTCTAGTTCTCTGACCCTGGCTTATAGTTGTAGGCGCCTTGATTTTGAGCAGGACTATGGTTTGTGTCAACGTCCAGCGTTCCCTCTTGATTATAGGTGGCGAGAGTGATGTTCTTTATATCTTCTTGACCTAATTGGTAAGTATTTAACTGTGATAACAGCCAGCTGCGATCCAAATTAAGGTACTTTAAATTATGATCAATAATAGTGCCGTCAATAATGATCGGGATATTGATAAAAGTTGGTTTAGTGACTAAAGGAAAATCACTCGGCTGGACAGGTCTTGCATCCGCCTTTGGCAAAAAGCTGATTTGTCCAACATCCTCCATAGTGGCCAGCTCAATATCGCTCGTTTTGGAATATCCTTTAATTCTCAGATTTGCCAGCAGGTCCTCAACAGTCAGTTTTTCTTTTTTTAATCCTTTTTCATCAATTTTTCCGTGCCTGATCAAAACAGTCGGGCTTGGATTTAATATGCGCTTTAAAGGATTATAAAGGCTTAATCTTGAGAAGATAAGATAAAGGACCGCAATGGCAATTGAATAGTAAGAGGCAACGCCGAGCCTTTTTGTAACAATCGGTTCTGTAATAGCGGTACCTAAGATTAAGACCGATAATAATTCGAAACCCGTCATCTCAGATACGGCTTTTTTGCCCATTAATCTTAAAAGAATGTAACCTAAAACAAAAACAGCAATCGGTGTCCAAATATATCTGAAAGCAAAATTCAACATACAATCACTCCTGATTTCATTTTACCCAAATATTTTATGTTTCATTGAGAAAATCCAGCAGTTTATGGAGAGTGAATAAAATGAAAAACTTTATGTACGGGGCATTAATCTGCATATTTTTAGCCGGGTGCGGAGGTCCTGGAATAAGCGAACTCAATCAAAATATACGGGAATCTGGAAAAGCAATAAATGCTGGAACATGGAGCCAAGCGGAAGAAGAGACGAGAAGATTTTTGGACAATTGGATGTATGTCCGGTCAAACTATCATAAAGAAGATAGGGAGAAATTAGAAAATTTAACTGAAAATCTGGAGATCAGTTTAGCCGTTTCAAATAAACAGAAAGCAAGAAGAGATTGGGAGAAATTAAAGCATCAGTGGGATTTGATGAACGATTGACAGCGGAAAATACGATATGACATTAGGACTATCTGGCGATCACTAGTGAGAAAAGGCATCCTGGTTTCTCTGAGAACCCCCAGAACTTACTTTCGTTACTTTATATAAAAAGAAAAGCGACCGGTTAACTCATCCCCTGATCGCTTTATGCCATATCGAAAATAAAAGGTTTTTTTATGATATATAGCACGATATTATCCTTTTTAAGCAACATTCAAATGTCACTGAAAATCAAAAGAAATCACGAGATCGTGGTTTTAAATTATCAGACTAATTTTCTTTTCATTTGTTCCGCTAAGATGCGTTATGTTAACTAAAGTCCTTTCCTACAATCGCGCCCGTTTGTTTCAAATATAAATAAAGACCATAATCAGTAGGAACAGAAGCATAGCCCATCTGTCGTAACATAGCAGTGATATTGCCACGATGATATGTTCCATGGTTCGTGACATGGGGCACTTGTTCAAACACACTAGTTTCCATTAAGTCACCATTTGGATTCTTAATTTCAAGTGGTTTGTCTGAATCACCCAATTGACTGAAAAACAACTTGTATCGTTCTGATAGTTTAAGGAACATTGCTTCCATTTCCTTTAATTCTTTTAACTCTGTTTCATCTTTTAATTGCTCTTGCAACATCAATGCATGGTTCATGTCTTTACCAGAAAAAACTTCTATCCATCCAAGATCAGAAAGATAAACATGAGCCAAAACATGAGATATTGATGGAAATACACTTTGAATTTCTTGACGGTAAACATCCTCTGAAAGCTCTTTAAGTCGGTTAAAAATTTGTCTGTTTGCCCATTCGTTATAGTCATACAACTGCAATTCAAGCCTTGTCATTGGAGTTTCTTCCTTTCATCTCATCTTTGATATAATGTCAACCTGACTATACACTGCCATTTTGATTTTTTAACATCCATGGCTCTGTTTCTTATTCCAACAAAATGACCCGATTGCGGTATAAAGCAAGCTTTCATCATCAGTTCTGATAACGCGCATGATGTAAACTAGCAGTGTGGCTTATCTACAGTTGTTTCGGTAAAATTTCATTTGTTTAGCAGCATCAATTGAAAGCCCTATAATGAAAAAGAAGGAGAGAAAATCACGAACAGACGATTGGTTGAAGTTGAAACAAATTTTATTAGTTACTTATATATCTCCTTTTTCTAGTTTCTTGTTTAGAAGCTCATAATCATTTTTGTTAAAGGTTATCGCTACCCTATCTAATCTATTTCCAGTTGGATATAAATATAGCTGTTGATCGAATTTTATACCTAAAGGCACAACTGTTTGATGAATGTAATTTAAAATTTTAAAGCACTCCAAATCTACCCCCTCTTTCAAATGATTTTTAACATGAATAATTACTAGGTCCTCAAGATTTTCAAATCTAGGTTTTCGAGGAGAAATATTATCAACTTTACAATGTCCTTTTAATAAGTCCCTAAAATAATCATTTTTTTTTCAAAGTAAACCGCCCCACAGTTTTATTTTATGGTACATTATATATAATATTATAAATCATCGGTAAAAGGGGAATTTTGTGAGAAAAAATTTTTTATCCACACTTGTCATGATCTTTTCTTTGGTTTTAGTTACTAATCCAACGTTTGCCAAAGACAAAGCTGATCAGGAATTAGATGCATTATCCCAAAAAGGTAATTGTCTATAAGGATGATGACATTACTGTTAGAAGTTTCGGGGATGATCCAGAGGTTTCTGATATTATTTTTAATAATCCTAATAGTGTCGCAGCATATGAGAATAAAATTATGCCGCGTTCATCAGTTATCGGGAATGGGGGACGAGCAAGTATTGTAGCAGGTAATTCAGGCAGGATTGTATATTGGTCTGTTAAGCCCGCTACAGCATGGCCGTATAAATTTATAGGTACTGTAAAACTAAGATATCATTCTGGGTTTAAGAGAGATGTACCATTGGGTCGTTTAGGGGCTTTACATTCAACGGCTAGCGGTTCTGTAAAGATGAAAAAAATAACGGTGGAGTTGCATACCTTTCAGGCAAGGCATATGCATTAAATTTTAGACGATATAAAGTTTTACCAGGAGTACATACTTCATTTAGACCAAATTAACCATATATAATTATTTTAGATTACCTTGATGGCAAATTCGAAGAGAAAATTTTATAAAGGAAGGGTAACAATGCTTGCTCTATATATAGAGTGAGAGTAACAAGCTTATTAACCTACTAAAAATACTGTAGTAACGCGGGTTTTTTGGATTTTTCGCAGTTGGCAATTTTACCAACTGCAAGATCATAAATTCTTGGTGGTTATATCGGCGAATTTGGCCGAATATGGGTGCAATGAGGTTTATAAGGAAATTGATTTTCTGAAAAATGGATTTTCGATTTTGTTATTTCTTCATGAAGTTCACGGAACGGTTTTTTATTTTGTAGTGAAAAAAAGAAAATATTAGTATATGGAAACTGCATAACTTCTCCAAAAAAAGCTTTTATCGGTGTTGTTTTTGAAGCAAATTCCTTTAAGGTTGAAAATAATTCGGTGGGATCTTGATCACATTCGAGTATACCAACACCACTTGAACCAGCTACTGTGATTTCAGCAGGAAGATTCATATAGAATTCATCTTTAAGAATTGACTTTATTTTCATAACCTTTTCGGAGATTTCTTTGGTAAATCTAATACCACAAATGTATCGTGTTTAAAGGGTCGTTTGCTTTCTAGCCGCTGTCTCTTTCATTATTTTAATGAAAATCTTGATGCGCCATTCTTTGCTTTCAATGTTTTTTTATTCATGATTGGGTGTTTTTCGCAGCATGGGGTTAAGTGTATAATGATTTCCGTATAACCATAAGTAAAGGAATGGGGTTAATGACATCGATTACAATAAAAGAATTACAAAGCCTCGAGGAATTAAAGGAATTGGCGATACTGGAAGAGAAAGTTTGGGGAACCCCGCCATTGCCAACGCATCAAACTTTAACCGTTGCTAAGAACGGCGGTATTATATTAGGAGCCTATGACAATGAGAAAATGGTCGGATTCAATTATGGTTTTCCTGGGTTTTCCAATCAGCAAGTCTATCTCTGTTCACATATGACAGGCATCCATCCTGATTTTCAGAAAAAGGGAATCGGATTTTCTTTAAAGAAAAAACAGCAAACAGTCGCTTTAGATAGAGGTTACAATCTTATCACTTGGACGTTTGATCCGCTTGAAAGCTTAAATGCATATTTAAACCTTTCAAAATGCCGGGGGATTGCAGCTGACTATACGGAACATTTATACGGTGATATGGATGATGCATTGAACGGCAGCCTGCCGAGCGACCGTTTTCGAGTTGAATGGCGGATTAACAGCGGTCATGTGAACAATGATTTCACCATTGAAGAAAAGTATGCCAAAGATATCCCTTCTCTTGTTAATATTAAAGGAAATCAACCATTGCCTTGCCTTGATGATGTCGAAAACAGTATGCTTGAATCAATAGAAGAAAAGGATACATGGCTCGTGCCCGTTCCCGCAAAATTTCAAGAAATAAAAAAGAGCGATCTGGACCTTGCTCTGGATTGGCGCTTAAAAACGAGAAAAATTTTCAAGGCGCTTTTATCAAAGGGCTTTGTTGGCGTTCAAGTGATAAAACATCTTGATCATCAATCTATTCATCATTACATATTTGTGAAAAAACAGCTTCTAGATTTATGATTTGAAAGGGGAAACAGGATGGTATGCATCTTGACCGTATAATTTTAAGAAAACTAAACATGACATTAAAAAGTCCTTTTGCGACAAGCTTTGGCAGCTTTGTTAATAAGGATTTTTTCGTCATTGAGATTGTCGGCAAATCGGGGGTCAGCGGCTGGGGAGAATCCGTTGCTTTTTCATCTCCTTGGTATACAGAAGAGACGGTTCAAACAAACGAACATATCATAAAGGACTTTTTAATCCCATTATTGAGAAAAGCGCCCATCCATCATCCTGATGATTTAGTTGAGCGGTTTGCCCCAATCAGACGAAATAACATGGCGAAAGCTGCAATTGAAGGCGCAGTGTGGGATCTTTATGCCAGAGAACAGAACCAGCCGCTCTATAAAGCGTTAGGCGGAGAAAAAAGCAAAATTGATGTAGGCATTAGTATCGGTATTCAGCCAAGTTCTGAAGCGCTGATCAAAAAAATCGGAGAATGCTTAGACCAAGGCTATAAACGGATTAAAATTAAAATAAAACCGGGGAAAGATATAGATGTTGTAAAGGCTGTCCGCTGCCAATATCCCGATGTTCCGCTAATGGTCGATGCAAATTCGGCTTATACATTGAAAGATAGCCAGCATTTAAAAAAACTTGACGATTTCAACCTGTTAATGATTGAACAGCCTTTGGCTCATGATGACATGATTGACCACGCCGTTTTGCAAAAGCAGATGAAGACGCCGATTTGCCTTGACGAAAGCATCAATTCATTAGAAGATGCAAGGAAAGCGATTGATATTGGTGCATGTAAAGTGATCAATATTAAAATCGGCCGAGTCGGCGGTCTTACAGTTTCGAAGCAAATTCATGACTTTTGCGCAAAAAAAGGTATACCTGTTTGGTGCGGGGGAATGCTGGAAGCAGGCATTGGCCGGGCCCACAATATCGCATTAACAACACTTCCGCAATTCACGCTCCCCGGTGATACCGCAGGTTCTTCGCGTTATTGGGAGGAAGATATTATTGATCCGGAAGTGACAGTAAAAAATGGTGAAATTGAAGTGCCGGAGAAACCCGGCATAGGCTACAACATTAACAGGGATGCTATGAATAAGTTCACTGTATATGAGGAGAAAATTAAGTTATAAGGGGTTGTCCGAAAAGTCAGGGTAACTGACTTTTCGGCGCCCTTTTTTCATTTTTTATTTTAAAAAAATCTCCGCCTTTTGCGGAAATATCATTTGTTCCCCAATCAATATGTTTACTGGCTTTTTGTAATAGCGGGATATGTTTAGAGCAATGGATATAGGCTTCTTCAACGGATATAATCACCCATCTCTGCGGTTTGTCTTGTTCTTTTTCTGCAATGTCTTTTTCGACACTTGGATCGAGATGAACCCGGTGCTTTAATTCGTTGTTTTCCGCAATACTGGCTGTGCCATTCACATGCAGTCCGACGGTACTATCGAAGAAATCGATGAACATCATACCGATGTGCGGATTTTCATATATGTTTCCGAGGCTTGCCATGACGCCATTTCCCCGGTATTCGGGATATATGAGCGTTTTCGAATCGATGACTCTAACAAACCCCGGCAATCCTGCCCTAAAGGATGAATCACATCGTCCCCGGCTATCCGAAGTTGAAATAAAAACCATCTCTTGCTTAGCTATAAAACGAATCATCACATCGTTTAAATAGCTTAGTATTTGATTATTGTAAAAAGCATACGCTTGTTTCGATGTACCATACTTTTCTTGCAAAGCTCTTTCGCCTTTATTAAACATTCTTTCTCATTCCTTGCCGTTCCTCGGCTCTCATATTTAGAGGCTATATTTTAATGATGTATTAAATGATAGCATGCGGAGGGATAGAAAGAGTTTAGAGATGGTGACATTTTTCTAACATCTTGTTGTTTTTGTTCTGCAAGCAGTCAGGATTTTTTGTTTTTTTGATTGCAGCTGAATATCTTCCGCCTAACCTTTATGTACTGCCGCCTCGATCCGGTATGAAGAGAAGACTTTCTGGGTAATACATTAAAAGAACGGAATGATGGGTATATTATTTAGTGAAATGAAACATTCGGTTTGAGAGGAGAGAATATTTGATGGAAAAAGAATACGGCATAGAGAAAGCGGCATTGGACAGATTAATTGACGGGTATGTTTTAAATTCAGGCGGAACCATTGATGTTGAACGTCTTCGTCAAGGTATAGAGATTATCATTAGGGAAAATAACAAAGCGTTAATGAATGATGTAAAAGAACTGATAAACAAAATAATCAAGGTTAAAGCGCTAATATACGGCGCTTTATTATTTTCTGCAAGTCTGTATGTCTTGTTTTTTCCATACACTAAGATGGGCTCTTCGGCATAAGATATTTTGAAATAATTTAAGGAAGGTGTTATGACTATGCCCCAAACACTTGATCCAGAATTGAAAATCTCCTTTAAGTCACTGAGTGTAGGATCAATGAGTGCCTCAAGCGGTGTCTTCAACGGCACAAATCGTCAATTCGGATGGAGTTCGCATAGTAAAGCAAATTCCGGATTAGGCAGTATTGGCGGAGAGAAGCACGAAATTGTACGGAACATCAATATGGTTATGGATAATGATCACCTCGATACTCCCATTGATGATCGGGATATTATGTGGGACCAGCCCGGCTTCCCTAAGAATTAAAAATTAAAGGCTAATAAGTGAATGGCGCTTGCACTAAATGTGAAGAAAGATGTCTCGGGACAGCCGTTTGATGACCTGAGGCCATATTGCTCCTTGCTGACCTCACATCATAAATAAAAGCTCCCGCTATAAACGGAAGCCTTCATTATACATAAGCCTTATTTCTCCGAAGTGCCCTTAGGCTGTTTTTTGTTCATTGCAGCTTGTTTGATGTCCTGACTCGGCTGCACTGGCTGAGCTTTAGGCATTTGCGTTTTGACTTTATCTCGTCCCATGCTGATACCTCCAAACAATATATTCTTTTTTAATATGTGCCGCCGCTGTTTTTTTATACATTTAGAAAATATAAATGGGCAAGTGTCTGTAATTTCTTTAAGATGGACAGGCATGGACAGGCTCGCCTGACGATCGGATAAATGGACTGATTGAGGAAGTCAATAAACGTTTTTAATAGAGATGAGTGTCCACACACAAAGGATAAAATGTCATAAGCTATAATGTATCCTCTCAAGGGAGGTGAAGTCATGGGATTTGGTGGTTTCGGCTACGGCGGTTTTGGCGGCTACGGTGCCTGCGGCTGCGGCGGTTTTGGCGGCTACGGCGGCTATGGTGCTGGCGCAGGATTTGCTTTGATCGTCGTTCTATTTATCTTGTTAATCATCGTTGGTGTCGCTTATATTAACTAATAAACGCTGCAGTGTAGCCCATCGCTGCAAAAAAGATAAATAGACGATATTAATAGTCAAAGGGGGTCACTTCGCATTGAAGTGGCCTTTTCATAAACTAAGCCATTTTTTAAATGTTTTTTGAAATGGTTTCATTGGCGGCCAAACGTCCAAATGGCCCGCTTATAAATGCACACGCCCAAGCCATGTCCCATATAATAATTGTAATTCCTAACCTGAAAGGTCATGTCAGTTTAAAGACAGGTTAGAGCCGCACGGCCAATCCAGTTTCTTAAATATGACGATCATCGGATACCCGTCCCGTTTATGAGAAATTAAGAGAGAGTTTCCTTGGCACAAAGTAAAGGAGAGAGGTACAGTGGCTATTAATTTTAGTCTCGGATCAATTAATGTTAATTCACAGGCACGGAATTCGTCTGTTTCTGTTGGGGAAACTAATTTGCCTGGATGGACCTACTACGGCAAAAGTGCTTATGGAATAGGCTTTCATATAGGCATTTTTAATCAGCAATTCGTTTATGGAAACGTCAATGACATGGATGCGATTGATAACCCAATCGGGACAGCGACAAATGATCCAAGCATTCAGGGCCAAAGCTTATAAAACGTTGGTACATTTTGGTGAAGGAAAGAAAAGAAAGAAAGGAGAATTAAAAATAAGCACAATAGACCAAAAGCCTTTCACTTAAACAGTTTTCGCCGGACAAGGAAAGTCAGAAAAAGTTTGGGAATGGGTCACTGTCATTAAGGGTGGCCTTTTTGATAAGAAAGGTTACATATGAAGGTCAAGATGATGATGGATAATAAATTTTAGGTTGGATTTTTATTGACAGTAATTGCAATTTTTTTGCGACTCGTCAGTCTAATATTAATCTAACGTCTGATATTTATCATAGATATGATTCGTGAGACGGTCTGTTGATCTTGGAGAATGAGGCTTTGATAATACATTAGGTCATGGACTTATCAAAGGAATTAATTGATCAGCATATCAAGAGTCGCCAATGAGGTGGTTCTTATCATTTATAGCACCCTTAATGTTATTGAGACTTTAGAATCAATGTATGATACAGGATAAAAGTACTGATTTTATTATACTTTATTTATAATGGAAATGATTTGCTATAATTGGATAAGAAGGAACTTATTTTAGGAGAGGAGCGATACCTGTGAACCCATTCATAAGTTCGGTTCGTAAAAGATCGCCATTTCAATCCCATTTATTTGAGTATTCAAAATCGACGCACACCATACATAAATGTCTCAAT
>NZ_JAFBER010000029.1 GCF_016908855.1 Scopulibacillus daqui | reverse complement strand
AAAAACGCCTTTCGTAACAGCTATCAAGCAGTCAAAAACCAATCTCTCAGCCTGACAAACAAGATTGTCAAAAAAGCAGGCGACATCCGTCTCCCGCAGGTTTTACAACCGGAATTCGCGGGAATAGGGAAAGTGGAAACGACTGTCGGTGATGTAGTCAAGAGTGCTAAAGATACGATGATGAAGGCTGTTGGTAGAGAAGGCGGCGAGAGTGCTACCGCTCGCAAAGTCGAAGAAAGTTCGAGTAATATTAGTAGGCCTAATGATGATATAATAAGAGACGGCAGTCATATGGATGGAAATGGCAGGCTTAAGCCGAACGTAAAATATCAGACTGGTGAATATGAATATATATATAAAACAGACGAATTAGGAAGGCTTAATGAGTTTAATGCTGACAATTTAAAATTAACCGTAAGGGAAGAGAGGTTACCACATAAATCCAATACCCCGGGAAAGCAACCAGGTGACCATGCAGGACACTTGGCTGGTGATAGATTTGGTGGCTCACCGGAACTGGATAATCTTGTATCACAATCTAGCAAAGTTAATTTGAGTATTTATAAAAAATTAGAAAACCAATGGGCGAAAGCAATTTCTAAAGGTAAGGAAGTTTCTGTTAAAGTTAAAGTGCATTATGATGGAAGTGAACTAAGGCCAAGTAGCTTTGAAGTGATATATAAAATTGATGGTGCTGTTAAAAAGAGAGTATTCAGAAATTAGGAGTGATAATTGTGACAAAGGTATTTGAAGATTATTTTTCTGACTTGCAAGCAGATATGGTTTCAATTTGTCTAGAGTATGTACATAATAAAGCAGATGATATTTATATTTATTGCTCATATGAGCCGGAGATGTATGCTTTTGATGTTTTTTATAGAATAAATAATAAGGTTGTTTTAAAGCATAAGGTTAATGAAGCTATAATAGGAGAAAATGATCAGGAAAATACTATTTTAAATGTATCAGAGGAGAGACAAGAGGCACTTTTAGATATTGGGATTAAAGATTTGCAGGAAATTCATAAATATTGCAAAGAGTTTGGTAGAGAAATGCCAACAGAAATGAAGTTGCATTATGATGTTAAAAAAAATAGCTTAAAAGGACAGTATAAATATGACTTAGTTTACTCAGAGGATGATGAATTATTGCCAGATGATATTTTTGATTTATGGTATGAAGAAATAAAAAGCAATAGTTAAAATAGTTTAATGTGAAATTAAAGGTAAAATTAGAATGTCTCATAAATTTTAAAACACAATTTATGGGCTTATAAAAATTAAGCATTTATAAAGCCACAGTTTTTTCAGAAAGCTGTGGCTGTCATTTTTGATTATGTTAAAAACAGAAAATCTGAATTGCATTCCTAATCTATTGCAAAGAAAATGTTATTAAAAACAAATAAAATTGGATTAATCTGGGGTAAGACAAAATCATTGAAGTTAAAGAAATAATATTGGCGGTTCTTAGAAGAAAAAGTGTTTAGGAGGTTTATTAACAAATGACTGCTAAAATAAAAGGATTTGGAACTAAAAACGAGTTACAAGTCTTAGAATTTGAAAAGAAAATTGGTTTTGAATTACCAAACGATTATAGGGAATTTTTAAAAAAAGTATAATGTAGGAGTTGCAAAAATACAAATCAGTACCGATAAAAGATGCAAACGAGGAGATGGTGTTAGGAGTATTATTTGGATTAGATTTAGAGGATAATTATGATTTAGGAGACTGGAATGAAGAATATCAAGAAGATATGATAGAAAATACAATTATTATAGGAGCAGACTATGGCTCAGGTTTGTTAGTTTTAATAAATCAAGAAGAAGAAAAGGGAATTTATTATTGGGATAATGCTTTAGAATTAGAAAGTTCAAGTGAAGAAGAGAATACCTATAAATTAAGTGACTCTTTCGGCCAATTTATAAAAATGCTGTAAAACGGAAGTGTAATATAAACTGTGTAAGTAAAAGTGCCATATTATGTACTATTGCTTACTTGCAACATTGCAGAGAGCTTGCTGAAAAAATAAAACGAGATTCAGGCTATATGTATGGGGATGTTGTGTAAGTGATAATACTACCTATATGGGTGTTTGCTGCCATTTTTGGTTTTTTGTTTAAATTTTGCCTGTCGGTGTCGAATATACTTATGAAAGCAATTTTATTAGAAAAGAAGTGTATTTGACTTTGAAAAGATGTAAAATGGATTTTTACCTTTTTGTCAGTATTATTATAGGTGCAACAGGTCTTATAACTGGGAAAGAAAGATCAGCTAAGGCAGCTTGTTACCCTGCGTATGAATGTCAGTAGTTTCTTAGGGATTACTGGGGCAGCAGTCGCGCCGTTTGCAGGAAACGCAGCTTATTCTTACCGAGAAACATTCCATTCTAACTTGTCTTATAAGGTTTATATTAAGCGCAGCCCTAAGAAAAATAAGACTAAGAGGATTAAATTTGTTTATTGCAAAAACAAAAACTTCAAGGGTAAAACAACTACAAGAATAACTGACAAGTCATATGTCAGGAGGCGTAAACGTGAATAAAAAATATTATATTATCAACAGTATTCTTAGCGTATTATTTATTATTGCTTTTATTGTTTCGTTTACCATTGAGAACAAACATCTTGGATTTGGAATAGTCATTGGCGCTGCAATTATTTTAGGCATTGCATCACTAATCAATATTAAGGTGAATTACTCGAAAAAAATTACTAAACGAGATAATTAAAGCTCCCAATAATAGGAGTTTTTATTTGGGCTCTGTAATATTTGTTGGGGTATGAGAAAAATTAAAACAAAAAAATACACGCAAGCACCTTAATCCTTTACACTTGAATTGTCGAGAAACAAGAGAAGGCTAGGACTTGCGTGTATTTGTATTTTTACATGGATTTTACCCAGATTAGAAAATGTGGTGATTTTGAAGGAGGAAAAACAACTAAAACTAACTCTTGGGAATTTAATGGTATTTTTTGTTCTTGCAATACATCGGAAAATACCATCTCTTATTAAACGGTTATTTCCATGCTAAAACTCCTAATTAAGGAAAAAATGAAGTCTTAAATATTATTAATGGTTTGGAAAACGTTAAAGAAAACGACTTTTAAATGGCGCCTGTCAGACTATTTGCTGAATTTTCATGATATAATAGAAGGTACTTCCTAAGGCGATCGGCCGACCTCCCGTTACTTCTTTTTATTGTTAACTAAATTTAAATAATTATTTTAAATGATTCTTATATATACTAAAACTATTATGAGTAAAATTAATAAGGTGGAATATAACATGACCAATATAAGCAATAAAAAAGAGTTGCCGCTGGAACAACGTAGAGAATTACTTGGATTATTGAAAGACCGCTTTGAGAAAAACATGAACCGGCATAAAGGTTTAGAATGGGCAAAAGTCCAAGCGAAGCTGGAAGCTAATAACGAAAAACTGTGGTCGCTCAATCAAATGGAAATAACCGGCGGTGAACCGGATGTTGTTGGATATGATAAAAAGAAGGACGAATACATTTTTTATGATTGTTCGGCGGAAAGTCCTAAAGGCCGCAGACGTGTTTGTTACGACCGTGAAGCACAGGAGTCAAGGAAAAAACATAAACCAGAAAATAACGCAATTGATATGGCAGCTTCCATGGGCATTGAACTTTTAACGGTAGAACAATATCGAGAGCTGCAGAAACTTGGAAATTTCGATATGAAAACGTCAAGCTGGGTGAAAACGCCCTCTGATATTAGAGAAGTCGGCGGTGCCCTTTTTTGCGATTTTCGTTACGGGCACGTTTTCGTGTACCACAATGGCGCAGAATCCTACTATGCTGCCAGGGGGTTCCGTGGTTCGCTAAGGGTCTAATTTTTTACACACATCTAAATTCGAAAACCGATCACCTGGGAAAGGCTTTTTATGTTTGTTTAGGATTAAAAAGTTTTTTCTATCTCTGCATCTTCATGAATGTCTTCGGTTGTCATTTGACGGACCATTCTTTCTGACAAAGGAAGAAGTGCGATGACGATGAAATAATCCCTCCGAGCGTGATAAGAGTCTTTTTAAAGCGAAAAGGGCAATGTTACAATTGAAGTAAATCATTGATCATAGAAGTTGCATTTATGAGATCAAAAAAGTTAAATGAAAACAATAAAAAATTTGCTTTATTGCTTTCTCGAATGATCATTGCAGCTTTTTTATTTATGGATTTATATTTGATATTAGAAAAAGGTTCAATTATAAGTAAATCACTTGCTGGGGCTTCTTATATAGGATTTATGTCTTTGCTAATCCTTTCATTGTTTTCGAGGAGGTTTTGATGAGTTCACAGTGTTCAATATGTAAAATTCGCTGATAAGGAGCTCTGTGAACTTAATTATTTGGAGGTTTGACCATGGGTAGTGTGTTATTCTTTTCTATATTAGGATTAGTATTTATCCTTTCTCTTTTAGTAATATATTGGGGCATCAAAAATTTATTTTCCTTTTTTATGCAATCAATGAATGCAAATCAAGAAGACTTACTAGAGAATTTAAGGAAAGAGATAAAGTCTATAAAACACCGATTAGATCAGCTTGAAAAAAGGAATGAATAATTATAGAATAATTAACTTTTTTTAAATGAGATATTGAAACGGGTTCTTATCTTTATAAAACTTTGAAAATGTCTTGTTTCTAATTGGGGAAGTTTAGGAGGTTCAGTTTAATAATAACATAGCGAACACCGGACACAAAGGTAAAGAGCTTTTTTACGCTAAACAGCCATATTCATGTTTTTACTTTAATTATGGCTATAAGGAGTCCAAAAAACCTTATAAAGTATCAATTGTCGCAATGGTTTTATGGATTTTACACTGGTTGGGCTATTGGGTGGATTTTTATTGTATTATTCCTGAGCCTGTTGGCGGCATGTTATTTGAATATTTTTGGATTATCTTGAGTATAGCAGGTTTTACCATAGCTATAATAGAATTTATGAACAACCGAATCTTTTCGATTTATTTAGGGGGATTTGCTGTTCTTAGTGCTTTGTTTGGTATGGTCACAGATTGGATTGGCAGCATGTATAACTCTTTATATTTCCTTTAACAGGTACTAACCGGAAATAAAGATACTTCTTAAAGACGGAAAACTTTGAGATGAATAAAATGATTTCCAGCGTTATTCAGTATTCGGGCGCTTTTCTTTTAGAATCTCGTTAATTATAAAATACGCGTTTTGTCTGTAGACACATAATAGAGCCATACAAAAAGATAAGCATAGGACCGTTCTCTTTAATTTAAAAGAGAAGTTAAAAAGGTCTCGAGTGAAATTAAAACTCTGAGGCCTCCTTTGAGTTGATTTTATGAGAAACCTACTGGTTGACGGGGCCCTACCCGGTCAATTATAATAAAAATAAGTTATTGACTATATAGTTCATTAATGACTAAACGGTCATACAGTTAGGGTAAATCCTTTGTTAGAAGGATATACAAAGGTTAAGGACTATCCCAAAAAGGTATAAGGAGGTGGAGTGATGGATAAGAAAGAAAAAATTATGCAGTCGGCGATTCGCCTTTTTTCGGAAAAGGGTTATTTTTCCACATCGGTTCAGGAAATTGCAAATGACTGCAGGATGTCAAAAGGATCGTTATATAACTTTTTTGATTCTAAAGAGGAACTATTGATTCAAGTCATCGAGCATAATCACAAAAAAATATTGCAACAGGCTGTGAATGTCAATCTTGATTCATCTTTGTCCCCCAAGGAAAGGCTGATCCAAAAGATTGTTGTGCAGTTTGATGGTTTTCGTGAAAACAAAGATTTTATGATCATGCTGCGTAAGGCTTTACCACCCGACAATCCCAGAATTCCATTGCTAATGAAAAGAATCAGGGCTACAATGATGAATTGGTACAAAGATTGCCTTATTGAAGCCTACGGGAAGAAAGTGGAACTGTATATTTGGGATCTTGCTCTCATGTTTCAAGGAGCATTGAGGGAATATACCTACCTGGCTGTTCATGAAAATAAGGATATCGATTTTCAAAGCGCTGCCCGTTTTGTTGTTGAGCGATTTGATGCCATGATTCATCACACAAGGGATCTGGAACCCGTTCTGACTTCTCGGGAGATGGGGGAGTACGAAGCATTTGAAGCAGATCTCGAACCGGAGTCCCCGGAAGAACAAATCGATCAACTTTTGGAAGAACTTCAGGAAAAGATCAAAAATGTATCGATGCGTGAAGGGGCACGGCAAGAGGCCATTTTGGCGATTCAGTCCCTGCAGAAAGAAATTCATGAAAATGAACCAAGAAGGTTTTTGATTAAGTCCTTGTTGTTATATTTAGCTGAAATCGAAGAATGTAAACCCCTTGTTCACCGAGTTGAAGCGGTTTTTAAAACTTTACAGACCAAATAGCAGTATTCAGGAGCAAAGGGGTAAGATGAATGATGGAAAATGAACAAACACAGCCTTCTAAAAATTTTATAGAACTTTACTTTTTGCGGCGATCCTTACAAGATGTTTACCTTGATTTTGAATCAAGCGTTAATGAATATCGCTTTACCGCTAATCATGAATGATCTATCAGTGAGTGCCAATACAGCACAATGGTTGACGACCGGTTAAATAAAATTGATTTATGAAGGGGAGAAAAATATGTCAGTATACTCATTTAAAGCAAAGTTATCAGATGGGGAAGAAATTAGCCTTGATACCTATAAAGGAAAAGTCATGCTGATTGTGAATACAGCCAGTAAATGTGGATTTACGCCTCAATATGAAGGGCTCGAAAAATTATATGAAACGTATAAAGAAAATGGATTTACGATCTTAGGTTTTCCATGTAACCAATTTGGAGGACAAGAGCCGGGAAGCAATGAGGAAATTAGCAGCTTTTGCTATTTAAATTACAATGTGACTTTTCCTATTTTCCAAAAGATCGACGTCAATGGGGAAAATGCACATCCTTTATATCAATACCTGCGTGAACAGGCGCCGGAAGATTTAGATTTTGATAAAGAGGGATCACTCTACAAGGTTTTACGGGATAAGATGCCGGACCTATTAGAAGGATCAAAAATCAGATGGAACTTTACAAAGTTTTTAATTGATCAAAATGGAAATGTCGTAAAACGGTTTGCACCAACAACGAAACCGGAAGAGATAGCAGGGTACATTGAAAATCTATTGGTCAAATAAAATAAAAATTTTTATAGGAACAATAAAACTCGTTCCCTCTTAATTAAAAAAATCGAGTTCGTTTTTGTTCTTATCGGTAATAGAAACACCTGCTAAACCCATTCCAATAAAAATTACCCTATTGAAGTTTTCCTAAGAAGCTCATTTGAAATGACTAATAAATGGAATCTTCTGTGGCAGCCTTAAAAAATACAGTAAATGAAAGAGCGTTAAAAGCCCATACTATTATGGGCTTTTTATCATATCGGGAAATAACACGAAAATCGGTCTTATTGTCCGACTATGGCGCCATGTTTATCCAAATATGCTTTTTTAATTGATTTGTATCTTAGCAGCCACTTTTTTCTATGGCCGTTATAAGCCAAATGACGAGTGATCAGCTTCACAATGATCCATTTTCCATATTTAAATGTACCGTTGCTTTCGGTTTTAGGTGTTTGTCCATTTTTATCTTTAAATTTATTTAGGTCAATTCTGTGGCTATTCCCTTTAACTTTTAAACTCTTGGGGATCCTTTTAGCCGTTTTATGTGCTTTTTGTTTAGCTAATACCCACTTTATTCCTATTGGCAGCTTTAAAGCATTTACCTTTAATGTTGGGGCAATCATAACAAAGCTAAGTATGAGGATTGCAAAGAGTAGAACATCTTTTGAAACCTTCATAACCAATCTCCTTATAGTTATTTACACAATTTAATATTTTACCATAGCACGCAGCAAAAGCTGAATAGGGGTTTTATCCAAAAAGACAGTATTTAATCAATTTGGCGGATTGAAAGGATTTTTACGGGATATTCGAGAGATTATTTTGATGCAGCGGTTCTTTTTCGATTAACTAAAATTAATCCGATAATAATTAGAATCATCCCTGCAACCGCCAGCCATTTTAAAGTGCTTCCAAAAATAAAAAAATCTAAAAGGGATGTTACCGGCGAGACACAATAAAACAGACTGGCCACGTTGGTAAGGCTGTCTTTTTGAATCATAAGATACAACAAAACCGTTGCCCCGACCGAGACAATCAAAACCATCCAAGACAATGAAATAACAAACATTATTGTCCAATGAAGGGATGGCTTAAAAAGCAAAACTAAGAAAAAAAGTACAACGGCACTGCCTGTATATTGTATAGCCATATTCAAGGGTTGGTTCATTCGTATCCGTTTTTGCATGATTGTTCCAATCGTAATGCCCAATAACGATAATCCAGCACATATAATGCCAATTAGGCTAACCGCTTTAATAAAAAGGGAGTCGCTGACAACGAGGATAAGGCCGGTCATACCTAAAATTAAACCTATCCATTGCAAAAGTTGTTTACGTTCTTTTGTTAAGATAGCCGTCAAAATTGGCTGTGCACCTAAAATAATGGTTAATATTCCAGGTGAAATGGAATAGGCAAGTGCCATAAAAAAGAAAATCTGGTATCCAGCCTGCATGAACATTCCCGTCAGCAGAGTATATCCCCACTCCTTGGCATGATAGGAGAGCGGGGTTTTTAGATAGAAAACAATTCCCCATAAAATAAATGAAGAAATGAAAAGTCTGAGGAATAGAAAAATAAAAGGATCTGCATAATGGAGCCCGAACTTTACAAATATTGCCCCGCTGCTCCACATAAAAACAAAAGCTGCAGGCATAATGAATGCCAAAGTATTCAATGGACCAAGCATTTTATTTTTGTTAAAGGCCATTTTTCGGTTCATTAAAGGTCTGCCCCCTTTAAAAGCCGAATGATTTATCTTAATTTTAATAAAATGACTATTATTAATAAAATTGATATATTAGATTATAATGATCGAAAAAAACGATGGGAGGATTGATAATATGGAAATCCGCCATTTGATCACATTTAAAACAATTATTGATTTGGGAGGTTTTACAAAGGCAGCGGAACATCTCGGGTATGCCCAATCAACAATAACCTCTCACATCAAAGCGTTAGAAGATGAATTAGGACAACCGGTCTTTAACCGAATTGGGAAAAAGGTCCTTTTGACGGAAACTGGTAACCAATTATTGCCGCACGCCTTAAAAATGCTCAGCATTTATAAATATATAAAGGAGATCTCATCGGAAAACGGAGAAATACAAGGAGAGATTGTTATTTCTGCCCCCGAGGTTCTATTGATATACCGGCTCCCTCCGGTCATCAAAGCGTTCAAGGAAACCTGTCCAAAGGCAGATATACAATTAAAACACTTGGAACCGACCGCTTTGTACAGCGATTTGGCAAACGGAAATGCAGATTTAGCCTTTATTGTGGGTTCGAATGATGAATTTGAGGAAGCGCTTATTTATGAAAAATTAAACACTGAGCCGATGGCAGCCGTTTCGCCAAATTTGTCTATAATGAACAACTTCAATCATCAGGTCCTATTATATTCTGAAAAAGGATGCTGCTACCGGCAAATGTTGGATCAGTGGATTTTAGAAAATGAAATGAAGAGTGAACAAAAAATCGAACTTTGGAGCATTGAAGCTATCAAACAATGCATTATCTGCGGTCTGGGTGTTTCAGTTCTGCCTTACATTGCCATTAAGAATGAATTGGAACAAGGAAAATTAACAGCTGAAAAAATTGGGGGTGACAGAATGTTATCTACTTACATGGCCTTTCATAAAGACAAATGGTTATCTCCTGCCCTAAAAGTCTTTATAGACATCGTAAAAAGGCAGAGTGAAAAATGGAAGGCGGATGTTCAATCAATCATAAATTAAACCGATTCACCTAAACGAAATGGTGAATCGGTTTCTTTTAACATAAACAATGTTTTTTGTTTTTCCAGAGATCGCATGGAGTTTATTCAAAAATAGAATCAGACGTGCAGCAGAAAGATGTTGCAACGCTTCTGGAATTAGAGCAGCGGCAGCATGGAATCCTTAAAATTACTTTCTATCAGAATCATTCATTTTAAATAAATAACCTTAACAGGGCCATCACAATCACTCCGAAAATGACTGTGGCGGTTAAGCTTTTCGTCCAGACAGCGGTTAAAAAGGTTGGAATAATGGCTGTAAAGACCGGCCATTCGAATTTTGGGAAACCGTTCGTTTGATGAATAAAGCTCTCTGTAACAAGCGCGGTAAGAATACAAATGGGTACATAAGAGAGCCATTTTAATACAGGTTCAGGCAATTGAACGTTTCGGACAACCACAAAAGGAAGAATCCGCGGAATAACGGTGACCATTGTACATCCGAGTATTAAAAGGATCATCGATAAATCGATACTCATTGATCTGTCACCACCCCAATGGTTGCGACAATCAGTGTCGATAGAATAACAGCTAAATGCGAAGGGACAAAAAAGGAAAAAATAATCATTGCAATGACCATATATGCCATTAAGAATAAGTCATGTTTCAGCTTGGATGATTCAAGGGTTTGCAGCTGCAATACAAGCAAAGCCGCAAACATGGCTGTTACAGCAAAATCCAGGCCAAAAACCTTTGGGTCAGGAATCCAATTGCCGCAGATGGCTCCAATCACACAAGACAGGACCCAAATAATATATGAAGAGACATTGATGCCGTTCATCCAGTGGTCATTTAATTTTTCACCTTTGGCGATTTTGTTCATTGCCAGACCAAAAGATTCATCTGTCACAAATATGCCGATGCCTAAATTCTTCATTAAAGAATATTTTGTAAAATGAGGGGCGAGTGTTGCACTTAGCAGAAAGTTTCGTAAATTTACAATAAAAGTGGTTAAAATAATAGCCATAGCAGGACTATGGGCTGCAAGCAGCGCACAAATGATAAATTGTGAAGCTCCGGCATAAACGAGTGCCGATAACAATGTGATTTCGACTATACTCAGTTTGGAAGATACACCGACGATTCCAGCCGCAAAACCAACGCTTATATACCCTAACCATGTCGGTATGCAGTCTTTGACTCCTTGCTTAAACGTTAAGGCATTTTCATTTGTTCGGACGAATTGATTATTAGTAATCACTTTTCTCCCTCCCTTTGTAAATGATATGATACACTTGTTCATTATAACATACAATAGGATGTTAATAATAAATGGCAATCAATATTTAAAGGAGAGTAAAAATGGATCCTATACAAGAGATTATCGCGAATAATCTGATGAAAATTAGAAAAAGCAAGGGATTAAGTTTAGATAAAGTATCCGAATTAACGGGGGTAAGCAAAGCGATGCTGGCTCAGATTGAAAAAGGAAAATCTAATCCGACAGTCTCAACTCTTTGGAAAATAGCAAACGGCCTTCAAGTTTCCTTTTCGTCATTTTTGAAAGAGGAGAAGCCAAAGATAACAAAAATAAATATTGAGGAATTATCGCCAGTGATTGATGCTGATGGCAACTATATTGTCTATACGCCGTTTCCCTATCACCCTGAAAAGAAATTCGAAATTTACCTGGTCAAACTTAACCCCGGCTTTACTTATACATCAGCAGGACATGCAGGTGAGGAGTACATACTTATTAAACATGGGGAACTAAAGGTTGGTTTAAAAGGAGAGGAATATAGATTAAAGTCCGGGGATGCCTTGCATTTTACACCATCTGGACAGCATGATTATACGAATGAGACAGAAGAACTTGCAAGCTTTTTTATGCTGATATATTATCCTGAATAATTGTTTTTAATTTCAGTGAAGCGTGCGGCTTTAGATTTGGTTTTAAGCCTGAGAAAGAGCAGGGAAGATGCCGGATAAAGCGGAACTGAAGCTGATCAAATCTTATTTATCTTTTATTAGAACGACATGAAGCCTATTCCCCTTTACTTTGGAGGATAGGCTTTGTTATGTGCCAGGGAATGAGATAAAAGCCCCTGTTTGGGGAAATAGTGCAGCAAATCATTCTCAGTGCCTTATTCTATCAATTTTTTAGTATAAACATTAATTCTCTAATACTGTTAAAACCTTAGAAAGCATTTCTGCAGCAACATAAGGATTTTCCACATTTTCAGCATGAACATACATCAGACGCGGCTGGTCAAACAACCAGTGGTTATGGACGGCGGTCACTTTAAATCCATATTTTCGCAGAGCATCAATTAAAGGATTAACCTCTTGTTGCAGAACAGTAAATTCTACAGTGTTAAGTGTTCGGCCTTTCTGATCTATAGATTCAAAGACAAACTCCTGATCGGTTTCATAATCCCTGCCTAATATCGTTGCATGAAGATGACGCTCTTTTGTAACTTCACATCTTGTACGCGAACAGCTTTTAACCTTACCGCCAAGTATACGGGCTGCTTTTTTGCAGTGCGGCATTTTATTTTCTCCTTTGCAAAGAGTAGTATAGTACAAACTATGTTTTAAAGAATCATTTTGAAAGAGGTCTTTATCTCATCTATTAAAAATTAAACAAATGCTCTATAAATGATCGTAAAATAAAAAGAAGCTTTGCAGATTATTTAATGCTTGATCAAATTTGACAAAAACACATTTAAAATATTCATAATTTTCATTAATCAATGTTGAATTCGTTTCTCCAGCCATATAAAATAGTGATAACGCTTTATCGAAAGCATCAAGCCGTTAATTGCTGCTGGAAAGTAGTAAAAAACAGATATAGGGGGGATCGATTTGAAAGAGACTAGTGAGGAAGCAAAGTTAAAAAAGTCGCTCGGATTTTTTGGAAACCTATCCATTACATTATCAGCGATTACACCAGCATCGTCGGTATTTATTATTGTTCCCGCACTTCTTTTGGTGTCGGGTACCGGTATTCTATGGAGTTTTGCGGCCGGAATCATTATTGCATTAGCCATGGGGTTTTGCGATGCTGAACTGGGAAGTCAATATCCTGCTGCCGGCTGGCCGTACGATGTCGTAAAGAAAGTTCTGGGCAATTATTTAGGTTTTCTTGTGTTAGCTGCTGTCATTGTGCAAGCAGTCGTACTGACACCGGCAATTGCTATGGGTGTTGGGACTTATATGCACTCTTTTTTTCCTGAGTTAAATCCGAGCCTGATTGGCTGCCTTACAATGGTAAGTGCAGCGATCATCGCAATTTTTCCAATAACAGCAAACGGCTTTATAACAGGTATATTTTTAATGGCAGAACTTGCAGTTTTAATCGTACTTAGCTGTTTAGGGTTTGCTCACTTGCATCAGCCTGCTTCGATCCTGTTTTCACAGCCGCATGCCATGACAGACGGCAGACTGTCGCCGATAGGGGCTGGTGCTCTTATAGCCGGTATTGTAACCGCGTTGTTCGCTTTCAATGGTTATGATACAGCTGTCAACTTTTCCGAGGAAACCCGCGGGAGCAAACGCGCAATCGGTATGATGATTTTAGCGGCACTAGGGGTCACTGTACTCTTTGAAGTGGTTCCGGCGATTGCGGTTGTCCTTGGCTCTCCTAATATCACGAAACTTCTTAGTTCCGAAACGCCAATGTCTTATATGATTACCGCGGTTTCCGGCCCAATGGTTAATGAAATGATCATCATAGGGGTTATACTGGCCATTTATAATGCAACCATTGCCATTCTTCTCTCTTATGGACGGATCATATACAGTTCCGCAAAAGAAGGCGCCTGGCCTCCTGCGGTAAATCGGATGTTATCGCGTATACATCCAAGATGGCATTCGCCATTGGCGGCAACATTATTGGTTGGCATCATAGGGGCATTGCTTTGTTTTGCTTCAAGGTTTATCCTTTTAATAACGTTTTCATCGGTACTAATCTGCGCCATTTATGGGCTGTTAGCGATTTCGGCACTTGTAAACAGGATAAGGAAGACGACTCTTAATCCACCATACCGCATGCCGTTTTGGCCGGTCCCGCCTATTATTGTCATTGTTGGCGTCGGGTTGGCTTTGACCCAGCAGTCATCTAAAGATTTGCTTATATCGTTTGCTATATTTACTGGGGCAAGCCTGTATTATTTCATTTACTTAAAAAACAAATCGAGTTTATGGCGAATCCAAAAGCCAGTGTCAAATGAACCGCAGGAATCAGCAAATGAAGTATAAAAGGTATACAGCATTGCAAAGAGAATCAAATTATCATGACTTTTATCAGAGGAATGTTACAGGAGGATCAATATGAAAATAAAGAAAAGAGCACGAGATCTTGGGCTCCCGTTTCCTGGAGAAACCGGGCATCACAATGCGATTACGGATGTTTCTGGAGTAGAGGTGGGCTATACAACGCTCATTGAAGGAGAAGGGCCCGTCAACATTGGCTGCGGACCTATCAGGACAGGGGTCACAGCTATTCTTCCAAAAGGAAAAAAGGAAAAAATGGAGCCTGTTTGGGCAGGTTTTTATAGTCTTAATGGAAATGGAGAAATGACAGGGACTCACTGGATTAATGACGGTGGATACTTTCTAAGTCCCATTTGCATAACAAATACCCATTCAGTTGGAATAGCCCATCATGCAGTGACCAAATGGATGATCAAACAATATAAGAAGCAATTTAGTGAGAATCATTTATGGACCATGCCGGTAATTGCCGAAACGTATGATGGTGCTCTGAATGATATTAACGGTCAGCACATCCGGGAAGAACACGTCATCTCCGCCATTGAATCTGCGGCATCAGGATTGATCGAAGAAGGGAATGTAGGAGGCGGAACTGGCATGATTTGCTATGATTTTAAAGGGGGAACAGGTACGTCTTCACGTGTTTTTAACATAGCCGGCAAACAGTACACGGTTGGTGCGCTTGTTCAAGCTAATCATGGCATTCGCGATTGGCTTACGATTCTTGGAGTGCCTGTCGGAAAGCATTTAACTGAAAATCCTCTTTTCAATAAAGAGCGCGGGTCAATCATTGTCATTATTGGAACAGATATTCCAATGCTCCCTCATCAATTGAAACGGGTAGCCAAACGGGCCGCTATAGGGATAGGCAGAAACGGAACTCCTGGCGGAAATGATTCAGGCGATATATTTCTGGCCTTTTCTGTTGCGAATGAAATGGATATTCCACAGATAGGCGAAGAAAAATGGCATATGGAATGTTTAAATGACGAATTATTCGATGTTATTTACGAATCTGTCTGCCAAAGCGTCGATGAAGCTGTAGTAAATGCTTTAGTTGCAGCTGAGTCGATGCCTTTAGCCAAACCGCATGGGAGGACGGTAGAAGCGATTGATCATGAACAATTAATTGAAGTGATGAAAAAGTATGGCAGGCTTTAGTCGTGATAAACGGGGATACGCCAATGTTTCAGTTCACTGCTGCTATTGTCCAAAAAGAAAAAAGGTAAAAACTTAATGCAACCCGATTTTGAAAACTTGAACATATGAAGCCTAATTTTCATATCATAATCCAAAAGTCATTATCATTTTAATCGGGAGATGCAATAAGATGAACTCAGAAGAATTACAAGCGTTGTTTACAAGCTTAAAAAATGAATTTCTTGCTAATCTGGAACATGAAATGGAGGAAATGAAAGAATCATTCAAAGAGGAGATTGAAACATTCTTATCCCGTAAAAAAGAAGAATACGCAAAAAGCATGTCCAGCCAGCAAGTTCAGGGAAAAACACAAACGCAAAGCCGGCATATTGTAAATGGCGAAGTCGTAAGCGAGGAAGATATGATAGAACCAGTCATTGACGGCAAATTATTAAGTGAACAAATTATTAATAGCGTACAATCACATTTAGATATAATGAAAAGGCAAATGGAAGAAAATGAAAATAAGAAGGGCTGACAACCCTTCTTATTATTATTTCAATAAAACTATAAGATTTTCGTGAAGCATTGGTCAAACGGGACCGGGCGCTGCAGGTGTAAATGCAACGATGGAACATAGTGTAAACACATAGAAGGTTGAAGTCGCATCGTTCATAAAGAAGGCTAAACAATCGCAAACCTTTAATAATCGCACCCCATCTATAGGAGTTGGCACCCCCTCAATAACAAGATTAAGGAGGGAACCGGTATGAAGATTAAGTTGTTCTCCGATGCCATTTGCACAAGTATTACAGCTGCAAAATACGTTGCCGCAATTGCACTGGCCGCATCCGCAACCACAACCGCAGTCTCCATTACAGGTGCATGGGTTATTATTAGTGCAAGCGTTGGCATAATTGGTTAAGAAAGTGATTAAACCAGGGGTACTTGCTGAAAAGCCGGCAACTTTACATAATTGTGCTGTCGTTGATGGTGTTGTTACAACTGGCCCTGTTGCAAATGATACGGTAGCACAGTCGTTCACATTTGTAATGGTTTGGTCAAGTACCGGATTCTCTGCTAGAGCAGGAGAATTAATTAAATAAATGTTAATTGTCTCTAAGTTTGTTGATTGATATTGTTGTACCTGCCTGAGCAGATTGCCCAGTGCCCTTGCACAGCAGTCACAGCATGCTTGTTGCTGCTGTTTCTCACATTTAAATCCCTTTCCGCATCCGCAGTCGACAGTGACATTAACGGGCACATTAACGGTGACGCCGCTTACATTTTGAGTGACATCTGCACTGCTGCTATTCGTTGGGTTTGCTTGAAGTGTTTGCGGTCCAGTTGTTTGAGTTTGATTTGATCCGGTTTGCGACGGGCTTTGGGTTTGAGTCGCTGAACCTGATTGAGTTTGTACTGGATTCTGATTTTGGGTTACGGTGGACCCGGTTTGCGAAGGGTTTTGGGTTTGGCTCAAAATAGACCCTGATTGACCTTGCGAAGGGTTCTGGGTTTGATTACCCATCGTTTGACCTTGGCTTTCGCTTGCATTCTGGCTTAAGTTGCCAAACGTTTGACTTTGGCCTTCATTCCCGTTTTGGGTCAGGTCTCCCAAAGTCTGTCCTTGGTTTTCACTTCCGCTCTGGGTTTGATTACCGAAAGTCTGTCCTTGGCTTTCAGTCCCGTTCTGGGTTTGATTGCCTAACGTCTGACCTTGGCTTTCGATGGGGTTTTGGGTTTGATTGCCCATCGTCTGGGACTGACCTTGACGAACATCAATATCACCTTGTTCAACTTCAACTTCTACCTCACAGTTTTCTTTACATTTGCATCTAGGGTATTCGCATCTATCAAAAAGGCTTTTACCTTTGCAGGAACAACAAGGACAATTGAAAAGGCATTTTTTTCCTCTTGAGTTTATCTGTTTAGTCACCCCTATCTCCTACCTATCTAAACAGAATCGTTATTTTAAATAAGGGCTATTAATAATTAATCTGATAAGATTAATAGCTTTTTTATATTTTATGGAATGGCGGTTATAAGCGTATAGTCAAATGACATCATGGAAAAAAATACTTCTTTTACATAATAATACATTGTTGGTGTTCTGCTCTTTGGAAAAGGGGAGAAGCTGCACGATTCCATTTTTATGGATTGCTTCTCTGTTAAAAATCACTGATTGTCCTGCTCTTCACGTTCTTTACTAACAGCTTGAAATACAGATGTCTTCAAAGAACGCCCTCCCAATCTACTGCCTCGTTTTTCAACTTTAACTGTCTATCCTTTTTCAGTCTCCTTCATGTTTGTATATGATGGGATTTCTAAGGATACGGTTTTATTTCATCAATACGCATGAGACAAATATGAAGCATAAATTTCCTCTGCTCAATATTGAACAGAGGAACCCCCTTTATATTCTTAAGTGACTAAATCGTCACTTAGGAGTCACTTTATAGTCATTTTCGACATATAGACTAAAGACAGCATTGAAAGAGAAAGCGGAGTTAGTATGGACATATTTAACGTTGGCAAGTTCCATATGATGATGTTTCTTTTCCGGTATTCGATATGTCATGTTTGGGGGTCCTTATGATGCATTCGGCGTCAATCATAAAACAAATTGAAAGCATTTATGGGATTAAGATATTATGTGATCCTCATCAAAAGACAATATTTAAGGCATACGATGTCTATTTAAAAAAAGAAGTCCTTTTATCGCTTGAATGTTTAATAGATAAGGATTTAGAAGACCCCATTTACCTTCTTTGGTACATTGAAAATAATGCTGTCGACAGTATAAAAATTTTATTGGATAAAAACCGTCTGCAGCGGGTCGAATGTGTTAAACAACTTTATGTTTAAGGTAGCCGCATTTTTTATTATTGATTTTGTTGAAACGCAGAAGACGATCTGTATATTAAGCAGTAGGGATTTTATCTATTGCCAATCCAATTGCGTTCATGTATTGCAATCATTCTGCTGCATCGTAGACTAGCATCAATGACTTTATATTTAGGGCGGCAGGCGTGTAAAATATTTAAGCAAGCGCCGCGAAATAAACCAATGTAAGGGTGTTGCTGATGAAAATTTTATTGGTTGAGGATGATCATACCATTGCTTCCGGATTGGAATTCTCCCTGCAAAAGGAGGGCTATGAAACCATTCTTTGTCATAACGCCGAATCGGCAAAAAAAGTGCTGGCAGAAAAAATCAATGAGATCGATTTATGCTTATTTGATCTGTCATTACCTGACGGGAGCGGCTATGATTTATGTGAGCTTGTTAAAAAAAAGAGCGACAAACCGGTTATATTTCTAACAGCATTTGATGACGAAGTAAATGTTGTGATGGGGCTCGATATGGGAGCAGATGATTATATTTCAAAGCCGTTCCGGGTCCGTGAGCTGCTCTCCCGAATAAGATCTGTCCTCCGCCGGTATAACAAGCAAACTCAGCCGAAGACGCAAATGGAGATTGAAAATATCCGTATCAATACACTAGAGGGAAAGGTCTATAAAAATGATGAAGAAGTGCTCTTGACCGCATTAGAGTATCGGTTGTTGCTTATTTTTGCCAATCACATTGGACAAATTCTGACGAGAGCTCAGCTTCTGGAAATGATTTGGGATGTGGCTGGAGACTTTGTTAACGATAACACACTGACTGTCTATATAAAGCGGTTAAGAGAAAAGCTGGAGGATTATCCGCAAAATCCAAGGATTATCAAAACCGTCCGGGGTCTCGGTTATAAGGTTGGTGATTAATGTGCTGCGCAATCGGGAAATACAAATGCTAGTGTTGATACTCTGTATCATTAGCTTTTGTGCAACGGCATTGGCTGGAATCATTCTGTCTTATCGTGCCGCAATATTTATTCTAATCATCTCTATTGTTCTGAATGGCTGCAGTTTGATCTTTACGAGATGGCGTTATCGGGAAATCGAAAAGCTTTCGGGTTATTTGCGTCAAATTACTAGCGGCAATTACAGCCTTGACGTCCGCGACAATCGTGAAGGGGAACTCAGTATTTTAAAAAATGAAATATACAAGGTAACAGTAGTGCTTTCTGAGCATAGTTCTCTTTTGCAGCAAGACAAAGTAAAGTTAACCAATGCTATTTCTGATATATCGCATCAATTAAAAACACCATTAACCTCGATGATGGTCATGGCTGAATTGTTAAGCGATAAGAAGCTCGATGAAGCAAAACGGGCCGAGTTCACCCGGAATATCCGCGTTCAATTGGAAAGAATCGATTGGCTTGTATCTTCTTTATTAAAACTTTCGAAAATAGATGCCGGAACCGTTCTTTTTAAAAAAGATAAAATTTTCGTTCGGGAATTAGTTCAAAAGGCAGCCGAGTCTGTTTCAATTCCTATGGATATAAAACAACAAACGCTCAAAGTCAGCGGCAATGAATCTGCTGCATTTCTTGGCGATCTCAATTGGACTGCCGAAGCACTTATCAATATTTTGAAAAACTGTGTAGAGCATACGAATGAAGGAGGAAACATTACGATCGGTTTTTCAGAAAATGCCTTATATACCGAGATAGCGGTTAGGGATAATGGCAAAGGCATCCCAAAAGAAGATCTTCCTTATATATTCCAGCGTTTTTACAAAGGGAAAAACGCCGGAGAGGACAGCGTCGGCATTGGCCTGGCTATGGCTTACAGCATTATTACCAGACAGCATGGGGATATTGAAGTGGAAAGTGAAGAGGGAGAAGGCACACAATTCCGCATTAAATTTTATAAACATGTGATCTAATGTCTGTGTAGTTTTGTATGTCAAGGAACTCCCATAAAGAGCTCTTAGTATACTTTTTTCGCTCTTATTAAGCTTTGAACTTTTGAAACAGAAAAAGCCCAACCTTACGTTTTAAAATGTCCCCTATAGGTAGAATTTTTTATGTGTCTACTCTATAGGGTACACTTTATTTTGGGGGTCACCACCTTTTTTGGGCCTTTTTGATTATAATGAGGATTTAAGATTAATATTAATCATCATCTTAATTATTATTTAACTGGTTTACATTGAAATGAGTGAGTTGCTCCAAACCTGTAATCTTCAATGTATATTCCTTTTTTATGTTTATCACATGAGTTTAGAGCATGTAATCCTATTGAGCCAACTGCTCCTATTAAAAGCGTACGATAAGTGGGACTCTTCTTGAATGCTTTTGCAATGGCAGTTAGAAGTCCTGCTCCCAATCCAACTTTTTTAGCAAGAGAATTTATTTTTTTAATTTTGCTTTCAGATACTTTGTATTTTTTGTATGAAAATGGTAATATTATACGAGGTGCAATTTTTGAATTGGATTGACTTAGTTTAGATTGATCGATATTCAAATATTTACCAACGATGAATTTATTACCGTTTTCGCCATTTTCAACAGCATCTTTATATGATTTGTAAAATTTTCTAGTTTTATAACTTAAGTGATTTAGGCTTTTTTCTGTGTTATTATCAAGATTCTCCATATCAATATTATTATTATCTAATTCTTCTAAAATACTAATTAGTTCATCCGCTTTGGAGTTTAAATTATTTTCTGAATAATATTTGGTGGTTTTAGCATCTACATTATGTGGAAGAACAAAAGAAACCATTAAAACAGCAACTAGGAAAAATACAAAAGGGTTCAGTCTTTTTTTCATGTTTAACCTCCATACTTTTTTGGTAAGTATTTTCTTGATTAATAATATATTACCCAAATGGGGAGGTCAACCATTTTTATATGTAATTTTATAGATTTTAGAAATAATTGGAGGGTATAAAATTGAAATTTTTCTTTAAAAAAATGTCAGAAGATGAAGTGGTAAATTCAAATAAAGGTTTGATATTTGGATTTTATATTTACCTGTTTCTATTGGCTATAAATAGTATCTACTCAATGTATTATTCAAAGGATTTAATGTCGTCTTTTACAATTTTGATAATTGGACTAATTGTGGCTTTAGTTTTTGAAGCGATTTTAAATATAAAAAACAAAGTAAAAAAATCCAATTACAAAAAGAAGTAAAGGGGGGTTCCGGTTGGAAGCTACTAAATATTTGTTAAAGCAACACGGACTTTATCACATGAATTGTAAGTGGCTGCTGATCTTATGGTCGGGCATAGTAGGGCTTATTGGAAGTAAAGCTACCTTTTCGGTGGCTTTGTTTTTTACATAAGAAAACTCCATTACCATGGCAATGAGGAAAGTAGATTTATGAAACGAAATTGGAATGAGGATGAGCTACTGAAACACTCTGGAGTATTACCAATTGAAGAAAACTTATTGATGATAAAACAGGAGCAGGGCGTTTAGTTTTTAACAGTATTATTAAAGTTCTTCCATCAAGAAGCTAGATTTCCGTCTAAGAAACAAGGTTATTAAGGTCGTAGTTGAATATATGCGTATCAAGTGGAAATATCTACGGACTATAATGGCCCCATAAATTTAGACAGTCAGAAAGGAGTTTTTAAGGTAGGTTAGATGAAGCGGAAAAGATATACAAATGAATACAAATGCAGAAGATAAGATTGAAGGATCATGATCATCATTTTATAAAATTCGGCTTGCCCGAATGCTTTTGCCTTGCCGTATCAATCGATCTCTCATTGTGCAGAACTGTCTTTTTCCTATATCCTAGGGCCTCTATTTTGTGAGGCCCATTTTTTTTGTGATATTCATCCTTAAGATTGGCTGGCTGAGGCATGATGAGCTGATAAAAAGACTTCAGGCAGAGTGGGGAACAATAATGCAAAAGACAAGAGAACGCTTTTCATTCATTAGAACCCGTGACCCGAAATAATCGCAGCGGAGATACATGATCATGAATGTCTGAACGGAATGATTTTGGATAGGGGCAGATCATTGCAGTCAATGAAGCTTTAGATCTTCATCGGCTTTATTGCGGCAGTAAATAAGATATTTTGCCGGTGCTGCTGCTGAATTGATTTTAAGTGACTAAATTGTCACTCCAAAGTCACCTTATAGTCACTTAAGGCAGGTAGACTAAAGACAACATCAAATGTGGAGGTTATAACATGAGTATTTTACAAATAGAAAATCTGACCAAGATTTATGGCAAAGGCGAAACAGCGGTCAAGGCGCTTGATAATGTGTCCTTTTCAGTAAAAAAGGGAGAATTCGTTGTGATTATCGGTCCTTCAGGGTCAGGAAAATCGACCTTGCTTCATTTGCTCGGGGGAGTCGATCGGCCGACAAGCGGCAAGGTGCTCGTCGATAATACGGATATTTATCAACTGAATGAAACGGAGTTAGCCATCTTTAGACGCAGACAAATCGGTCTTATTTATCAATTTTATAACCTTATTCCCATTTTAACAGTGGAAGAGAATATTACCCTTCCCATGCTCTTAGATGGCCATAAGGTTGATCAGAAACAATTCAATGAAATGGTTGACATTTTGGGGTTGAAACATCGATTGACCCATTTGCCGAACCAGCTTTCAGGAGGGCAGCAGCAGCGGGTATCAATCGGCAGAGCGCTGATTAACACCCCTGCCATTATGCTGGCGGACGAGCCTACCGGAAACTTAGACAGCAAGAATACCGATGAGATTATGGAACTTCTGAAAATGTTTAACAAAACGTATAACCAGACACTGATTGTCATTACCCATGATGAACGAATTGCTTTGCAAGCGGATCGGGTTATTGCGATTGAAGACGGAAAGATGACTAAGGATGAGGTGATTCGCTCGTGAACATCGTTAATAAACTGACGCTCAGACATTTGAAAAAGAACAAAAGAAGAACGCTTGTAACGGTTATTGGCGTTATTATTTCAGTGGCTATGATCACTTCTGTTGCAACGTTAAGTATATCTTTCTTGGACTTAATGAAAAGACAAACGATGGCAACGGACGGAAATTGGCATGTATCCTATAAAAATGTTAACAAAAATCAATTAAAAACGATCAAAAAGGACAAAGAAACAAAGGCACTGATCATTTCAAAGAATATTGCTAATGGAACAATAGAAGGGACAAACAATAAAAACACGCCCTCTTTATTCATAAAAGCCTATAACGCAGAAGGCTTTAAGCATTTTCCGTTTCAATTGACTAAGGGGCGCCTGCCGCAAACAAAAAATGAAATCGTCCTTCCTGATGAGATGAAAGGAAAATACAGGATAGGCGATCAAATAAAAGTAGGTACAAAGCAAAGAGATTCATCGGGTAAAGAAAAGGCGGAAACATTTACGGTTACAGGGTTTATGAAACAACAGACATGGGAATTTGGGCAAACGGGCCCTGCTGCCTTCAGCTATGTCAATCAAAATATGTTAGATCAAAAGGATAGGGTGGATGCATTTGTCATTTTAAATCATGTGAACAACGCCCTTTTTGATCATGCTGAAACATTAGCAAAAGAAAATCATATTGATAAAGTGATTACTCATAATAGTCTTCTCCGCTACTATGGTGTGACGAGAGGAGACTTCCTAAGGACTACTCTGAATGCTTTAGCGGCGATCATCATGAGCGTGATTGTCATTAGTTCAATTTCCTTAATCTATAATGCTTTTGCAATCAGTGTTTCGGAGCGCTTGAAGTATTTAGGAATGCTTGCGAGTGCAGGGGCCACGAAGAAGCAGAAACGCGCCTCTGTGTTTTTTGAAGGAGCCATTATTGGAGCGATAAGCATTCCTGTTGGTATCATTGCAGGCATTTCTGGCATAGGTGCGACCTTCTGGTTTATCAACCCTTATATTGAAGAAGCGCTTGATGTAACAGAGAAGCTGAAAGTTGTTGTGACACCTATGTCGATCATCATGGCATGCGGGATCTCGATCATAACGATCTTTATTTCAACATATTTGCCTGCCCGAAAAGCATCCAAGGTTTCTGCTATCGATGCGATTCGTCAAACACACGATGTCAAACTATCAGGGAGAACAGTAAAGACCTCGAAGCTGTCTCGTAAGTTATTCGGTATGGAAGCCGAAATTGGATTGAAAAACTTAAAGAGGAATAAACGAAGATATCGAGCCACGCTCTTTTCACTTATCATTAGTATTGTTCTCGTTTTATCCGTGTCTTTCTTTACAACGAGTTTAAAGAAATCCTTGGAGTTAGCCGGGAAAGACATCAATTATGATATTCAAGTATCCAGTCCGGGCGGAAATACAGACAAACTTAAACCGTTAGCTAAGCTTAATCATGTCACGAAATATAGTCTTGTCCAACAGCTGACTCTGGAAAGCTGGGTCGATAAGGGGATGGTTCCGGAGAATTTTCTGGAAGATACAACAACTAATGAAAATGTCTTTAAGAATGGCAAATTTGCTTATGACATCAATTTATACGGGCTGGATGAGAAGGATTTCAAAAACTATGCGAAAAGGATAGGAGCTGATTTGAAAGAATTGCAAAATCCAGCTGATCCCGCCGCAATCGTTATTGACAAGGCTTCCTATCAAGATCCAAAAACGGGTAAATATATTGAAACGAAATCAATAAACAAAGCCCTTGGCCAATCCATCGATTTATTTTTTAGCCATAATGATGCCGAGAAGCAGACGTTTTTAGGCAAAGTTAAGATTGGGGCTCTAACAGATCAAGTCCCAATGGGCATCAGCAAATCAAGATTTGGTGAATTAAATATTATTGTTTCTCAAAAAACAATGCATGCATTGTTGAATAAACAGATGGAAAAAGCGGCTCAGGCTAATTTATATTTAAATACCTCAAATCCAATGGAAACACAAAAAGCCATTGAAAAAGTGAAGCAAGCGGATATGACGGTGGAAAACGTGCATCAAAAAGGACAAAAAATCCATCAGCAATATATGCTCATGTCTGTCTTTTCCTATGGGTTTCTGACATTGATTACATTGATTGCTATCGCCAATATTTTAAATACAATTTCTACAAGCCTATCTCTTCGCAAGCGTGAATTCGCCATGCTTAAGTCAGTTGGAATGACAGAAAGCGGACTTTATAAAATGATCAATTATGAGAGCATTTTCTATGGCATAAAAGCCTTGCTTTACGGTCTGCCTGCGAGCATAGCAGTGATGTGCTTGATTTACTGGTCAAATCAGTTTACGTTCGAATATGGATTCACTTTCCCTTGGATGAGCCTCATCAGCGTCGTTATCGCGATCTTTATCATCATCATCTCCGCCATGCTGTATTCGATGAGAAAGATCAAAAAAGAAAATATTATTGAGGCGTTAAAACAAGAGAATATTTAAGCATAAAAAGAAAAATTTTCATGATGCAACGAAAAAGAAGCCGTTTCAAACGGCTTCTTTTGTTTTAAGGCTTTATACTATCCGAAATTTCTTTCGCCATTTCCGGCACGGAAATAAGTCCGCCGCCTGATAAATACCAGTAGTTCGGATTTAAGTAAATAATTTGATGTTCTTTATATGCTTTTGTCTTTTTAACAATAGCATTTTCGACCACTTGTTTTGCTGACGATTGGCCGCCGACAACGGCTCCTCTGTCAACGACGAAAAGATAGTCCGGATTCTTGTCCAGAATGTATTCGAAGGAAATGCTTTGCCCATGTATGGATGCTTTTATGTTCTTATCCGCCGGTTTAACGCCAAACACATCATGAATTAAGCCAAATCGTGATCCTTCCCCATATGCGCTGGCTTTTCCGTCATTTGCTAAGATGATTAAACCTTTTTTGTCTGATTTTGATGCTTTATCGTGCAATGCCTTAATCTGATCATCTATTTTAGCAAGCTGTTTTTTAACTTCGGATTTTTTATCAAAAATGTCCCCTAACGTTTCCGCGTTATGTTTAAAGGACTTCATATAGTTCTTTGTATCTACCCCTAAATAAATCGTAGGCGCAATTTTCTTGAACTTATCATACAGATTTGCTTGTCTTCCAGAAATAATAATGAGATCGGGATGAATTTGGTCAACCTTTTCAAAGTCCGGCTCTTTTAAACCGCCAACATTCTTATATTTCGCGTCTTTATATTTTGATAGATAAGAAGGCAAGCCATCCTTCGGCACTCCAGTGACATTAACCCCTAACTTGTCTAAGGAGTCCAATGTTCCCATATCAAAAACAACAACCTTTTTAGGATTTTTCGGAACTTCCGTCGTGCCTAATTCATGTTTGATCGTAAGCTTTTCATCACCTGATGCTGTTTCCTCGGTTGATGCGTCTTTGCTGTTTGATCCGCAGGCCGCCAATACAACGATTAGCATAGCTGCTATGAATAGTGTAGCTAATTTCTTCAATTATCTCGTCTCCTTTAAGCGTAGTACACGCAGATTTTATGATCTTGAAAATCTTCAATTTCAATGTCCATGTCATAAATCTCTTTTAATACATTAGAATTAATCATTTCATTGGTTTTGCCTTTTTTTACAACCTTTCCATCTTTAAGAGCGACAATGTAGTCTGAATAGCATGAAGCAAAATTGATGTCATGAATCACAATCAAAATGGTTTTCCCAAGCTCATCAACCAACCTCCTTAATATTTTCATAATTTGCACTGAGTGCTTCATATCTAAGTTATTAAGCGGCTCATCCAGCAGGATGTACTCTGTGTTTTGCGCGATAACCATGGCGATAAAAGCGCGCTGCTGCTGTCCGCCGCTTAATTGATCAAGGTATTTGTCCTGGATATCTTCAAGCGCCATATAGCGAATCGCTTGATCGACATGCTCCCAGTCATCCTTCGTCAGTCTTCCTTGGGAATAAGGGAAGCGGCCAAATGATACGAGCTCCCTGATCGTCAGCCGAAGATTAATATGGTTAGACTGTTTTAAAATCGCAACCTTCTTTGCCAGCTCATTGCTTTTCCATTCGATTAGCTCTTTTCCGTCTATGTAAACTTCTCCGCTGTCTTTCTTTATAAGTCTTGCAACGATGGACAATACTGTACTTTTTCCTGCGCCATTCGGTCCGATAAATGAAGTGATTGCTCCTTTTTCTATTTTCAAGGAAACATCTTCGACTACATTTTTTTGGTTGTATTTTTTAAAAATATGTCTGATGTCTACCATGCTTTATTCTCCTTTAATAGCAGATAAATAAAGTAAACGCCGCCGATAAAGTTAATGATGACGCTTAACGTCGTCGTAAATGCAAATACCCGTTCAATCATTAATTCTCCGCCGACCAGTGCAATAATGCTGATTAAAATGGCACCTGTGATGAGATACGAATGGCGATACGTTTTTAAAAACACAACGGTCATATTAACGACAAGCAATCCCAAAAAGGTGATCGGCCCGACTAAGGCTGTTGCAATCGAGATAAGAATCGAGACGATGATTAACAGGCGTTTGACAACATAGTCATAATCAATGCCTAAGTTAATCGCTTGTTCTCTTCCTAATGAAAGGACATCCAAATATTTAACGAACTTAAGAAAATACAAAAAAACAAGGAATATGAGAATGCTGGCGATAAGAAGGATGTCGGTATTCACATTATTAATGCTGGCAAACATCCGGTCTTGGACGATTTGAAATTCATTTGGATCGATCAGCACTTCCATAAAGGATGAAAAACTATTAAACAAAGTGCCGAACACTAAACCGATTAATAAGAGAAAGTAAATGTTATGCGCTTCCCCTTTAAAGAGCAATTTGTACAAAATACCCGAAAACAGAACCATGCAACTGACGCAAATTAAGAAATTAATGTTATGGTTCATCATTGTTAAGGTTGTTGAACCGAACACAAAAACGACAAATGTTTGGATTAATAAATAGAGTGAATCCAATCCTAATATGCTGGGCGTTAATATGCGGTTATTCGTAATTGTCTGGAACACAACTGTCGAAAGGGCGATTGCTCCTCCAGTTATAATGATTGCAAGTATTTTCATTGTTCTGCTCGGAAGCGTATAATCCCAATTGCTTCCAAGCTGTGTAAACAGAAAGACCGCAACCAATATCATTGCAATAATAGCAAGAATGCCTGTTTTACTTTTATAACTCATATGCCTTTCTCCTCATAAGTAAGTAAATGAATATCCCGCTGCCAATAACGCCGACGGTCAGGCTGATTGGAATTTCGTACGGATAAATGATCAGTCGGCTGAGTATATCGCAGCATAATAAGAACACAGCTCCGAGCAATGCGGTATAAGAAAGATTTTTCTTAAGGTTGTCTCCGGAATAAATAGAAACAATATTAGGGATAATGAGGCCGAGAAACGGAATCGTTCCGACGGTGACGACAACAGAAGCCGTTACTAATGCTACGATGACGAGACCGATATTCACGATGCGTTTGTAATTCATTCCAAGATTTTTAGAAAAATCTTCTCCCATGCCTGCAATTGTAAATTTATTAGCAAAAAAATAGGCAAGTAAAACAAGTGGCATACTGATGTAAATCAGTTCATAGCGGCCTTCCATAATCATCGAAAAATCCCCCTGCAGCCAAGAGGACATGTTTTGAATCAGGTCATGCTTATATGCGAAAAACGTTGCAATCGAACTAATAATATTGCCAAACATAATCCCAACAAGCGGGATAAAGATTGTATCTTTAAACTTTATCTTTTCGAGTATTTTCATAAAGAGAAAGGTTCCGCAGAGAGCGAAAATAAAAGCAACCGCCATCTTAAGCAAAGGACTTTCGCTTGTAAACAGCATTAAAGAAACTAAAATGCCAAGTTTTGTTGAATCGAGCGTTCCGGCAGTCGTCGGCGATACAAATTTATTTCTGCTTAGCTGCTGCATGATTAACCCGCAAATACTCATGCTTATACCGGCAATGATAATACTTAGTAATCGGGGGATTCTGCTTATTAAGATGATTTGCGTTTTATCATTCGTTAAGTGAAAGAGATCGAGGGGCGAAATATCCTTTACTCCAATGAATACTGAAACAAATGATAAGACGATTAACGCAAGAACAAGGTATCTTTTTTTCATAATTGCCCTCTTTCATATAATAATGATAATCATTATCAATTAAGATTTTATCATTGATTGCAAATCTGTCAATAAACTTCTGTACAAAAAATGATAAAGTTCCAATTGGTCTCATAAAAAATGGCGGTCTTAAAACATGCCTTAAAGCGGTGCTATCTTGTACAGAGGAAATCAAATGCGGCGGATTCGCTTGGGGAGAAGGCAAACGGATTGAAAAACTTCTTGAAAAAAGGCTGGAAAGATTTTAGTTCCTAGATCATAAAGAGGGGTTAATTAAATAATAAAATAAAGCGAAAAATAAATAAAAAAATAGCCGCATCAAAAGATACGGCTTCTATAACAATAAGAGTGAATGGGTAATGTCGAAGGAGTGTCTAAGATTGCAATATGGAAAAGGAAGGAGAATCTTAGAACAACTACAAAAGACCATAATTGAAATTGATATTCATTTTCAATTATGGGATTAATTTAACATATAAATCTGAAGGTGTAAAGTCCTTATTGAAAATTTTTTTAAAAAAAGACAATGACTTAAGAAGGGTATTAACAGCATTCGTACGAATATTTGTTTCAATAGGGATTTGAAATTTCTTTTAGACGCCGTATAAAAGAACTGCGGCTGGCGGTGAGTTAGAAATTTTGTTAATCTCTAAAGATAATAGTTTGATAAAGGTGGAATGAGATGATTCGTTTTGAGAAGGTGACCAAGAAATACACTGATGGCGCAACAGCTGTCAAATCGCTTGACCTGACGATCGAAAAGGGGGAATTCTTTGTTTTCATCGGACCAAGCGGCTGCGGCAAGACGACGACATTGAAAATGATCAACCGTTTGATCGATTTAACAGAAGGAACCATTTACATTAATAATAAAAAAATAAGCGACTATGATATTCATGAATTGCGATGGAATATCGGTTACGTGCTCCAACAAATTGCCCTGTTTCCGCACATGACCATTGAAGAAAACATTTCGATTGTGCCGGAACTCAAGAAATGGAAACGGGGAAAAATCCGCCAGCGCGTCGATGAGCTGTTAGATATGGTTGGTCTGGATCCGGATACGTATCGAAGCAGGAAGCCCAGCGAACTTTCCGGCGGTCAGCAGCAGCGCATTGGCGTTATTCGCGCTTTGGCGGCCGATCCGGAGATTATACTAATGGATGAGCCTTTCAGCGCCTTAGACCCTATCAGCCGGGAGAAACTGCAAAAAGACATATTGGATTTGCAAAAACGCATTAAAAAGACCATTATTTTTGTGACACATGATATGCAGGAGGCTTTGACCCTCGGTGACCGCATATGCTTAATGAGAAAAGGGGAAATTGCTCAGCTTGGTACACCGCAAGCTTTTATCGAAAATCCGGCAAACGAATTTGTGGATGAGTTTATAGGATCTCACGCGTTTAATGAAAAGATTAACCTGTTAAATAAACAGACCACTTTAGAGGATGTATTAAACAAAATACCATCGTATGATTTATCAACACGGCATGTTGAACCTCTTTCTTCCCGCACGCATCTTGAAGAATCTCTTCAGCGCTTGGCTATTGAAGATGCTATACCTGTCGAAAAAGACGGTGATATTATCGGGACGATTACCAGGCAAACGGTTTTTCAGTATATGGCCGATAGAATGAGGAAAGAGGTTAACGTATGAGTACATTTTTAAATGTTCTTAAGCAAAGGCAAGATCAGCTTTGGCATGCGTTCATTCAGCATATCGAGATTTCATTTATTGCCCTCGTGCTTGCGGTTCTCATTGCTATCCCGCTTGGCATTTATTTAACAAGGCATCGGAAAATGGCTGAAGTTGTTATTGGCATCACAGCTGTTTTGCAAACCATTCCCTCATTGGCGCTGCTTGGGTTAATGATTCCTTTAGTCGGGATCGGTATGGTGCCCGCTATTATTGCCCTTGTGATTTATGCATTGCTGCCCATTCTAAGAAATACCTATACAGGCATCAAAGAAGTCGATGCGTCGCTGATTGAAGCGGCACATGCAATGGGGATGAACGGCTGGAAAAGGCTGTTTAAGGTAGAATTGCCTCTTAGTATGCCAGTCATTATGGCGGGTATCCGCACCGCGATGGTTTTGATCGTCGGAACGGCGACATTGGCCGCATTAATTGGAGCCGGCGGTTTGGGAGATCTCATTTTGCTTGGCATTGACAGGAATGATAATAGTTTAATTGTTCTTGGAGCCATTCCGGCAGCATGCCTTGCCATTTTGCTCGATATTATTTTAAGGATTCTGGAACGCACGTCTTTCAAGCGGGCGCTAAAAACCATTGGGATAGCGGTCATTGCCGCTGCATTAATCATTGTTATTCCGCTTATAGGCGGCCGCGAAAAGGGGAATATTGTCATTGCCGGAAAGCTCGGCTCAGAACCGGAAATATTAATTAATATGTATAAGGATCTTATTGAACAAGACACGGATTTAAATGTTGAGCTAAAGCCGGGGATGGGGAAAACATCTTTTGTCTTTAATGCGCTCAAATCCGGAGATATAGATATCTATCCTGAATTTTCAGGAACAGCTATTTCAACCTTTTTAAAAGAAAAGGCAGCCAGTACAGACAAGTCAAAAGTATACGAACAAGCAAGAGACGGTATGCTGAAAAAATACCATATGGCGATGCTTGAGCCGATGGCGTACAACAATACGTATGTCTTAGCCGTTCCGCAAAAAACGGCGGAACAGTATCATTTACATACAATCTCTGATTTGAAACGGGTCGAATCCTCTATAAAGCCCGGCTTTACGTTAGAGTTTACAGATCGTCCAGACGGCTACAAAGGCATTCAAAAATTATACGGTATTCATTTTTCAAATGTAAAGACAATGGAACCGGCACTCCGCTACAACGCCGTTAAAAAAGGCGATATTAATCTCGTTGATGCCTACTCAACAGACAGCGAATTAGCACAGTATCATCTTAAGGTGCTTAAAGATGACAAACATTTATTTCCGCCATACCAAGGTGCACCTATGATGAGGAAAGAAACATTGGAAAAATATCCGGAAATCAAAAAGGCGCTGAACAAACTTTCAGGAAAAATCACCGATGCCCAAATGAGGGAAATGAATTATAAAGTGAATGTCAAAGGAGAACCTGCGGAAAAAGTCGCAAAAGATTATTTGATTAAGGCGGGGCTGCTTCACAAATAACATCTTTTATTGAGAGCCGCATCAATTTGGCAGTAATCGTCCTTCGTTTTATTTAAGGCGCCGCTGGATCAGAGAAATTGAATATATGATAAAAAGGATTCCGCTTTTCAAAAGGAATAATATGGTACCTGTAGTTAGGACACTTGAAAAAGAGTGTTTTATCTACAGGTATTTTCTTATATACTTGAATTTCAACATAGATACGGGGATTA
>NZ_JAFBER010000028.1 GCF_016908855.1 Scopulibacillus daqui | reverse complement strand
GCGAAGAGGTCACACCCGTTCCCATCCCGAACACGGTCGTTAAGCTCTTCAGCGCCGATGGTAATTGGGGGCTTCCCCCTGTGAGAGTAGGACGCCGCCAGGCATCAGCCAAAAAAGGGCAGGTATATGATACCTGTCCTTTTTTGATATTCTTCCGTCTAATCAGTAAAATAAAAATCAATAGCTTCATGAATAATAATATGGATTTTAAGTTTAATTTTTATTAATACGTGGGAAAATGTATTTATCAATTCAAATGATATGCATCCAATAGTTAAAAAATTTCCTCTTGATTTATTTTTTAAACTTTAGCATTTTTAAGATCATCTTTACAGTTGAAATCGTATAATATTATGATTATAATTAAAGTCAAAGAAAGTCAAAGTCAAGAGGGGAGGTCACAAGGTTGTAATGAAGAATGTATCAGACATCATTGAACAATATATTAAAGAAATTCTCAGCGAAAACAGTGTTATTGAGCTAAAGAGAAGTGAATTAGCTGAAAAATTTCAATGTGTCCCTTCCCAAATCAATTATGTTTTAAAAACAAGGTTTTCAATAGAAAGAGGTTATATAGTCGAGAGTAAAAGGGGCGGAGGCGGCTATATCCGTGTCATTAAAGTCACACCAAATACACACTCTGAGCTTATAGATGAAATGATTAACCTTATAGATATACACATTACGCAAAATACTTCCGAATCAATGATTATTAGATTACTTGAAGAAGGGATTATAAATAAGCGAGAAGCGAAACTTATGATCAGCGCAATTGACCGCTCCGTTTTAGATTTAAGTATTCCTTTGCGGGATGAGGTTCGGGCCAATATTTTAAAAGCAATGCTACAAGCCCTGAAGTATAAAATGTGATTAGGTAATAGAAGGCAATGGAAGGGAGCTTATAAAATGGAATGTCAGGAATGCCATCTCAGACCAGCGACATTGCACTTCACCAAAATCGTTAATGGTCAAAAGATTGAATACCATCTTTGTGATCATTGTGCGAAAGAAAAAGGTGATATCATGGCTGAATCCAACGGTTTTTCAATTCATGATCTATTGTCAGGATTGCTGAATTTTGAACAGCCTATGGAAGAAAAGGTGAATCAGCATCACGGTGCATTACAATGCCCAACTTGCGGATTAACATATCCTGAGTTTGTTAAAATTGGCAAGTTCGGCTGTGAAGATTGCTATAAAACATTTAATTCAAAATTAGATCCTGTGTTTAGAAAAATCCACGGCGGCAATACCATTCATAAGGGTAAAATTCCTAAACGAGTCGGAAAGGATATTAGCGTTAAAAGGAAACTAAAAGACTTAAAAGAACGATTGCAGCGACTTGTTGAGAATGAAGAATTTGAGAAAGCTGCAGAAGTTAGGGATGAAATACGTTCGCTGGAAAACAGGGGGAATAGGTAATGTCCTTAAAAAAATTTATTAACCAAGCTGTAAGTCCCTGGATGCAGTCAAAAGGTCCGGATGATGATATTGTATTAAGCAGCAGGATAAGGTTAGCAAGGAATTTAAGCGATTTTACCTTCCCGGTGATTGCTTCCGAACAGCAATCAAAACAGGCATTAGAATTTATTAAAGAGAAACTGGAAGGTAAGACGTATCATACTATGGGCACCTTTGATTTAGTTACTATGGCCGATCTTAAGCCTATTGAGAAGGAAGTGCTCGTAGAAAAGCATCTTATTAGCCCAAATCTTGCCGAAGATGCAAATCATGGTGCCGTTTTAATCAACGAAAATGAGTCAGTTAGTATTATGATTAATGAAGAGGATCATTTGCGGATTCAATGCTTATTTCCTGGATTCCAATTAAATGAGGCCTTGACTCTTGCTAACGGCATTGACGATTGGATCGAAGAAAAATTTGATTATGCTTTTGATGAAAACCGAGGGTACTTAACATGTTGTCCAACCAATGTTGGTACAGGACTAAGAGCATCGGTGATGATGCATTTACCGGCTTTAATGATTACGCAGCGTATGAATCGAATTGCTCCAGCCATTAACCAATTTGGTTTGGTAGTAAGAGGGATCTATGGCGAAGGAAGCCAGGCTCTAGGAAATATATTCCAAATATCAAATCAAATGACGCTTGGAAAAACAGAAGAAGATATTGTAGAAGATTTAAGAGGTGTAACAATGCAGCTTATTCAGCAGGAAAAAGCTGCAAGGAAAGATTTATTGGAAATGAATAAATTGCAATTGGAAGATCGCGTCTACCGTTCATACGGCACTTTATCTTACAGCCGAATTATACCTTCTAAAGAAGCAGCCAGATGCCTTTCAGATGTTCGCCTAGGCATTGATCTAGGCTTAATCAAAGGGTTATCTCAAAATATATTAAATGAATTAATGATATTAACACAACCTGGATTCCTGCAGCATTATTTTCAAGAAACGCTAGGCCCTAATGAAAGGGATGTACGCCGGGCAACTCTCATTCGTGAACGGCTGCATAGCGAAGATTTTAAAAAACCAATGGACTGAGGAGTGAATAACTATGATGTTTGGAAGGTTCACTGAACGAGCGCAAAAGGTACTAGCCCTTGCTCAAGAGGAAGCTGTCAGACTGGGTCATAATAATGTGGGGACAGAGCACATTTTATTAGGACTCGTTCGTGAAGGTGAGGGTATCGCTGCGAAGGCGCTTAAGGCATTGAATTTAAACCCGGAAAAAATACAAAAAGAAGTTGAAAACCTTATTGGCCGGGGCAGCGAGTCTGTAGAACCGCCTCACTATACACCGCGCGCTAAAAAGGTTATTGAACTTTCAATGGACGAAGCGCGTAAAATCGGCCATTCTTATGTCGGAACAGAACATATTTTACTGGGTCTTATTAGGGAAGGAGAAGGTGTTGCTGCCAGAGTATTGAATAACCTTGGCGTAAGTTTAAATAAAGCGCGTCAGCAGGTTCTGCAGCTGTTAGGCAGCCATGAAGCCAATTCTTCTGCTCAACAAGGCAGAGGCGCAACAAATGCAAATACCCCGACACTCGACAGCTTAGCGCGGGATTTAACCGCGACAGCGAGAGACGGCGGTCTGGATCCAGTGATTGGCCGCAGCAAGGAAATTGAACGCGTGATCGAGGTTCTCAGCCGCCGTACCAAGAATAATCCGGTGTTAATAGGTGAGCCCGGGGTAGGTAAAACAGCGGTGGCAGAAGGCTTAGCACAGCAAATTGTTAATAATGAAGTACCTGAAATATTGCGCGATAAGCGCGTCATGACCCTTGATATGGGAACAGTTGTCGCCGGTACAAAATACCGCGGAGAATTCGAAGATCGTTTAAAGAAAGTCATGGATGAGATTCGCCAGGCCGGCAATATTATTTTGTTTATTGATGAGCTTCATACATTGATTGGGGCAGGCGGTGCGGAAGGCGCTATTGACGCTTCGAATATCCTTAAGCCTTCGCTTGCAAGAGGAGAGCTTCAATGCATTGGTGCGACAACTTTAGATGAATACCGCAAATATATTGAAAAAGATGCTGCGCTTGAACGCCGCTTCCAGCCAATTAAAGTAGATGAGCCGACAGCTGAAGAATCCATTCTTATTTTAAAAGGGCTTCGTGACCGCTATGAGGCGCACCATCGGGTCAAAATAACGGATGAATCAATTGATGCGGCTGTCCGTTTATCCGATCGCTATATCTCAGACCGCTTCTTACCGGATAAAGCGATTGATTTAATTGATGAAGCTGCTTCCAAAGTAAGGCTCCGTTCTTATACAGCTCCGCCAAATTTAAAAGAACTTGAACAAAAGCTCGAAGAAGTTAAGAAGGAGAAAGATGCTGCAGTTCAAAGCCAAGAGTTTGAAAAAGCCGCTTCACTTCGCGATACTGAACAAAAGCTAAAAGAAGAGCTTGAAGTTACTCAAAGAGAATGGAAAGAAAAGCAAGGACAAGAGAATACAGAAGTAACCCCTGATGATATAGCTATGGTTGTATCAAATTGGACGGGAATCCCAGTTGTAAAACTTGAGGAAGAAGAAAGCGAACGTCTATTAAACATGGAAAGCATTCTTCATAAACGTGTGATCGGCCAAGACGAAGCAGTAAATTCAATTTCTAAAGCAATTCGCCGTGCAAGAGCCGGCCTTAAAGACCCTAAGCGTCCAATTGGTTCATTTATCTTCTTAGGTCCGACAGGTGTCGGGAAAACTGAGTTAGCGCGAGCGGTTGCCGAAGCATTATTTGGCGATGAGGATGCCATTATTCGGGTCGATATGTCTGAATATATGGAGAAACATACAACATCTCGTCTTGTCGGTTCGCCTCCAGGTTATGTAGGACATGATGAAGGCGGACAATTAACAGAAAAGGTAAGACAAAAACCTTATTCTGTTATTTTGCTAGATGAAATTGAGAAAGCTCATCCAGACGTATTTAATATTTTATTGCAAGTTCTTGATGACGGCAGATTAACAGATTCTAAGGGAAGAACTGTTGATTTTAGAAATACAGTCATCATTATGACATCTAATGTCGGTGCAAGCACCCTTAAGAAAAATAACCATGTCGGATTCACCATTCAAACCGACGAAGATCGTGAATATAACGAAATGAAAGGCAAAGTCATGGAAGAACTTAAGAAGACATTCCGGCCTGAGTTCCTTAACCGCATTGATGAAATTATTGTCTTCCATGAGCTTAATAAAGAACAATTAAAAGAAATTGTAACATTGCTTGCCGGTCAGCTGAAAGACCGCTTAGAAGGCCAAGGGATTATTATTGAATTGACTGATGCAGCAAAACTAAAGATTGCTGAAGAAGGGTATGATCCGGAATACGGGGCAAGGCCGTTGAAACGTGCCATTCAACGCCAGATTGAAGACAGATTATCCGAAGAGCTTCTTAAAGGCAATATAGTTAAGGGCTCAACCGTTATGATTGATTATCAAAATAATGATTTTGTTGTCACTAATAAAACCAGCATTGAAGCACAATAATATAAGTCTGATTTGCTCTAGTTATTGCCCTCTTAAAAGAATGGATTAAAAATAAGCTGTCTATTTAGCCAAGGGACGCCCCCCCTTGGCTTTAATTTTACATGACAGGTGTCGATGATAATGGAAGTTAGCATGTGTCTTAGCCCCGGCCGAGTTTTACATATAAAAAATTGCATCAAAAAAAAATTAAATGCTACAATTTTTGTTACAATTAAATGCCAATATTTATGATAAGATAAAGTAAAGTTTTTAAAGTGTTTTGTATAAAAGGTGGTTATTAAAGATGGCAAAACAGAAAACAGTTTTCTTTTGCCAAGAATGCGGCTGCGAGAGCCCGAAGTGGATGGGAAAATGCCCGGGGTGCAAAAAATGGAATACAATGGTTGAAGAGCGTATTGATCGCTCACAGCCTAAAGGCATCCCAGTAAAAAAAGCTATGACTAAGCCTACACCGATTAATAAGGTTGAAGCCTCTAAAGAACCTAGGATTTATACAAAAATGGGGGAATTAAACCGAGTTTTAGGCGGGGGCGTAGTACCCGGATCACTTGTTTTAGTCGGAGGCGACCCCGGAATTGGCAAGTCAACATTATTATTGCAGACATCAGATCAATTAGCGGAAAATGGCTATAAAGTCCTTTATATATCCGGCGAAGAATCAATCAAGCAGACTAAAATGCGCGCCATGCGTCTGGGAATTCAATCGGACAACTTATATGTACTAGCCGAGACGGATATACATGAGATAGAGACGAAACTCCACGAAGTCTCACCTGATTTTCTTGTGATTGATTCTATCCAAACAATATATAATCAAGAAATTGCATCTGCTCCAGGCAGTGTTTCACAAGTTAGGGAATGCACGGGACAATTAATGCGGATTGCCAAAACTTTAGGAATAGCAACGTTTATTGTCGGCCATGTCACGAAGGATGGCGCAATTGCCGGCCCCAGGCTGCTGGAACACATGGTTGACGCTGTTCTTTATTTTGAGGGAGAAAGGCACCATACTTTTCGTATATTAAGAGCGGTTAAAAATCGTTTTGGCTCAACAAACGAAATAGGCGTTTTTGAAATGAAAGAAACGGGCCTTGCGGAAGTTGCTAACCCATCCGAAATATTTCTTCAAGAAAGATCACAAGGCACTGCCGGATCGACTGTTGTTGCTGCTATGGAAGGAACAAGACCTGTGCTAGTTGAAATACAAGCGCTAGTCACACCGACAAGCTTCGGGAACCCTCGTAGAATGGCCACTGGATTAGACCACCATCGCATCTCCTTGCTTATGGCTGTCCTTGAAAAACGTGTAGGATTACTATTGCAGAATCAAGATGCGTATGTTAACGTAGCCGGCGGTGTCCGATTGGATGAACCCGCGACTGATTTGGCAGTTGCTGTAAGCATTGCATCCAGTTTTCGGGATCAAATGACGAAACCAACAGACATTATGATTGGCGAAGTAGGTCTAACAGGTGAGGTAAGGAGAGTGTCGAGAATTGATCAAAGAATTGCAGAAGCTGCTAAATTAGGTTTTAAGAGGGCTTTTATCCCTTATAAAAATTTAGAAGGATGGAAAGTACCGGATGGGATAGAAGTTGTCGGGGTTTCTACAGTGAAAGAGACGTTGGACTATTCGTTGGGAGGAGCAGCGTATGAATTATCAGAAGCAACAGTTTATCAACCAAATCCTTAAAATGGTTGCTCCCGGGACTCCATTGAGAGAAGGGATTGATAATGTTCTAAGAGCAAATACAGGCGGTCTGATTGTTGTAGGCTATGATGACAAGGTCAAGGAACTTGTCGAAGGGGGCTTTTCAATTAATTGCCCTTTTACGCCGGCCAATTTATATGAACTTGCAAAAATGGATGGAGCTATTATCTTAAGTGAAGACGGCAAACAGATTTTATATGCTAATACTCAGCTTGTTCCCGATACTAGAATTCCGTCAGACGAAACTGGGATAAGGCACCGAACGGCGGAGAGAGTAGCAAAACAAACTGAAAATCTTATTATTTCGATCTCCCAGCGCCGGAGCATTATTACACTTTATAAAGGCAATTTCAGATATTCGCTTAAAGATATCGGCGTTATTTTAACAAAAGCAAATCAAGCTATGCAAACGCTGGAAAAATACAGGGCTGCACTTGACAAAGGACTTATTAACCTGGGCGCTTTAGAATTTGAAGAGCTTGCCACTTTTCAAGAAATAACCCAGGTCATCCATCGTATCGAAATGGTTTTGCGTATAAGGGATGAAATTATGAACTATGTCAATGAACTCGGAACAGAAGGACGTTTAATTCAGATGCAGCTGACTGAATTAGTTACAAATGTCGAAGAAGAGGCGATCCTTTTGATTAAGGATTATATGAATCATGATGAGGATGCATATCAGATTCTTAATGAACTCCGCAAATTAAATAACGAAGATTTATTAAATGAAAATGTGATTATCAAGCTTTTAGGCCATACCTCTAAAGAGGATCAGCTCGAAGAAGTCCTTTATCCAAGGGGATACAGAATGTTAAGCCGTATTCCAAGGCTCCCTCAAGTCATTATTAAAAATCTGATTGACAAGTTTAAGACATTAAATCACATTGTTAAAGCGAGCAGCGCTGAACTCGATGAGGTTGAGGGCATTGGAGCTAAACGCGCCAAAAAAATCAAAGATGGCCTAGAACGCATTCAAGAACAGCTGTTCATAGATCGTGTGGTTTAATAGATAAATTATGTAAAATTGCCGATATTAAGTTTCAAATTAGATAATCTGTCTATAATGGTAAAGAGGAGGTGACCATGCATGATGAAACGATTAATCCAATTATTTTTCATCATTTTGGGTGGTACGCTTGGATTTGTATATATACCTATGATTATTATGCTCTTAAACTTTGGAAACAATATGCCGGCCTGGCTTCAATCACCTTATACCGGAGCAGTGCTGGGGTGCATTATCTTTTTCTTATTAACTTATTGGTTTGTTGACTCGGCGGTTAGCGCAATCAAAAGAGCTGAGGAAAAAATTATTAAAGCGCCTGTTACCGATGTTTTGTTTGGGACAATAGGTTTGGTTTTTGGCCTTATCGTTGCCTTTTTAATTCAAATTCCTTTACGCTATTTAAATATTTATGTCATTAGTACGGTTCTTCCGCTTTTTGTTTATATCTTCTTAGGTTATTTTGGATTTCAAGTCGGGTTTAAAAAACGTGATGAACTTATTAATCTTTTCCATATTTCTGCAAGGGTTAAGGATAAGAAAAAAGACAATGAAGACGGCCAATCGTCTGGAAAAATGTTAAAAATCTTAGATACGAGCGTTATAATAGATGGCAGGATTGCTGATATTTGCCAAACTGGATTTTTAGAAGGGATACTTGTGATTCCGCGCTTTGTCCTTGAAGAACTTCAACATATCGCTGATTCTTCTGATGCACTCAAGAGAAACAGGGGCAGACGAGGCTTGGATATTTTGAATAGAATCCAGAAAGAATTGCCGGTTAAAGTTGATATTTACGAAGGCGATTTTGAAGAAGTTGCTGAAGTTGACAGCAAATTAGTGAAGCTGGCAAAGGCAGTATCCGGAATTGTCGTTACAAATGATTTTAATCTAAACAAGGTTTGTGAGCTCCAGGGTGTCGATGTTTTGAATATCAATGATCTAGCCAATGCGGTTAAACCAGTCGTTCTTCCAGGCGAGGAACTCAAAGTTCAAGTCATTAAGGATGGAAAAGAACAAAATCAAGGGGTCGGTTACCTTGACGATGGTACAATGATTGTGGTAGAAGAAGGACATAGATATATAAGCAAAACCATCGATGTTATTGTCACAAGTGTACTGCAAACATCGGCGGGTCGTATGATCTTTGCAAAACCTAAACTAATGGAGCAGGCACTATAAGTGATCGTACAGCATCTACCGGAGGTTATTCATGGAATATCATGCGATTATTCTGGCAGCTGGACAAGGAAAAAGAATGGGAGCGGGGAAGAATAAAATGTTTTTAAACATTTTAGATGTCCCTGTTGTCATCCATACCCTTAGAGCTTTTGAACAGGATGCTGCCTGCTTAGGCATTACTCTTGTTATTAACAAAGCAGAACAAACTGTTTTTAAAGATTTGCTCGAAAAGTTTCATGTCACAAAAGTACAGCGGATTGTTAATGGCGGTAAAGAACGGCAGGACAGCGTTTATTCAGGGCTAAAAGCTGTAAGCGGGGAAGGGATTGTTCTTATCCATGACGGTGCACGCCCATTTATCAAAAAAGAACAAATTGCTGATGTTGTCCAATCTGCCGCATCAACCGGAGCGGCAGTATTAGCTGTACCAGTTAAGGATACAATTAAAAAAGTTGAGAGCAATAAAGTTATTGAAACGGTTAATCGTTCAAGCTTGTGGGCAGTACAAACGCCACAAGCTTTTCGTCTGCCGTTAATTTTACAAGCACACGATTACGGCCGTTCCATTAATGCTGAGGTAACAGACGATGCCTCGCTTGTTGAATTAATGGGGCGCGATGTTGCTGTTGTAAAAGGTGATTACCGTAATATTAAAATAACAACGCCGGAAGATTTGTTTTTTGCTGAACAGTATTTACGGGCTTTAAAAAGGGGCGACTGAAAATGAGAATTGGACAAGGATTTGATGTACATCAATTTTCTGAAGGAAGGCCGCTGATCATTGGCGGTATCTCTATTCCTTATGAATTGGGGCTTGCCGGGCATTCGGACGCGGATGTTTTGCTTCATGCCATTAGTGACGCGCTGCTCGGCGCTGTTGGAGAGGGCGATATTGGCCGGCATTTTCCTGATAATGATGATAAATACAAAGATGCTGATTCAAAGGAGTTGCTTAAGCATGTATGGTCTTTAGTTAAAGGAAAAGGCTACCGTTTAGGCAATCTCGATTGTGTGATTATCGCGCAAAAACCTAAGATGGCTCCTTATATTGGAGATATGAAAGATATGATTGCGCGGCTTTTGGAAGCCGATAGAGAACAAGTAAATGTTAAGGCAACAACGACAGAAAGATTAGGTTTTACCGGGAGAGAAGAAGGAATTGCAGCCCAGGCTGTTTGTCTCATAGAGGAAGCTTGAAAAGCCGAAGCGTAGCGGGGGGCGCCTTGGTGCCGCCTATTCGAAGAAGCTTCGCTAATTCTTGCTGCAAAGCTGCAAGGGTTAAACAAAACAGCGCCTTCTTCCTTTTGAACATCATTGATAATTAAGCTTTGCCATTCACTTTGCATCCTTTCAGTGCTAAAATAGATAAATAAATGAACGGTTAATTGTAACGCACACTATGAATGAAAATAGGTGATAACAAATGACAAAAGAAGTAAGAGTGAGATATGCTCCGAGTCCAACAGGACATTTACATATCGGTAATGCTAGAACAGCCATTTTCAATTATCTTTTCGCGAGGCATAACGGAGGAAAATTTATTATCCGTGTGGAAGACACCGACCAAAAGCGTAATGTTGAAGGCGGAGAATATAATCAATTAAATTATTTAAAATGGCTTGGCGTTGATTGGGATGAAAGCATTGACGTCGGCGGTGAATATGGTCCGTACCGGCAAATTGAAAGACTCGATATTTACAAAAAATATTGGCAGGAGCTATTGGATAAGGGTCTTGCTTATAAATGCTATTGTACCGAAGAAGAATTGGAAAAGAATCGCGAGGAACAATTAGCACGCGGTGAAATGCCTAGATATTCAGGAAAATGCCGTCATTTGACAGATGAAGAGCGGGCACGTTTGGAAGCCGAAGGCAGGACGCCGAGTGTGCGCTTTGCTGTTCCCCGTGACAAAACATACAGTTTCAATGATATTGTTAAAGAGCATGTCTCCTTTGATTCTAACGGTATCGGAGACTTTGTTATTGTCAAAAAAGACGGCGTTCCAACGTACAACTTTGCTGTTGCCGTCGATGACCACTTGATGGAAATCTCGCATGTTTTGCGGGGCGAAGATCATATCTCTAATACGCCAAAGCAGCTCATGATTTATGAAGCTCTAGGATGGGAACCGCCTGTTTTTGCCCACATGACGCTTATCGTTAATGAAAATCGCAAGAAACTCAGCAAAAGAGATGAAAGTATCGTACAATTTATTGAACAATATCGTGATTTAGGATATCTTCCGGAAGCATTATTTAATTACATTGCCTTTTTAGGATGGTCTCCTAAAGGCGAGGAAGAGATCTTTAGCAAAGAAGAATTAATAGACATCTTTGATGTCGGCAGATTAAGCACTTCTCCGGCTGTTTTTGATCCTGTCAAGCTTGCTTGGCTGAATAACCAATATATTAAAAAGGCGCCGCTTGAAAAAGTCATCGACATTACTCTTCCGCATTTAATTGGCGCCGGAAAGCTGCCGGAAGACTTAGATGAAAACCAAACGGCTTGGGTGCGTGAACTGATTGGTTTATATCAAGAGCAACTTCAATATGGTGCAGAGATTGTTGAACTTACAGATCTATTTTTTAAAGAAAAGATATCATATGACGAAGAAGCGATGACAATTCTTAATGAAGAACAGGTGCCAGAGGTCCTTAAGACTTTTAAAGGCGAACTGGAAAGTCTGGACGAATGGCTTCCTGAGGAAATCAAGAAAAAGATTAAAGCCACGCAAAAAGCAACCGGGCAAAAAGGCAAAAAGCTGTTTATGCCTATACGTATTGCTGTTACCGGACAAATGCATGGCCCTGAGTTGCCGCAATCGATAGCCTTATTAGGAAAGGATATTGTTTTGTCAAGGTTAGATGATGCTTTAAAAATATTAGAAATGTAATCACCTTTTTGTCAAAAAGTGATATATAATAAATAAAACGATAAAAAGCGTTGATAAGGAAAAAGTAGGAGGCTATCCCTTTCTTATTAGAGAGAACCATCACCGGCTGAAAGTGGTTTAAGAAATATAGTCTCTGAATTGCCCCTTTGAGTTTCTGGCTGAATAAAGTAAGTCAGAGCGGCGAACCGTCCGTTATCGGGTTAGAGCGGAGATATTCAATATCTCAAACAGAGTGGAACCGCGCCGCAAAGCGTCTCTGTGTCAATTGGACACTGAGACGCTTTTTTGCCTTTACTGATAAGCGGGCGTTACAATTTTTGATTTGAGCTGAAGATAACGTGTTATAAGCATGCTGTACATTAGGAGAGGGTGAAAATGTTTAAAATTCTGCGTGAAGATTTAAAAGTTGTGTTTGAAAAAGATCCTGCGGCGAGAAACGCTCTAGAGGTCATTTTGACTTACTCCGGCCTTCATGCCATTTGGTCCCATCGTATAGCCCATTGGTTCTGGAAGAAACGCCTCTATTTCTTTGCCAGATCGCTTTCGCAAATCAGCCGTTTTTTCACTGGTATAGAAATTCATCCAGGTGCCAAAATAGGACGGCATTTTTTTATAGACCATGGCATGGGCGTTGTGATTGGGGAAACATGTGAAATTGGCGATCACGTTACGCTCTTTCAAGGCGTAACGCTGGGCGGCACAGGGAAGGAAAAAGGCAAACGCCATCCAACCATCGGCAATCATGTGATGATTTCTTCTGGCGCAAAAGTGTTGGGATCCATTATGATAGGCGATCACTCGAAAATAGGCGCCGGTTCAGTCGTTCTTCATGATGTGCCGGAGAATTCAACGGTTGTCGGTATACCGGGAAAAGTAGTCCGCCAAAATGGGGTTAAAATAAATAATGATGATTTAAATCATGATTTGCCTGATCCTATTGCAGATAAATTAAAACAGATGGAAGAAGAAATAAATCGATTAAAATCAGAACTTCAGTCATTAAAAAAGGAAGGTCGTGAAATGTATGGCGATTCAAATTTATAATACCTTAACGAGAAGCAAGGAGCCTTTTAAACCTATTGAAGAAAATAAGGTCAAAATGTATGTATGCGGTCCAACCGTATATAATTATATTCATATTGGCAATGCGCGTCCGACGATTGTATTTGATACTATCCGCCGCTATCTCGAATACCGGGGTTTTGAAGTGATTTATGTATCAAATTTTACTGATGTTGATGATAAGCTCATTAAAGCGTCTATTGAACAAAATGATTCGGTATTGAATATTGCGGAACGATTTATAAAAGCGTATCGGGAAGATGTTCACGCACTAAATGTTAAGGAAGCGGATATTCATCCCCGTGCAACGGAAACGATGCCGGAAATCATTGCTTTTATTAAAAAGCTGATAGACAAAGGCTATGCCTACGAATCAGAAGGGGATGTTTATTTCCGGACAAGAAAGTTTAAAGAATATGGCAAACTCTCGCATCAATCTATTGATGAGCTTAAAGTGGGCGCAAGAATTAACGTTGGAGAACATAAGGAAGATCCATTGGATTTTACATTATGGAAAAAAGCAAAGCCAGGAGAAATTACCTGGGAAAGCCCGTGGGGATTAGGACGTCCGGGATGGCATATTGAATGCTCGGCAATGGTTGAAAAATATCTCGGCGATACGATTGATATCCATGCTGGAGGACAAGATTTAGCGTTCCCGCATCATGAAAATGAAATTGCCCAATCGGAAGCCCTTCACGACAAAACGATGGCAAATTACTGGCTTCATAACGGGTATATTAAAATTAATAACGAAAAAATGTCTAAATCCATTGGCAATGTCATCTTAGTTCACGATTTAATCAAATCTTATGACCCAAATGTGATTCGCTTTTTCATTCTAACTGTTCATTACAGGCATCCGATTAATTTCAGCGACGAGCTGTTGAAGAGTACTGAACAAGCATATGATCGCTTAAGAACAACTTATCACAATCTTGAGCATCGTATAGAGAATAGTGCTGACCTTATGAACAGCGAAGATGCTTCCGCTTTTGAAGAAAAGATCGCAGCGCTTCGGAAACAATTTATTAAAGAAATGGACGATGACTTTAATACCGCTAACGCTATTTCAGTATTGTTTGATGCAGCCAAAGAAGCCAATCTAGCTTTAGAAAACCCTAATTCATCCATCAAAGTACTCAAAGACTTTATCCGTTTATTTGATGAACTGACAGGAGTGCTTGGCTTAACACTAAAGCAAGAAACAATGCTGGATGAAGATATTGAAAAATTGATTGAAAAAAGAGAAGAAGCCAGGAAAGCCCGCAAATTTGATATTGCCGATAAAATCCGCGATGATTTAAAGAGTCAAGGCATTATTTTAGAAGATACGCCACAAGGTGTTCGCTGGAAAAGAGTTTAGTCTATGGAAAATAAAACAATTCGCGTTGACGAAATTAATGTATTAGCTTTAGCGTATATGGGAGATGCTGTTATTGATCTTCATGTCCGCAAAGCGCTTATCAAAAGCGGGCTCGTTCTACCCAAGCGGCTTCATCATCGGGCTGTTAATTATGTTTCGGCAAAATCTCAAGCTGCATTCTTGCAATACTTGCTTAATGAAAAATATTTAGAACCTGAGGAAGAAAAGGTCGTACGGAGAGGGAGAAACGCCAAATCCGGAACGATTCCTAAGCATACAGATGTTATAACATACAGATACAGCACAGCTCTTGAAGCATTGTTCGGATATTTGTATTTTTTGGAGAGGCATGAACGCATTAAATCACTCATTAACAAAATGTTTGAGTTAAAACCATTGAAAGGAGGTCAGAACATTGAAGGATGAATTTATTATGGGGCGCCATCCTGTCAGTGAAGCGCTGGAATCCGGCAGGGATATCAACAAAGTTTGGATAAATAGAGAGAGTCAAATAAACCAGGGCATTCTTGGGAAAATTAAAGAAAAGAATATTATTGTTCAATATGTGCCCAGAAAAAAATTAGATCAGCTAGCCGGCTCGCCACAGCACCAAGGCATTGTTGCTTCTGTCGCCGCCTATCAGTATGCAGATATCGATGATTTGTTTCAGTTAGCTGACAAAAAAGGCGAGCAGCCTTTTTTTATCATGTTAGACGGTGTAGAGGACCCGCATAATTTGGGTTCTGTATTAAGAACCGCTGATGCAGTCGGTGCCCATGGCATAATTATTCCGAAACGACGGGCGGTTGGTTTGACTTCTACGGTAGCTAAGGCTTCCACAGGCGCCATTGAACATATACCTGTTGCAAGGGTCACAAATTTAGCGCGGACCATGGACGCATTGAAGGAGCGCGGCGTATGGTTTGCCGGAACGGCTGCGGAAGCCAGTGTTGACTACCGGAAAATGTCTTGTGATATGCCGATTTGCTTAGTTATCGGCAATGAAGGAAAAGGGATGTCCAGGCTTACTAGGGAAAAATGCGATTTTCTGATTTCCATACCTATGGCGGGACAAGTCACATCTTTAAATGCATCGGTTGCAGCAGGGCTTCTGATGTATGAGGTTTACCGCAAAAGACACCAGCAAGGAGATTAAGAGGATGGATATCTTGCTGGTTGACGGATATAACGTTATTGGCGCTTGGGACGAATTAAAAAAGCTGAAAGATATTGATTTTGCCCAAGCCAGGGATCTGCTCATTGACAAACTAGCGGAATATCAAGCTTATAAAGGGTGGCGGGTCATTATTGTTTTTGATGCTCATCTGGTCCCGGGCATCGAAATTAAACATATTCAATCACGGGTTGAAGTCATCTACACACGAGAAAATGAGACAGCCGATGAACGGATTGAAAAAATGGTCAAAGAGCTGAATAATGTAAAAACGCGTATTTATGTTGCGACTTCTGACTATACTGAGCAATGGACAATATTTTCACAAGGCGCTTTAAGGGTATCATCGCGCGAATTATTAAATGAAATAAATAAAATTGAAAAACAAATTAACGATGATATAACGCGCCGCCATACCAGAAAAACCAGAACGAAAATTCCAATGAATGAAGAAATAACGCGCCTTTTTGAAAAATGGAGAAGAGGTTTTTGAAAATTCTTGACGATTCAAATTTCTTCATTGTATAATATTGTTATATTAGGCACCGTTATGGTCGGAGGGATTTGTGTGAGTTTGGACCCTAAAGAGACTACTAATACAAGATTTGAAGAACTAGAGGATGAAGAGATTGTTGAGCTTGTTCATTTAGGCAATCTTGCTGCCTTGGATTATCTGATTCATAAGTACAAGAATTTTGTCAGGGCAAAAGGAAAGTCGTATTTTCTTATAGGGGCAGATCGCGAGGATATCATTCAAGAGGGGATGATAGGCCTATATAAAGCGATCAGGGATTTTAAAGGTGATAAATTGTCCTCATTCAAAGCGTTTGCAGAACTGTGTATTACACGCCAAATGATCACAGCTGTCAAAACAGCGACAAGACAGAAGCATATTCCGCTTAACTCTTATGTTTCCTTGGACAAGCCTATCTATGATGAGGAATCTGACAGGACACTGTTGGATGTCATTTGCGGATCAAGAGTGACAAATCCGGAAGAACTGCTGATTAATCAAGAAGAATTTGATGATATTGAATTGAAAATGAGTGAAATTTTAAGTGATTTAGAGCGCAAAGTGCTTATGCTATACTTAGACGGCAGGTCTTATCAAGAAATTTCCGCTGATTTGAAGAGACATGTCAAATCAATTGACAATGCGCTTCAACGTGTAAAGCGGAAGCTGGAAAGATACTTAGAGCTGAAAGAAATTAGTTTATAGACGTTCGTAGGGAAGGGTAAAGAACCCTGGCATTTTAAGGCATTCTCTGTAACAGGGTTCTTCCCTGTTTTTTTGTTTCATTGACACCTTTGTTCCCCTGTGATACATTTTAACCATTAATCATGATTGGTGGCAGTGTCTTTATCTTGCCTTTAGAGGGTGTACATGATGAGAAAGAAAATCGTCCTCTCTTGTTCAATTTGTAAGCAGAGGAATTATACAACAACGAAGAATATGCAAACGAATCCAGAGCGTATAGAAATGCATAAATATTGCAAGGTATGCAAGGAGCATACTTTACACAAAGAAACTAAATAATCTCAATATACTTCTTTGGGGGTTTAATAGCCACATGGCAAGCATTGTTAAAAAAACTGGTAGCTTTTTTCGAAACGTCGTTATCGAAATGAAAAAGGTCTCTTGGCCGACTCGTAAAGAACTTGTTAACTATACGGCAACAGTTGTTGTGACGGTCATCTTTTTAGCTGTGTTTTTTTTGCTCATTGATCTGGGGATTTCAGAACTTTTACGCTTGGTGACCAATGAGTGATAAGTGACGGTTAGGGATTAAAGGTCTGGAGGATAGATAGATTTATGGAGAAAAACTGGTATGTTGTTCACACCTACTCCGGGTATGAAAATAAAGTTAAAACGAACTTGGAAAAACGCGTAGAATCCATGGGAATGTCTGACAAGATTTTCCGTATTCTAGTACCTGTAGAAGAAGAAACAGAAATAAAAAACGGTAAAAAGAAATCCGCGATGAAGAAGGTTTTCCCGGGATACGTCCTAGCCGAAATGATTATGACTGATGACTCTTGGTATGTTGTCCGCAATACGCCGGGAGTGACAGGGTTTGTTGGTTCAACAGGCGCCGGATCTAAACCGATACCTTTATTGCCTGAAGAAGCAGAGGCCATCCTTAAAAAGATGGGCATTAAAGACGGAAAAACCGATATTGATTTTGAAATAGACGAACAGGTAAAAGTTAAAGAAGGACCTTTCGCGGATTTTGTCGGTACGATAAAGGAAATCGATACTGAAAAAGAAAAAATTAAAGTTCATGTCAACATGTTTGGCAGGGAAACACCAGTTGAGTTAGATTTTGGCCAGGTTGAAAAAATTTAAATAGGCTTGCATTCTATTTTTAATGATTGTATAATTTTGTTGTTTAAAAGGTTTTACCTGTCGCCGCGATTGATATGACAAGCAAGCAGTGGGAGGGTTTATCCCGTTACCACAATACGGTCTAAGGAGGTGTGTCTCGTGGCTAAGAAGGTTATTAAAGTTGTTAAACTTCAAATTCCTGCTGGAAAAGCTAATCCAGCACCACCGGTTGGTCCAGCATTAGGTCAAGCAGGTGTTAACATCATGGGATTCTGTAAGGAATTCAATGCTCGTACATCTGACCAAGCTGGTATGATCATCCCTGTTGAAATTTCGGTTTATGAAGACCGTTCATTTACTTTTATAACTAAAACTCCGCCAGCAGCTGTGCTTCTTAAGAAAGAAGCTGGCATTGAATCAGGATCTGGTGAACCTAACCGTAACAAGGTAGCAACAATTAAACGCGATAAAGTTCGTGCAATTGCTGAACTTAAAATGCCAGACTTGAATGCTGCTGATGTTGAAGCGGCTATGCGTATGGTTGAAGGAACAGCTCGCAGCATGGGTATTGTTGTCGAAGACTAATCCAACTGTGAGAGGTTTTTCTCTGCGCTGGCTACAGCGGAGGATGCGGCATTCGCATTAAGGGATTTTTTGGTCTTGAAGGTTGCGGTCTGCCGCAACCTTTGTTTAAGGTGGGAGGTATAACCGCTAAAACCACAAAGGAGGAATTATAATGGCTAAAAAAGGAAAAAGATATCAAGAAGCAGCAAAAGTTATTGACCGCCAAAAAAGCTATGATATTAATGAAGCTGTCAAGGTAGTCAAAGAAGTTGCTTCTGCAAAATTCGATGAATCAATTGACGTAGCTGTTCGCTTAGGCGTCGATACTCGCAAAAATGACCAACAAGTACGCGGTGCTGTAGTTTTACCGCATGGTACTGGTAAAACACAACGCGTTTTAGTTTTTGCAAAAGGTGAAAAAGCTAAAGAAGCAGAAGCTGCAGGTGCAGATTTTGTTGGTGACCAAGAGTATATCAATAAAATCAACCAAGGTTGGTTTGATTTCGATGTCATCGTGGCGACTCCAGATATGATGGCTGAAGTTGGTAAGTTAGGACGTGTATTAGGTCCTAAAGGCCTTATGCCAAACCCTAAAACTGGTACAGTAACTTTCGAAGTTGAAAAAGCTGTAAAAGAAATCAAAGCTGGTAAAGTTGAATACCGCGCTCATAAAGACGGCAATGTTCACGTGCCAATCGGTAAAGTGTCATTTGACGATGAGAAGCTTGTTGAAAACTATCAGACACTAATCGAAACTTTAATCAAAGCTAAACCAGCTGCAGCAAAAGGCACATATATTAAAAATATTGCCATCTCTTCTACAATGGGTCCTGGTATTAAAGTCAGCGCGCCAACCAAATAATGGATAGTTGACATTGGTTATTAAACTCAATATAATAAATATTGGTTTTAAATAAATCGTCGAAATATGCCGTAGACAGCAGGTGCAAGAGATTGCTTAATTTCCTGCCGAGGTGTTGCACATATTCTAGATGACCCGATTCTAGGATTATTGCGCCTTCATGTCTATGACATGAAGGTTTTTTTATAGACCTCGAAGATCGTACGGTAAAATGGTTTTAGGAGGTGCAAGGATGAGCGTCATTGAAGCTAAAAAACAACAAGTACAAGAAATTGCTGAAAAGCTTCGCAACAGCGTATCTACAATTGTTGTTGATTACCGCGGTTTGAACGTATCAGAAGTTACAGAACTTCGCAAACAACTTCGTGAAGCTGGTGTTGAGTATAAAGTTTATAAAAACACAATGCTTCGCCGCGCGACTGCTGAAACTGGATTAAGTGATCTTGATGAGTTTTTAGTCGGTCCTACAGCTATCGCTTTCAGTAATGATGATGTTATTGCTCCTGCAAAGGTGCTTAACGACTTCTCTAAAGAACACAAAGCATTAGAAATTAAGAGCGGTGTGATTGAAGGGTCTTTGGCCAGCGTTGAAGAAATCAAAGCTATTGCTGAGCTTCCATCAAGAGAAGGGCTTGTATCCATGCTGCTTAGCGTTCTTCAAGCTCCAATCCGCAACTTTGCATTGGCTGCAAAAGCTGTGGCTGATCAAAAAGAAGAACAAGGTGCTTAATTCGGAATTTTGTTCTTAACCAAACGCAATGATATGTTCAAAAAAACGGTGATCCGGTACATTTTTGAACAGCTTAAAAAACTAAAAAATAAACAAATCTGAGGAGGATTACAATGACTAAAGAAGAAATCATTGGTGCTATTAAAGAAATGTCTGTTCTTGAACTGAATGATCTTGTTAAAGCTATCGAGGAAGAATTCGGCGTAACTGCAGCTGCTCCTGTAGCTGTTCAAGGCGCTGCTGGCGGCGAAGCTGCTGAAGAAAAATCTGATTTTGAAGTAGTTCTTGCTAGCGCAGGAAACTCAAAAATCAAAGTTATCAAAGTGGTTCGCGAAATCACTGGCCTTGGCTTGAAAGATGCTAAAGAATTAGTAGATAACGCGCCTAAAACACTTAAAGAAGGCGTAGCAAAAGAAGAAGCTGAAGAAATGAAAGCTAAGCTTGAAGAAGTTGGCGCTTCTATAGAGCTTAAATAAGTTCATTTTTAAAGCCCGCTATAAAGCGGGCTTTTTCTGCATTATTGGTTTTATCCTGAACCGGCTTATTTGAACAATCCTTGTAAGACTAGAATTCAGCTGCTCATAATCCGTCATGCCGGTCTGATAAAAGTACAAACGACGTATATCTGTTTTGAATGATTCTATTGAGTTATGGAGAAATTAACCGAAAAAGATAACCAGAATGCATGGCAGGGTGATATGATGAGTGAACATTATTATTCTAAAAATCCTCAGACCGAAAGCGCTCCAAGGGAGATAACGGCTCATTTGCGCGGTATGGAAATGTCCTTTATAACGGACAGGGGCGTCTTTTCAAAAGATGATGTTGATTTTGGTTCAAAGCTCCTGATAAATACTTTTATACCGCCGGAAATGAAAGGGCCGATATTGGATGTAGGCTGCGGGTATGGCGCCATTGGGTTAACAATCGCCAAGGCTTTTCCTGATCGGGCAATAACAATGGTTGACATTAATGAACGGGCGGTACAGCTTGCTCAGGAAAACGCAAAGAAAAATAATATTTCGGCTCAGATTTTTTTCAGTAATATTTATGAAAATGTAAAGGGATTGTATGCAGCTATTCTTACTAATCCCCCGATAAGAGCAGGCAAAAAAATTGTTCATCAAATTTTTCGTCAAGGATATGAGCATTTGCATCCGGAAGGCGAACTTTGGGTCGTTATTCAAAAGAAGCAGGGAGCACCTTCAGCGATGAAGGCGCTTGAGGAAATCTATGATCACGTTGAAACAGTCGAAAGAAAAAAGGGCTATTATATATTAAGAGCAAGGAAGTCTTGACGGGTAGTGAAGTTTATGTTAGCATATCTAAATGCGAATTATTTCTGCATTTGATATATATATGTATACTTTCTTGTTATTATGGGGAAAATAATCAAATGCATCATGTACGTCGGTAAGCAATATTGTGTTTGCCGGTTTTTCAATATGCTTGATTTGAGGGGTGAATCAGTTGACAGGTCAACTCGTGCAATATGGACGCCACCGCCAACGTAGAAGTTATGCTCGGATTAATGAAGTTTTAGAGCTCCCTAATCTCATTGAAATTCAGACATCTTCGTATCAATGGTTTCTTGATGAGGGTATACGAGAGATGTTTCAAGACATTTCTCCAGTAGAAGATTTCACCGGAAATCTCGTTTTGGAATTTATAGACTATAGTCTAGGAGAACCGAAATACGATGTTGATGAATCAAAAGAGCGTGATGTGACTTATGCTGCACCATTAAGGGTAAAAGTTCGTTTGATTAACAAGGAAACAGGCGAAGTTAAAGAACAGGAAGTTTTCATGGGCGACTTCCCGTTAATGACTGAGTCAGGAACTTTTATTATCAATGGTGCTGAACGTGTTATTGTTTCTCAGCTCGTTCGTTCGCCTAGCGTCTACTATAATGAAAAAGTTGACAAAAATGGTAAAAAGGGTTATACGGCTACTGTAATACCAAACCGCGGCGCTTGGCTTGAATATGAAACAGATGCTAAGGATGTCGTTTATGTTCGTATTGACCGTACAAGGAAACTTCCTATAACGGTTCTTTTGCGCGCATTAGGGTTTGGATCTGATCAAGAAATCATCGATTTGCTTGGAGAAGATGAGTATCTGCGCAATACCCTTGAAAAAGATAATACTGATGGTACTGACAAGGCATTAATCGAGATTTATGAACGCCTTCGCCCTGGCGAACCGCCTACAGTTGAAAATGCCAAGGGATTGTTAGAAACGCGTTTCTTTGATCCAAAACGTTATGATCTTGCCAGTGTAGGGCGCTATAAAATCAATAAAAAACTTCATATTAAAAATAGACTATTTAACCAAAGGTTAGCTGAAAAGCTTGTAGACCCGGAAACAGGGGAAGTTTTAGCTGAAGAAGGTACGCTCTTGGACCGCCGTACTTTAGATAAGCTTTTGCCAACCATTGAAGCGAAACTAGGTTTCGAGGAATATAAACCATCTGCCGGTGTTGTCGAAGGACAAGAGATTACAATGCAATCAATCTCTATCTATGCTCCAGATGACGACGAAGGCGAGAAAGTTATTAAGATTATGAGCAACGGCCAAATTGATGCTTCAGTAAAGCACATTACACCGGCTGATATTATTGCTTCCATAAGCTATTTCTTTAATTTATTGCACGGCGTCGGCGATACAGACGACATTGACCACCTTGGTAACCGCCGCTTGCGATCCGTTGGCGAACTCCTGCAAAATCAATTTAGAATTGGCTTGTCACGTATGGAGCGAGTCATTCGCGAACGTATGTCTATCCAAGATACCAACGCTATTACGCCTCAGGCATTGATTAACATCAGACCTGTTATTGCTTCTATTAAAGAATTTTTTGGAAGTTCGCAGCTTTCTCAGTTTATGGATCAAACAAACCCGCTTGGTGAATTAACGCACAAACGCCGCTTGTCAGCTTTGGGACCTGGCGGATTGACGAGAGAAAGAGCTGGCATGGAAGTTCGTGACGTTCATTATTCCCACTATGGACGCATGTGTCCGATTGAAACGCCTGAGGGTCCGAACATCGGTTTGATAAACTCTCTTTCCAGCTTTGCTAAAGTTAATAAATTCGGTTTTATAGAAACGCCATATCGCCGTGTCGATCCTGAAACAGGCCGGGTAACTGAGCATATTGATTATCTTACTGCAGATGAAGAGGATAATTATGTTGTTGCCCAAGCTAATGCAAAGCTAGATGAAAATGGCGCGTTTGTTTCTGATGAAGTCATTGCGCGTTTCCGCGGTGACAACATTGTTGTCAAAAAAGAACGTGTTGACTACATGGACGTATCACCTAAGCAAGTCGTCTCTGCTGCAACAGCATGCATTCCGTTTTTAGAAAATGACGACTCTAACCGGGCGCTCATGGGAGCGAACATGCAGCGGCAAGCTGTACCTTTATTAGTGCCGGAAGCGCCGCTTGTAGGAACAGGTATGGAATATGTATCCGCAAGGGACTCAGGTGCTGCCATAAGAGCAAAGCATCGCGGCCGTGTTGAATATGTATCCGCGAACGTTATAAAGATACGTACGCTTGAAGAAGTGGATGGCCGCGAAGTTGAGGGCGATCTAGTCAACTATAAATTATTGAAATATGTTCGCTCAAACCAAGGTACATGCTATAACCAAAGGCCTATCGTAGAAAAGGACATGATTGTTGAAAAAGGTGAAATCATCGCTGACGGCCCTTCGATGGATAAAGGAGAGCTTGCTCTTGGCCGAAACGTTGTAGTTGGCTTCATGACTTGGGAAGGATATAACTACGAAGATGCGATCATCATGAGTGAACGATTGGTTAAGGACGATGTATACACATCTATTCACATCGAAGAATATGAATCAGAATCACGTGATACGAAACTTGGACCGGAAGAAATTACAAGGGATATTCCGAATGTTGGCGAGGATGCTCTGAAGAACCTCGACGAACGCGGTATTATTCGCATAGGCGCTGAGGTGAAAGACGGAGATATTCTCGTTGGCAAGGTTACACCTAAAGGGGTTACCGAACTGACTGCGGAGGAAAGATTGCTCCACGCTATCTTTGGAGAAAAGGCCCGCGAAGTCCGCGATACATCGTTAAGGGTGCCGCACGGAGGAGACGGTATCGTTCATGATGTGAAAATATTTAATCGTGAAGATGGCGATGAATTGCCGCCGGGCGTCAACCAATTGGTTCGTGTATATATCGTGCAAAAAAGAAAAATACACCAAGGCGACAAAATGGCCGGACGTCACGGAAACAAAGGTGTTATCTCTAAAATTATGCCGGAAGAAGATATGCCTTTCTTGCCTAACGGCCGTCCGATTGACATCATGTTAAACCCATTGGGCGTACCATCACGTATGAATATCGGTCAGGTGCTTGAGCTTCATCTAGGTATGGCCGCTCGTGAACTTGGCATACATGTTGCAACACCTGTATTTGACGGGGCTATTGAAGAGGATGTTTGGTCTACCCTTGCTGAAGCTGGTTTGCCAAAGGATGGCAAAACAATTTTGTATGATGGCCGTACTGGATTGCCGTTTGACAATCGTGTATCTGTCGGCGTCATGTATATGATTAAGCTTGCTCACATGGTAGATGACAAGTTACATGCTCGCTCCACAGGACCATACTCTCTCGTTACCCAGCAGCCGCTTGGAGGTAAAGCTCAATTCGGCGGTCAACGGTTCGGTGAAATGGAAGTGTGGGCATTGGAAGCTTATGGTGCTGCCTATACACTTCAAGAAATTCTTACTGTGAAATCAGATGATGTCGTCGGCCGTGTAAAAACATACGAATCAATTGTTAAAGGCGAGAACGTGCCTGAACCAGGAGTTCCTGAATCCTTTAAAGTATTGATTAAAGAGCTGCAAAGCTTAGGTATGGATGTCAAAGTATTATCTAGTGACGATGAAGAAATTGACATTCGAGAAATTGATGAAGAAGATGAAACAACAAGCGAAAATTTAAATGTTAATGCATAGGCATAAGTTGGGATGAAAATCAGTGGATTACCCCAAAACACTGAAAGTAAAGGGAGGTTGCCCCTTTGTTGGATGTCAATAAATTCGAATTTATGAAGATCGGCCTAGCGTCTCCAAACAAAATTAGGTCTTGGTCTCGCGGTGAAGTAAAAAAACCTGAAACCATTAACTATAGAACGTTAAAACCAGAAAAAGACGGTCTGTTTTGTGAAAGAATTTTCGGGCCGACCAAAGACTGGGAATGTCATTGCGGAAAGTATAAGCGCGTCCGCTATAAAGGTGTTGTATGCGATCGATGCGGTGTTGAAGTGACACGCGCCAAAGTAAGAAGGGAAAGAATGGGGCACATTGAGTTAGCTGCCCCTGTCTCCCATATTTGGTATTTCAAAGGCATACCAAGCCGCATGGGATTATTGCTGGACATGTCGCCTCGTGCGCTTGAAGAAGTTATTTATTTTGCATCTTACGTGGTAACAGAGCCTGGTGATACACCTCTTGAGAAAAAGCAGCTGCTATCTGAGAAGGAGTATCGCAACTATCGTGATAAGTACGGCAATGGCTTTAAGGCAGGCATGGGAGCCGAATCAATTAAGAAGCTGCTGCAAGATATCGATCTTGATAAAGAAGCCAATATACTTAAAGAAGAACTGAAAGCGGCACAAGGGCAGCGCCGTACCCGTGCCATTAAACGCTTAGAAGTGATCGAGGCATTCAGAGGATCAGAAAATGATCCATCTTGGATGATTCTTGATGTTTTGCCTGTTATTCCACCTGAATTGCGTCCTATGGTGCAACTTGACGGCGGTCGTTTTGCAACGTCGGATCTAAATGATTTATACCGTCGGGTTATTAATCGGAATAACCGCCTCAAACGTTTGCTTGACTTAGGCGCTCCGAGCATTATTGTTCAGAATGAAAAACGTATGCTTCAAGAAGCAGTTGATGCGTTAATTGATAACGGCCGGCGCGGCAGACCGGTTACTGGGCCGGGAAATCGCCCTCTAAAATCCCTTTCACACATGTTAAAAGGTAAACAAGGCCGTTTCCGTCAGAATTTATTGGGTAAACGTGTTGATTATTCAGGGCGTTCAGTTATCGTTGTAGGTCCGTACCTTAAGATGTATCAATGCGGTTTGCCTAAAGAAATGGCTCTTGAGCTTTTCAAGCCATTTGTAATGAAAGAGCTTGTAAATAAAGGAATAGCTCATAACATTAAGAGCGCAAAACGGAAAGTCGAAAAAGTTCATCCTGATGTTTGGGGTGTTTTAGAAGAGGTTATTAAAGAACATCCTGTATTGCTAAACCGTGCACCGACATTGCACCGTTTAGGCATCCAGGCTTTTGAACCAACGCTGGTTGAGGGCCGGGCTATCCGACTCCATCCATTAGTATGTACGGCATATAACGCCGACTTTGACGGAGACCAAATGGCCGTTCACGTTCCGTTATCAGCCGAAGCGCAGGCAGAAGCGAGAATTTTAATGCTTGCGGCGCAAAACATCTTAAACCCTAAAGACGGCAAACCGGTTGTTACACCTTCTCAAGACATGGTTTTAGGCAACTATTACTTAACAATGGAAAGAGAAGGCGCAATTGGTGAAGGCAAGGTATTTAAAGACATTAATGAAGCATTAATGGCTTACCAAAATGGTTATGTGCACTTGCACACACGTATCGCTATCCCGGCTAAAGTTGTCGGCAACTCCACATTTACTGAAGAGCAAAATAAAAAGTATTTGCTGACAACAGTTGGAAAACTCATTTTCAACGGTATATTGCCTAATTCGTTCCCTTATATTAATGAACCAACTAATTATAATTTAGAAGTGGCTACGCCGGATAAATATTTTGTTCCTATGGGGACTGACATTAAATCAGAAATTAAAAAGAGAGAAATTGTACTGCCGTTTAAAAAGGGCATTCTTGGTGACATTATCGCTGAAGTATTCAAGCGATTTAAGGTTACTGAGACATCGAAAATGCTTGACCGCATGAAGGCATTAGGCTTCTCTTATTCTACAAAAGCAGGTATTACTATTGGTGTCAGCGACATTGTTGTATTGCCTGAAAAACAAGAAATACTTGCGGAAGCTGAAGAAAAGGTCAATAAAGTGCTTAAGCAGTTCAGAAGAGGCTTAATTACAGAAGAAGAACGTTATGAACGTGTTATTTCCATTTGGAGCAGTGCCAAAGACATCATTCAAGACAAGTTGATGCATTCATTAGATAGAACGAATCCGATCTTTATGATGAGTGATTCCGGTGCCCGTGGTAACGCATCAAACTTCACACAGCTTGCTGGTATGCGCGGTTTGATGGCTAACCCATCCGGTCGGATTATCGAGCTGCCAATCCGCTCGAGCTTCCGCGAAGGTTTAACAGTGCTAGAATACTTTATTTCTACACACGGGGCACGGAAAGGACTTGCAGATACCGCTCTGAAGACTGCCGATTCAGGTTATTTAACTCGCCGTCTCGTTGATGTTGCGCAAGATGTTATTGTTCGCGAAGACGATTGCGGTACAGACCGCGGTTTGATTGTAAGGGCAATTACTGACGGCAATGAAGAAATTGAAAGTCTATACGACCGTTTGGTTGGCCGTACGTCACATGAAGATGTTTGCCATCCTGAAACAGGTGAATGCTTTGTCAAAAAAGGCGATCTGATTACCGAAGATGCAGCAAAAGCCATCGTAGATGCCGGCATAACCGAGGTTATGATTCGTTCGGTATTTATGTGTGATACTCGTCACGGTGTTTGCAAAAAATGTTACGGTCGCAACTTGGCCACTGGTTCAGAAGTTGAAGTTGGAGAAGCTGTCGGCATTATCGCTGCTCAATCGATCGGTGAACCAGGTACACAGCTTACAATGCGTACCTTCCATACCGGCGGCGTAGCGGGTGACGATATTACTCAAGGTTTGCCGCGTATCCAAGAGCTGTTCGAAGCGCGTAATCCTAAGGGGCAAGCAGCAATCTCCGAACTTGATGGTACGGTGACATCGATCAAAGAATTAAAAGATAAGCGTGAGATTACTGTTCAAGGCAAAATCGAATCAAGAACGTATAATGTGCCTCTGGGTGCCCGCTTAAAAGTCAATGAAAATGACCAAGTTTATGCAGGGCAAGTTTTGACAGAAGGATCCATTGACCCTAAAGAGCTTCTATTGGTATCAGGGCTGAAAGGTGTTCAAGAGTATCTGCTTCGTGAAGTGCAAAAAGTATACCGCATGCAAGGTGTAGAAATCGGCGATAAACACGTTGAAGTTATGGTTCGCCAAATGATGCGCAAGATCCGTGTTATTGATGCCGGCGATACAGATGTCTTGCCAGGCTCACTCATTGATATTCACCAGTTCAAAGAAGTTAATAAAAAAGTTATTATGAATGGCGGTGTGCCTGCAACAGGGCGTCCAATACTGCTCGGAATTACGAAAGCATCTCTTGAAACAGAATCCTTCTTATCCGCTGCATCCTTCCAAGAAACGACACGAGTTCTGACAGACGCAGCGATCAAAGGAAAACGAGATGAGCTGCTCGGACTAAAAGAAAATGTCATTATCGGCAAGCTTGTTCCAGCTGGTACGGGCATGCCTCGTTACCGCAATGTAACGGTTCAGAAACCGGAAGAATTAACTGGCGAAGATAATGAAATAACAAGTGAAGAACTTGTGAATCAAGAAAGCTAAAAAGAGTGTTGACAAGGGGGAGCACTCGGTGATATTATAACGGAGTGCTCCTAAATACCTTGTTGCTTTGGAGGATGTTGATATGTCTTATGATAAAGTGACACAGGCAAAAAATGGTACGATTGTTGGTACAAAACAAGCAATGAAAGCATTGAAAGATAATCTTGTGAAAGAGATTGTCATTGCTAAAGATGCTGATGTTCATGTAACCAATAAAATTGTTGATTTGGCAAAAGAAAAAGGTGTGCCAATCCATACCGTTGACTCAATGAAAAAGCTCGGCAAAGCTTGCGGTATCGATGTTGGGGCAGCGGCAGTTGCAATTAAACAATAAAGTTTTTGCTAAAGGGTTGCCGAAGCAAAAACAAAATTTTTTGCACAAAAATGAACCGCCTGGTTCAGTGGGTTTGGATTTTACTGAAGGGAGGAAAAAATTATGCCTACAATTAATCAGCTTGTACGCAAAGGGCGTACTTCAAAGACACGCAAGTCTGACTCACCTGCTTTGAACAAAGGTTACAACAGCTTTAAGAAAGCCTTAACTAATCAATCTTCGCCTCAAAAGCGCGGTGTTTGCACTCGTGTTGGTACAATGACACCTAAGAAGCCTAACTCTGCGTTGCGTAAATATGCTCGTGTGCGTCTCACTAACGGTATTGAAGTGACTGCATACATTCCTGGTATTGGCCACAATTTACAAGAACACAGTGTTGTGCTTATCCGCGGCGGACGTGTAAAAGACCTTCCTGGTGTTCGTTATCATATTATCCGCGGCGCACTTGATACTGCAGGTGTGACTGACCGCAAACAAGGCCGTTCCAAATACGGTACGAAAAAACCTAAGCAATAAGCAGAAATCTAGTTTGAAAGGGGGTTTATATTATGTCAAGAAAAGGTCCAGCTGAAAAACGCGACGTTTTACCTGATCCAATGTACAATTCTAAACTTGTCACTCGTTTGATTAACCAAATCATGAAAGACGGCAAAAAAGGAGTAGCGCAATCTATCCTTTATAAAGCGTTTGATTTAGTTAAAGAACGCACAAATCAAGATCCTATGGAAGTTTTTGACCAAGCTTTAAAGAACATTATGCCGGTTCTTGAAGTTAGAGCTCGCCGTGTCGGCGGTGCTAACTATCAAGTGCCAGTAGAAGTTCGTCCGGAACGCCGTACAACACTTGGTTTGCGCTGGTTAGTCAACTATGCTCGCCTTCGCGGTGAAAAAACAATGGTTGAAAGATTAGCGAACGAAATTATTGACGCTGCAAACAATACAGGTGCCGCTGTCAAAAAACGCGAAGATACTCATAAAATGGCTGAAGCCAACAAAGCCTTCGCACACTATCGCTGGTAATAGACTCTATAATAGGAAGGAGAGAAATCCATGGCTAGAGAGTTCTCCTTGGAAAAAACGCGTAACATCGGTATCATGGCTCACATCGATGCTGGTAAGACAACAACAACTGAGCGTATTCTCTTCTATTCCGGGCGTATTCATAAAATTGGTGAAACACACGAAGGTGCTTCACAAATGGACTGGATGGAGCAAGAGCAAGAACGTGGGATTACAATCACTTCTGCTGCTACAACTTGTCAATGGAAGGACCACCGTGTAAATATCATTGATACACCTGGACACGTCGACTTCACTGTAGAAGTTGAACGCTCATTGCGTGTACTAGATGGTGCTGTTGCTGTTCTTGATGCGCAATCTGGTGTTGAACCGCAAACTGAAAATGTTTGGCGCCAAGCAACAACTTATAATGTACCGCGTATCGTTTTTGTAAACAAAATGGACAAAATAGGGGCTGACTTCCTCTATTCCAATAAGACTTTGCACGATCGCTTGCAAGCCAACGCGCATCCAGTCCAACTGCCAATCGGTGCTGAAGATAATTTCGAAGGCATCATTGACTTAGTTGAAATGAAAGCTTACTTCTATGAGGATGACCTTGGCACACGCACAGAAGCTCGTGAAATTCCTGATGAATACAAAGATCAGGCTCAAGAATATCATGATAAACTCATCGAGGCAGTAGCTGAATTAGATGAAGACATCATGATGAAATATCTTGAGGGTGAAGAAATAACAGTTGAAGAGCTTAAGGCGGGCATCCGCAAAGGAACTTGTAACGTTGAGTTCTATCCAGTTCTTTGCGGATCAGCATTTAAGAATAAAGGTGTACAGCTTGTTCTTGATGCTGTTATTGATTATCTGCCTTCACCGCTTGACATTCCTCCTATCAAAGGTGTTATTCCTGACACTAATGAAGAAGTAGAACGTAAAGCGGATGACAATGGACCGTTCTCTGCTTTAGCCTTTAAAGTAATGACGGATCCATTCGTTGGTAAATTGACTTTCTTCCGTGTATACTCAGGAACAGCTGATGCTGGTTCTTATGTACAAAACTCTACAAAGGGCAAAAGAGAGCGCTTAGGACGTATCCTGCAAATGCACGCTAACACACGTCAAGAAATCAAAAAGGTTTACGCAGGGGACATTGCAGCTGCTGTAGGTCTTAAAGACACAGCAACTGGCGATACGCTTTGCGCTGAAAAGGATTTAGTTATCCTTGAATCTATGGAATTCCCTGAACCAGTTATCTCTGTTGCTATTGAGCCGAAATCAAAAGCAGACCAAGATAAAATGTCTGTTGCTTTGGCTAAATTATCAGAGGAAGATCCTACTTTCAGAACTGAAACAAACGAAGAAACTGGTCAGACAATTATTTCCGGTATGGGTGAATTGCACTTAGATATCATTGTTGATCGTCTAAAGCGCGAATTCAAAGTTGAAGCTAATGTAGGTTCACCGCAAGTAGCATACCGCGAAACAATTAAGAAGGCCGGCAAAGTCGAAGGCAAGTTCGTTCGTCAATCTGGCGGCCGCGGTCAATACGGCCACGTTTGGTTAGAGCTTGAACCACTACCTGAAGGCAGCGGTTTTGAGTTTGAAAACAAAATCGTCGGCGGTGTTGTACCGAAAGATTACATTCCAGCTGTTGAACAAGGTTTTGAAGAATCGCTTCAAAACGGCTTGCTCGCTGGCTACCCGCTGATCGACATTAAGGCAACGCTGTTCGACGGATCTTACCACGATGTCGACTCTAGTGAAATGGCCTTTAAGATTGCTGCATCTATGGCGCTTAAAAAAGCGAAGGATGTTTGCGAACCTGTCATCCTTGAACCAATTGAGAGGGTTGAGGTTGTTATCCCTGAGGAATATATGGGTGATATCATGGGAGACATCACCAGCCGCCGCGGCCGTGTAGAAGGTATGGAAGCACGCGCGGGTGCTCAAGTGGTTAAAGCGTTTGTTCCGTTGGCTGAGATGTTTGGTTATGCAACAACATTGCGCTCTGCCACTCAAGGTCGAGGAACTTACACAATGACTTTCGATCACTACGAAGAAGTGCCTAAGAATATCGCTGAAGAAATCATCAGCAAAAACACTGGCGCTTAATGAATACTGTTGTTAGAAACATATTTTTATTGTAATCTAGGATAGATGGGTGTTATCACCCGCTATCTTAGTACACATAAATTTAAAAATATCTTTTCTCAAAAGTTAAAGGAGGAAACATATAATGGCTAAAGAAAAATTTGACCGCTCTAAGCCACACGTTAATATTGGTACAATTGGTCACGTTGACCACGGTAAAACAACTTTAACTGCTGCGATCACTACTGTATTAGCTAAACAAGGTAAAGCAGAAGCTCGCGCTTATGATTCTATCGATGGTGCTCCAGAAGAACGTGAACGCGGTATCACAATTTCTACTGCACACGTAGAATATGAAACTGAGAACCGTCACTATGCACACGTTGACTGCCCAGGACACGCTGACTATGTTAAAAACATGATCACTGGCGCTGCTCAAATGGACGGTGCAATTCTAGTAGTATCTGCTGCTGACGGTCCAATGCCACAAACTCGTGAGCACATTCTTCTTTCTCGCCAAGTAGGCGTTCCTTCAATCGTTGTATTCTTGAACAAAACTGACATGGTAGACGATGAAGAGCTTCTTGAACTTGTAGAAATGGAAGTACGTGATCTTCTTTCTGAATACGAGTTCCCTGGCGATGACATCCCGGTTGTTAAAGGTTCAGCGCTAAAAGCTCTTGAAGGCGATGCTGATCACGAGCAAGCTATCCTTGATCTTATGGCACAAGTTGACGAATACATCCCAACTCCAGAGCGCGATCATGACAAACCATTCATGATGCCAGTTGAAGACGTATTCTCAATCACTGGCCGTGGTACAGTTGCTACTGGTCGTGTAGAGCGCGGTAAAGTTTCTGTTGGTGACGAAGTTGAAATTCTTGGTCTTACTGAAGAGCCTAAGAAAACAACTGTTACTGGTGTAGAAATGTTCCGTAAGCTTCTTGATTATGCTGAAGCAGGCGATAACATCGGTGCGCTTCTTCGCGGTGTTGACAGAGACGAAGTAGAACGCGGACAAGTTCTTGTACAACCAGGTACAGTTAAAGCACATAAATCTTTTAAAGCTGAAGTTTATGTTCTTTCTAAAGAAGAAGGCGGACGTCACACTCCTTTCTTCTCTAACTATCGTCCACAATTCTACTTCCGTACTACAGACGTAACTGGTACTATCAATCTTCCTGAAGGCGTAGAAATGGTTATGCCTGGCGATAACGTTGAAATGAGCGTAGAACTTATTTCTCCAATCGCGATTGAAGAAGGTACTAAGTTCTCTATCCGTGAAGGCGGACGTACTGTAGGCGCAGGCGTAGTTTCTTCTATCGTTGAATAATAAATGTTAAAAAAGGGCATCCTATTAAGGGTGTCCTTTTTTTTATATCATTAGCCAAAATCGCCGCTGGGCGATTTTTTCGGCTCTACAATATTTGTTGGGGTATAAGAAAAATTAAAACAAAAAAATACACGCAAGCTCCTTAATCCTTTACACTTGAATTGACGAGAAACAAGAAAAGAATAGGAGTTGCGTGTATATGCATTTTAACATGATT
>NZ_JAFBER010000027.1 GCF_016908855.1 Scopulibacillus daqui | reverse complement strand
ATGTCAGATACTTCAGCGATAAGAGAAGAAAAGTGCCACTTTAATGCCGATAACGCATCGCCGCACGAACTTTTTGCGTCACCGATCTTGTCGGCGAATTCTTCTAATCGATCTGGATCTACTTTAATTTGTCCCATTTATGATCCTAGAGAGATACTTTTTAAAAAGTTGTGCGGCCATTTTTTTATTGATACATTTATTATGATGTTCATATAATTAGAATATTCAAATGGATAAGATTGAAATGGCGACCTTTCACGAACCAAACTTATGAATGGGTTCATAGGTATCGCTCCTCTCCTAAAATAAAGTTCCTTCTTATCAAATTATAGCAAATCACTTCCATTTCAAATGAAGTTTGATAAAATTAATACTTTTATCCTGGATCATACATTGATTCTAAAGCCTCAAAAACAATACAAGTGACAAATAATAAGAGCCACCGCATTAGTGACTCTTATTAAAAAGATAATAAAATTATTCTTGATCATAAAATTCCACATGTGGCTTTTTCTCTTTTGTACATTTAATTTTTAACTCCTTAAGCAATTCCTTTTCTACAATATAATAGCCCTGGTTTTTTATATCGTCTAATGATCGTTCTAACCTGGAAAGTGAAGACTTCATTAGGTTAAAATTATTATTTAAATAATGGATAATAATTTCTGCTCGATTATAAGAATAAGTGTCCATCCGAGATAATTTTTTAAATATGCTTTTAATTTCAGACTCAGCATTTTTACCATCATTTAAAAATTTATACAAAAATAGAGGCTGTTAAAAAAGCTCATCGTTAATCTATTCTCTTTAGTTTGAGGCATGTTTACAAGGGGTTTAATATGAGATATCCCCTCTTCCATACCGTTAAGATCACAAAAATAATAAAAAAGAAAAGTGTAACAACTTCTATTCTCAAATGGGTGCTCGATTATAGATTCTTTACACTGTTTTAAAATATCTTTATTCCAATCCTTTGGTCTTTTAGAGCTAAACATTTCAGCAATAATGCTCATTTTTAATAGGTAACGTTCAGTTTCCTTTTTATTTTTAATAAATAACCATAGAGCTCCGCCGTCATTGAATTCCCCTTTAGTCATTGGAATCGCAGTTGCAAGAAAAATCAATCCATTAAATATTAAAAACCAAAGAAAGATTTCTAATCCGATCATTTTCCATAACGCAAAACTTATAATACTGCTTAAGAAACTAAAAAAAGGACCTCCAATCAAAAACAAAACTAAGCTTTTTTTGTTAGGTTTATGAGAACAAGGAGGTGTCATTACAGCAACACCTCCAAAATATATCCAATTTTTATTCTCTCTTATCTTTACTTTTCCGTTAACATTTTCAATTAAGAATGGTCCAACAGCAAAAAAACAAAAATTAAGCTTGCACATTAAACCGAAAAAAACATGCCCCAGTTCATGTATGGTTATAGTTACAATAAAACAAATAACAAGAATCCATATTAAGACAAAAGAAGAGAATAAATTCGGTATGGAAAAACAAACCAAAAAAGTTAAAAACAAAAAATACAATATTATTAAACTAGGCCTAAATAAAGACCCTCCCATAGATTCCCCTCCTAATTTATAAGCTGCTATTTTGTCTGGTTTTGATGGAATTCTTGAGTTTTTTAGTTAGATAATATTGTAAGCTATCACTGCTAAACAATCCATTTGTTTCCCAACAATTTCTTTCGGCATGATCTTTATGTTGATTTCCGATAATATATTTCATTGTTTTTTGCCAGTTGGTCTATTTGCTGGTCTTGCAGGGATAGGCTGTCAATTTACTAGGGCTTGGTCGTTAGGTTAAACCGCCTTCTAAAGATCTTCCCTAATATCCATCCTTTTTTAGCATTTTGGTAGTGAAAAACAATATAAATTTGTGTCTGCTTTATTGACATAACACCACACACTGTCCTATCATAAAAATCAACAGGTGCATATACCATCCCTGTCTCTCTTCTTTTGCACGAGCGGCGCCGTATTTCTTCTCATCATGCTGTTCTTCTTCTCCAAAATCCGGTATTGTCTCTCCTTTCCACTTTGCCGCTTTCTTTTTGAAATACCGATCGAGCTTTGCGAATTCATTTTTTCCATCAAAAATTAAATATATATAGAAAATCGCTGTGAAGATCTGAAAGGATGACATTTTCCCTGTTTCTATATAATCGAAAACTGCGAGTAAGGCAAGAAATAATTCATTAAATATAAGCAAAAGAATGAAAAAGCAGCTGGTTTTGATCATGCGAAACCAATACCTTGCTATAAAAAAGGCGCTTGCTAACGCGAAAAAAGCTATTTCTCCGATGATCGCAAACAACCATTTGTGTTCAATAATAACTGTCACTGATCAGCCTCCTTACTGAAATTCAGCTTCAAAATATATATGATATCATTAATATACTGTATCGCTTTTTTATCCAAAACACAAAAACTCATTATTATCATTCTATTAATCGATTTTAATGTTTTTATATTGCTCTTCAAATTGTTTTTTCATCCAAATTTAAAGATAGATAGTTCCCCTCTCTTGAGAAACTAAAAATGTATCTGTATAAAAGGAAGTTTGACATGGATTTTCGTTTCGATCACATTGTTCACTATACAAATAATCCGGAACGCGCCGTCGGACAAATGAAAGCTTTCGGCTTTCATGCCCAGATGGGAGGTCAGCATCCGGATTGGGGCACTTACAATGGTTTATGCCATTTTGATTTAAGTTATATTGAATTTATTGGTGTTGAAGATATCCATAAGGCTGAATCTGTTGCGGATAACTTTCTTATTAAACAGATTGCCGCCGAGAAAGATTTGGGTGATGGCTTGTGCAGAATAGCGCTGAGAACCAATGACATTGAACAGGCTGGCGAATGGTTCCGGCAAAAAGGATTAATCATCAAAGGGCCGGTCGAGGGCAGTCGCAGAAGAGCTGACGGATCACTGTTAAAATGGTCAATGTTATTTATTGAAGATCAAGAATCCGATCCTTATCACTTGCCATTTATCATTGATTGGAAACAAACAGATGAGGAAAGAAGAAAAACGCTTATCAATCAGCAAATCATTAAACGCCATTGCCTGCATGATGCAAAATTGGCATACGCAGCTGTTGCTGTCAAAGACTTAGAAACCAGCATTATGAAATGGAAAAAATGGTTTCATCTAGATGATAAACCCATTGTCTTTAACAAAAAATTAAATGCCCGGTACTGTAAGCTGCTTTTAAAAGGAACTGACATTCTGCTTTGCTCGCCGACGGGTGACGGCCTTGTTGCAGATACTTTAAAGCAGCGCGGGGAAAGGCCTTTTCTCCTGAAATTGTCCGAAACAAAAGTAGAAAAGAAAGCCGATTTATTCGGCGGCACTTACCTCTTTGGCAACAATGATTGAAAGAAAAATCTGATATTCAGCTTCCATCTGGATATCAGATTATCCTTTTAATAAATATAATAACGCCGGCCCAATCCTCTTTAACAGCCGGCATGCTTGAGCTGCTATCCAGCACCGAACTTTATACAGAACCGTTCATTTACATGAATACTGTTCTTAACGCCTATATCAGTCACCCATCCCCATGCCTTTCAGCGTGACTGCCGTGATAAATACGGTAAAACAAATCATTCCGACAGATATGACAATTGCAGTTCCTATACTCATGTTCATCGCCCCTCCTCTATCAGCGTAATGTCACATTGCTAAGGTCAGCCCTGGCGCCTCGTAAAAAGTTGTATGTTAACTTATCCATTACGGCGCCGTCAAAATCAATTTTCTTTGCATCAGTCAAGCGAAATTGAACATTATACAGCGTTGTATGACGAAATGATGCTTTTTTTAGTGAGCAGAGCTCAAAAATAGTTTGATTAAATGTTTCCCCATCAAAAACAAGCCCTTCAAGGTTACATCCTTTAAAATGCGCGCGATCATATATGCAATTTTTAAAAGATGCGCCTTTTAAGTTGACCGATTTAAAGAATGTTTCTGTCAAGTTAACATTTTCAAATATACATTTATTTAGGTTACTGCTTTTAAATGTACTGTTCGTTAAATCAGAATAGCTGAAATCAGATCCCTTTAAATCACTGGCATTAAAATTCCCGTCATGAACAGATACCGAACGAAAATCGCTGTCGTGGAGAGTTTGTTTGGAGTAATTCATGCGCACAGCTTGTTCAAGTGCGCTTTGCTGAAGATTTATGGATTCGATGAGTTCTGATACATCACCTATAGAATCAATGGTTAACTGATAGGCCTCTTCATCGCTATACCCTTTTTGTTTGTAGTCATTGTATTTTTCTCTTAAGTTTTGAGTCAGTTCTTCTTCGAGTTCCTTCGCAGATTTTACATTCTGATACGGCGCAAAAATCCTCTCAACATGCGCTTTTATATTATCAGTCATTTTAATTTTCCTTTCTTATAATAAGCGTTCAAGAATTTCTTTTGCCTGTTCCCAATTTTTTTTATTTTGCTGGTATGTGTTCACGCCTATTGGTGTAATTGTATAATATTTTCGCCTGCCGCCTTGAGTGGCATCTCCCCAATAAGAGGTGATTTTCCCTTCTTTTTCAAGTCGCTTAAGACTGGAATACATTGTTGCTTCTTTTAATTCAAATTGTCCTCCTGAACTTTCCAGTATAAGTTTACTTATTTCATATCCATACTTATCGCCGCTTAAAAGGAGTTTCAAAATCATCGTATCTGCATGTCCGCGGAGCCAGTCAGAGGACAATTTCGCTTGAACCATTACCCCACCTCCTTGTGTATATCCTAATATAAATTACTATGTCTGTCAAGGTAATATAAAATATAAAACAAACCCCGATAACCTTATTTAATGGTTATCAGGGCTGTTATTATAAAAAAAGATTTTTACATTTAATCCAAAGCTAGAAAAGCCTTTAAAATATTAAGGACCTTCATTCATTATTGTTTGATATCTTCAATGATATTTTTTATGAGTACCGTCGCAAAAAGGTTTGTTTTTTGACCGGCCGCATCTGCATAACGCAATTCTTTTATTCATGGTCAGCGGGTTTCCCTCTTCATCCAGCAATTCTATATTCCCATGAATAAAAAAAGGGCCGTTTTTGACAGTTTTGATCGTAGTCACATCAGGAGCCGTTTCATCTTCTCCTCCATCTAGACGCTGATACTGGAGCGCGCCAGTCGGACATTGTTCGATTGTTCGGCAGACAGCTTCAATATCTGCATCCTCCAAATTCACCCATGGCTTGTGATCTGGATTAAAAACTTCTTTAAGCAGCCGCACACATCTGCCTATATGATTGCACCGATTGGGATAGAAAGAAACGGCAATATGATCAGACTCATACTCATGCTTCTCTTCAGACAAGCTTCATCCCTCCACTTCTTCCATTATCTTTGCCAACCGGCTCTTCGAACATACCAAAGAGGCCTCTTATCGAGACCTCGATGAACAAGCGCTGATGAAAGGAGCGATAGCAAACGAAATAATAGAAACTGGAAGCCATAGAAAGATCATGATGACAAGTACAAAAAAGCGATTTTTGCAAGTGAGATCCAAACGATGGGGAATGATTAACATCCATCCAATGATACAACCGACGGCAAGGTAGATGAAAATGGTGACGACGTTCTCCATGATCATACAATCAACTCCGTCAGCGTCAATGCGCTTTTTAATAAATTATGCAAAAGGCATTTTTATGGTGAATCACAATTGTAAGCGTTTCAAATCCGGTTTAAGACACAAAAAATTAACAGTCTCACCTGTTTATTCATGATCCATTAGCTGTGTTCAGAAACATTAAAAAATTAGCTGCAATTAAAAGGGTTTTCCCTTTTTAATATTTAATTAACTATATAGAACAACAAAGGGGGCTCTTATATGACTATTACACATGACCATTTATTGTTGGAATTGAAAAAAATAACTGACGAAAAACGGGTTACTGAAAATGAGACCATTCTCGAACATCATAGTAAGGATGAATCGCATCATACACCTGTGCTGCCGGAGACCGTTGTTTTTCCAGTTTCTTCAGAAGAAGTTTCAGCTATCTTAAAGTTTGCCAATACCCACAAAATCCCGGTTGTCCCTTTTGGCGTTGGTTCAAGCTTGGAAGGACATGCCATCCCGATCAAAGGCGGTATCTCAATTGATTTCCAATTCATGAATAAAGTGCTTGAAGTCAGGCCTGAAGACTTTCTTGTTAGAGTTCAGCCCGGCGTTACGCGAACTGAACTGAATCAGGCGCTGAAAAAGTACGGTTTGTTCTTCCCGGTCGATCCGGGCGCCGATGCAACCATCGGCGGCATGGCAGCAACAAATGCCAGCGGAACCACAAGCGTTCGTTACGGGATTATGAGAAACCAAGTGCGTGATTTGGAAGTTGTTTTAGCTGATGGGAACACCATACATACCGGCGGTCTATCAGCCAAATCATCGTCAGGATATCACTTAACAAGCTTATTTGTCGGATCAGAAGGAACGCTTGGAGTTTTCACAGAAATCACGTTAAAAGTATACGGGATACCAGAGACGATTGTAGCCGGCCGCGCGACGTTCCCATCCGTCAAAGATGCTGTTGACGGCGCCGTCTCGCTTCTGTCTGCGGGTATTGCTATTGCCAGGGTTGAATTAGTCGATGAACAATCAATCGAACTAGTCAATAGACACAGTAAGACCGACTATCCTGTTCGCCCCACTTTATTTCTCGAATTTCATGGAAATGAACAAGGCGTCAAGCAAGATATTTCTTTTGCGCAAGAGCTTCTTGATGCCAATCATTGTGAAAAACTTGTATTTGAAACGGATTCATTAAAACGGGCGAAGCTTTGGGAAGCCCGTCACAATTTAGCTTACGCCGTTAAACATAGTTTTCCGGATAAGAAAATGATGATAACCGATGTTTGCCTGCCTATTTCGAAGTTAACGGATGCTATTGTATACGCTAGACATGTTATTGAAGAAAGCGGCTTAAACGGTTCAGCGATTGGTCATGTCGGAGACGGCAACTTTCATGCGAACTTAATGTTTGATAAAAACGATCCTGAGGAAGTAAAGAAAGCTTATGATATCAACCAGAAAATTGTCGAATTCGCTCTGGAACGCGGCGGGACTTGTACAGGCGAGCATGGCATCGGTATTGGAAAAATCAAATATTTAAATAAAGAACACGCAGATACAGTTCCTTTAATGCAAATGATTAAAAATCAATTTGATCCAAACAATATTTTAAATCCGGGTAAAGTGCTGCCAGAAAAACTTTAACCGCTTTTTTCATGAAAAAAGCGTTGGACTCAGCTCAATTGTGAATCCAACGCTTTATATAATCTATTAACCTTCAAGTAAAAGTTGTTCTGGATCTTCTAGCATTTCTTTAATTTTAACAAGGAATTGAACGGCTTCTGCACCATCAACAATTCTATGATCATATGATAATGCAATGTACATCATCGGGCGGTTTTCCATTCTATCGCCAACTGTTACCGGGCGTGTTTTGATGCTGTGCATGCCTAAGATGCCCACTTGAGGTGCGTTTAAAATCGGCGTAGACAGCAAGGAGCCGAAAGTACCGCCGTTTGTAATTGTAAATGAACCGCCTTGAAGTTCTTTTAATCCAAGTTTATTGGATCTGGCTTTTTCAGCCAAAGAAGCAATTTCCCTTTCAATTTCAGCAAATGACAGACGGTCCGCATCACGTACAACAGGTACTACTAAACCTTCTTCAGCAGCAACGGCAATGCCAATATCATAATATTTTTTAACTAAGATTTCGTCGCCTTGAATTTCAGCGTTTAACAATGGAAAAGCTTTCAAAGCGCCGACGACTGCTTTTGTAAAGAAGGACATAAAGCCAAGCTTGACATCATGTTTTTTAATAAAGGATTCCTTGCGGCGTTTTCTAAGCTCCATAATTGCCGTCATATCCACTTCATTAAAAGTTGTCAGCATGGCTGCAGTATGCTGAGCTTCAACAAGCCTCTTAGCTATTGTTTGGCGGCGGCGAGACATTTTAATGCGGTCAACTGGCTTGCCGTCTGTTTCGGCGGCCGCCGGCTGCGCTGCTTTTGGCTGAGGAGCAGGCTGTGCCGCTTTTTGCGCTTGGGCTTTAACATCTTCAACTCTTACTCTCCCTAATGGGTCGCGGCTTTCTACTTTGTTTAAGTCAATGCCGAGTTCTCTCGCCAGTTTGCGGGCAGCCGGAGACGCGATTAAACGATCATTTCCGTTGCCCTTTTCTTCTGCGGCTTCAGGAGCTGTTTCGGCAGTTTTGCTTTCAGGCGCTTCTTGCTTAGGCGCTTCAGCTGTTTTATTTTCCTGCGGTGCAGCGGCCTCTCCTTCTTCAGCATTTTCGTTTAAGATAGCAATCACTTCGCCAACTTCAACGGTATCTCCAGGTTCTCTTTTTACTTCTTGAAGGATGCCGCTGTTTTCAGCGCTGATTTGGATATTGACTTTATCTGTTTCAAGCTCAACGATGTCGTCGCCTTTGTTCACTTTTTGGCCTACACTCACTAACCATTCTGAAATTGTTCCTTCTGTAATAGATTCCGCAAGCTCTGGTACTTTAATTTCGATCACGGATGTTACCTCCTTAATCCGACACAATATAATTATTTTTCGAGTTTTAAAGCTTTCGTTAGAATTCGGTTTTGTTCTTTTTTGTGAATATCTGGTTCACCGACAGCCGGGCTGGATCGATCAGGGCGGCCAATATAACTTACTGATGCATGATCAGGAGCAATATCTCTCAGCCTTGGTTCTACAAATGTCCAAGCCCCCATATTTTTCGGCTCTTCTTGTACCCAGACAACCTCTTTAAGATGGTTATAGCGCGCCATGATTTGCTTGATTTCTTCTTTAGGGAACGGGTAAAGCTGTTCAACACGAACAATGTGCAACCAATCCTTGTTCTCCAATGAAGTCAGTTCAGATGCCAGATCAATCGCTACTTTTCCGCTGCATAAAATGAGGCGTTCAACTTGGTCTTGTTTTTCTCCCAGCCCTTGTTGTTCAACAACAGTGCGGAAACGCCCTTCACTTAACTCTTTACCCGGCGACGCAGCTAAAGAATGACGAAGAAGGCTCTTCGGCGTCATAATAACGAGCGGACGCACCTCATCTTTGTCAAGAAGCTCGGCTTGGCGTCTTAAAATGTGGAAATATTGAGCCGCACTTGACAGATTGGCAACAAACCAGTTGTTTTCTGCAGCTAATTGTAAAAATCGTTCCCAACGGCCGCTTGAATGCTCAGGACCTTGACCTTCATATCCATGTGGAAGAAGCATGACAAGACCTGATTTTTGTCCCCATTTTGCTCGTCCGGCAGCGATAAATTGGTCAAAAATAACTTGCCCGGCATTTGCGAAGTCGCCAAATTGCGCTTCCCAAATCGTTAAAGTTTCTGGAGCAATCACATTATATCCATATTCAAATCCTAAAACAGATGCCTCAGAAAGCGGGCTGTTATGAATCGCAAAAGATGCGTTAACGTCTGGCAGTCTGTGCAGCGGCGAGAATGTTTCCCCGGATTTGCTGTCATGCAGAACTAAGTGGCGATGAGCGAATGTTCCTCTTTCCGTATCTTGTCCTGTAAATCTAATTGGATGTCCATCTTTTAGAATAGTTGCAAAAGCGAGCTCTTCCGCCAGCGCCCAGTCAACTTTGCCGTTCTCATCCAAAGCGTTTGCCCGGCGTTTTAAGATTCTGGCCAGTTTAGGATAGACCGTAAATCCTTCCGGCCAATTTAACAATTGCTGATTAATTTCGTATAACGTGTCATGCGATACAGCCGTTTTTATTTCCGGCAGAGCACAGGCTATTTTTTGCGGTAAATCTTTCTCTTCAATTTCGCCGCTTTGGTTCTTTATTTCATCGTAAATGGATTGCAAACGTTCCTGTATTTTATTTTCTAATTGTTTGATGTCATCGTCTGTTATCTTTCCTTCGGATTTCAAAGTTTCGGCATATAGCAGCCGCACAGTAGGATGATTATTGATTTTCTCATAGAGAAGCGGCTGTGTAGCTGCAGGGTCATCCATTTCGTTATGCCCGAAACGGCGATAACCAATTAAATCAATAAGGAAATCCTTTTTAAAACGCTTTCTGTATTCATAGGCCAGAATAACAGCATCAAGGCAGGCTTCAGGATCATCTGCATTGACATGAACGATTGGAATCTCAAAGCCTTTGGCAAGGTCACTGGCATATTTTGTTGACCTTGAATCCCTGCTTTCTGTCGTAAATCCGATCATGTTGTTAGCGATAATATGAATCGTTCCGCCTGTTTGATATCCCGGCAATTGACTTAAATTCAATGTTTCACTGACAATGCCTTCGCCAGGGAATGCTGAATCCCCATGGATAAGGATAGGGAGCGATTCGGATGTATCCTGAACAGGGTAGCCCGCTGCTTGGCGGTTATCTTGAGTCGCCCTTGCATATCCTTCAACAACAGGATTAACAAATTCCAAATGGCTTGGATTGTTTGCCAATGTTACATGAGCATGCGCCTCATTTTCCTCTATATCGCGATCAGCGCCTAAATGGTATTTGACATCTCCAGTCCATCCATAATTGATGCCTCGTGAACCCTCTGAAGGAACCAGTTCTTTGTTTGGCGAATGATGGAATTCAGACAGGATCATTTCATATGGCTTACCAAGCACATGGGCAAGTACGTTTAAGCGTCCGCGATGAGCCATACCGATCATGACATTATGCGTACCGTCATGAACACATTTCTTAATCATTTTGTTAAGCATTGGAACTAATAAATCGACGCCTTCAATCGAAAAACGTTTTTGGCCGACAAACGTCCGATGAAGAAACTTTTCCAAACCTTCAACTTCAGTCAATTCGTTTAACAATTCTACGCGCTCTTCATCAGTCAAGTTAAGATGAAATGAACCGCTTTCAACCATCTCATTTAACCATTGGCGTTCATCAACATTATGTACATGGCTAAATTCGTAGGCTAAAGATTTTGTATAGATTCTTCTTAACTCATTTATAGCTTCCAGACCGTTTTGAAGGTGATCTGGCGCATTATGCCAAACAACCTTCGCCGGGATGGCTTTCAGGCTGACATCTGTTAATTGGTATTTTGCAGGATCAAGCATCGATAAATCATCATCTTTTTCCCTGCCGAGCGGATAGATTTGCGCGCCCAAATGGCCGTATGCACGAATTTTATCAGCTAATTTAACGGCCGCTATCACATTTGCCAAATTCCCAATTTGATCAACGTTATCAGTAACTTGAGTTGGTTGAGCTTCATCATCTGAAACTTCAGATGGCGGCTGTCCCCATTGGTCAAATAGATTTTTCAAATCAGGTTCCACTGAATTTGGATCTTTTAGATATTCTTCATAAAGTTCCTGAACATAGCCGAGGTTAGGACCATGAAATCCTTGCCATGGCTGTTGGCTTTGTGTCTTATCAGTAGCCATTTTTTGCGACACTCCTAACTGCAATAATAGTGACATAACCTAACCTTTTATGCGTTTTCAAAAACAGGGCATCGGCCGCTTTTTTTGAAAACGAGAAAACACTTTCAAAACCAATTTCTCATTTGATAAATTGTTTTAACATTTTATCGTTATCATTGGTGTCGAAAACGCCGATCCATGATATCGATGAATTCGCCTCCCTTTTTTGGCAATCATGGTGTCAATTTCAGAAATATTTTAGCAAACAAAGAATAGCGCTTCAAATTAAGCCTATTCTTTTTTTCATACACAAGTATAATCCTTGAGTTTCATTATTTAAAGGCTTTCATACTAGATTTTTATAGTTTTTTTTTCTTTTTTTATTGAATAATCTTATCACGTTAAATCCTTCCATTTTCCACCGAAATACGAGAAGAGAATAAATAATTTGCTATAAAACTTTAAATTACTACAGTTATGTCCATTTTATAACCTTTTTATAATTTTTCGATATCACTAATTATATTGAATTTACCATTATATTCTTAAGAAGATTAAAAATAGAGTGTGACCCAGCCACACTCTATTTTAATCTATTCTTTTTTTCATATACTAGAAAGCGATGCTTATATTTATTTTTTTCGTCAACGGTCCCTTGTTTTTCGGAAATGAGCGTCCATTCCTCTTCATGAAACCCTTCAAAATATGTGTCGCCCTCAAATGTTTCTTCAATCAAAGTAATATACAAGCGATCCGCATATGGAAAGAAGGCTTCAAATACTTTTGCCCCGCCGATAATAAAAATCTCTTGATGAGGATCGTATTCGCTTAATAAGGCTTCTGGCGAATGAATGGTCGCAACACCTTCAGGATGATAGGATACGTCCCGCGTCAAAACAACATTGTCTCTTCCCGGCAATGGTTTGCCGATCGATTCGAATGTTTTTCTGCCCATTACGATCGTATGGTGCATCGTCAGCTCTTTAAAATATTTTAAGTCAGCCGGAAGATGCCAAGGCAAATCATTATTTTTGCCGATTAATCTGTTTTTGTCCATGGCAAGAAGGAATGAAATCATACCGACACCTTGCCTTTAATATGCGGATGAGGATGATATCCTTCAATAGTGAAATCTTCATATTTAAAGTCAAATATAGAGTCGACTTTGCGGTTTATGCTTAACTGAGGAAGCTTTCTAGGTTCCCTTTGAATTTGTTCTTTGACTTGATCAAGATGGTTTAAATAAATATGCGCATCGCCAAGGGTATGAATAAATTCTCCTGCTTCCAGTCCGGTTACATGAGCAATCATATGTGTCAATAAGGCATATGAGACTATATTGAACGGAACACCTAGAAAAACATCCGCGCTTCGCTGGTACAACTGACAAGATAATCGTCCGTTGTTTACATAAAACTGAAACAGACAATGGCACGGCGGCAGGGCCATTTCTTCGATATCAGCCGGATTCCAAGCGGTAACAATCAACCTTCTGGAATCTGGCTGGTGTTTAATCATATCAACAACCTTTGCGATTTGATCGATGGTCTCACCGTTTTTTCCAGGCCATGAGCGCCACTGATAACCATACACAGGACCTAGATCACCATTGTCATCCGCCCATTCATTCCAAATTCTTACCCCATGCTCTTGCAAGTAACGAATATTGGTATCCCCTCTTAAAAACCATAGCAATTCATAGATGATCGATTTCAAATGTAATTTTTTTGTTGTTAGAAGCGGAAAACCTTCTTGTAAGGGAAAACGCATTTGATAACCAAAGAGGCTGATCGTTCCAGTTCCAGTACGGTCTTCTTTTTTTGTTCCTTTGTTCAATATATCACGGCATAGATTTAAATATTGTTCCAAGTCATTCACCTCATACTCTAGAATCCATACAAACAGTTTAACATAAATACAAGGTGGAAAGTGAACTCGTTTATAGCGATGCCTTTGAGAGGCATTCCAAGTCTGACCGGCTAGAAAAAAGACTATCGCTTAAAGAATGCGAAAACCGGGCGATGTTGAAGCTTTGCCCGGTTTTTCTTATTTAAAATAGTCTTTTTCAAGATCTTTTAAGTTTTCTTTAGCCTTTTCTGCCCATGAATCATCGCGTTGTTCCAGCCGCTCATAAGCCTCATCTAATGATTTCCTTAGCGATGATTTGTAGTCTGGAACAGCACCTTGAAAAGGTTTTAAAGAATGAATTTGCACGACTGCTTTTTCTCGAAAGGCCAGTGCTTTACGCTGGTGAAATAACGGTACATCAACTTGATTAGGCTGATGCAAGTCCCCTTGAGTCGGATGTCTGAGGACGGCTTGAATTTCGACCACTGCCCTTTTTTCGTCGCGCTGCTCAATAAATTTAGCTATATACTCTCCCGTTTTATATCGAGTTGTCACAATATCATTCGGTTTCATGCATATCTCTCCCCGTAACCTAAAATATTTGTTGAAAATTAAAGCTGGAAGAATTAAAAAGTGATCACTTTTAGAAGTGTTCATATCAATAAAATAAATTATAACAAATTGTAGTATCAGAGGTTCGATGTACTTTGTTTTTAATAAAAAAAGTCATCATTTGAGATGACTATAAGCTGGGTTTATCCATTTTTTATTGAATCTACAATCTTTTTTGCTTCAATCATAGATAACCCTTTTTCCGTTCTTAGGTATTTTATCGTTTCCATTTCGGTAGAATGATTCAGTTTTTCTTTTGCAAGACGAATAAGATCATTATAGTTATTGTCTTTGCCTAAATATTTTGCATTTTCTTTTCTCAAAACACTTATTTTGTTCATTAAAACAATGATCCAAATTAAAAATACAATATTAATAATTATTGATGTGATTAACATTTAAAGACCACACGCTTTCTTGACATTAGTAAACCCTGTTAATTCTGCAACAAGAGCTGATAAAGCTGCACCCCCTTTCAATAGATTTTATAGAATTATTTCACAAATTGAAATCCCAATCAATTATATTGTCGAAATTACATAAAACATTCAAAATAAATCAAATGATTTACATTAATAATAAAAGATAATATATAAAATAAGCAAAAATTCCCGATTTTTTATCCATTTAAATGAAAAAGAAGCGATAATAAAACTCGCTTCCGCACCAGACATAATTGGTGGATATGCTTCATTTATTTGCTGCCATTACTTGCTCAACTTTTCAACCGGCTGCGGTTATTACTTCAATTCCATCCCTAAGAAACGGTCACATGTACATGCCCAAACTCTTACTATAGATATGAAAAGACAAAATGAGGTGACAGCTATGCCAGCGGTCAACGGACAACAATATATCGAAAGAATAGATCAATTAAAGGCAAACATTTGGTATGAGGGTAAAAAAATCACCGGAAAAATTTCAGAACATCCCGCTTTTAAAGGGGTGATTAAAAGCCAAGCCAAACTGTATGATCTTCAGCATCATCCGGACCTTATTGATTTAATGACCTGGAAATCGGATACAACCGGCAATCGTATCGGTACATCCTATTTGCCTCCAAGAAATCACGAAGATTTAGAGAAAAGACGATTGGCTATCCAGGAGTGGGCAAAACTTTCCTGCGGCATGTTAGGGCGATCTCCCGATTATATGAATACCGCTCTCATGACCTTTGGAACATCAGCTAAAATCCTCGAAGATCAAAGCATGGAATGCGCACAAAATATGAAAAAATACTATGAATATGTAAGAGAAAATGATTTGGCATTGACACATACCTTTATACAGCCGCAAGTAAACCGGGCAAGCTTTTATATTGAAGAATCCCCAGAAATTATTGCTGCCCAAATCGTCGATGAAAATGATGACGGCATTGTTATTCACGGTGCAAGGCTTCTGGCTACACAAGGCGGAACAACAGACGAAATCATTGTCTTCCCTTCAGGCGCGCAATTGCCGCAAATCTCCGGAACCGCCCCTTATGCCTATGCTTTTGCTATTCCGAATAATACGCCCGGCCTCAAATTTATGACGCGGGAGTCATTCGATTACGGCAAATCAACATTCGACCATCCGCTTGGGTCACGATTTGAGGAAATGGATACAATCGTCGTCTTTGACCGTGTCACAGTACCTTGGGACCGAGTCTTTATACACGGCAGCGTCCCTGTTAATAATCGTCTATATAATGACAGCGGTTTTTTCTCTCACACAACTCACCAAATTATTTGCAAAAATGTGATAAAAACCGAATTTTTGTTAGGATTAATGCAAAAGATGATTGACGAAATTAATGTTGGCGAATATCAGCACATTCATGAAAAGATATCTGAAGTTATCGTCGGTATTGAAGCAATGAAGGGTTTTATTTATTCATCAGAAAAGCAAGCCAAAATGAACCAATGGGGCGTCTTCTCTCCCGACCCAAATCCGCTCTTGGCAGCAACACAATATTACCCTAAGATATATCCGCGATTTGTTGAAATTATTCAGTTGATCGGTGCGAGCGGACTTGTATCGATTCCGACTGAGGCCGACTTTAAGTCAGAGCTCAAACCTGAACTCGATTTATATTTGCAATCATCTCAATCAAAAGGCGAAGATAAAGTCAGGCTGTTCCGTCTTGCGTGGGACGCATGCATGAGCGCTTTCGGTTCCAGGCAAGTCCTTTATGAACGGTTTTTCTTCGGAGATCCTGTCAGGCTGGCAACAAACCTTTATAATAAGTATAATCGAAAACATTTTGTGGAGCGAGTCAATGACTTTTTGCAAAAAGATCCTGATTAATCTAAATTCCCTTCTGTATCGGTGCTTTATCAGCTCCGGTACTTTTTTATTTTTTGTGCTCCTATACTTCTCTCTAACACCTCATTAGACATGAAGATTTTTTTGCAACATATATATTTACTAATGTTCTCAAATATTGGAGGGCTTGTCATGACTATGAATCATGAAGATAAACGGAATGAACATCCGCTGAACCAATTAAGAAAACACGATAAGACTGATCTATTAAAGAAATGGAAAAAACTCTTCGATAGCGATCAAAAGAAAGCCATTAAACTCATTAATAAAGATACCCTTGAATTTCCGACCCTTTTCACATTATCAAAACACATTATCGAAAAAAAATACAAGCATCAGCTTAACGACCGTAATAAAATGGCCATATCACATATTGAAAATGTTTTACATGGCGCGGATCTGGGCATCCATAAAATCAAACATTTCACTGATCAACATGATCTTGTGATCACGACTTTTCGTTGGATATTAGAGACTGGCGCGAAAGAATTTATTATACCCGGCTACTTGCAGATTATAGACAGCGCAGTTGTTCAAATGCTTGTGACATACCAAGACGATGTTTTAAAAGAAACCATTGATTTAGTCTTCTATCGTTACCGTCATCAATCGCAGCATCACTATCTCATTTGGGCTGTGTTCGAGTCAGCTGATCCGTTATGCCTTATTCTAATCTCAAATTACTTAAACTCTTCGAATCAAAAAGAAAGATTATTGGCCAGAAAGCTGCTCAGCTTTATTCCGAACATGTCAAACGCCCAGTCTGGACGCGACGCGCTGGCCATTTTCGAAGAGTGGTTTGAAGAAAACCATAAATATTTGTTTTATACCGGACATACAAACGACATGAGTCCTCATCCCGTACCATTTAAGCCAGTATTAAGCGCCAAATATTTAGGCAAAGCGATTTCACCCAAGACGGGAAAATATATCCAGCCTTTATCAGCACAAGAAAAACAGAAAATGATGCAATTTAACAATCTGCCAATCGAATGGCAAAAGCGCCTCTCGTCTTATTCATTGTATCTTCGCAGACACCATCGCCAGCAATGGATGAACTGGGTTGAAAATCCAATTCAACAACAGATTGCATCCATGCACTAAAAAGGGGGGCATTGTTTTGATTACGCTTCATCACCAACCTGTCTCAGAAAGCCAGCTGTCTGCTTTGCCTATTGATGGCCAATTCAGCGGTACCGTTCTTACAGAATTGCGGAACAATCCTGTTGTTTTTAATTATCGATCACTAGAAGAATTAATTTTTGAAGTAACGTTAAGAAACTATATTGTTGTCAATGCGCTCAATTTATATGAAAGCAAAGCTAGTTTTGCCACTTTTTATCATTCGCGCTGCAATGAACGTTACTGGCGTCTGACTAACGAAGGCGGTTTCGAACTGAAATCAGGCGCGAGCAGCAGTCAGGCAATCAACGATATTTTCCAGAACGGCAGCCTATACGCTTTTGAATGTGCAACAGCTATGGTCATTATTTTATATAAAGCAATGATTGATACGATATCGCCGTCTTTATTTGACCAGCTGTATCCGGATATATATTTATGGGATTGGCATCGCGATTCTCATTTTCCTATTATCACAGAAACGGTCGATCATTATGGTATCATTGGCGATATCCGTTATTTTAAAAATCCCGATGTTAACCCAAGAACACCGCAATGGCAAGGGGAAAATGCCATCGAATTGCCTAACGGTTATTATTACGGCCATGGGCTTGGGATTTTAAGGGCCGAACAAATGATTGAGGAATTGAATGAATTTAGACGTGTCGGCGCGACACGTTCAGCTTATTTGATGCCAGATGCTAACCGGCCGTATTTTGCTTATCTATTCAGATACACCAGGCAGCGGTTTTCCCAGCCGGAACCGGAACCCTCTTCTGCTGTTTAGCAGTCAAAAAGCTTCCAAATGGAAGCTTTTTCAATTGCTAAAGACACGCTTTCCCAATATCCCCAATACCGCATCGTCATTCGGCGGATTATGAATGCCTGCCCTAACATCACGATAATATCTTTCAAAAGGATTGGAGCGGAAAATACTCGTCCCGCCGACAATGCGCATGGCTAAATCTACAACCTTAACCGCAGCATTCGTTGCCACGTATTTGACAGCTGAAAGCTCCGGTCCAAGATGCGGGCGCATCTCTTCATCTTCATCCCACTTTTCAGCCACGCCGTACATCATATATCTGGCTTTCATCAATTCTAAGTCAATTTCACCGATTTTTTGCTGCACATGGGGAACTTCTTTAATCGGGTGCGGCAAGCTATTAGGCTGATAGTTTTCTGCAAAATGAATGACATCCCTTCTCGCCGCTAAAGCAATGCCAAGATAACAAGCGGGTATATGAAGCAGCCAGCCATGAGGCAGATGATCGTTTGCATGGCCGCCGCCAATCGTTTCAACATGCGCTTCCATTGGTACCTTAACATCTTTTAATAGAAGGTCGTCACTGCCAGTCGCACGCATGCTCATCGTATCCCATGTTTTTTTGGTTTGTAATCCCGGATATGCTGTATCTACTAAAAAACCGCCGACTTGATCACTTTCCTTAATGGATGCGGTTATAATAAAATAATCAGCGATAGGCGCGAGCGAGGCAAAACTCTTATGACCATTAATGAGCCAGCCGTCTGCCTGCTTAACCGCTGTTGTAAATGGTTTCCCTCCTCTCGTCGGACTCCCGGTTTTCGGTTCCGTAGCAGCCCGGTTAATCAGTTTTTTCTCGTTCACAACTTCCTGACACATTTTTTGAAATAAAGGTTCATCCCATTCTCTCCGGATACTTAAATCCATCATAATGCCTAAGTGCCAGCCAATGCCTAATGTGGTCGCGCCATCCCCTTGACCAAGGGTTTCTTGAACGAGCACTAATTCATAAAGGGATATACCTTTGCCGTTATATTCTTTCGGGACTGTTAAAGCATGGAACCCTGAAGCTTTCAATTCTTCAAAGTTTTCAAACGGAAATTCGCCGGTTTTATCATAATGAGCGGCACGTTCGCGAAACTTTTCAGCATGCTGATGCGCCAAATCATATAAAGCCTTTTGCCGTTTTGTTTTAATGAAGAAATGTTCTTTATGCAGCAACTTGCTCCCCTCCATTTGCTCATGATCCATTGTTGTCTTTTAATGATAATATAAAAGGGAGACAATTGTCTCCCTTTTGGCTTGGCCTATTATTGATTTTGCATAGCCATTTTCTTTTCTTTTTCGTATCGGTTCCGAGGATGTTCGCGGCATTCTTTGGAACAAGAACGCTTATATTTTTCTTCACATTCCTCGCAGCAAACGTGCTGGCGATTGCATTCTGGATTTGCGCAGTTAACCAGCCGGTCTTCAGGCTTGCCGCAGTAATAGCATTCGCTGATTACAACGTCATCTTCTGTACGGTTGACAGGAACTGAAATCCTTTCATCAAACACGTAGCATTTTCCATCATAGAGGCGGCCTTTAACTTCCGGATCTTGTCCGTACTTAATAATACCGCCATGAAGCTGGTTAACGTCTTTAAATCCTTGTTTGATTAAATATCCGGAGAATTTCTCGCAGCGGATGCCGCCTGTGCAGTAAGTGAGGATCTTTTTGTCTTTGTGTTCGCTCAAATTCTCTTCAATCCATTTTGGCAAATCCCGGAACGCTTCAACATCCGGCAAAATGGCATTGCGGAAATGACCGATTTGATGCTCATAAGTGTTGCGCGCATCAATGACAATGACATCGTCTCTTTGCAGATTTTCATAAAATTCTTTTGGCGACAAATAATTGCCGGTTAGTTCTTTTGGATCGATATCGTCTTCAAGTTTAAGCGATACGATTTCTTTGCGATGCCTTACAAAAATTTTCTTAAACGCATGGCCGTCCGCTTCATCAATTTTGAATTCAATATCACTGAAGCGGGGATCACTTCTCAAAGTATCCATATATATCTGAGTCTGTTCAACTGTTCCTGAAAGTGTGCCGTTAATGCCTTCTGATGCCACAAGGATACGTCCTTTAACACCTAACTCTTTACAAAAAGCCAAATGTTCTTGTGTAAACGTTTCAGGATCTTCAATTGGAACATATTTATAATACAACAGAACGCGATAAGGTTTTTTCTCTGACATCTCATACACCACCTTTTCCTTATCTTCTTTAAAAAGAATAAGCATCTTTTCAACAGACAAATAATATCATACCAAATTTCGTTGACAAATGCACATTAAAATATTATACATATCAATAAAAAAAGGTCAATATCACCCTTTTTCTAAAATGTAATTGTCCTCCTTCGAAGACGCGAATGGGCGGCGGCGCACATTTTGCTTCTGGGTCAAAGCGGCATGATTTATGAATAATATACCCCTTTCAAAAATTAAAACCAAGCGGCCGCTTGGTTTTAAGAACAATATTTATCATAAGCATTCTTCAAACGATTGACAATCGCTTCATAGTCTTCATCTTCGATATCTTCACGCGGGATAAAATGAACGACTTCGTTTCCCTTTAAAATAGCTATCGATGGCGAAGAGGGTTCATAACCTGTAAAATATTCACGCATCCTGGCAGTCGCTTCGCGGTCCTGCCCGGCAAATACCGTTACAAGATGATCAGGTTTCACATCGTTTTCTAAAGATTCTACAGCCGCCGGGCGGGCAAGTCCTGCTGCACAGCCGCAAACTGAATTAACGACAACAACTGATATTCCGGAAGCCTTTTTCATAAATTCATCGACTTTTTCCGGCGTCGTTAATTCCTTAAACCCCGCAGATGTCAATTCTTCTCTCATCGGCTTGGCGACTTGTCTCATATATTCTTCATAGGCCATTGACATCGGTTAATCACTCCGTTTGTAAGTTAATCGCATTCTAAAAATAACACGTGAAGATAACTGGATGCAAGGTCTGCGTGCCGGACAATTAAAATAATCCTGATACGTAACCATCGTTATTAACATTCATATTGAGAGCGGCCGGCTTTTTAGGCAATCCCGGCATCGTCATGACCGTTCCCGTTATTGCAACGATAAATCCCGCGCCTATTGAAGCTTTTAGCTCTCGGACATGGATGGTAAATCCGGAAGGACGGCCGGCTTTTTTTGGATCATCGGATAATGAATATTGCGTTTTCGCCATACATACCGGCAGATTCCCCCAGCCGTTTTCTTTAAACTCTTTCAATTGTTTTAAGGCTTTAGCTGAAAATTCAACACCGCTGCCGCCGTATACCTTTTTAACAATCGTTTCTATTTTTTCTTCAATGGGCGCATCAAGATCATACATGTATTTAAAATCTTTTTTTCCGTTTTCAACAACATCTATGACTTGTCTAGCCAGATCTTCCCCGCCGGCACCGCCTTCAGCCCATACTTTTGCAACAGAAACAGGATGGCCGTTCGCTTGACACCAATCCTGAACATATTGTATCTCTCTTTCAGTATCATGAACAAAATGATTAATGGCAACAACATAAGGCAGCCCGAAAGATTTAATGGTTTCAATATGCTTTTCTGCGTTAGCCATGCCGCGTTTTAACGCTTCTATATCTTCATTTTTCAATTCATCTTTGGCTGCTCCGCCGTGCATTTTCAGCGCTCTGACGGTTACGACGATAACGACAGCACTTGGATCAATGCCGCCGGCTCGCGTTTTAATATCCAAGAACTTTTCTGCACCAAGATCAACACCAAACCCCGCTTCCGTAACAACATAATCTCCTAGCTTACTTGCCAGCTTTGTTGCGATGACACTGTTGCATCCATGGGCAATATTCGCAAACGGGCCGCCGTGGACAAATGCCGGTGTATTTTCAATCGTCTGAACAAGATTCGGGTGAATGGCATCCTTTAATAATAAAGCCAGGGCGCCTTGAACGCCTAAGTCATTGACAGTGATCGGCTCCTTGTTGCGATTATAGGCAATAACCATCTTGCTTAGCCGTTGTTTTAAATCATCAATATCCGTTGATAAGCATAGAATAGCCATGATTTCTGAAGCAACAGTAATATCAAAGCCGTCTTCGCGGGGGACGCCGTTTGCCGGACCGCCGAGGCCGACGACAATATTTCTTAAGGCGCGGTCATTCATATCAAGCACCCGCTTCCAAACGATCCGCCGTTGATCAATGTCCAAATCATTTCCCTGATGAATATGGTTGTCTATCATCGCCGATAACGCGTTATTTGCTGTCGTTATCGCGTGAATATCCCCAGTAAAATGAAGGTTGATATCTTCCATCGGTACGACCTGCGAATAGCCGCCGCCGGCTGCACCGCCTTTCATCCCCATGCTTGGGCCGAGAGAAGGTTCGCGCAGGGCAATCACTGTCTTTTTTTCTAGACGGTTAAGCGCTTGTCCTAATCCAACGGTTACTGTCGACTTCCCTTCTCCAGCCGGCGTAGGATTAATTGAAGTCACTAAAATAACTTTGCCGTCCGGAGTATCTTGCAAGCGCTTTAAAGTATGTGCCGAAACTTTCGCCTTATATCTGCCGTAAGGCTCCCAATCTTCTTCAGATAGTCCTAATTGTTCGGCAATTTCATGAATAGGTTTTAGCGGCGCTTCTTGAGCGATCTCGATATCTGTTTTTATGTGCTGATCAATCATGTTTTAACCCTCCTGTAAGCTCTCCATCGATAAAATCTATTGTAACAAGATTTATATTAACATAAATTATCGAAATAAATGCTGCAAATAGCCCTGGTTTTTTAAGAAAACGTGACGATTGGCTTACTTAAAAAGGCAGACGGAGGCATGCTGAAATTTTATATTTTCTGACGTACAAAAAGTTCGTATAAAAAACTGTTTTATTTATATCATTCTTTAAAAACAGCTTTTTCAATTGGCACCATTATTGTATCCTTATTATAAGCATGCGCTTAAAAAGGAGGATTAATGATTGATCGAGGTATATTTTGACGGTGCCAGCGCCGGCAATCCCGGCCATTCAGGAGCTGGCATTTACATCAATCAAGGGAACGGCATAGAAGAAAAACACGCTATCCCGCTTGGTATAATGACAAATCACGAAGCTGAATTCCAAGCTTTTCTATATGCGCTTAAACTTTGTATTGATAAAGACTATTTAACCGTGTCATTTCGGACGGATTCCCAATTGATTGACCGCGCCGTGCAAAAAGCTTATGTTAAAAACCAAGCTTTTTCCGGTTATTTAAATCAAGCGCTGGATTTAATAGACAGCTTTCAGTTATTTTTCTTAAAGTGGATTCCAAACAAACAAAATAAGAATGCGGATGAATTAGCGAAAAAAGCAATCCGGCTGTCCAGGGAAAGCCAGCTGAAAAAAGAATCATGAGCAAACCTTTAGCTGACGGCGGATTATTGTTTGTGCCTTTATTTGGGGATCAACATTTATTGTCGTACAACATGCTGTTTCATCTTTAGATCCGTTGGGCTTTAGTTCAGACTGACGTTCTGCTATCTTGCCTTTTCACCGCTTTTTTTGCAACTGCTGCGGCTTTTTTGCTGCAGACAGCTTTGCAAAAATTTACAAATCCGACTCATGCCGGCTTAATTTTTATTATGGAACCTGTATTTGCGGCCATGACATCTGCTGTTTGGGAACATGAATATATGAGTTATGCTGGCACAATCGGCTGTCTTTTAATATTATTAGGTATGGGGCTAAGCGAATGGCGGCCCAAAAAACATAAAAAGTCCCATAAAACGTCATCCTTCTAAAAAACAATATCATATAAAGTAAGGTGGAACGACAAGTGCAACTTCTAAAAGACAATGCATTAATACAATCGAAGCTTGCCCTTTTATACGCACAAGCAAAAAGAAATGGTGATGAATTAAATGCGGGCAAGTTTCTCGACTTATATAAAAAGGCTGAAAATAACAGATTTTCGATCAGCTTTTGCGGCCATTTTTCAGCCGGAAAATCGAGTCTGCTAAATTATATTATTGAGGAAAGCATTCTTCCCGCCAGCCCGATTCCGACAAGCGGCAATCTTGTCAGATTAATGAGCGGCGAACCATCCGCCAACATTTATACAAACAGCGGAGAGGTTATTAAGTTTTCCTATCCTTATGACATGGAAGAGATTCAAGACTATTGCCGCGACAGTGAAAACGTTACAAAAATCGATATTCAAGTCGGACATCATTTGCCGGAAACGGTCGAATTATACGATACACCCGGTGTTGATTCCACGGTTGAAGCACACCAAGAATCGACCGAAAGCGCCCTTCATCTTGCTGATGTGATTATTTTTGTCAGCGATTACAACCATGTTCAATCAACGGTTAATTTTCAGTTTCTCGAACAAATTAAGAAAATCGGCAAACCGTTTTATTTAGTCATCAGTCAAATTGATAAACATCGCGGTGAAGAGCTGCCCTTCAGCCAATTTCAAGAACGAGTTGAGGGCGCCCTTTCTGATTGGGACCTCTCTCCGGAAGGCATTTATTATATTTCTCTTTTTGATAAAACCAACCCGGATAACCAACTTGAAGCATTTATATCGAAAATGAATAGCCTTCTTAAGGGAGATAGAGAAACTAACCAAGAAAAATGCCACGCAACATTGGAATTTCTTGTCAGCGAGCACCAAGATTATATGAAGGACATTCTGGATGAAAAACTTGAGGAACTTGCCATTAATGAGATGCCGGCAAAGTTTGCAATCGAGAAACTTCAAAAAGACAAAGAAGAAGCCGAAAAGCATTATCAGGCGCTTGCCGGCCGCGAGACAGAATGGCTGAACACAACGAAAGAATCGATAACAAAAGCCATTCATTCTGCTATTCTTATGCCTTATGAAACGAGGGAAAAAGCAAAAAATTATATAGAATCATGCCAAAAAGACTTTAAAGCCGGTTTATTTAACAGTCAGAAAAAACGCATGAAAGAACAAAGCAATCGGCTTGAAGCCTTCTATGAGGATTTTGCCAAAAACGTCCAAACGATGGAATGGGCCGCCAGAGATGTATTGATAAAAGCTTGTCAAAACATTCCCGGCTTTGATGAATCGGAATTCGGGGAAATATATGAGCTATCCATTGATATCACAAAAGAATTTTTAACAGAACCTGTTAAAAAAGGCGCCAATACTTCAGGACAATATATTTTACATTATGCCGATGATGTCTCAGACCAAACAAAAAAGGCAATGAAAAAAACAGTCTTTCAGAAATTAGACTGCATTTCCGAAAAAATCCATAGAAAATTTCAAGTTGAAGCTGAAGAAGCAAAAAACAATCTTGATCAAGCGGTTGATCAATACGAACGAATGCTGGCGGCCTACCATGAGCAGGAAAGATACAAAGAAAATATAATTGAAATTAATCGTATTTTAAAAAGCTCTGCCTTTGAGGAACAATCAGTCAGCCAAGCGCTTAAGATGATAGAAAGCGATGACCATAGCAGACGTTTTAAGACTATTGATCAGCCAGTTAAAAAGGCAGCTAAAAAAGAAGCAGCAAATCAATCAGAGAGCAGCGAAAAACATATCAGCACACCGCATGACAAGGTCAACTTTTTTGAAACCGACACTTATCGCAAAGAGTGGTCATCATTACTGCGGGACGCTTCACACGCTTTGGCTTCCTTAGACAGTTTTAAGCGGACCGTTTCGCATCTTCAAGCACGCGCTGAAAGAATTGAAAAAAACGCCTTTACCATTGCTTTATTTGGCGCATTCAGCGCAGGCAAAACATCATTTGCCAACGCCTTATTAGCCGAAGACGTACTGCCGGTCTCCCCTAATCCGACGACGGCCGTTATTAACAAAATTAAACCGGTGACAAATGAACGCCCGCATCGTACTGTTGAAGCGGCTATTAAAACGGAAGCAGTGTTAATTGATGATATTAATTATTCATTATCTGCCTTCGGGAAAAAAATTAATCAGCTTGATGAACTTCACGATCAATTAAAAGATATCGAAAGCCAAGCTTTAAAGCCGAAGGAAAAGCTTCATTACACCTTTTTAAAAGCGGTCATCAACGGGGCAAAACATTTCGAAGGAAAGCTTGGAGAAACATTGTTTTTAGATCTCAGCGAAGCCCATGAATTGATTGCAAATGAAGAAAAATCATGTTATATCGAGTCGGTTTCCATTTACTATGATTGTCCATTTACCCGGCAAGGCGTCGTCCTCGTCGATACGCCGGGGGCTGATTCAATTAATGCCAGGCATACGAATGTTGCTTTCCAATATATTAAAAACGCTGACGCTATATTGTTTGTCACTTACTTTAATCACGCCTTTTCACGGGCTGATAAAGAATTTCTTATTCAACTCGGCCGGGTTAAGGACAATTTTGATTTAGACAAAATGTTCTTTATCGTTAACGCCATTGATCTCGCTCAATCTGAACAAGAAAAAGCAGCAGTCATAAAATACGTTAATCATCATTTAACAACTTTTGGCATTCTCCATCCAAGGCTTTACGGAATTTCAAGCAAATTAGGATTGCTGAGTCAAAAAACTAAAAATCAGGCATTGTACAAACAATCGGGCTTAGAACATTTTATGAATGACTGGTCAGCCTTTTCTGTCAATGAGCTTCTAAAACATACCATTCAAATCGGCATTCATGATATTCAAAAAGCCAATAACGATATCGAAAAAATAATCGAAAATATACAACTTGATGAATCAGCCAAAGAAGAAAAGAAAAAACAGCTGAAACAATCTTTTGCCAATGCCAAACGAATCGTTGAGTCGCGTACTTCTGACGGTCCGATGTCCGTTTTAAAGCAAAATATGAATGAATGGTTCTTTTATATTAAAAAGCGCGTCTTACAGCGTTATCTTGATGAATTTAATGTATTTTTTAATCCAAGCGCTTTTAATGATAACCAAAAATCGCCCAAAACCATTTTGGCTGAAGGATTAAATGAGTGCATTGAATTTCTATCCTATGATATTGACCAAGAACTTCGGGCGGCTTATATAAGAATTGAGTCTCTCATCCAAAAACTCCTTAACACTTATTTAAGTGATGTCAATACGGCGGTTTCTAAATTTGGGTTTACGAACAATATCCATTTTGAGCCGGCCTTTAAAACGCCTGAATATGCCAAACATCTCAATCAATGCGATCAAGAACCTTTGAAAAGCGTTTTTAAATTTTATAAAAACCGCAAACATTTCTTTGAAAAAAACGGCAAAGAGCAAATGAAGGACAGCCTTTATAAACAGTTGGACACAAGCATCGATGAGCTGTTAGAAGCCGGCCGATTAGAGATATCAGCACATTATCTCGATTTATTTAATGATTTATTAGAGCAAGCAAAAAATGAATGTCTGAGCGAGTGGGAGGAAACAATCTCATATCAGCTGCAAGCTATCGACAACCATGAAATTGACCCAGAGAAGTTCACGGCTGTTCATCATAAGCTGGAAAGCATCCTCCAAAAAAACCGATTATAACAAAAGCCTTCGCAATTGCGAAGGCTTTATATTAAGTCTTAGCGTCAGCCAAGCTGCTATCTGCATAAATCTTTATAGTCTTTGCTTAATTTCATAAATAACTCTTTATCGCGTTGATCCAAACTTTGGTCAATAAGTTTACGCAATTGATCCATTCTGCGATTAATCAGGCATTCATCTAAAACTAACTGGGCATACCATTCAGCAAATGACAGTTTTTGCTGCTTTTCTCTTAACATGGCCAATGACTTCACTTTCTGTTGATAATCATTATTCATTTTGCAGCCTCCCTTGCCCTTTTCAATATTTTATGCAGTATTTCGGATAATTTCAACCATTTTGACTATTTTATTTTTTGTTCCCGTTCTAAATAGCTCCCCTATTTTCAATGCGAATAGCGGTTCCCTGCATTTAATCACACAAAAAAAGAGTGATCGCTCTTGGCGATCACTCTAATGTTGATGAACACGTTTTTTGTAAGACTTGGACGCGTCTTGCCGTCTCACGTTTTTTCCTCTGTTTCTTCTTTGATTATTTCTTTGCGGCTTTCTTTTTCTTTCTTTTTTCACTCTTAACGGAGATTCAGCTGTTAATTTAACCGGTGTTGTATCCGGCTCTTTAGTAATGAGTTTCAAAGCAGCTGCAATGACCGGAATGGAATCATTGTCATGCAAAAGGTTTTCCGCTAAGCCTTTATAATTTTCGATATCCCCTGTTTCCATCGTTTCCATTATAGACTCTAATGCCGCTTTTTGCTGGCCGCGCAAAGCTTCCTCGTATGATGGCGGCTGCATTTGCTCCATGCTTTGTTTGGTTACTTTTTCGATTTCATTTAAATGAGGCATTTCGCTTGGTGTAACAAAAGTCACTGCCAAACCTTTTTTGCCAGCCCGTCCGGTCCGTCCAATTCGGTGGACATAACTCTCAGGGTCCTGAGGCAAATCAAAATTATAGACATGTGTAACGTTGCTTATATCAAGCCCTCTGGCTGCCACATCAGTAGCCACAAGAATATTGGCATTGTTATTTTTAAAACGCCTTAACACATGGTCGCGTCTTGCTTGGGTTAGGTCGCCGTGAATGCCTTCAGCTCTATAACCGCGTTTTTGCAACGCATTGGACAATTCATCGACCCGGCGTTTTGTCCGCCCGAAAATAATCGCGCGTTCCGGAGTATGAATATCAAGAATTCTCGTCAATACATCAAATTTTTCACGCTCTTTGATGGCCAAATATTTTTGTTCAATTTGGGATACTGTTAATGTTTTGGATTGAATTTTCACTGTTTCCGGGTTTTTCATAAATTGCTCAGCCAATAGCCGAATAGGTTTTGGCATGGTAGCGGAAAACAGCAATGTTTGATGTTCATCCGGAATTTGCTCTAGAATCGCGCGAATATCATCAATAAATCCCATGTTTAACATTTCATCCGCTTCATCCAAAACCACATGGCGAACTTCATTTAAGCGGATGGTTCTTCTTTTTATATGATCCAAAAGGCGTCCAGGCGTCGCCGAAATGATGCTTGGGCGTTTTTTCAGCGACTTAATTTGCTTTTGAATATCCTGTCCGCCGTATACTGGTACAGTTACGACTTTTTTATAGCGGCCGATATTATTTAGTTCTTCAGAAACTTGAATGGCAAGTTCTCTTGTCGGCGTAATGATGATGCTTTGAACCGCTTTATTTAATGGGTCGGCAAATTCCGTTAACGGTACGCCAAATGCCGCTGTTTTTCCTGTACCTGTTTGGGCTTGACCGATAAGATCGCTTCCCTTTAAAGCAACTGGAATAGCTTTTTCTTGAATCGGCGACATTTCTTTAAAACCCATTTTTTCAATTGCTTTAAGAATCGTGTCGTTAATGTTTAGCTCAGAAAATTTCATTAATAAGTTAAATCTCCTTTTTTAATTACAAGGTTTATGTCAATTAATTAAGGCATTCCCCGCTGATGGACGGAAAATGCCACAATCAAGCTTAACAGCTCTGATTATAATGATAATTACATCCATCACCAAGAAAAAACAAAACAGACATAAAATAACCTTATCATGTAAAGGAAAGAAATGCAATCCAACTTTAAACATCAGCGGTAAAAATCTCTTGGCTTAGTATAATTTCTTTTAGGTAATTGCCAATGATTCCGTACTGACAGCAGTCGAAGTACGGTGATACACGCTGTTAATATATATTCTCCCCAAATGTCTTGCATCCATCCCATTCCTAATATAAAACCAGCAAGCGCCGCCCAAATGGCATAAATTTCCGTTCTGAACACGAGCGGTTTTCTTCCTGCAAGAACATCCCGAATGATGCCTCCTCCGCAACCGGTTAATACCGCAGCAACAACAACTGCTGCTGTCGAATAATTCGCATCCACAGCGGCCAAAGCACCCTGCACGGCGAACGCCGATAACCCAATCGCATCAAAGAAAGTCCCTGGTTTTTCCCAATAAAAGATCCACTTGCTGGGTATAATGAAAATAATGATAACAGTAAGAATGGCTAATTTAAATAAGCTGCCTTGTGTCCAGATTTCTTGAATAGGGATACCAATTAAAAGATTGCGTATGATGCCGCCGCCAAAAGCGGTGACTAAAGCGAGAACTGCAACACCCAAGACATCATAGTCTTCCTCCATAGCAATAATGGCTCCGCTGGCGGCAAAAGCGATTGTACCAATAATACTGAGAATTTCCCAAGTCATGCTGTCACCTCCGTTGTGCTTATTAAAGGGTTATTCCTAAATATTGGCATAAATTGTTTCTTTTTGAACGTGCATAAGCTATTTTAAAGGTTTTTTTAAGTGTTGAGTACCTCTCTTTTAACTTTCTTAATTTATTTTGTTAAAATAATGCTCGTAAGATAATTAACAGAAGTGAGGCTATGGTTATGTCAGAAGTAAACAACAACGCTACGACTATTATTTTATTTGGTGCGACAGGTGATTTAGCTAGAAGAAAGCTCTATCCTGCCTTGTACTCACTTTATAAAAAACAAAACAATTTTGCTGTTATCGGCGTTGCAAGAAGAGATTATGATCACGATGTTTTTCGCCAAAATGTCCTCGAATCTCTTCAGAACCACTCAAATCCTGGCGACGATGTTGAGGACTTTATTGAAAGATTTTATTATTATTCATTAGATGTTAAGGAAACAAAAGCTTATGGCGGTTTAAAGGAGCTTGCAGATAAGCTCGATCAACAATATGATTTACAAGGAAACCGCATATTCTACTTATCATTGGCTCCTGACTTTTTTGCGCCGGTAACCTTAAATCTCAAAGATGCAGGCCTGACGACGAATACCGGTTGGAAGCGGCTTGTTATTGAAAAGCCATTTGGAAGAGATCTACAGTCTGCGACTGAATTAAATGACACGATTCATCAAGTTTTTGACGAAAGTGAAATTTACCGAATCGACCATTACCTTGGAAAAGAAATGGTCCAAAACATTCAAGTTATTCGCTTTGCCAATCCTATCTTTGAAGGTATTTGGAACAATCGTTACATTTCTAATATCCAAATTACTTCAAGTGAGACTTTGGGTGTCGGCGAACGCGCAAGCTACTATGATCATACCGGCGCATTAATGGATATGATTCAAAACCATATGCTGCAAATGGTTGCTCTTACGGCTATGGAGCCGCCAAGCCGTTTTGTTACTGAAGATATCCGTGACGAGAAGGTAAAAGTGCTTCGCTCTATTCGTCCGCTGACCGATGCCACTGTAGCTAACAGTGTTGTAAGAGGACAATACACTCGGGGCACTATGCCAAATGGAGATGTAGTAAAAGGATATCGCGAAGAAGAAAATGTTAATGAGCAATCGATGACAGATACTTTCGTTGCGGCAAGACTTTTTATTGATAATTTCCGTTGGGCCGGCGTGCCGTTCTATATTAGAACAGGAAAACGCATGACCGCGAAATCAACCGAAATCGTTGTTCAATTTAAAGATGCGCCAAAACGGCCTTATTTTAATAATTTTAATGACCTTCAGCCTAACTTGCTTGTGATTCACGTTCAGCCTGATGAAGGATTATCGTTAAAATTAAATGCGAAAAAATTCAGCACCGGCGGAGGCTCTATTCCGATCACGATGAACTTTAGCAACACCAACCAAGATGACGGCGCAAGCGCTTATGAAAGGTTGATCCAAGATTGTATCCATGGTGATTCAACAAACTTTACCCGCTGGGACGAAGTGGCACTGTCATGGCAATTCGTTGACTCTATCGCCAAAGCATGGAAAGAAAGAAATATTCCTCTTGACCGATATGAAGCCGGTACAATGGGACCTGCCTCATCACATGAACTATTAGCAAAAGACGGTCATCATTGGTGGCCTCTTACGAAAACGACAGAAAAATAATTTTTGAAAACTAACCCGCCTAAATCTCTATGCTTTGGCGGGTTAGTTTTATAAATGAGTGTTGACTCAGTATTTTCATCTCCTTGAGAGAACATTTATTTATAGGGAATGGCAAATTCAATACGTGTACCCGACAATATTAAAGGATCTGCGAACTCAATTTGTCCGTTTAATTCCTTAACAAGATTTTTTACAATAAACAAACCTAATCCAGCATTCCCCAATGAATTGGCTCTTGCCGCATCTTCTCTAAAGTGTTTAGAAAATACCAATCCCCTGTTTTCCCTTTTTATACCTGGTCCCGAATCTTCAATCGCGAAGTGAATATGATGTTCCCTTTCTTCGACAAAAAAATGAATTTCTCCATTTTCGGGTGTATATTGAATGGCGTTTGCAAATAGATTCTCTAAGATCCGATTGATTTTTAGATAAGGGACTCTTAATTCTTTATTTACTCTTAAGTCATGCTTATATTGGATATTCTTCTTTTCCATTAACGGAATGATATCGCTTTCTAAATCTTGGATCAGTTCATCAAGAGATACCACATCATCGATCAGGGTTGGATCCTTTATGTTGCTTGCATGGCCCATGCTTTTCAGTATGTTATTAATTTTTGTGATATTTCTATTTATGATGTCTACTTGTAATTGTTGATTCGGTGCTAGTCCGCCTTCATCATTAAGTATTTCCGTACTTAATGCAATTAGTGTAGCAGGTGTTTTTAAATCATGCGACAAACTAGACATCATTATCGCCCATTCGGAATCTTTTCTCCAATTTTCATATAAAGATTTTTTTAATTCTCTTTGCATTTGTCGAAAAGACTGGGTTAATTGACCGATTTCGTTATTGCTGTTATAGCCCAAACAAAAGTCTAAATCTTTTTTTCTAATCATATTTGAAGCATTTAATAATTCTTCCAATGGTTCTTTTATAGTTCGATAAAGCTTATTGATAAAGTACCTTGAAAATATTATGAAGTAAATGATCGGAGCAATAAAAGGTAAAATAGCAAAACCAAACGTAATGTAACGCGGGATCATATTTTGGCTCTTTAACTGATAAGAATAAACCCAAATTTCCTTGATTTCATTATTTATAACTGCAGGTTGTACTAAGTGATAATAGTTTTTATAAAATATGGTCTCATTAAACGTGCCAATAATATTTTTCCCTTTAAATAAGCCGCTAAATTTTTTACTTCCAGTGATGAGCTTTCCATTTGAATGATATTTGTTTAAGGTAACATTGCTTTTTTGTAGAAGCCTCTTCTTTTTATTAAATTCAGCTTGGTTTATATATTTTGATGGGTGATTCTCCATTATTTCGCTTTGTTTATGAGCAAGTTTTTCATTATAATTTGCAGGCCTTTCAATGGTTACCAAAATGATCAAAATCGAAATAATGACCGTTATAACAGTCATTATTATGGTCCACAATATACTTTTTGTATATAACTGTCTTATATCTTTGATTATTGATTGTTCCATTGATAACCAATTCCCCAAACAGTTTGAAGATGATTATTAGGGAAACCGGCAGAAGCTAATTTATGACGAATATTTTTAACATGTTCCACAATAGAATTTACGTCTCCCTTCCCATCAATCCCACTAATGTTTTCATATATTTGATCTTTAGTAAAAACTTGTTTCGGTGATGAAAGTAATAATACGAGCAAGTCAAATTCCTTTTTTGTAAAGGGTATAACCTGTTTGTTATACATGATTTCCCGCGATGAAATATCAACAATTAAATCATCAATGATCATTCTTTTTCGCTTATTTTCTTCATAATTTTGTAAAAGTCTTTCCTTCATTTTAAATAAAGCATCGATTTTATACATTAATTCTCTTAAAGAAAAGGGTTTTGATATAAAATCATCTCCACCCAAGGAAAAAACCTTCATTTTGTTCATGTCACTTGAAGCAGCACTAATAAATATTATTGGACATACCACTCGATTTCGGATTTGCTTACAGACTTCCAACCCATCAATTCCGGGCATCATGATATCTAATAAAATTAAATCTGTATTCTCTCCTGCCTTTTCAACTGCTTCCTTTCCATCCCTTGCTTCAGACACTTCATAACCCTTTGAATCTAGTGCCCCTTCTAGAAAAATAGTTTGGTAACTGTGGTAAGTTTTTCCCGCTTTGTTTCGAAACCTATAAATAGAATGAACGATTATAGGAGGCGTTCAAAGTGGCTATTTTTGTTCGAAATCTTACGAATAAAGAAGGAAATCA
>NZ_JAFBER010000026.1 GCF_016908855.1 Scopulibacillus daqui | reverse complement strand
AACTTTTAATCGTTATGATCCTTAGCTGTTGTTGAAAGTTGCCCTTTCAATCACGCTTGGCTTTTGTTTAGTTTTCAAAGAACAATCGTTATTTTCAAGTCTTTGTCGTTTGACAGCGACTTTTTCATTATATCAAGCCGTTAACATCTTGTCAACAACTTTTTTGTTGTTTTTTCGCTTTTGTTTCGGTTCTTTTAAAAGCGACGCTATAAATACTAACATCAAAATAATTTAATGTCAACATCTTTTTTTGTCCATTTCGTGAAGAGAACTACGAAATCGGCAAGAACTATAATATCAATTTACTATAGCCTAGTCAACAGTTTTTTATACTTTTTTTAATAAAAATTTCACCAAAAAGCGGACACCCTTATTGAGTTATCCGCTTTTCCTTATTAGAGAAGCATGTTTGGCCAAAATAAGACTTTGCTGCTCATTCTCTTTCTTCGCTTTTTAAGACGTTTGCCGATCAAGCCAGATTCTATTGATTAGGAATACACCAGTTCACAGGTTCCTCCCCAATTGATTGAAGGAATGCATTGGCTTTGGAAAAAGGCCTGCTCCCAAAGAAACCGCGGTTTGCTGAAAACGGGCTTGGATGCGGCGATTTAATAATATAGTGTCTCCTATTAGTAATCAGTTCTTGTTTCGCTTGGGCATGACGCCCCCATAGTATAAATACGACTGGCTTATTCCGCTCATTAAGTGTTCGTATCACCTGATCTGTAAACCTCTCCCAGCCCATACCTTTATGTGAATTAGGATTTCCCCGTCTAACCGTTAATACCGTGTTTAATAAAAGGACCCCCTGCTTGGCCCATTCAATTAAGCATCCGTGATTAGGAATTTCACAGCCTATATCGTTATGAAGCTCTTTAAAAATATTTTGCAATGATGGCGGCTGCCTTACCCCCGGCTGTACTGAGAAACTTAATCCATGAGCTTGCCCAGGCCCGTGATAAGGATCTTGACCTAAAATCACCACTTTTGTCTTATCATACGATGTATAATGAAGCGCATTATAAATATCGTACATATCAGGATAAATGGTCTTGCTTGAGTATTCCTTTTTTAAAAACTCCCTTAGGTTTAAATAATATTCTTTATGAAATTCTTCATTAAGATAATCTGACCAATCATTTTTTAAAATCACTGCGAAAACCTCGCTTAAAAATTAAATGCTTTTATTACCGAATACTATTATACAAAATGATTGGTTTTTCATTAAGGATCCGTTATTATTCCACAAATTAATAAATAACCTTCCAGTTATGGTTAACCGTTGCTTTAATCACTTTTTTATCTAATATGTAGTTGGCAATCAGTTCTGATACATCAATGGGAATATCCTTAATGACGGGCTTGTCCTTGTACATTAAATAATTTCCTCCGCCGCCGGAACGATAATTATTCATAACAACATCATATTCAGCATCCATATCTAATGGTTCGCCGTGACGTTCTAATTTGGTGATGCGTTCCCCTTCTTTTTTCGATATATCAATGATGTAATCAATGCCTTCCCACATATCATAGTTATAGTGCTGAGGCTTAGGAGTTGTGAAAGCAGGATTAACCTTAATTTCTCCCTCATGACTTTGCTGAAAGTAGGAAGCCGATCTCTCCAAAGCATCCTTTATGTCTTGGCCGGTAATTCGAATGACTTTTAAAGTATTTGGGTAAATATAATTGGCAACTACATCGCGCATCGTTACATCTCTAGGCAATCCGGGCGATTGATTATCAAACAAAGCGGTATTCGATATATCAACACCTGCCGCATCCATTTGCACTTTATTAATAAATTCAATAAGAGGATGATCTTTTGTCCTGATTTCCATAGGATCGTTGACAAGCATATCGCCTTCTATCTTTCCGATAGGCTGATCCAGCCATTCTTGCGCGGCTTCTTCATATGGTTTTATTTTATCTAAAATATCCGGCGCCGGTTCAACACCTGCAACAGTTAGAAGCTCCGCTTGTTTGCTTACACATTTCCAGCCTTTTTCATTTTTTTCAAAATCAATCGTCATCTTCCCCAAAGCTTGCCCATTATTTCCCGGCTGAATAACTAATACACCGTTAATCTCTTTGCCGGAAATGAATCTATGCTGATGACCCGTGAGAAGAATATCTATCCCCTCTGTTTCTTGGCAAATTTGATACCCCTGGTTCTCGCCCGTTAATACCTCAGAGGGTTCTCCTGAATCAAGATCGCATTCAAATCCCCCGTGATAAGATACAATGATAAAGCCGGCGCCTTCTTCTTCCCGCAGCCACTTCACCCATTTCTTTGCGGATACCGCTGCCTCTTCAAAAGATATACCGTTCAGATTCTCAGGCTTTTCCCAGTTAGGGATATAGTGAGTCGTTAATCCCAGTACCGCAACCCTTAGCCCGAAGGCAAATTCTCTAATAAAATAAGGCTTTCCAAAGTATGGTTCCCCTGTGTTTTCATCCAGAATATTAGCCGCAAGCCATGGGAATCGCGATTCTTTGACAGCTCTCGATAATATATCTAACCCATAGTTAAATTCATGATTGCCAAACACACAGCCATCATATTGAAGCTCGTTCATAGCCATAATCATTGGGTTCGGCTTTTCATTATTGAAACGCGCATAATGATAAGTCAGCGGGGTTCCTTGTATCACATCGCCGTTATCCAGCAAAAGAACATGGTCATGATTATTTCTTTCGTTTCTTATCAGTGATGCGGCCTTACCCAAACCGACGTCCTCTTTTTGGTTTGTCCCATAGTTTATCGGATAAATATTGCCGTGAACATCGCTCGTTTCTAAAACAACCAAACGAAATGCTTTCATCAAAAAACCTCTCTCAGTGTTTTTCTTTATTATAATTAAAAAGCACTTTTTTACATAGATAAAATTTCAAATTTTCATTTATTTATATCCGTTTCTGTTATATGATAAAAGTGCAATAATTTTAAAAATATTTATACGGGGGTAACGGCATGGTAAAAAAAATTGCTGCGCTGATTGCTGCGCTCAGTTTGGCCGCAGGCATACTTGCGGCTTGCGGAAGCGGAAATGAAAAAACATCCGGTGAAGCGAAGGATGACTATGTGCCTAAAGAATTAAAAATTGGATTTGTCCCTTCGCAAAATGCGGATACACTTGAAGCCAAAGCCAAACCGCTGGCTAATTTGCTTCAGAAGGAACTTAAGATTCCTGTTAAGGTAACGGTAACAACTGACTATAACGGTGTAGTAGAAGCATTAGGCTCTAAACAGCTGGATCTTGGTTTTCTCCCGCCGACCGACTATGTCATGGCTCACAAAAAAGGTTACGCCGATGTTTTGCTTCAAGCCCTGCGTTATGGCGTAAACCCCAAAGACGGCTCTAATACTAGCCAGCTTGTAGACTGGTATAAATCTATTATTCTTGTCAGAAAAGATTCTAATATAAAATCCCTTAAAGATTTAAAAGGAAAAACAATCGGCTGGCAATCGCCAACTTCATCTGCAGGGTATGTATGGGCAGCTGTTGAAATGAAGAAACATGGCATTGACGCCCAAAAAGATGTTAAAGGCGTCCAGCTGCAGGGGCATGATAAAGCGATAGAAGCCCTGCTAAACGGCGATGTCGATGCAGTAGCTGTTTTCTCCGACGCTCGCAACATTGTCAAAGGCGAATACCCAGATGTCTTTAAAAAGACAAGGGTGCTTTATACTACCGCCAAGATTCCTAATGATACGATCAGCGTCAGGCCGGACATGTCTAAGAAATGGAAAGATAAAATTGCCAATGCTTTTGTAAAAATAGGCAAAGATCCGAAAGGCCGGAAGATCATTGAATCAATTTATTCCCATGTCGGTTATACGAAATCAAAGGATTCCCATTTCGATATCGTCCGCCAGTACAATGAAAAGGTTAAAGATATTGGCAAATAGCAAAAAGCTAAGCATGTTTTGCCAAGATTGCTGATGATATTAGAAAGACAGCCAGCGCCTATTTAGCGCCGGCTGTCTTTCTAATTATAAATCAATCGTATTGTTTCTCCCCTATACGAGCCTCTTTCTAATTGAACCAGATATAAAATCAATGACCGTAACCATAATAATAATGCCAAGCAAAATAATGCCGACCCGATTCCAAGAATGCGCATTAAGCGCAAAAATTAGCGGTGCACCTATGCCCCCGGCGCCTACAATGCCAAGAATTGCAGCTGAGCGGACACTGATCTCAAATCGGTATAATGTATAAGATAAGAACGCCGGCATGACTTGCGGTATAACAGCAAACCATAACGTTTGTATCCGATTGGCCCCGGATGCTGTTAAAGCTTCGGCAGCACCAAAATCCATATTTTCAATGGCTTCGCCAAAAAGTTTTCCTAACATCCCTACCGAATGGAATCCCAATGCTAATATTCCCGCAAAAGGGCCTAATCCAACCGATTTGATAAATAAAAGGGCCATAATAAGTTCGGGAAAAACACGAATGGCACTGAGGACAAACTTTCCCGCATTAGATATCCACTGGTGTTTGCTCATGTTTCTTGCAGCCCAAAAAGCAAATGGCAGGCATAGAATAGCTGAAATAAAAGTGCCCAGAACCGCTATCGCTAATGTTTCCATTAAAGCATGAATAAGATCCTCGCCGCCCGGATCATAAATATAACCCCAATCAGGGTGAAACAGCCCGCTGATAATGGCTTTTATCGCCTGTCCGGCAGAATCCTTTATATTAATATCCGGCATTCCTATAAAAGCCCATAAGTAAATGAGCACCACAGCAATTAAAATCGTCCAATTTTTTATCCGCCTTTTTAACGGCTTCTTCGGCGTCTTATTTATGACTGCTTGATTCATAATAATTTCTCCCTGATTTTATTACTTATAAAATCAATGACAATAACAACAACCAACGTATAAATAATAATCGTTAAAACCCGATCGTATTGAAAAAAGCTTAATGTATTATTTAAATATAAACCGATGCCGCCGGCTCCGACATAACCTAAAATAGCCGCCGATCGAATATTGATCTCAAAGCTATAAAGGAAATATGACATAAATTGTGCTGTCACTTGCGGCACTACCCCAAAAAATATCCACTGTATTTTATTAGCGCCGACTGCCGTCATAGCTTCTAACGGGCCCGTATCAATAGCTTCAACAGATTCATAGGCCAGTTTAGCAATAATGCCAAAGGAAAAGACCGCAATGGCAAGAATGCCTGGAATTTCGCCAATGCCAAGAATCGGTACAAATAAGGCGGCTAAAAGCAGCTCCGGTATCGTACGAATTAAATTCATCATAAATCTGGCTGGGTAATAAATCATCGGCATGCGGACAACATTTCTTGAAGAAAACAAGGCAAAAGGTATGGCCGCAACCCCGCCGGCAGTTGTTCCTAATACAGCCATGCGAATGGTTTCAAGCATCGGCTTCGTAATATAGCTAAAATAATGCCAGTTAGGCGGAAACATTTCAGCAATCAATGTCCACATGTTAGGCAATCCCCTGACAAAGCTTGAGAACGATACTCCCGTTTTTATCGCACTGCCCCATATAAGAATAATAACAAAAACAAAAGTTAGGAAATTTCTGATCATTGACAGCCTTCTTATGCTCCTTATCCTTATCGCTTCCATTACTTCGCCTCACCTAACAATTCGTCTTCATCAATTGGCTTGCCGTATATTTCCGAGAACTTTTCATCTGTTGCTTCTTCAACAGGCCCGTCGAACACAATTTCACCTGCACGAACCCCTATCACCCGAGTAGCATATTCCCTTGCCAAATCAATAAAGTGCAAATTAACAATGGTTGTTATGCCCAGTTCCCGATTTATTCGTTTAAGATCATCCATGACCTGTCTTGTTGTCAGCGGATCTAATGATGCGACAGGTTCATCAGCCAAAATAATTTTAGCCTCTTGCGCCAATGCTCTGGCAATAGATACACGCTGCTGCTGGCCGCCGGACAGCTCATCCGCACGATGATATGCTTTATCTTTAATATTGACTCTTTCTAAAGCATTGAGGGCAAGCTCAATATCATGTTTCGGAAATAATCCCAATAGCGTTCGTATTGTCGAATGGTAACCGACGCGTCCAGAAAGAACATTTCGAAGCACCGTTGAGCGTTTAACAAGATTAAAGTTCTGAAAAATCATCCCGATATCCCTGCGAATGCTTAAGAGCGACTTCCCGCGGGCAGCTGTTATCGATTTGCCGTCAATTAAAATCTCACCCTCTGTAATATCATGAAGGCGGTTAATCGATCGAAGCAGCGTTGATTTTCCCGCACCGGATAGCCCTACGATAACCACAAAATCTCCCCGCTCAATGGTTAAATTGATATTTTTAAGTCCGACAGTCCCATTGGGATAAACCTTCGAAACATTTTTGAATTCAATCACTCGTTATCCCTTCCCCTCTTTTTAAATTCGAGAGCTTATACACTTTAAATGTAACATAATTATCTATATATTCAATATTCTTTTAAAATAAAAGATTTCACTAGATATTAATTTTTGTCCAGCATTTTTTATTCATTTTATATCGAAAACTATAATAAAATAGTTAACAATATTTAAGAAACTAGGCAGCGCATATAAAAAAGGGGGAAAAATGAAAGGTTTAATTAACAGGAAAATAAGGGTCAGCGTCAAGCAAATGATGTTTCTTGTGCCATTGGCTGTTATTGTGATCGTTCTTTCAGGCTGCAATCATCTTCCAAAACCAGAAGATCGCTTCGCTAATTATATTAATCTGTGGCAAAAACAAAACTACAATCAAATGTATCAATATTTATCCTCAGATTCTAAAAAGAAATATTCTAAAGAGGCATTTGTCAGCCGTTATAAAAATATTTATCAAGGTATACAGGCGAAAAACTTAACAATTAAGTTTGAGAAGCCTCAAAAGAAAGTTAAACCGGACAAGAACGGCCAAATTTATTTGCCATTTAAAGTGCAAATGGATACACTGGCAGGGCCTGTTTCATTCAAGCAAAAAGCAACCCTTGTTGAAGAAGAACATCAAGATAAAAAGAATTGGTACATCCATTGGCAGCCTAATATGATTTTTCCGCAATTGCATCCCGGAGATAAAATCAGAGCATTTTCACTTCCTGCTAAAAGAGGAGAAATAACAGATCGAAACGGCAAAGGATTGGCCATTAACGGATTCAACACGAATATCGGAATTGTCCCGGCTCGGCTTGGCTCACATGCAAATCAGACAAAGAAAAAACTCGGAAAGCTGCTTCATTTGTCTAAAGATAGCATTGATCAGAAGTTAAAAGCATCGTGGGTAAAAAACGACAGCTTTGTTCCTATTGAAACTGTTGATCCAAAAGATAAGAAGTTGATTGACCAACTAATCGCTTTACCGGGTGTGGTCAAGAGAGATAAGGAAGACCGCGTCTATCCTTGCGGGAAAGCATGTGCCCACCTCACCGGCTACGCAGGTCCAATGAATGCAGAACTTCTTAAGCAGTATAAAGACAAAGGGTATAGCGAAAAATCTATAATTGGCAAAAAAGGGCTTGAACTTGCGCTCGAGGATAAACTCAGAGGCAAAGACGGCGGCATCATTTATGTGGCGAATGTAAAAGGGAAAAAGACTCAAACGATTGCTGAGAAAAAACCGGTCAACGGGGAAAATATTAAATTGACCATCGATAGCAAAGTGCAAAAAGCGCTGTATCAGCAACTTAAGGGCAATGTCGGTACAGCAGTAGCCCTCGATCCGAAAAACGGCGACATATTAGGACTTGTCAGTACACCTTCATTTGATCCAAATGATTTTATCCGCGGCATATCAGATAAACAGTATCAATCTTTAATTAAAAACCCTGATCATCCTATGCTTAGCAGATTTGCGGCCTCGTATGCTCCGGGTTCATCTTTCAAACCAATAACCGCTGCAATCGCATTGGACAACGGCGTTATAACGCCTGAGACAACTTTTGCGATCAACGGCCGCAAATGGCGAAAAGACGCGTCATGGGGCAATTATTATATTACCCGCTTAGATTCTTTGAACCATGTTCAACTCAAAGACGCTCTCGTTCGATCCGATAACATTTACTTTGCGCAAACAGCATTAAAAATTGGCCAGGATGCCTTTGTAAAAGGCGCTAAAACGTTTGGATTTGGCGATGCTCTGCCGATTCAATATCCAATGAAGAAATCACAAATATCAAACAGCGGTTTAATCGACAGCGACTTGCTTTTAGCAAATTCCGGCTATGGACAAGGACAAGTTTTAACAAATCCTGTTCACCTTGCTTTGATGTATACCTCCTTTGTAAATGAAGGGAATATTGTCGAACCTCATTTAATCAAAACCAATAAGGCGAAAGGACCGGCTTTTTGGAAAGAAAATGTCATGTCTCCGAAAACCGCTGAAACCATTCTTAATGACCTAAATCAAGTGATTGACAGTCCTCATGGGACAGCTCATGATGCAAAAATCAGCGGGATTCCGCTGGCAGGCAAAACCGGAACGGCCGAATATAAATTAAAACAAGGCGAAAAAGGCCGGGAGATTGGCTGGTTTGTGGCTGTAAATACAAAGCAGCCGAAGCTTTTGGTGAATATGATGATTGAAAACGTCCAAGATAAAAGAGGCAGTCATTACGTTAGTCCGAAAGTGAAAAAGGTATTTGAGCAAGTTTTACAGAAATAAAACTAAAGTCAGCCAAAAATAAAACTTGGCTGACTTGATATTTTTTATCAACATGACTCTTACAATCAGCTGCCTTTTTGGCGGCTTTTTTAAAGGGCTTTAACAATGGCGATGACTTCATCGACAGTATCCATGGCTAGAATGGTATCAATATGTCCGGCAAGCTCTTCTTTTGATAGTTTAGAGATTTGGCTTCTTGCCGGTAAAATAGATGTTGCACTCATACTGAATTCATCAAGTCCGAGACCTAATAGAATCGGTATAGCGATTTCATCTCCTGCCATTTCTCCGCACATGCCGACCCATTTTCCTTCTTTATGGGCAGCTTGAATAACCATATGAATGAGGCGGAGAATAGCCGGGTTATACGGTTGATATAAATAGGAAACATGTTGATTCATACGGTCTGCCGCCATCGTATATTGGATTAAATCGTTTGTCCCGATGCTGAAGAAGTCAACTTCCTTAGCAAACCGATCCGCCATAACAGCCGTCGATGGAATTTCAACCATCATGCCGACTTCAATTTGCTCTGAAACCTCAATCCCTTGCTGAACGAGCTGTTCTCTTTCTTCATTAAGTATCGCTTTTGCTTGGCGAAACTCATCCAATGTCGCTATCATTGGAAACATTATTTTCAAGTTTCCATACACACTGGCTCTGAGAAGCGCGCGCAGCTGGGTTCTGAAAATATCCTGTCTCTCCAGACAAAGACGAATCGCTCTGAATCCTAAAAACGGGTTAAGTTCTTTTGGCAAGTCTAAGTATGGAAGTTCTTTATCGCCGCCGATATCTAAAGTGCGGATAACTACCGGCTTACCTTCCATTTTCTCTAGAACTTTTTTATAAGCTTCAAATTGTTCGTCTTCCGTCGGGAAGTTATCGCGCCCCATATAGAGAAATTCCGTGCGATATAAGCCGATGCCCTCACCGCCGTTATTAAGCACGCCGTCTAAATCATCAGGGTTGCCGATGTTCGCGGCTAATTCAACATGCTGATTATCCTTTGTCACCGTTTTTTGATGAACAAGCTTTTTCCATTCTTCTTTTTTCTCTTCATATTCTGCTTGTTTTTGTTGATAAGCTTGAATTTCTGCATCGCTTGGATTAAGAATAATTTCGCCTGCTAAGCCGTCAATGATCACTTGTACATCTTGTCCAACTTTTTCTGTTACCGTTTTTGTTCCTACTACTGCAGGAATCTCCATGGAACGTGACATGATCGCTGAATGAGATGTCCGGCCGCCGATATCGGTTACAAAACCTTTAACAAATTTCTTGTTTAATTGTGCTGTATCCGATGGTGTCAAGTCATGTGCAACAATGACCACTTCTTCTGTAATGCTCGCCGGTGATGTAAATTGAACACCAAGAAGATGACTGATCACACGCTTGGATACATCGCGGATGTCAGCCGCTCTTTCTTTCATATAGTCATTATCCATGTTTTCAAACATAGAAATGTACATAGATGAGACAGCGTCCATCGCTGCTTCAGCGCAAATGAATTCACTTTCAATCTTTTGGGTAACAGCGCCTATTAACTCTGGATCGCTTAAAACCAGCAGATGCGCAGCGAAAATTTCTGCCTTGTCTTTTCCCAGCTCAGCATCCGCTTTCACTTTAATCGCTTCCAATTCTTCCTTAGATTGGGCTATCGCAGAGTGAAAACGATCCAATTCCTGAGCTGGATCCGTTACTTTTTTACATTCTATTTTAAGCTCTGGATCTTTTAAAATAAAAGCTTTCCCGATAGCGATCCCTGAAGAAGCCGCTATTCCTTTTATTTTCTCAGACATTATTCTCCAAGCCCCTCAGATTTGAAAACATCTTCAATGGCTTTAAGCGCTTCCTCTGCATCGGAGCCTTCAGCAGTAATTTTAACTTCAGCGCCTTTTTGGATACCCATAGCCATGACGCCCATGATAGATTTTAAATTAGCTTGTTTGCCGTTGCATTCTATTGTTATGTCTGAACCAAATTGGCTGGCTTTATTTACTAAAGTTGTTGCAGGTCTTGCATGAATACCAGAATCGCTGGTTACTGTAAATGTTTTTTCTGCCATCATGATTAACTCCTTTACTTTTTCAATGATTTTTGTAGAAACCCGGCTTGTCCCTAAGGTCTGACAGCAAAAGCCTTTGTTTTTCTTATGCTTTAATCCCTTAAAAGTGAAACTTTCTGATGGGATAAAGAAAGAAACCTTACGTTTGGCAAGCCATATAAGAGGCGACAGCGGTCTTCCTTATCTGCAATTTAAATCACAACCGGTACAGACCACTGTCCATTTACCCATTATATCAAGTATTTATTTGATTTTAAACTCAGATAACCATATTTACGAATTTTGTCGAAATGTAATTTTAACCAACTATGACTCTACAGGTTTTTTCAAAGCACCAATCATAAGCGCTGTAACAACCGCTCCTATTACAATTGATAAAATGTATAACCAAGCGCTCCCGTCTACAAATGGGATGACGAAAATGCCGCCATGAGGCGCGCGCAGCCCAATGTTAAAAAACATTGCCAGACCGCCGGCAACCGCTGAACCAATCACACAAGAAGGAATGACTCTGGCCGGGTCAGCCGCCGCAAATGGAATAGCGCCCTCAGTGATAAAGCAAGCCCCTAGAGCATACGCGGTTTTTCCGGCATTTCTTTCTGATTTCGTGAATTTTTTCTTAAACAGCGTTGTCGCTAAAGCTAAACCAAGCGGCGGTACCATTCCGCCTGCTAAAATAGCAGCTTGCGGAGCATAATTATGCGCAGCAATCATAGCCAGACCGAACGTATAAGCGGCTTTATTAAATGGTCCGCCCATATCAATGGCCATCATGCCTGCTAAAATAATGCCCAATAATACCTTATTGGCTGTTCCCATTGAACCCAGCCAATCTGTTAGTGTATCCATGATAAATTTAACCGGCGGATTAATGGCAAATACCATTATTAAACCTGTGATTAGAATACCAAAGAAAGGATAGATTAATACAGGCTTCAAACCTTCCAGCGACTCCGGCAGCTTCCTGAAGATGCGCTTAATCAAGATGACAATATACCCGGCAAGGAATCCTGCAATTAATCCGCCAAGAAATCCCGCTTGGCCTGTTGAAGCAAGAAAACCGCCGACAGCTCCAGGAGCAAACCCAGGCCGATCAGCAATGCTGTAGGCAATATATCCGGCAAGAATCGGCACCATTAACGCCATTGCATGAGCCGAACCGATCACATTAAGCGCATGAGCTATAGGATTATAATATGGAGAACCTTTTTCAGCCGCATGTATGCCGAATAACAATGAAAGCGCGATAATGATTCCGCCGCCAACAACAAACGGCAGCATGTAAGACACACCATTCATCAAATGCTTATAAAAAGCCGGCTGTTTTGATTTCTTTTCTTCTTTATCTTCTTTTACTGCCTGCTGGTGACTGCTGGCGCTGCCGTTATAAACGTCCGCCTCGCCATTTATAACCCGGGAAATAAGTGATTCTGGGTCACGCAACGCTTCAGCTACCGGGACTTCAACAACGGGTTTTCCAATGAAAGGCTCCATATCAACTTTCGTATCAGCAGCTACAATAATACCGGCAGCTTCAGCAATATCGTCTTCAGTCAAACGGTTTTTTACCCCTGTCGAACCGTTTGTCTGGACTTTTATGTCATAACCCATTTCTTTCGCTTTCTCTTTCAGCGAATCTGCCGCCATATAAGTATGGGCGATACCTGTAGGGCAACCAGTGACAGCAAGAATTTTTTCTTTTTTGACAGCCTTATCTTCTTTTGAAGCCGGAGCATCTTCTCCGCTGTCATCTTGGTTTTCAAAGAGATTTATAATTTCTTCGGGATTTTCCGCCTTCATTAGCTTTTCCCGAAACTCCTTTTTTAACAAATAAGTCGATAATTGCGAGAGTGTTTCTAAGTGGGCGTTATCAGCACCTTCACTTGCTGCGATCATAAAGAATAAATGGGCCGGCTGACCATCTAAGGAATCATAGTCAATCCCTTGCTCTGATCTGGCAAAAGCAATAGCCGGTGTTTTGACCGCACTGGTTTTTGCATGAGGAATCGCAATGCCTTCTCCTATGCCTGTGGTGCTTTCCTTCTCTCTCTTATCAATGGCTTTCCTAAAAGCATCGATATCATTTAACTTACCTGCTTTGTTTAACTTATTTGCCAGTTCATCTAAAATGTCACTTTTTGTGTCCGATGCTGCGCTTAAAAGAATCGTATCTATTGATAATAAATCAGTAATTTTCACTGATGTCCCCCTGCCTTTATATTTGATGAATTTTAACCTTTGGTAAGAGAGCTTCCGTATCTTCCTTAGAGCACAAATCTACAGAAAATGCTGTCGCGCTGCCTGACGCTGTGCCATATCGAAACGCTTCTATATAGTCTCCATTACGCGCATACTCAAAAAGAAAGCCGCCGACCAAAGAATCTCCTGCACCGACAGAATTTTTCACTTCTCCGCGGGGCGCTTCTGCATAAACAGCTGTTTCTCTATTAACCAATAAACTGCCTTTTCCCCCCATGGAAACGATGACATTCTCAGCACCTTCATCAATCAGCTTCTTAGCATATATAACAGCTTCCTCAATTGATGAAATATCTGTATTAAAAAGTCCGCCAAGTTCGCTTTGATTAGGTTTTATAAGAAACGGCCGAGCGGCAACTGCTTCACGGAGGGCCGGACCGCTTGTATCGACGATAACCTTGACATTTTGATCCTTTATTTGCTGCATCATTTGTTTATAAATATCTGCTGATAAAGTTTCCGGGACACTTCCTGAAAGAACTAGAATATCCCTATCATTTAACCGGTTTAATTTTAGCAGCAGCTCATCCACTTGTTCATCAGTAATTGCCGGTGCCAAACCATTAATTTCTGTTTCTTCGCGGCTTTTAATTTTAACGTTAATTCTTGTATCACCATCCACCTCAACAAAATCAGTGTCGATATTTTCGCTGATAAGTTGACGGCGGATAAAGTCTCCCGTAAAGCCGCCGATAAATCCCAGTGCTACGGATTGCGCGCCTAAGCGCCTTAGTACCCGAGAAACATTAACACCTTTGCCTCCCGGCATTTTCTTATCCGTCTTCATTCTATTTAATTGACCTAATTGAAAATCATTAACTTCTAAGAAGTAATCTAAAGATGGATTCAGTGTGCAAGTATATATCATGATTTCACCGTTTCTATTGTTGTTATTTGACTAAATTGCTTAATTTCTTCTTGATTGCCCAAACGATCTGTAATAATAGAAGCTGAATCTAAGTTATGGACAAAACTGAAAGATACCTGATTAAATTTGGACCAATCAGCAAGGACATAAGCTTTATTTGCGAGGTCAATGGCGGCCTTCTTAATCATTGCTTCTTCCGGATCCGGAGTTGTATAACCGAATTTTAAGTGAATACCGTTAATACCGATAAAGCATTTATCAAAACGATAAGCATTAATGCCTTCTAATGCGCCTTTCCCAATAAATGCTCTTGTCTTTGCTTTAGCCCTGCCGCCGACGGTATAGGTCTCTAAGCCTTTATCCAGGCATTCATTGATAAGCGACAATCCATTGGTGACAACAATGGTTTCTTTTGGCAAATATTCAATCATATAATAAGTCGTTGTTCCTGCATCAAGAAAAATACAATCACCGTTCTCAACATAAGCGGCTGCTTTTTTCGCAATCGCTTTTTTTTCTGTAAAATTTGCCGATAATCGCTCGCCTATTGACGTTTCTTCTGATTTTGACTTGATTATTTGAGCCCCGCCATGGAATCTGGCTAATTTATTCTCATTTTCCAGCTGAATAAGATCCCGGCGTATAGTGGATTCTGAACTTTTCGTCGCTTCAACAAGCTGATGTATCGTCACAATTTTATTTTCTTTAATTAACTCTAATATTAATCGATGTCTTTCAGGCGTTAGCAATAGATCACCTCATTTATATGGTTATTATATATGGATACCCTTTCAATTTCAATCATAATCATTCAAATAAAACTATAATTAATCATAAATAATCAACAATCGGCAAAATAATATCCCTAAGCTGTTTCCATTCAGCTTAGGGATATCTTTAAAAATAGGAAAACAGGGTGTGGATCACACCCTGTTTCTGGTTCTATAGAGCGAATAGCATAATCCAAAGCGTACCGGCAACAACACAGAAGGCAATGAAAGCACCGAAACCAATCGCCGTGATTTGCCATACTTTACTTCCTTCAGTGATGTGCATAAACATAAACAATTGGACAAACGCTTGGACAACCGCCAAAATAACGATCACCGTAACTATCAATGCTGGTGAAAATGCAAATGATGTAACACACCATAATGCAGCAAATGTCAATATAAGGGATAAAACTAAACCAATGACATGCTTCCAAGGAAACCCTGTATGCTCACTTGCATGAGCTTGCGTATGTTCATTAGACATCTTATAACACCAACCCTGTTAGATAAACTGCGGTAAATAGGAAAATCCAGATAACATCAAGGAAGTGCCAATAGAGACCGATAATGAAAACCTTCCTTGCTGTTTGTGCATTTATTCCGCGCGTCGCCAATTGAGCAATGATACAAAGCATCCACAAGATACCTATGCTTACGTGACAGCCGTGCGTTCCTACTAAAATAAAGAATGATGTAAGGAAAGCGCTGGTTTGTAAAGTAGCTCCTTCTTGAACCATACCTGTGAATTCTTTTACCTCAAAGCCTATAAAGACAAGGCCAAGAATCAATGTCACGATTAGCCAAGCAATGGTTGCTTTTTTATTACCGCGTCTCATTTCAAGAGTAGCTAATCCACAAGTGAAACTGCTGACCAATAAGTCAACTGTTTCAATCATAAAATCTTTAACTTCAAAGAGTTCTTTGGAAGATGGCCCGCCAGCTGTATGGTGAATATACATTAAATAGGTGGCAAACAAGCAGGCGAACAGCACCATGTCCGCCGCTAAGAAAAGCCAAAATCCAAATATCCGGAGGCTGCCTTCTTCCGTTGAATATTCCAACGGCTCATAAGGCTTGTTATTGTGGTTAGTTACTGCAGCCATTATGAAAACCTCCCTGCTTCACGCTCAGTACGTTCAATTTCGTCCACTGGTATATAGTGATGGTCATGAGTTTCAAAGGATCTATACAGCATACAAGCTAATACGCCTATTCCTCCGAGAATGCCCATCCATATCCATTCGAAGACTAAACCAAATCCTCCAATAAAGAAGAAGACAGCCATAATGATCGGAACGCCTGAATTATTAGGCATATGAATTGGTTTATACGGCGCCTTCGAGATTTCTTTTTGACGGCCTTCTTTTTTCATATAGTAGAAATCATCTACTTGCTGTATTGTCGGAATATGTGCAAAGTTATACTCCGGAGCAGGAGATGTTGTTGCCCATTCTAAAGTACGGCCATCCCATGGATCTCCAGTCGTATCTCTTTCTCCGTAACGGGCACTCCAGTAAATGTTGTATACCATGATAATGAATCCAAGCCCCATACCAAAGGCTCCGATTGTCTCAATAAGGTTCAGACTAGTCCAGCCTAAACCTGCCGGATAAGTATACATACGTCGAGTCATGCCTAATAGACCGACAAGATACATTGGCAAGAAGCAGACATTAAAGCTGATCATAAAGACCCAGAATGCCCATTTGCCAAGTCTTTCATTAAGGATGTGACCGAACATTTTAGGCCACCAATAGGTTAATCCTGCGAAAGCAGCAAATACTGTACCACCAATTAATACATAGTGGAAGTGAGAAATTAAGAAATAACTGTTATGGTATTGATAATCTGCAGGCGCTACCGCAAGCATAACCCCTGTCAAACCGCCGATAAGGAAGTTCGGGATAAACGCAAGCGCCCATAGCATCGCTGTGGTGAATTGAATCTTACCTTTATTGAGTGTAAACAGCCAGTTAAAGACCTTAACACCCGTCGGAATCGCGATAAGCATGGTTGACAGCGAGAAGAACGAGTTAACGCCCGGACCGGCTCCCATTGTAAAGAAGTGGTGAACCCATGTAATAAAGCCAAGCACACTGATGGCAACCATTGAAAATACCATCGCATGATATCCAAACAGTTTTTTGCGTGAGAAGGTTGCAATAACCTCTGAGAACACGCCGAATGCCGGCAAGATAACGATATATACTTCAGGATGTCCCCAAATCCAGAACAAGTTCGCCCATTGCATCGGCTGGCCGCCGGCTGCAACAGTAAAGAAGTGCGCATCAAACAGACGGTCAATCGTTAACATTGCAAGAGCCACAGTCAATACTGGGAACGCAAACATGATGATAACGGACGTAACGAGAACTGACCAAGTAAACATCGGCATTTTCATTAGCGACATGCCTGGCGCTCTCATTTTAATGATTGTTGTAAAGAAGTTTACGCCTGTTGCAAGCGTACCAATACCTGCAATTTGCAGACCGAGCAAGTAATAGTTCTCCCCTACACCAGGGTCGAGCTCTTTGCCTGCGAGCGGTGTATAACTCGTCCAGCCTGCGTCAGGCGATCCGCCAATGACAAAGGACAGGTTAAAGAGCATAGCTCCTGCAAAGAACAGCCAGAAGCTAACCGCGTTCAGAAATGGGAACGCAACATCGCGAGCCCCGATTTGCAGCGGAACAGCAATATTAAACAAACCAATAATGAACGGCATGGCCATGAACAGGATCATGATCGTACCATGCGTTGTAAAGATTTCGTTATAGTGCTGTGAATCTAGAAAATGCAAGTTTGGCAAGGCCAATTGCGTACGCATTAATAATGCGTCAACGCCACCCCTGAATAACATAAGCAGAGCGGCAATGATGTACATAATACCAATTTTTTTGGCGTCGACTGTCGTTAGCCATTCTTTCCATAACCATTTCCACTTCTTAAAGTAAGTGAGCACGAAAATGATCCCTAGGGATACCAATACAATCGCCACATCAGCCATATAGATCATTGGCTCACCAGTGACAAAGAAATTGCCGAGGAAGTGCTTAATGTTTTCCATGGTGCATTCCTCCCATATCCATTCCTGACATGTCTAAATCAGCACCATCATCTTTAGGCGTTGATGAGAACGTCATCCGGCCTACAGTACCAGGTTTTAATATTTCATTATATTTCTCCTCGGTTAACCGCGGTGCTGTACTTTTAACATGCTGAACCCATTTGTTAAAGTCCTTATCTGATTTAGCTATTACATTGAATTGCATGTGCGCGAAACCTTTGCCCGTAAAGTTAGCGCCTCTGCCGATATAGTCGCCAGGATGATCCGCTTGAAGCCATAGGCTCATTTGCATATTAGGCATCGTATAGGCCTGGCCTCCAAGGGACGGCACCCAGAATGAATTCATAGCTCCTTTGGCCTGCAATTCAAATTTAATAGGGCGATCAGCTGGTATAGTTACATAGTTAACTGTTTCAATATTTTGTTCCGGATATCTAAAGATCCATTTCCAATCAGCGGAAGTTACCACAATCGTCATCGGTGTCTTAGCTTCAGCTGTTTTTGGCGGCTTTTCCAAATCATATGTCGTTTTAACAGTAGGAATAGCCAATAAAATAACAATAATAATTGGTATAACAGTCCAAGTGATTTCTAGCTTAACATTACCGTCATCTTCCGGGTCGTAATTGGGGTTATTCTTTTTGCCATTCTTTACAAGCACCACTACGAAGATGATAAATACGCCCAAAACAACTATAGCCATTAAAACAAATGACCAAACAATGAGATGGAATTGTGTTCGGGCAACCGGACCTTGCGGATTAAGAACATTTTGATTGTCCGCAGCACAACCAGTTAAAGCAACTAATAATAGCGTAAGAGCTGCAAATAATTTCAAACCAATTTTTTTCATAGCTCCTGCCCTTTCCTCCTTTCTGCTCTGCAGATAACCTTTGTGTTTCGTACCGTTGAACCATTGAATTAACAAAAATCGCTTTGCATTTTTTTGATTTCATTAATTACTAGGTCTACGAGCAGTTTTATCATACCAAATTATTGGTGATTTTGATTCCCGGATCTTACATGTTCAAAAAATCATCAAATTTTGATAAACATTTTGTCACGATTCCTCCCCCATTTGTTCAAACTTGGAAAAGAATATGTATGTTTTTCTCACTCTTTACTTTCCCAAGTTTTACCTCAGATCATTCAGGTTTTTACTTTTTTTATTTTGAATAAATACTCAGAATTGTCCCGGAGCTTTCAAAACGACTTGACCCGAGAACCTTCGACACACATTTTTAAATTTTACAGAATTAGAGAGGATAAAGCAAACGATTGAGACAGCTTTTTATGTTTTGATTTCATTTTAAAAAAATAACAGCTATCGAAAACAGAAGATAATTAATGAAAATCAAAGATAATGGTGAATGTACACGCATTAACAGCTGAAAAACAATTAATTTCCTGTATTTCTGTCTTTTACAACAAAATATTACGGGAGTAAGATATTCTCATTCTATAAACTTAAAAATGTGTTCCAAAATCTTAAATCGCTGAGTTCAATTTTGAAACGGGGGAACCAACCGCGGTATATTGCCGCATGGGGTGAATCCTTTCTGGATTTTTCCTAACAGAAAGGTAGGGCGACTCTGCACGCCCGAATCCGTCAGCTAACCTCGTAAGCGTTTGAAGAGAGGATAGTGGTAACTTTGCATAGAATAATAACTGCAGGGTAACTAACCTCTGCAGTTTTTTATATTTTTCATTTTTACATTAATGAAAAAAAGAAGGAAATGCTAGTCCGTATTAAACCGTGCACTCTGATAGCTGACTTCTTATAATAGACTGTTGTTCTTTTTGTGAATATCTTTTGATAAGGATGTTTTAAATATGGCAAGTAAAGTAAAAAGACTTCTCATAGGCAGACCGCTGAAATCGAACGAAGCCCAAGAACAAAAGCTCAATAAATTAAAGGCTTTGGCCATTCTTTCTTCAGATGCTCTCTCCTCCGTCGCTTACGGGCCCGAACAAATTCTTATTGGATTAACTGCTGTTGGCGCCATCGCCTATTGGTATTCCTTGCCAATAGGTATCGGCGTTCTTATTCTGTTAGCCGCGCTCATTCTCTCATATCGGCAAATCATTTTTGCTTATCCGCATGGCGGAGGCGCTTATATGGTGGCCAAAGAAAATTTGGGAGAGAACTTTGGGCTCGTCGCCGGCGGTTCTTTGTTAGTAGATTACATCTTAACAGTTGCTGTCAGCGTTTCTTCAGGAACGGATGCTATCACGTCCGCTGTTCCGTTTTTACATCAATACAGCATCCTTATTGCTGTATTGATCGTTGTAATCATTACGCTGTTAAATTTGAGGGGACTGACTGAATCAGCAACAATCCTTGCGTACCCGGTTTATCTATTTATTCTTGCTATGGTGATATTAATTATATTTGGCCTCTTTCAAGTCTTAACCGGCCACGCCCCGGCACATGCTCATCCTGCCATAGGAACACCTGTTGCAGGCATCAGCTTATTTCTTTTATTAAAGGCATTTTCTTCAGGCTGTTCTGCACTAACCGGCGTTGAGGCCATTTCAAACGCGATACCTAATTTTAAAAAACCGGCGCCGAAAAACGCGGCAATTACCCTGATTATGATGGGATGCATATTAGGCTTTCTTTTTTCTGGCATTGTTTTTCTAGCTTATTGGTACGGCATTTCGCCTTCTGCCAATCAAACTGTTTTATCCAATCTTAGTTCATCAATATTTGGCCGGAATGTGGTTTACTTTTTTATCCAAGCAACAACTGCGCTTATTTTGGTGTTAGCGGCGAATACTGGTTTTTCCGCTTTTCCTTTGCTTGCCTATAACCTGGCAAGGGATAAATATATGCCAAGGCCATTCACTGTAAGAGGAGATAGATTAGGTTATTCTAACGGGATCATTACTTTAGGATTTTTATCTATTCTTCTCATCATTGCCTTTGAAGGAAATACAGAAAATTTGATTCCATTATATGGTGTCGGTGTATTTATTCCCTTTTCATTATCTCAAACAGGAATGATAGTTAAATGGATTAAAACAAGGCCTAAAGGCTGGGTTCCAAAACTGATAGCTAACCTGATCGGCGCTTTAATATGCTATCTGATTGTTATTATTTTCTTTATTACGAAGTTCGAAAAGGTATGGATGGCGCTCGTCTTTATTCCTTTAGTTGTCTTTTTGTTCCATAAAATTCACAAACACTATCTTGCTGTCGGTGATCAACTTAGGGTGGACTTGTCTCATCACCTTAATGATATCAAACCGAAAGAAAATGTTATTATTGTTCCAGTGGCGGGCATAACTAAAGTTGTCGAACAGTCATTAGTTTATGCGAAATCATTGTCTGACAATGTTATTGCCGTATATGTCGGCTTCAGCCCTGAGGATATAGAACGTATGGAGAAACAGTGGAATGAATGGCAAACAGGTGTTAGACTCGTAACGCTTCATTCCCTTTATAGAAGTGTTCTATCGCCTTTAAGTAAATTTATTGATACGGTTAAATATAAAACAGACCAGGCAGGCGCAACGGTTACTGTCGTCATGCCGCAGTTTTACACGAAAAAATGGTGGCACAGCTTCCTCCATAACCAATCAGGCCTATTAATCAGAGCTTACCTTGTCCGCAAAAAGAATATTGTGATGGCTACTGTTCCATATCGATTTAAAAAATAATAATAATGATAAGCTCCCCTTTAGCAGACAGATTAAAAATAGAATCTGGATACTTGAGGGGAGCTGATTTTTTGCTTTAGGAAATCAGTCAAATGGGGTTTCTTTAAGGTTTGTTTTAATAAGGTGGATAACCCTTATCAACCGCTCATATATATGAAGATAGGATACACTGGGGAGTGGTTGAATTGAATAAGCTTTTGGTTTTTTTATTTGTCGGTTTCTTTGCTCAACTGATCGACGGTTCATTAGGCATGGCATACGGTTCAACTTCAACATCACTATTGTTAACCTATGGTGTTGCGCCTGCAATTGCCTCATCATCTGTCCATATAGCCGAAATCGTGACAACAGGCGTTTCTGGAATTTCTCATTTTAAGCTAGGGAATGTCGATTCTAAATTGGTTTTCCGGTTAATTATCCCCGGTGCGGCCGGAGCATTTACAGGAGCGTGTTTTTTAAGCCGATTGCCGGGCGATTTAATTAAGCCGTATATTTCCATTCTTTTAGTCATTCTCGGCATTTACATCGTTTTAAAATACTTTTTGAATTTTAATTGGACTTCTGCCCAATCAAGGGCTTCAAACAAAAAATTATTGCCTCTAGGTTTAATTGCCGGATTTGTAGATTCAATCGGCGGCGGCGGATGGGGAACGATTGCAACGCCTTTCTTGTTAACACAACCGAATATGTCGCCAAGAAAGGTGATCGGCTCTGTTGATTCAAGTGAATTCATCGTAACCATCGCTTCCTCGGCAGGCTTTTTATTATCTATTGGTTCGGAACAAATTAACTGGTCTTGGGTTTTCATATTAATGGCCGGCGGACTATTGGCTGCACCTTTGGCCGCTTGGCTTGTTAAAGTGCTTCCCACACAATTATTAGGTGTATTTGTCGGCGGGATTATTATTTTAACTAACACAAGAACGATTTTTTCAGCCTGGCAAATAGATAAACTCATGCTTTTACTTATCTATGGTCTTATCTTAATCGTTTTTATCGCGCTGCCTGTAACGTTAAAATTAAGGAAATAAAGTTATGAGCTGCCGATATTTCGGCAGCTCAAAATTTTAATCAAAAAGGTGCTTATACTCTCCATAGCCTTCTTTTTCTAAATCTTCTTTCGGTATAAACCGCAGGGCAGCGGAATTAATGCAATATCTTAAGCCGGCAGGCCCCGGCCCGTCAGCAAACACATGACCTAAATGGGAATCCCCATATTTGCTTCTGACTTCGGTTCTAATCATAGAATGGCTTAAATCTTCTCTTTCCTCTATATGATGCGAATGCAACGGCTTTGTGAAGCTTGGCCAGCCGCAGCCGGCATCAAATTGATCCAATGAGCTAAAAAGCGGCTCACCCGAAACGATATCAACGTATATCCCTTCTTTTTTATTATTCCAATACTCATTTTCAAACGGTCTTTCCGTTGCGCTTTTCTGCGTCACTTGATACTGAATATCTGTCAGCCTTTTCTTTAACTCTTCATCGTCTTTTTTTACAGACCAGTTTTTCTCGATAAAGGCCTTTCGCCCGGAACCTTCATAATAATGCCTATAATGAAATGGGTTTTTCTTATAATAGTCTTGATGATATTCTTCGGCTGGATAAAAAGGTTTTGCCGGCAATATTTTAACGGCAATCGGCTTATCAAAACGCCCGCTTTTTTCTAAGCCCCGCTTTGATTCCTCGGCCAGCTGCCTCTGCTTTTCATTGTGATAAAAAATGGCCGTTTGGTATGACTGTCCCCTGTCATGAAACTGTCCGCCGGTATCTGTTGGATCAATTTGCCGCCAATATATATCCAATAATTTTTCATAAGGGAAGATCCCGGGATCAAAAGTGATCTGAACCGCTTCAACATGACCTGTTATTCCTGCAGTGACCTGTTCATAGGTGGGGTTTTCAGCATGTCCTCCTGTATATCCCGAAACAACACTTTTAATACCCGGCAGCTCATCAAACGGTTTGACCATGCACCAAAAACAGCCGCCTGCAAAGGTCGCCAATTCTTCACTCATTTTGTCAACCCCATTTCTTTTATCATTTATCGTGATATTACCAAAATTAACATGCCTGTCTCAACCTATACAGTTTTTCATATCCGAGGACATCGGAAAAAAGTATGCCCTGTTATCAGAAAGGAGAACATATTAGCATCATTTATTTACAGGAAGGATAGCCCTATGACTGAATGTAAATTTTCTATTTTAAAAGAAGATCCCGTTCCTTGTGAAGAAAAAGATTGCCAGAAGTGCGAACTGTACAAGCATGGCTCGAGGATGGTTTGGGGAGAAGGTCATCCTCATGCTCCGCTTTATATCCTATTAGATAATCCGGGCGAAAGAGAAGATAAGGAAGGCCGACCTTATGTTTGCGGAACAAGGCAAGTATTGCAAAGAGGACTTATAGAGGCCGGCATCAGCCTAAAACATATTTATGTGACTTATATTTTAAAGAGAAGACCTAAGAGAGCCTATAATAAATCCCAAACAAGAGATAAGTGTATAAGGCACCTTGAACAGCAGCTATTGAATGGCAGACCGAAAGCCGTCGTTTGTCTAGGGAATGTTTCCGTACAATCCTTTTTTAGAAATCCGCAGGCAGAAGTAAAGAATCTTAGAGGCGCTTGGCATCATGTTAATGGTTGGAAAACGGCTGTCTCTTATCATCCTTTAGCCGTCAGAAGAAGGCCAAATCTCTACGCTTTCTTTGCAGAAGATTTAAAATTAGCCAGGGAACAAACGGACAAGATTTTGAAATGAAAATTTCTTTAATCTCCTAACAATATGATAAAATTGATATAATTTATGTGTGAACTATTTGACGGTTTTTCAAGAAGTGTGTCGAACAATAAAGGAGGAATCTATATGTCAATGAACAAGGCGCTAACAATTGCAGGTTCTGACTCAAGCGGCGGCGCAGGCATTCAGGCTGATTTAAAAACATTTCAGGAGCGCGGCGTTTACGGGATGTCAGCCTTAACAACTATTGTGGCTATGGACCCTTATAACAACTGGTTCCACAATGTGTTTCCAATTGATGTTGATATCGTAAAAGCACAGCTGGATACAAGCGTGGTCGGCGCAGGTGTTGATGCAGTCAAGACAGGTATGCTCGGCTCCCCGGAAATTATTGAATTGGCAGCCAGAACGATTGAAGAGCATCAGCTGAGAAATGTCGTTATAGACCCCGTAATGGTTTGCAAAGGCGCTGATGAAGAACTTCAGCCGGAAAATACGGCAAGCTTGCGTGAACTTCTTGTCCCAAAAGCAACCGTTGTCACGCCTAACCTATTTGAAGCAGCTAAATTAAGTCAAATGCCGCCGATTACGACTGTTGATCAAATGAAAGAAGCTGCTGTAAAAATTCATGAACTGGGAGCAAAATATGTGCTTATTAAAGGCGGCAGCAAGCTTGAACATGAAAAGGCGATTGATCTTCTGTATGACGGCGGGAATTTCGACATCTATGAATCCGAAAAGATTAATACCACTTATATTCATGGCGCCGGCTGTTCTTATTCTGCAGCTGTTACGGCGGAATTAGCTAAGGGACATTCAGTTAAAGACGCTGTAAAAACAGCAAAAGCTTATATTACAGAAGCTATTAAACACGGTTTTAAATTAAATGATTATGTCGGGCCAACCGATCTTACAGCATATCGTAAAATTGAAACAGTGAAATAATATCCATTAATTAAGCACTGAGTCTGTTAAAGAAGGCACAGCCAAAAAGCGAGGTGATTTCCCCGCCTTTTGGCTGCTTTATTAATTTGTATTAAAAGCGTTTTTTAGCGCTGCGCCTGTTTCTTTTAACGCTTCCTTCCCCTTATCAATGATGTCCGCCATACTAATAAAGCCGTGTATAACACCATCGTAACGCGAACATGCTGCCTCAACGCCTGCATTTCTTAACTTATCTGCGTACTGCTCCCCTTCATCTCTGAGAGGATCATATTCCGCCGTAATGACCAACGCCGGCGGCAAACCCGCTAAATTATCATTAAGCAACGGCGATGCCAATGGATTAGTTTCATCGGCTTCACTATTTAAATAATGATTTTTAAACCACTCCATTGCTTCTTGAGTAAGAAAGTATCCTTCTGAATTTTCCCTTAATGAAACGGTGTCTGCCTGAAAGTTCGTTGCTGGATAAATCAGCACCTGATATATAATTTCAGGCGTTTGCCTTTCCTTTGCCAAGCAAGAAACAACCGCTGCCAAATTCCCTCCGGCACTGTCACCGCCGACAGCGATTTTTTCGGGGTCAATCTGCCATTCATTGTGATGGTCATATATCCATTTAACCGCTGCGTAAGCATCCTCAACAGCTGCAGGAAACTTATGTTCCGGCGCTAACCTGTAATCAACAGAAATGGTCACGCACTCTGCAAGATTCGTCAGCGCCCGGCAGATGTTATCATGTGTTTCAAGGCTGCCAATGACCCATCCGCCGCCGTGATAATAGACTAAAGCCGGATAAGTATTCCGCTCTTTCATAGGATAGTAGACGCGGATAGGAATACTGCCCTCAGGCCCCGGGATATAGCTGTCTTCAACACGCTTAACAGGCTCTATATGCTCTGCGTAAGCAGACATTACCATTGACTGTCTGGCTTCCTCCGGCGATATATTTGCGAATGATAACTCTTCATCCCCTGTTTGAGATAAATGATGCAATACCATTTGAACTTGCGGATCAAGCGGCATTCTATGACCTCCTCCTTTTCTAACGACAGATACTTTAGACGCACCTATATAACATATTCGCGATGAGTACAAATAAAGACCTGTTTTTTTGCAAATTTTTTATTTTAAAAGATACCTTGATGCTTCCTACTTGTTTAACTGGAAATCTAGGATAGCTTTCATAAAAAGGAGGATGGCTTTCCGGCCTGCGGATCAATTGGAGGAAATTAAAATACCCGGCACCCATTGGCTGGATACTTGGCTGAACGGTGCGAAGCGATGGGCCCCGCCGTTTCTTTCTAGCAAACAGCGCTAATATCATTTGAAAAAAGCAGAACTGCCGGCTCGCATGACGGTGAGTTCTGCTTTTGACTCGTCCTGAATGTTTAAACAGCCAGGGCTGCTTTCATTTGCCTAGTAAAAAAGAGATGTCATCCCGCTCAATTGTTTTAATATTTTTATACCGTTCATAACATGGCCAAAAGCCGTTGGTATATTGCCAAAGCTGCCATTTTGACCGTTATAATACGGCGGCGCATATTGCCCCGATGGAAATGACTGCTGATTATAAAAAGGCCATTGTTGATTATAAAAAGACGCCGGCCATTGTGTTGAAAATGGAAATGATGATTGGCTTTGTACTGGAAATCCGCCGGACATCATCGATGGGTATTGTTGTCCATATGGATTCGGATTATAAGAATACACGACTGCAAACACCCCCCTATTATAAATCCATTCAAGGGTTAAATCATCTCTTCTAAATAAGGTATGTATAATATAATTAAAAGCTAAGGCGCTTACCGCCGCTTTTCAGCCCATTTAAAATAACACCGACCGGATCAATCAAACCCGATCGGAATCATAGCCTACTCCCTTCTCTTAACAACTAAATATGGCCGCATCATATCATAATCTTCATGTTCAAGAATGTGGCAATGCCAAACATACCTTCCTGTAAATGGCGTGAAATGAACCATGATGCGAGTCACTTGGCCTGCGGGGGCGCGAGCTGTATCTTTAAAGCCCCTCTCATTAAGCTCCGGTGCAACAGAGGAGCCAGTATAAACAATCCTCCCCGTTTGGTTAAATATATCAGCATCAAAAGGACGGCGGTCAAGAATTTTAAATTGAACAAGATGAAGATGAATAGAGTGAGTCACCCCCATTGGATTAACGATTGACCATATTTCTGTGTCACCGAGCTGAGGCTTTTCTGTTACAGGATCCTCCCATTGATGATTATCCAACAGCAGCATCGGTCTGCCGTATTCGTCACTTCTCTGACCAAGCTTTAGCGTTCTAATGCTTCGAACAAAGGGCATGGCCTGAGTTGACGAGCTTTCAAGATTTGATGGTATTTTACTTTTATCCTTGGCAGATAGCGGGCGGGTGACTTTAAATTGCATGACATTAGCATCGGTATCAGGGTTTACCGGACCGCCGCACCCTGAATCGTTTTTTAATGTCAGATGCTGATGTTCATATTGAGAGAAATCAATAATAACATCCGCCCGTTCCGCGGGAGCAAGTGTCAATTTATCTATTTTCACCGGTCTTTGAAGAAAACCGCCGTCTGTACCGATTTGATACATTGACTGCCCGGCATCCAGCTTTAACTCAAAGGTCCGGGTATTGGAAGCATTGAGCAGCCGAAAACGATACTTTCTTGGTTCGACTTCTAAATACGGCCAAACCTTTCCGTTCACTAAGATCGTATCGCCGCAAAAAAAAGGTGTAATGGATGGATCAGGTGTTGTTGATGAAGGATTCGCAGGCTGTTTTGGATAATAAAGGGAACCATCCTCATTAAATGATTTATCTTGTATCATTAGGGGGATTTCGTAATCACCCTTAGGCAAATTTAATGACCTTTCATGACTGTCCCTTATAATATAAAAGCCGCAAAGTCCCGCATAAACATTAAGCCTTGTTATTCCCATGGCATGATCGTGATACCACAAGGCAGCAGATCGCTGAAGATTGGGATATTGATAAATTTTCCTTTTAAAATAGGGGCCAACCTCTTTAAAATCCCGTGTAAACCAAGCTTCTGGATAGCCGTCGCTCGGCGCAGGAGAGGCTCCCCCATGCAAATGAACCACCGTTCGGACTTCCGGATGATTCATTGCCCCGTGAATGGTTTTATCAACTGGAAGAAGATGCTTGTCAGGCAGTTTATTTATCCATTTTACTAAGGTAAGATTGTCTTTTTCCGCTTCAATTGTAGGACCGGGATACATGCCGTTATAGCCCCAAAGCCTAGTAGGATTTAAATCTCTATGAAGCTTTTGGGTCATTTCTTCCATTGTCACCTCATAATAATCACCTTTATGATTCTTTACTTTTGGTTTTAATATCTCTGGAATCGGACATTCATCTACAAACTTCTCAAGCGGTTGACTGAGTCTCATTTTTTTCACCTGCTTCATTCCATATGCTGAGTCATCGTTTATACTATAAGATGAATCAGGTCTTTTTTTTGAGACAAAAACAACCGCCTAAAAAGTTTTTAAAAAAACATCCGGCTGGCGATTGCCATTCATATATTCCTTATATATCAGCTATTCGCTCCGCAGCGCTTCGTCCGGCAGCATGTCCGGTCACAAAGGCTGCAGTGATATTGTACCCGCCTGTATAGCCGTGGATATCAAGGACCTCTCCGCAAAAATATAAGCCTTCCATTTTTTTAGATGACATGTCTTTGGGGTTAATTTCTTTAAGGGAAACACCGCCGCCCGTTATAAAGGCTTTCTCAATTGGCAAAGTGCCATTAACCTTCACCGGAAATTCTTTTAGGGCTTTTGCCATCTCGCGGATTTTTTCTTTAGCTAAATCGTGGAATGTTATATCCTCCGACAGCCCAATCTGTTCCAGCAAAAATAACAGATATCTTTCAGGCACGATGCCTTTCCAAACGTTTTTAACCGCTTTTTTAGGTTCAGCCTTTGCGAGATTATTTAATTCTTGAAAGAGTTGTTCTTCATTTTGGTCGGGCTTTGCGTCAATTGTGATAAGAATATATTGGGCATTAAACTTTTTTAAAGCTTTGACAACAAATTGGCTGCATCTCAGCACCGCCGGACCAGATAATCCGAAATGTGTGAAAATCATATCCCAGCGATGTGTTTTAATGCCTTTGCCTTTTGGATTCCTGACAGTTAAAGCAACATCTCGAAGCGATAATCCTTGCAGTGTTTTCTTTTTAATAAAAGGCTCATCGGTTGTTAACGGCACTTCTGTCGGATACAACTCTGTAATGGTGTGCCCGGCCTTTTTGGCCCAGGCGTATCCGTCACCCGTCGATCCTGTATACGGAACTGATTTGCCGCCAACGGCAACAATGACATTGGGCGCATATATCCTTTCTTTATTTTTCAATTGAACGCCCTTCACTTCGCCGTCTTCAAAAAGAACCGTCTCTACCGGCGCATGAACCTTAATAGCGACATTTAATGATTTTACCTTTTTCAAAAGCGCTTGAACCACTGACTTCGCACTGTCGCTTATCGGAAACATACGGCCGTAATCCTCTTCTTTTAAGCGGATGCCTAGGCCTTCAAAAAATCTTATAATATCTTCATTATTAAACTCCGAAAATGCGCTGTATAAAAACTTTCCATTACCCGGAATATGCTTGATTATTTCATCGACCGGCATTCTGTTAGTAACATTGCAGCGTCCGCCGCCCGATATCGCCAGCTTCCTGCCGAGTTTGTCCCCTTTATCCAGAAGGAGGACCGAAGCCCCGCCTTCAGCGGCTGCAACAGAAGCCATTAATCCCGACGGCCCGCCGCCAATAACGATCACATCATATTTCATCTTTTTTGCACCTACTTGCTGCCTTTATTTAAAGCGGCATTATTTGATCTCAGATAACTGATGGCGAATTTCATCGATGATAAGTTGTTGATACGCCGTTCCTTCACCGTAACGCCGCATAATCTCCGCATAGACGTCTTTCAATTTAGCTTTATATTCTTCGGAGGCTGGATCAAGCTGACATTTTTTTAACTCAACCATCGGCTCTTGAACATAAGCCGGACGCGGTCCCCACTGTGCCAGAACATCACCGTTTCTGTTTGTAAACAGGACGACAGGCACCGATCTTCCGCCTAATGTTAAAAATTGGTCAATCAGATCGGTATTTTCTTCAAGAATAAATACCTCAACGGGAATATCGGCAATTTCCATCAATCGAAAAACAACTGGAACATTGCGGGCAACATCGCCGCACCAGTCCGCCGCAATGATCTCACAGCGGATATCCTTTTCATCGCTTAGATTTTTAAAAAACTTTAGATCTTCTTCGCCTATTGAAAAGTATTCATAATAGGAAAGGAATAGATCTTTGTTTTTTTCCATTTGTCTCATAAAAGCTTCCGGCGTTATCCCTTTTTCAATTTTATGACTTATATTTTTTCCCATATAAAGCCCTCCTATTTTCATTGAATGGTTTTATTTTATAAGATGACTGATTCCGCCGGACGCTTTTTATTACTGCTCCTTTTATCATCCTGAGGCCTGTATAATTTTATGCCATGCCAAAGGCCGCCCCGACGGAGAAATTCCCGGGAAATACCTTCACGTTTAATGGCTAATCATTCGGCAATCACGCAGAGCTGTTGTTTATTAAGCACGAGGATATGACAGGGTGCACAATAAAATAACGGGAAAATCATTAGGATTCATGTAAGTATGCTTACTGTCCGCCTGAAAGCGAATTGAATCAAACGTATTAAGATGATGCTTACATCCTTCTACATAGATATCAATGGACCCTGACATCACTGTGGCTACTTCTATGGCTCCCTCATGATGCTGTTCTGTATTTTCTCCCTGCGGTTTAATACAAACACGATACAATTCCGATACCCCGTATTTTAAATTGCTGAAAATGGGTTCAACTGTCCAATCTCCGTTCGAACTCTCAAGTTTGTCTCCTTCTCCTGCCCGTGAAATGCTGACTTTCTCTTCCAGATTTAATAAAGCTGTTAGAGGCACGGAGAGGCCTTTTGCAATCTTCCACATGATGGCCAACGTTGGGTTGGCCTCTCCCCGTTCAATTTTCCCTAAAGTCAGTTTGCTGACATCAGTCATTTCCGCGAGTTCATTCAAACTGAGTTTTTTTTCGTTTCTTATTTGCCTTAATTTACAGCCTACCTGTTCAGCTAATTGTTTCGTTTCCCCATGATCCATTTACAGCGTACAACTCCCTTTTAATTTAAATGATTGACATCACGGTCAGTATATTATAATATTCTATTGGTAAATTATAATTTACCAAAATGATAATACGTTAAATTTAGAATTAATTTTATCAAAAAGCTTGATTTATATCGAGCTACTTTAATATAGGAGTGAAAACAGATGAATTTATCTAAAGATATTCATACAGAACCTCATATTACAAAAGTTAATGGCCCTGCACGTATAGGGATTTGGCTGTTAATCATAGGCATTATTTTTGCCGCCAGCAACCTGCGGGCACCCATTACGGCTGTAGGACCCATCATTGGGGACATTCGCGAAGATACGGGCATATCTAATACCTTAGCAGGCATGCTGACAACGCTGCCTTTGCTATCATTCGCTGTTTTTTCAATCCTTGCCCCGAAAATAGCCCGGCGGCTCGGGATAGAAGTGACGCTTATGGCCGCTTTTATTTTATTGACAGCCGGCATTATTTTACGTTCTTTACCTTCAATAGCCGCTCTGTTTATTGGAACGGGTTTGCTTGGAATGGCTATTGCCGCGGGCAATGTCTTAGTGCCAAGTTTAATTAAAAAGGAATTTTCTAATAAGGTCGGCGTTATGACAGGTATCTATTCTGTGTCTATGAATATTTGCGGCGCTTTTGCCTCTGGTATCAGCATTCCAATTGCTCAAGGCGCCGGATTGGGATGGCGGGGTGCTCTTGGCTGCTGGAGCATTCTTTCATTTATCACATTGATCATTTGGCTTCCGCAAATACGGGCGCGCCGCCATTCGAACGTTTCTAAAGGAATAAGCAAAGTATCCTTATGGCGTTCTGGACTCGCCTGGAAAGTCACATTTTTTATGGGGCTGCAGTCGATGATCTTTTACGTTCTTGCTGCTTGGCTTCCAGAAATTTTATATGAACAAGGCATGAGCCCATCAGCTGCCGGCTGGGTGCTTTCATTAATCCAATTTGCTACCCTTCCGTCATCATTTATCATACCGATACTTGCCGGCCGATATTCGAGTCAGCGAGGCCTTGTCACAATCACCGTCTCTTTAATGCTTATTGGCTTCATCGGTATCATGACTGGCAACACTTCACTTGTTCCATTATTCGTGATATTGATCGGTCTGGCACAAGGCTCACTATTCAGCTTGGCAACGATGTTTTTTGTTTTGCGCACGCGCCATGTTCATGAATCAGCTGAACTTTCGGGCATGGCTCAATCTATTGGCTATTTATTAGCAGCCATAGGGCCGACACTTTTCGGGTTTATCCACGATATCGCACACAATTGGACCAGTGCTCTAATTATGTTAGTTGCTGCTATTTTGCTTGTTTTTGTCTTTGGAATAGGCGCTGCTGCAAATCAATATGTCTCATCGCCAAATATCAGCAATGAACTGAAAAAAGAAGCATAATGCGTGATAAAGCTTGGCCATTGCCAAGCTTTTTATATTATGATAGAGAAATATGTCCTCTGTAGAAATACATTTGTCACCGTTTTCATTAAAATCAGGCATTGCCGACAGTTGTCCTCGCTATATAAACAAATGTTTATAAGAGGCTATTACATTTCTTAAATAATTGAATATAATAAAAATAAAATAGTTATTAGTCCTCTCTCTGTGTACATCTTAATCAAAATATGTTAACTTAAGGATAATAAATCCTAATAAAATACATCGCCATTTGTTCTCCTTGTATGGACATATGCTTTTTTAACAAGGATAAACCTATAAGGATTCATTCAAGGTTTTTGGTGAAAAATACATGTAAATTAAGGAGGTATGCACAATGCCAAGCCGCGGGTTGGAAAATTTTTTAAAGGAAAACTTGGAAGATTTAAAAAGCAAAGGACTTTATAACGAAATAGATACACTTGAGGGCGCAAACGGTCCTATTATCAAAATTAACGGAAGAGAATTGATTAATTTATCCTCCAACAACTACTTGGGATTAGCTACAGATAACAGGCTGATTGAAGCTTGCAATGAAGCAACAAAAGAATACGGCGTCGGAGCCGGTGCAGTAAGAACAATTAATGGCACTTTAAAGGTCCATATTGAACTTGAAGAAAAGCTCGCTAAATTTAAACATACTGAAGCCGCTATTGCTTATCAATCTGGATTCAACTGCAATATGGCAGCTATTTCTGCCGTTATGGACAAAAACGATGCCATTTTATCAGATGAATTAAACCATGCTTCTATCATTGACGGATGCCGCCTTTCCAAAGCTAAAATCATTCGATTCAATCATGCTGATATGGATGATTTAAGAGCAAAAGCGAAGGAAGCTGCCGAGTCCGGTCTATATAACAAGATTATGGTGATTACTGACGGTGTGTTCTCAATGGACGGCGATATAGCTAAGCTTCCTGAAATCGTAGAAATCGCTGAAGAATTTGACCTGATCACTTATGTCGATGATGCGCATGGTTCAGGTGTGCTTGGCAATGGCGCAGGCACTGTAAAACATTTTGGATTATCAGATAAGGTTGATTTCCAAATCGGCACCCTTTCAAAAGCTATCGGAGTTGTCGGCGGATATGTAGCCGGAAAGAAAGATTTAATTGATTGGCTGAAAGTAAGAAGCCGTCCGTTCCTATTCTCTACTTCCTTAACACCAGGCGCTGCCGCGGCATGTATTGAAGCCATTGATATCTTATCCAGTTCTACAGAGCTTCAAGAAAAGCTATGGGAAAACGCCGATTACTTAAAACAAGGCCTTAAAGACATCGGCTTTGACATCGGCAACAGCGAGACACCAATTACACCGGTTATTATCGGCGATGAGGTCAAAACTCAAGCATTCAGTAAAAGACTGAACGAAGAAGGCGTTTATGCAAAATCAATCGTCTTCCCTACCGTGCCAAGAGGAACCGGCCGCGTAAGAAATATGCCGACTGCTGCCCATACTAAAGAAATGCTTGATCAAGCTATCACCATTTACAAAAAAGCAGGTAAAGAACTCGGTATCATATAAAACATGATTTTTTGAATTGAAGAACCAAAAAGTTCATTTTTGGAGGAATTACGATGAAAAAAATATTGGTTACCGGTGCATTAGGCCAAATTGGTTCTGAACTGGTTATGAAAATGAGAGAAATATACGGGAATGCTAACGTTATCGCTACAGATATTCGAGAAACTGAAAGTGATGTCGTTCAATCAGGTCCTTTCGACATTGTTGATGTCACAGATGCAAAAGCCCTTTTCAAAGTAGCTAAAGACAATCGAGTAGACACCATTATCCATCTTGCGGCTTTGCTATCAGCTACTGCTGAAAACAATCCGCTGTTCGCATGGCACTTGAACATGGGCGGGCTTGTCAATGCATTAGAGGTTGCCCGGGAACTGAATACACAGTTTTTCACACCAAGTTCAATCGGTGCATTCGGCCCAACAACACCAAAAGACAATACCCCTCAAGATACCATTCAAAGACCGACCACAATGTACGGGGTAAACAAAGTCTCCGGTGAACTGCTTTGCGATTATTATTTCAAAAAGTTTGGCGTTGATACAAGAGGCGTTCGTTTCCCAGGCCTCATTTCATATGTTGCACCTCCTGGAGGCGGCACGACAGATTACGCTGTTGAAATTTATTACGAAGCAATAAAAAATGGAAAATATGCATCCTTTATCAATAAAGGCACTTATATGGACATGATGTATATGCCAGACGCATTAAACGCCATCATCACACTTATGGAAGCCGATGCCTCAAAACTCAAGCATAGGAATGCATTTAATATCACGGCAATGAGCATCGAACCAGAAGACATTGCCGCAGAAATTAAAAAGCATATCCCTGAGTTTGAAATGACTTACGACGTTGACCCAGCCCGCCAAGCCATCGCTGAAAGCTGGCCAAACGCCATTGACGCAACAGCCGCAAAAGAAGAGTGGGGCTTTAAAGCAGAATACGACCTCGCAAAAATGACAGAAGACATGCTTGCAAAATTAAAAATCAAATTAGGAAACAAAATTAATAATTAAAGGGGCTGTACAAAAAGTCAGGGTAACTGACTTTTTGGCGCCCCTTTTTCGTTTTTTATTTAAAAAGGCTCTACAATATTTGTTGGGGTATGAGAAAAATTAAAACAAAAAAATACACGCAAGCTCCTTAATCCTTTACACTTGAATTGTCCCGAAACAAGAGAAGGATAGGAGTTGCGTGTATATGCATTTTAACATGATTTTACCTGGATTAGAAGATGTGATGATTTTGAAGGCAGAAGAAGTCGATGGAGCTTATCACATTCATATAAAACTGCCTCGAAAAAAACAACGTTGTCCTGTTTGTGGAGAACGCACAAATCGAGTCCATGATTATCGAGT
>NZ_JAFBER010000025.1 GCF_016908855.1 Scopulibacillus daqui | reverse complement strand
GGCTACGCATCGAGGCCTTGGTAAGCCATTACCTTACCAACTAGCTAATGCGCCGCGGGCCCATCTGTAAGTGATGGCAGAACCATCTTTTACTTCCGCACCATGCGGTGCGAAAGGTTATCCGGTATTAGCCCCGGTTTCCCGGAGTTATCCCAGTCTTACAGGCAGGTTGCCCACGTGTTACTCACCCGTCCGCCGCTCGTTCCACAAACGTCACTCCGAAGAGATCTGTTTGCTTCCCGCGCTCGACTTGCATGTATTAGGCACGCCGCCAGCGTTCGTCCTGAGCCAGGATCAAACTCTCAATAAAGTATGGATGTTGAACATCCTTTAAAAAACTGTGAAACAGTTAAACTTTTAATCGTTATGATCCTTAGCTGTTGTTGAAAGTTGCCCTTTCAATCACGCTTGGCTTTTGTTTAGTTTTCAAAGAACAATCATTATTTTTAAGTCTTTGCCGTTCGATAGCGACCTTTTTATTATATCAAGCCGTTAACATCTTGTCAACAACTTTTTATGGTTTTTCGCTTTTGTTTTTTGTTCCTTTCAAAAGCGACGTTCATTATATTAACATCGTAGTTTCATAATGTCAATATGTTTTTTTGTCTGTTTCGTGAATCGCATTAAATCGACATGAAATATAATATCATCTGATCTTATTTAAGTCAACATTTTTTTTAAAAACAATATTCAAGCGTCCGATCCGTTTCAGTCATCATTTTATTAGGCAGCTTGGTGATAAATAATATATCTTAATAGAAGGCTATATTCTGAAATGCTTTTTAAAGGAGGCTGTCGAATGAATACAGAAGAATATTTAGAACGGTTTAAAGCCGTCCCCCCGCTACAAATCGATTTATCTTCTTTAAGCAGGCTTCAATATCTGCACATCACACATATTCCTTTTGAAAACTTGGATGTTATTCACCAGATTCCCATCACCTTAAATATAGAAAACCTTTACTGCAAAGTCGTCAAACAACAGCGCGGCGGATTCTGCTATGAACTGAATGGTTTATTTCAGCAGCTGCTTGATCAGCTTGGTTTTAATTCTTATCTTATTGCTGGTACCGTCTACGCCGGTGATGGCAAATGGGCAAAAGAAGAAAGCCATGCCGCGATTATTGTTGAATTAGACAAACCTTATCTTGTTGATGTAGGGTTTGGCGACTCATTTCGCCAGCCAATTCCCTTAAGCGGGGAGATCGCAACAGATATAAGCGGCAGCTACAGAATAATTGAAGAAAGCCAAGGCGTTTACCTTCTTCAAAGAAAAAGAGGCGGCGAAGAGTGGCAAATACAGCATCGTTTCACTTGCAGCCCAAGGTCTTTAACGTCTTTTAATGATGCGTGCCGCTATAATGAAACATCACCTGATTCCCCATTTACAAAAGAAATTTTGGTTACTATCGCAACAGAAAAAGGTCGTGACACATTATCCGGGGATACTTTAACTATCACTAATGGCCAAAATAAAATGAAGAAACATATCTCGAAAGACCAACTGGAACAAGTCTTGAAAAAGCACTTTAAAATTGATGCCAAAAGCGTTTATCATAACAAGACGCTCTGCTTTGATAAATAAACAAATTAATTTGCTCTAAACTTTCTTATTTTGTCATAATAATGGTGCGGGAATCATTTTAGTTCGAAACGCTCATAAATCGTTAACCATGCTTATTTTTTGATGGGAACAATGAAAGGTGATGTGAAATGAAAATAAAAACTGCCAAACTGCCGGGCATCGGCTATAAAATTTCAATGGTAACTGCTGAAAATAGTATGATGGTTCTCATTGTCCATCATAATGGAAAACGCGACCTGTATATGTTTGAGGATGCCGATAATGATGAACCGGACTTCTACATCAATTTGACAGCTGAAGAGACAAGAGAAATCGGCGCCCAACTGCTTGGTGCCATTTATCAGCCGGTTGATGTGGACAAAGCCAAAATGTTTAGAAAGCAAATTCAAATCGAATGGATAGAACTGTCCAAAGAATCCCAGCTTGTCGGTAAAACGATTGGAGAATCAGAAATACGCCCGCTGACAGGTGCATCTGTTATAGGAATTGTAAAAGGAGAAGATTTAATTGCTACACCAGATATAGATGTTAAATTACAAGCCGGCGATGTCATCATTGCTATTGGAAAACAGGAGCAAATCAGAGAACTGTCCCTCTTATGCGGTGAAGGGGAAAATCATTAATGCATGATACACCCTTTTATCTCGCGGCAGGAATGATCATTCTTCTCCTCTTCATTTTTGGTTTTATCGGGAGAAAAATTCACGTTCCAGGTGTTATCCTTTACATTGTCTTAGGCATTATTCTTGGAGGTCTCATCTCTGACAATGCTGTCTTAGATATCGCAAGTAAAATCGGTATCATTCTGATGTTCTTTCTGCTCGGTTTGGAATTTCCAATGAGCAAACTTGGGGAAACAGCTAAAAAAGTATGGTCCGGCGGTCTGTTAAATATTGCTTTAAATTTAGGTGTTCCTTTTCTTATTTGTTACTTTTTTGGGCTTAACTTTTTAACATCTTTCCTTATTAGCGGAGCTGTATATGCAACAAGCTCTTCGATAACAGCCAAACTGCTCGAAAGCACAAAAAGAATGGCAAACATTGAAAGTGAATATATTCTTGGCCTTCTTATATTTGAAGATTTAGTTGCTCCTATTTTAGTAGCGGTTCTGATCGGTCTCACTTCCGGCCAAAAAGTGACAGGCGGCCAGCTTGGACTGCTCGTATTAAAAATAGCTGTTTTAGCGCTTATTGCTATCCTTTTAGGCCGATATGTTTTCAGTAAACTGAGCAATTTTATCGAACGTATTAATGATGAGGATATTTTTATACTGTTTACAGTAGGTATTGCTGTTGCCTACGGCGGATTAGCCGTGTATCTTGGCTTATCGGAAGTGCTCGGCGCTTTTCTCGCCGGCATGATGCTTGCAGAAACCAATGAAATTGAAGAAATCGAAATCACAACCATTCCGGTTCGGGATTTGCTGCTCCCTCTCTTCTTCCTTTCATTTGGTTCAACGATTGATTTAAGCCACGGCGTACCAATGATCGGCCTGTTAATTGTTATGCTTATTTGGAGTATTATTGCCAAAATACTTGTCGGCGTTGTTGGCGGAAGATGGTACGGCCTTTCAAAACGCGTGTCTTTAAGAGCCGGCTTATCGATTACATCGCGCGGTGAATTCTCTGTTGTTATCGCAAGCCTGGCTTCAGGTACAACAAAAGTATTTTCAGGCATTTATATCCTTATTGCTGCATTTATCGGCATTGTTCTTTTTATATTCGCACCTAAAATAACAACAAAGATTTACGGCAGCCCAAAAAAACCGAAGAAAAAAATTAAAGTTCCCGAGGGCTGAAAGCAAGTGCCGAAATGGCGCTTGCTTTTCTTTTTGTACATAAATCATGCTTAAACGTCAAATGATAAAGGTAAATCATGACTAAGGAGCAGATAGATATGCCAAAACAAACTAACAGCCGGGAAAAAATTGAAGCGCTTGAAGATAGGATTGAAAATACTCAACAAGCCATAGAAGACAGTCAGCAAATCTTAAATACAGCGCCAGATGCTGAACAGCGCGGCGCTATTGAAGAAAAAAACAGAAGAAGAATGGAAGCCATTCATACTGCAAAACAAAGAATCAAGGGAGAGAAAGAGGAATAAAGATAACTAACCGGTATACTTCGGGGAGCTCCCAATGAACTCCGGCTTCTCTGAGAAACCCTTCGAACATACTCTCATTCTTTTATACAAACGCAAGTTATATAAACGCAAGTTATATAAACGCATGTTATATAAAAGAAAATCATTTTGCTATTATCCCTTTTAATGGGCTTTTCATTAAGCTTTAAATGTCAATGAAAATGAATGCAATCCGAAAAAATTGCGAGATCGTGGTTTTGGGTTATAAAGGTGATTTTCGCATTATTCCCGACTTAAAAATCAGCTGATATCGGCCAATTGGACCGAATATCGGCTTTTTTCTTTTTCATTGGTTCCGCTAATCACTCTTATGTCAACAAGCACAAAAATATATTTTTGAGGCATATCAATTATAAGTATCTAACAATAAAATTTTATTGGAAGTAATCAAGCATGCTGCTATTCAGCCTAGAAATGGTTTGGCTTAAATCATTTTCATTGATTACCTCATCTGTAAATATAAAGAAAGTCCTGTATCGCTTTAAACGATGCAGGGCTTTTATGTGTGATGTCCCAGTAAGACCCGGGTCTTAGTCAAAATGCATCCCCGGTGCGTTTTGGAAAATGAATATTTACCGTAGACTGAAGATATCCAAGGAAGGAGGGGAAAAACATGAGCTTAAATTTCAAAAGTGCAGTCGGAATGATATTGCTAATTATCGGCGCTGTCGGCATTTTAGGCATGCTGGGCATCCACATCGGCGGATTGATCCCATTCGCCCTTTCAATCATTTTCATTTACTTTGGAGCAAAAAAATTAAAAACTTCTTCAACAAACGGACAAAAAATATTGGGTGTCATAGCGTTGATTATTGGTCTTTTAATGTTTGTCGGCCTGTTGCCGCTACTCGTTTCATTTGCTGTTTCTGCAGTGCTTGTCTACTTCGGCTGGAAACTCATTAAGAGCGATCCGGAACCCGCTCCTGCATTAACAGATGAAGCGGGTCATACTTATAAAGATGTCAATTTAGAAAGCAACTTTGACAAAGAATGGAAAGATTTTTTAAAACGACACAATGATAATCATTAAAAAACTCATTTAAAGCTTAAATAAAGGGAGGCATTCTTATGGTATTAAAAAGAATGAAAAATATGATCACTGCTACAATTAACGAAGGTTTAGACAAACTTGAAAATCCACAGATTATGCTTAAACAATATTTGCGCGATATGGATGCAGAAATAGCCAAAGCAAAGCATGCCATTATCAAACAGCAAGCCATCGAAAAAAACTTTTTTATGAAAAAAGATGAAGCAGAGAAATTGGCAGCAAAGCGCAAGGAACAAGCGCAGCGGGCTTTTGATGCAGGTGAAGAAGATTTGGCCCGCAAAGCCCTTCAAGAAATGAAACACTTTGAAGCGAAAGCTAAGCAATATGAAGATCTTTATGAAAAAGCCGGCGAGCAGGTAAAAGATCTTAAAAACCAATTAAGTCAACTTGAAGACAAATTCCAAAATTTAAAAGATAAGAAGAATGCATTAATTGCTCGGGCTAATGCAGCAAAGGCTAAAGAGCATATGTATACCTCTATTAACCGCATTGATTCAGAAAGTACGTATAAGGAATTCCAGCGTCTCGAGGAGCGCATTTGTGAAATGGAAATCAAAGCAAATACGTATGCAGGCTCCAGTTTTGAAGGCAATTCTAGTGAATGGACAAAACTCGAGTACGCTGATGAAGCGGAAAAAGAATTAGAAAAAATGCGTAAGGCTAAATTGGGCTGATCCCCGTGCAGTTGATACTTAAATGAAGAATGGGCATCTTAGATGCCCATTCTTATCCTATCATAAGGAGCAATTTATTTAAATTTCACAAGCATTGCCGCCGAACGCACGGCATCTTCTTACAAATATGACACAGCTGATCTTTCAGGAATAAAAACAATTGCTGTTGACACAAAAAGCACTTCTATCAATCTCATTCCCTCCGAGAAAAAGCAATTGGCTGTTTCAACACACGGAGGAAAACACCGGGCCATTATTGACCGTCAAGACGGCATCATTAAGATTGGCACTAAATTTAAATTTTTGAGTTTCTTACCGTTTTGGAAACCTTCGACTCTAAATATTTATATTCCTGAAAATTACAGCAAAAACTTAAATATTACAACTATTTCAGGAAATGTTAAATTCGATGGAAAATCTATAGATAAAACAATAAAATTAAATAAACTTAGGTTAAATGCTGATTCAGGAAATATCGCTTTGAAAAACTTGGATATCAACCGCTTAGACAATGAGGAGACATCCGGCAAATTAAATGCAGATAACCTAACAACAAAAACCGCATCAATGGATGTCAAATCAGGTAACATTCATTTATCCCGATTTACAGGCGAATTAAATGGTAAAGTATTATCAGGACGCTTAAATGCTCATTTCAAGAAATTAAATGAGCCGGTTGATTTAGATGTTAAATCGGGCAGCGTCTCGCTCAAATTCCCAAAAAACGCTGATTTTTACCCTCAACGCACACACAAAGCGGAAAGGTTACTATCAATTAAATTGGTTATAAAGGAGGCGAACCTATTTGAAGCAGTTAATTGGATATGGTGCAGTCCTTATCGGCATTATCATACTTTTAGGGGTTATTGGTCTCGGCCTCCTTGTAGGTCCTTTAATCTTTGCAGCAGCCGGCATATTTTTTCTTAAAAAACAGCATCGATGGATTGCCTGCATTTGTTTTACTTTAGGACTGATTGTTTTATTTGAAGATGTTTTCCATATTCATATAGCTGGCCTTTTCATTGCCCTGCTATTCATTTACATTGGTTATCGAATGTTTAAAAACGGTAAGAAAACCGCTCAAAATAAACAGCCATCTGTTATGAAAAAGGACCAAGTTGACGATTGGATCGATGAGGAAATTGAAAATCTGGAAAAAGAACAGTATCAAAACCCTGAGAATAACGACGATCCAGTCATTATCGTAAAAACCCCGGAATTCCGCGGTTCGCTTATCGGTGATCTGCGGCTCATTAATCATAGATATGAGCTTAAAGATATGAATTTATCCTACGGCATCGGAGATAACAAAATCGACCTATCAAAAGCCATCATTCATGAAGGCGAAAACACCATTGTCATCAGCGGGCTGATCGGTGATGTCGATATATATATACCTTATGATTTAGATGTATCAGTCGCTGCCTCGGTTACTATCGGAAATGTTGAAGTATTAGGCTACAAAATGGGCGGCTTAAATCGGCAAATTAATGTTGAAACAAAGGGATACGAAACAGCGACAAGAAAAGTGAAGATATCAATCTCCAACTTTATCGGCGATATTGATGTGAGGCACTTATGAGAAATAGGAAATTGACAAATATACAGTGGCGGATGACACAATTTACCCTCTGCATTTCCTTGTTTGTATCCTTAGCGTCGCTTGTCATATTTTTGTTTTTTTACAAGCTGGATTTTAAGTCGCTTCTTTTAGTTAAGTGGTTCAATATCCCCTTTATATTGCTTATTTTCATTTTTGCGATTGTAATCGGTATATTGACGGGTTTCATTTACGGCAATATGTTGAAAAAGCGGCTCGAGCTTTTGGTTGAGTCAATTTTAAAATACGAACGGGGCAACTACGCCCACCGCGTCCCTTATCTTGGCGATGATGAAATCGGACTGATGGCTGACCATTTAAATCAAATGGCCGGCACGATCGAAAAACAAGTGGCTTCCCTGCAAAAGTTATCAACAGAAAAAGCCGAATGGAACGATCAATTAAAGAAATCGGTCATTTCCGAAGAACGGCAGCGTCTGGCCAGGGAGCTTCACGATGCGGTCAGTCAACAGCTGTTTGCCATTTCTATGATGTCCTCAGCGATACAAGAGAACATCGATCCCGCCAATAAGAAGGTGAAAGAGCAAATGACGATGGTAGAAAAGATGGCTGGAAACGCTCAGAATGAGATGCGGGCGCTTCTCATGCATTTAAGACCCGCTACACTTGAAGGCAAAGGGCTTAAGGAAGGTCTGGAAGAACTATTTGAAGAATTTAAAGCAAAACAACCGATTAATATGAGTTGGGATATTAAGGATATCCCAAGCTTGCCCAAGGGTATTGAGGATCATCTGTTTCGTATTGTCCAAGAAGCCATGTCTAATGTTTTTCGCCATTCACAAGCCACTTCAGTCGCTGTCCGCCTCAGTGCGGCTAACCAGCAGCTTCTTCTCAGAGTGTTAGATAACGGCATTGGCTTCGACATGGACAAACCAAAAACATCCTCTTACGGTCTAGAGTCTATTAAAGAGAGGGCCAACGAAATCGGCGGTGTTGCTGAAATCATTTCATTCCCCGGCAAAGGCGTGCAAATTGAAGTCAAAGTGCCGATTATTGATAGTGAAAGGAAGCGAAAACAATGATACGCGTATTGCTAGTAGACGATCATGAAATGGTGCGAATCGGCTTATCCGCTTATCTGGAATCACAGAAAGACATCGAAATTGTCGGAGAGGCATCTGATGGAGAAGAAGGCATACGGCTGGCGATTGAAAAAAAGCCTGATGTTATATTAATGGATTTAGTTATGGAAGGCATAGACGGCGTCGCAGCAACCCGGGAAATATGCAAAGCACTCACCGACCCTAAAATCATCATTCTGACAAGCTTTATAGACGACGACAAAGTATACCCGGTTATTGAGGCAGGCGCCCTAAGCTATTTATTAAAAACCTCGAAAGCAAGTGAAATCGCTGATGCCATTCGGGCTGCGATGAAAGGCGAATCCGTTCTTGAAGCCAAAGTAACCGGTAAAGTCCTTTCGAAAATGCGGCATTCAGAACAGCCTAAGCCCCATGAATCATTAACCGCCAGGGAATTCGAAATTCTAAAATTGATCGCTGACGGGAAAAGCAATCAAGACATTGCCGATGAATTATTTATTGCCATTAAAACGGTCAAAACCCATATTACAAATATCCTGTCAAAACTAGGCGTTGAAGACCGCACACAAGCTGCGATCTACGCTCACCGCAATAAACTCGTTCAATGAAGCAGCGGCAAACTGAATGAATAGCCATTTTATAAGCAGACCGGGGGCATTCCCCCTGACTGCAAATAAGGCGTTTAAAAAATCGGAATTCGTGTAATAGTTTAATAACATTTAAATGAACTTGGGGGAATCAATATGAAGCCGCTCATACACGAATACGATAATGAGCAACGTTTAATCAGCGATATAAAAGGTTTGAAAAAGTTAGGTGTATACAGGAAAGATATCTATATCCTTTCCAGCGACAACAGCCGTACAAAACATCTGGCAAAACAAGCCGATGTCAATACCATCGGTTTAGAGGAACTTGGCTTCAGCGGAACTTTAGGATGTTTGCTTAATGAGAAAGATGACGAACTCGTTAAAAAGATGAAGGAAGTGGGCTTTTCAAATGAAGAGGCAAAAAAATATAAAGAAAAGTTGTATCAAGGAAAAATACTTTTAATTATCAACAATCATCAAGAAGTAAGAAATTTGCATCCATAACATAGGCCTCCCCCTATGTTATGGTGAACAGTTTTTTAACACGTTAGAAATGTCCGCGAAAGACCGCTGCCTCTTTAACCAAACCTCGGAACAGTCCTAAGAACTGTCTATGATTTCGCCATAAATTTTCTGGATGCCATTGCACCGCAAGACAAAATGAATCACCTGTATATTCAATAGCTTCCGCCAGTCCTTCATCGTCCCACGCAACAGCCTCCATATTAGGAGCAATATTTTTTACCGATTGGTGGTGAAACGAATTAACTCTCATTTTGTCAGTATCGCCAAGCAAACCATATAATTGGCTGTTAGGTTTGATATGTACCGTATGACTTAAATGTCCTCTTGGAGCTCGCTGCGAGTGCTGTACAGTGCCGTTCCATTCATGAGCCAAATCTTGATAAATTGTACCGCCCAGTGCTATGTTCATGACCTGCATTCCCCGGCAGATGCCAAGCACCGGCTTTCCTTGCGCATGGACGGCTTTCAATAATTCAATGTCAAGCCAATCGCGTTCAGGAATAACCGTTCCCAGACCAAGCCGGGGTTCTTCACCAAATATAGCAGGATCTACATCAACACCCCCGCTTAACAGCAGCCCATCAATACGGTTGGCAAACTCCTGAATGTTATCTATCTTCTTCAGAAAAGGTATAACCAATGGCAGTCCGCCGGCTTCTTCAATGGCGTGTGCATAATCGTCGGATAGGTAAACCCCTTGCAACGGCGGACCCGGCAGATTCGATGAATGCTTCTGACGCATCCCAGTCATTCCGATAATCGGTTTCATGGCTATCATTCCTCTGCTAAAATTTATTTCTCATCACAAATTTCATGATAATCATTCCATATGATTCAGCCTTTTTCCTGCATCTTTTTAAAAGCCTGCAATGATTGGCCAACGGCTGCAGGCTTATCCCTAAATGAATTAACTTTCAAGTGTTGTCATGCCTTGTGCCGGAATGCCTCATTCTTCCTTTCCTCGTTTCGCACTGAAGGCATGCTAAGCTGTTGTTTTCGCTTGAATCCCTTTCAGCCACTTCTGAAGAAGAGAGAAATATAACTTTAATCGCCCATAGATTTCATCAGCCAATGCTTCTTCATAGGCCAAAGCTGTCAAATGACGATCAACAACCATTTGCAGGGCATTCCGATTTTCATTATCATCAAACAATCCGACTTCATGGCATGTTCGAACCACACCTTTAGGCGAAAAAACATTAAGACCCTCTACCTCATAGAGCATCAGCCTTGACGCTTTAAAGACAGCATCGAAAGTAAAGGCAAAACGGTGAAGGGCAGCATCTCTTTCAATAGCTGTCGGGCGCTCTATTTTCAAAACTTCTTTAAAAGCATTCAGTGCTTGTTCAGCTAAACAAACGCGTTCGCATAACCTTTCCATAGCATCCCTTCCTTCTTCAATAGGCCGTCCGTTTATTTTTAAGAAAAACTTAGTATCATTAAAGCAAACAATCAAAAAACAGGACATTTTTTCTTTTTATTCTATTCGATAAATAATGATGCGGCAATCATTATTTTCAAAATAAAAAAGATTTTAACATTTGTTAACAAAAAGAATTGATGACCACCCTTTCGTCATTTAATGCGATAATAAGAAAAAAACAATTCAGGTGATCATAAATGAGCAAAAACCGCCATTCTTTAGAAATTGAACTAAACGCCATTTTAAAGGCATCCAATGACAATATTGTGATAACCGATGGAGAAGGCAAAGTCTTAAAAGCCAGCCCAAACTGTGAAGACATTTATGGCTGCAGCCGATCATATCTAATCGGCAAAACGGTATTTGAATTAGAAAAAGAAAATATCTTTACCCCGTCAGTGTCATTAAGGGTTCTAAAGGAAAGAAAAGAAGTACAAGTTATGCAAAAGACACTGACCGGCCGGGTCGTTATGGCTACCGGCATTCCCATCTTCGATGACCATAAAACATTAATCAGGATCATTAGTTTTTCCCATGACCTGACCGAGATTCAAAAATTGCGGGAGGACTATGAACATCTGCAAGCCAAAATGAAACAGTACGAGTTTAAAATTAAAGAATTGCAAGAGAAACAATTCGGGAATGAAAAAATGATTATCAACAGCAAAAAAATGCAGAAAACATGGGACTTGATTCATCGTGTCGCGAAATCAGACGCTGCCGTTCTATTGCTCGGCGAGTCCGGCGTTGGAAAGACAGCTTTTGCACATGCCTTGCATGATTTAAGCGACCGAAAAAATGAGAGCTTTATAGAAGTCAATTGCGGCGCCATCCCGGAAAACCTTTTCGAGTCAGAAATGTTCGGCTATGAAGCAGGGGCATTTACAGGCGCCAGCAAAAAAGGAAAAAAAGGCATGATTGAGCTCGCAAATAACGGCACATTATTTTTAGATGAAATCGGTGACCTTTCACTTGATAATCAAGTCAAATTGCTGCAAGTGCTGCAAAGCAAGAAAGTAGCGCGAATCGGCGGCAATAAAATGAAACAAGTGAATTTCCGGCTGGCAGCAGCCACGAATCAAAATTTAGAACAGCTTGTTAAGGAGAAAAAATTCCGTCAGGACCTTTATTATCGTTTGAACGTTGTTCCGATTACAATCCCTTCTTTGCGTGAAAGAAAAGAAGATATCTATCAGCTTATTCATCATTGCCTTTCAAAGTTCAACAAAAAATACCAGTCTCGTAAATCTTTTCATCCAACAGCGATTGACGCCCTTCTAAAATATGACTGGCCGGGAAATGTCCGGGAACTGGAAAACTTAATTGAAAGGCTCGTCATTACAAGCGAAACAGATATCATATATCCAGGCAGCCTGCCATTTAATGAACAATCCGATCACAGCCGGCATACAAACTGGTCTGAATTGGAACATTTTGACGACCGTTATTTAACCCTTCGAGAGGCTTTGCAAGCAGTTGAAAAAAATTGGCTGGAACGTGCCTGCCGGCAATACAAATCAACCTATGAAATGGCAAAATATCTTGGATTAAGCCAATCAACCGTTGTTCGCCGGCTAAAAAAATACCATATCCGTTAATTCATTTTGAATCGACTCTTTCAAAATGAATTAATTCCCCTATGTTTAATTCAAAAATGAATCAATTTTTTGCGCTATTAACCGTCTTTTCTCGACAAAAACGCTGGCATAGAGTTTGCAATATTCAATATTGAAAGATACTTTTTAAGGAGGCTTTAACATGTATAAACCAAAAGATTCATCAAAATCTCCGCGTTTTTGCGGAATGCGAACGTTTATGAGATTAGAATCGGTGAAAACAACCGACAATGTCGATTTTGTTATTGTTGGTGTCCCTTTCGATACGGCTGCTTCAAACAGAACTGGACAACGATACGCTCCGCAGCATATTCGGGACTTTTCTGTATTGCTGCGGCCTTATAATCCCGAACAAGAAATTAACATTTTCGAATACTGCTCCGGTGTAGACTATGGAGATATCGATGTCATACCAGGGAATATTCATAAAACCTACCAAAATATTGCCGACGAACTCGATAAAATCCTTCAAAAATCATTAACACCTATTATGATGGGCGGCGATCATTCCATTACGCTTGGACATCTAAGAGCCTTTGCCAAAAAGTACGGCCCTGTGGCTCTTGTTCATTTTGATTCGCATGGTGATACTTGGGACAACTATTACGGAGAAAAATATATGCATGGCACGCCATTTCGAAGAGCTGTTGAAGAAGGTCTTCTTGATGTAGATCATTCTATTCAAATTGGCATGCGGGGACCTTTATACGGCCCAGAGGATATTCAAGAACAGCGGGACCTTGGCTTTAAAGTGATAACAATGAAGGAAGTTCGGAAGCTTGGCTATGAAAATGTTATGAAACAAATTCATGAACGAGCCGGCGATAAACCCGTATTTGTTTCTTACGATATTGACTTTCTCGACCCTGCCTATGCGCCTGGTACGGGAACACCGGAAGTTGGCGGACCGACAAGCTATGAAGGCTTAGAATATGTCAGAGGATTAGATGGATTGAATCTGGTCGGGTTTGATTTAGTTGAAGTTCTCCCTTCTTATGACAGCGGTGATATAACGGCTGCTGCCGCTTCATCAATTATCTATGAAATGATGACATTAATAGCCTTAAAAAAACGCCGGAATCAGGAAAACACTATAAGAGCAAATGAAAAGTTTGCCAAGCAATAAGAGCTTTTTCGATGGGTATCTTCACGATGATACCCATCGACATCTAAAAGAAACGCTCTTTGGAGGTGTCTGAGATTTTAACAAATTTTGACTTTGTCATTATCTTTGCCTATTTTACGGTTCTCATTTCTGTAGGTGTATTGAGTTCCAGAAAGATTAAGAGTAAGTCAGACTTTTTAGTAGCCGGCAAAAGGCTCGGATACGGACTTTATGTCCCCGCTATGTCCGCTGTTGTTCTCGGCGGCGCTTCGACATTCGGCAGTACAGCATTAGGTTACCAATACGGTATTTCCGGCATGTGGCTGGTCGGTATGATCGGGTTCGGTATTTTAGGCATGGGCATATTCTTTTCAAACAGACTGAGTGATTTAAATATTGTCAGCGTCAGCGAACTGTTAGCGAAACGATTTGGAAAAAGCAGCCGCCTTTACAGTGCGTTGATCATGGCCGTCTATGACATGATGGTCGCTGTCGTTGCGATTATTGCAATGGGGGAAATGTTTTCATCAATGTTTCACTGGAGTAATGTGATGTCGATCATCACCGGCGGCGCCATCGTGGTTTTTTACACCATGTTAGGCGGCATGTGGGCCGTCACATTAACGGATGTTATCCAATTCTGGGTTATGACCATTGGGTTGCTGCTTATCTTATTGCCTCTCAGTATTTTTCATGCAGGCGGATTTGACAATGCTGTCCATCATCTCAAACCAGGAGCTCTTGATATCACTGGCATTGGCGGCAAAGCTATTTTTTCCTATTTCTTACTGTACTTTTTTGGTATGATGATAGGCCAAGATGTTTGGCAGCGGGCGCTCACAAGCAAAAATAAATCCGTCATGAGAAAAGGGACTATAATGGCCGGTCTTTATTGCATTATTTATGGTATTTCCGGAGCTGTTATCGGCATGATGGCAAGCATTTTGCTCCCGTCCTTGCATGATCCGCAAAAAGCCCTTCCTGACCTCATTCAAAATATTTTACCGACAGGACTGCTGGGTTTGGTCATTGCTGCTATTGCCTCAGCTATTATGTCAACAGCTTCAGGAACGATCATGGCCTCGTCTACGATCATCGTCAACGATTTTATTCTGCCCTTCAGCCGATCCAAGAAAGACGACTTAAAAGAAATTAAATGCGTTCGTTTAATGAACTTGCTCGTCGGTGCCGCTGCCATTTTAATAGCTGCAGCATTACAAAATGTTGTCGATGCCTTAAACGTTGCCTATGCCCTTTTGACCGGCAGTATCCTTCTCCCGGTCATCGCCGCTTTATTTTGGAAAGGCATTTCCAAAAAAGTTGTGATGGCTTCTATGGTGGCTAGCTCTGCCGTCGTCGTGTTAGATTTAATGATTGAAGGCATCTCCTCATTGAATCCTATCATTTATGGATTAATCTCGGGAATTCTTGTCATGACGATAGGCATCCTTCTCGTAAAAAGTGATGTTAAAAAGGATTCCCCCGCAGAAGCTAACGTTATAGATAAGTAAAATCTGCCGGTTGGCAAGCCTTAAAAAGCATTCGCTTATCATTTCCCGGCAGAAGACATCCAGTTCAAGGAATGTGATAATATTAAGAATCTCTCCTGTTTTAGATTTGCAGCTGTTAATCAAAAGAGGGTGTCCCTCAAAAGCTTAGCTTTTGGGACACCCTCTTCTTTTTGCGGCCCCCCTAGACGTTTGCAGGGGCGCGTTTATTCAAACTTTTTAGGGTCCTACCCTTATTTTTTTATCACTTTTAAGTTGACTGGAATAAACTTCGGCACTTTCTTCCCGTCAACAATTTTTGCCGTTGCATCTATCGCCTCTTTGCCAATAACCATAGGCTCTTGAGCAATGGTGGCAGCCATCTTGCCGTCTTTTACAGCTTTAATTCCATCATCCGTACCATCGAATCCGATGACTGTTGCATTTTGGATATTGGCTTCTTTAAGCGCAACGGCGGCCCCCAATGCCATTTCGTCATTTTGGGCAAAGACCGCATCAATATGAGGATTGCTTTGGATAATATTTTCCATGACCGACAAACCTTTATTACGGTCAAAATCTGCCGGCTGTCTAGTTACAGTAATCCCCTTTGCTTTTTTTATTTCTTCGTCAAAGCCTTTTCCGCGTTCATTTGTTGCCGATTGCCCAGGAATGCCTTGCAATTCTACGATATGTCCTTTGCCTTTAAGTTGATCGGTAATCATTTTCGCCGCTATTTGTCCGCCTTTTACATTATCTGAGGCAATGTGGGTAACAACCTTGCCGCCATTTGCTTTACGGTCAACAGTGATGACAGGAATATGAGCAGCATTCGCCGATTGAATCGCGCCGACTACCGCATCCGAATCTGTTGGATTGACAATTAATATATCGACATGTTTTTGAATAAGGTCTTCAATATCATTCGCTTGCTTAGCTGAGTCATTTTCAGCACTTTCTGTGATTAACTGATAACCTTTCGCTTTTGCTTCCTTTTGCGCACCTTCCTTTAAGCTGACAAAGAACGGATTATTTAAAGTTGATATGGATAAGCCTATCTTCAATTTATCTGCGGACGTTTTATGATGCGAATGTCCTGATCCCGGCGGTTCTAATGAAATTAAAGAACAGCCTGATAGCCATAATGTGCACAACAACCCAAATACAAGCACTTTGAGCCCTTTCTTCATACCGAAATCCTCCTGACCCTGTTCATTTTTTAGATTTCATCATTTTTTGTCACGACGGTCGAGCAATACCGCGATGAGAATGACAACACCTTTAACCACTTGCTGGAAAAAAGGCGACACATCTAGCAGATTCAGTCCATTATTTAATACACCAATAATAAGCGAACCGATAAAAGTTCCAAAAATCCAGCCTCGGCCTCCAGATAAACTCGTACCGCCAATGACAACTGCTGCAATGGCATCTAATTCATAAGACATGCCCGCGTTAGGGTCGGCAGAATTCAAACGTGAAGTTAGAATTATGCCTGCAAAAGCTGATAATATCCCCGTTACCGTATAAACAAAAACCTTGATTCTATTAACTTTAACACCTGAAAGAATAGAGGCTTCTTCATTGCCGCCCACGGCATAAATGCCTCTGCCTATTGTTGTTTTCTTCAAGATAAACAGCAAAATGACGAAGGCGATAAACATCCAAATCACCGGAAACGGAATATACCAAAAATACCCTTTGCCAATCAATTGGAAGGAAAAGCTGTTTGATAGACCCGTTAACGGCTTTCCGTCTGTATAAACGAGCGTTAGACCGCGGAAAATTGTCATAGTCGCCAGCGTCGCTATGAACGGCGCTACTTTACCCTTTGTGACAATCAGACCGTTAACAGCCCCCATCACTCCGCCGGCAATTAAACCTAGAAGAACTGATAAAATCGGATCCATTCCGTCCGCCAGCATTTTGGCTGTAACAGCGCTCCCCAATGCTAAAATTGATCCAACAGAAAGGTCAATGCCCCCTGTTAAAATAACAAGCGTCATGCCAAAAGCAATGAGCGCATTAATAGAAACTTGACGGAGAACATTAAATATATTGTCCATAGCTAAGAAACTGGGGCTTAGAATTGACAAAATAATAACAATAATAATCAGTCCAATGACCGGACCTAGCTTTTGCAAGTTATTGACCCATTGTTTCGACACAACGATAACCTCCTGTTGCTGCCTGCATAATATTTTCTTGATTGGCTTCATCCTTATCCAAAATCCTGGCCACCTTCCCTTCATGAATGACCATAATTCTGTCGCTCATGCCCAGAACCTCCGGCAATTCAGAAGAAATCATGATAACAGCTACGCCTTGAGCGGCTAATTCGTTAATAATCTGATAGATTTCTTTTTTAGCGCCTATATCTACTCCCCGTGTCGGTTCATCAAGAATGAGAATTTTCGGGTTAATGCCAACCCACTTTCCAATAACGACCTTTTGCTGATTCCCGCCGCTTAGCGATTTCACTTGCAAATCAGCATGATGCGTCTTTATCCGCAATTTATTTATAAAGTCATCCGCCATGGCTTTTTCAGCTTTTGCAGAAATGACGCCCCAATTTGATAACGTTTTCAAATTAGGCAATGATAAGTTTTTCTTAACTGATAGTTCCAAGACTAGCCCTTCACTTTTTCTATCTTCAGTGACAAAGCCAATGCCGGCTTTTTTGGCATCATAAGGATTTTTAATCTTTACTTCTTTTCCATCAACAAAAATACGGCCGCTGGATTTGCGGCGCGCGCCGAATAATGTCTCAAAAATCTCAGAACGGCCCGCACCCATTAAACCGGCTACCCCAAGAACTTCACCTTGTTTGACTGAAAAATGAACATCTTCAAACAAACCCGGGTTTGAAAGCCCTTCCACTCTCAGCCTTTCTTCCCCTATCTCGACTCGGCGCTCCGGAAACCGTTCACCTAATGCCCGGCCGACCATCATTCTTACTATCTGATCAAGATCCGTGTCTTTAATATTTTCTGTTCCTGCACAACTGCCGTCTCTTAATACGGTTATCCGATCGCACATTTGAAAAATTTCTTCCATCCGATGAGAAATATAGACAATAGCAACGCCTTGGCTCTTTAATTCATTCATCACTTTAAACAGTGTCTCAATTTCCCTATCAGTCAGCGCGGCAGTAGGCTCGTCCATGATAAGCACTTTAGTTTCGGCGGCAAGCGCCTTGGCGATTTCCACCATTTGCTGTTGGCCGACTGACAGACTTTCGGCGTTTTTATCGGGATTTAACTGAACACCTAACCTTTCCAGGTGTTTTTTGGTTTCGCGTCTCATGATTTTTGTTTTTAAAATACCCGTTTTGCTAATAGAAATTTCCTTTCCGAGAAACATATTTTCTGCGACAGTCAAATGAGGTATAATATTCAGTTCCTGATGGATAACACTGATGCCATCTTTCTCAGCGTCTTTTGGATCTTTATAATCAACAGAGCGGCCATTAACCTGGATATCTCCTTCATCCCTTGAATAAATACCGGTCAAAATTTTCATCAGCGTTGATTTTCCAGCCCCGTTTTCCCCCATCAAGGCATGGATTTCCCCGGGAACGATCTCGAAGGATACTTGTTTAAGCACTTGATTGCCAGAAAACGACTTGCTGATGTTTGTCATTCTCACAATAGGTTCCATTAGAAAATCACCCCAGCATGCAAAATAACATTGGCGTACGGCGTCACCTCGCCAGTTCTGATCACGGCCTTTGCCTCTGCTGTTTGCTTTTTAAAGTCTTCATGCTTGATCATTGCCAGTTCCGTGCCGGTGAAAAGCTTTTTCAGATCAGTATACAAAGGCTGATTTTGGTCTTGTATTTCAGCTGCAAGCGTGGCCTTTTCTATGACCATATCTTTTGCGACTTCTTCTAAAACATCTAGGAAACTTGGAAATCCTTTTTTAATAGAAAGGTCTATTTTCTTTACATTGTCCGGAATAGGCAGCCCGCAATCCGCAACAACAATGGTATCTGTATGTCCTAGATGAGTGAGGACAGCTGCAATGCTGCTATTTAAAATCCCGTGTTTTTTCATGATGTTATCCCCCTGCTTATTTTGAAGTCCGATCCTTTATGAAGTTTTTTTATCTATAGATTACGAAATTTGTTCCGCTAAAAAATGGTGAACTTCATCAGCGGTCGGCATGCCTGACTGTGCACCAAACTTCGTAACCGATAAGGCGCCGACAGCATTCGCGTAGCGAACCGCATCTTCAAGAGAAGCGCCTTTGGCTATTTGGACAGCTAAAGCACCGTTAAATGAATCGCCGGCTCCGGTCGTATCCACTGCATTAACCTTATAGCCGCGAATATGAACTTCTTGACCCTGTTTATAAAAAACAGTGCCTTCCCCGCCCTTTGTAATGACTAACTTTTCTTTAATCGTGTTCGGGTCTCCTGAATATTCCTTCATAAGCGCCACATATTCATGTTCATTCGGTGTGATGATATCGGCATCATTGACCAGTTCGTCAGGCAGCTTTTGAAAAGGCGCCGGGTTTAAAATGACTTTAACGCCATGCTTAGATGCCAGTTTCGCTGCTCTTATAACAGTCGGCATCGGAATTTCAAGCTGCAGCAGAACTGCATCGCTATCAGCAATGATATTTTCGTATTGTACAATTCTATCTTCAGTTAATGCATTATTTGCACCAGGAACAACAATGATGCTGTTGTCTCCTTCAGCCAGCGTAATGGCCGCAATGCCAGTCTTTAATTGTGTAACCGGTTCCACATTTTCAGTTATAATTCCTTCTCTTTCTAGATGTTCTAACAGATCTTTGCCAAACGCATCTTCGCCGACACAGCCAATCATCGTAACCTTACCGCCAAGACGAGCGGCTGAAACGGCCTGATTCGCTCCCTTTCCCCCGGGAATTGTGGAAAACTGTCTGCCCAGCGTTGTTTCCCCGGCTTCCGGTCTTCTGTCAGCTTCTGTAACTAAGTCCATATTAATACTTCCGATCACCGTTATTTTTGGCCGCGCCATTTTTTGTCCTCCTTCATATTAAATGAATGGTCTTTCAAAGGTTAAATATTATCCGCATGATTCACATCTTTTGGAGGCCGACCCCTTGAAGAATTTCTGACCTTGAGTTGTACCGGGTACTCATAATATTGTTGGTTGACCCGGCGATTCTCTATTAATTCAATCAGCATATTGGCTGCTGTTGCCCCTAATTCATATATGGGCTGAACCATTGTAGACAATTCCGGGAAAGTCGTTTCGCACATATCAATACCATCAAATCCAATAATGGCCAGTTCTTCAGGCACCTTTTTGCCCAACTCTCGGGCGGCTTTTAAAGCACCGATAGCCATTAAATCATTTCCGGCAAAAATCCCGTCAACATCCGGGCGATCTTTAATTAATTCTGAAGCGGCTTTATAGGCATCATTTATCGCATAGTGGCCATTAATCACTAATTGATCCGAAAACCATGGCTTATCTTTAACGATATCAAGGTATCCCTTACATCTTTCATCAGCACTGACCACGTGTTCCGGACCGCGGATATGTGCAATTGTTTGACAACCCGTGTCCAAAAGGTGGCGGACTGCGGCTTGTGCACCTCTACGATGTTCCGCCACAACTGTCGGCACGCCGGAATCAATAGGGCGATCAACTGCCACGACAGGTTTGCCAAGTGACGCAATCTGCTCTACTGTTAGCGTATTCGTCGCAAGGATAATTCCATCAACATACTTCTGTTCGAAAATATCAAGGTATTCTTGTTCTTTTTCAGAACTTTCATCAGAATTGCCTAAAATAATCGTATACCCCTTTTCATTGGTGACATCTTCTACGGCCCGGGCCAATTGAGGAAAAAATGGATTTGTGATATCGGGAATAATCAGCCCAATCGTCATGGATTGTTTTTTAAAGAGGCTTCTCGCAACTGCATTCGGTTTATAATTGAGAAGCTGAATAGCCTTCTCAACTTTCTTTTTTGTTTCTTCATTAACATATCCATTGCTGTTAATCACCCGCGATACTGTAGCTACTGACACGCCGGCTTCTTTTGCGACATCTCTGATTGTTGCCATAAACTAAATTCCCCTTATTAGTAACCGCTTACATTTGTTGAAGAAAAACTTTGTAACCCGTTACATGGATTATAATGTAAGCCGTATGATATTGTCAATATATTTAATAAAGAAAGATAATTTATTAACTTAAGAGGTAAAAACAGGCATACCAGTTACCTTTAGGAAAGGCTTTACTTAAATATGACATGTAAAATAAAATATAAATATTAGGGGATTATAAACCATGTTATTATTTATTCAAAACGAAATCATTTTATTTGAAATTGGTTTCATTAAGAATTATTATAATGAGGCAGCCCTAATTGTTATTCATCAATTTTAACGTTTATACTTACCCTTTTAGAGTTCTTAAAGAAGCAATCCCTTCTTAGAACACTGAAAAGGGACTTTTCCTTGGTATTCCAAGTTAATTAATTTACTTAATGAAAACGTTATATTTATTATAGCGATTGTCTAAGATGAAGGAGGTTCTTTTAAATGTTCGGGAAGACGAATAAGGGATTGATTTATTTCTTCGGGGCGCTTGGCGGCATGCTTTATGGCTATGACACCGGTGTCATTTCCGGCGCGCTGTTATTTATACAAAAAGACATCCCTTTAACCAGTTTTATGCAAGGATTTGTTGTAAGCGCTCTGCTCATAGGCGCAATCGTCGGCGCCGGTCTAAGCGGCCCGCTGTCTGACCGATGGGGACGCAGGCGTGTCGTTTTAGTGATTTCTATTGTATATATTATAGGATCATTAGCAGCTGCCTTTTCACCAAACGCAACTGCACTCGTTATTTCTAGGATTATCTTAGGATTGGCTGTCGGGGGATCTACCGCATTGGTTCCTGTATACCTTGCAGAAATGGCGCCGACTCATGTGCGCGGATCATTAGGTTCATTAAACCAGCTGATGATCACTATAGGTATTCTTGTTGCCTATATTATCAACTATGCGTTCACGCCAATTGAAGGATGGCGCTGGATGCTGGGGCTTGCAGTTGTACCGGCTATTATTTTGTTGATTGGCGTAGCATTTATGCCTGAAAGCCCGCGTTGGCTAATCAAGAAAAACCGCGAAAAAGAAGCGCGTGAAGTCATGAAGCTAACACGCGAAGAAAACGAAATTGAAAATGAGATTCACGAAATGTTAGAAGCGGAAAAAGATCAAGAAACCGCATGGTCATTACTCAAAGCCCGCTGGGTGCGCCCAATGCTGATCGTCGGCATTGTCCTTGCTATCTTCCAGCAAATCATCGGGATCAACGCAATTATTTATTATGCACCGACAATCTTTAATCATGCTGGTCTAGGGTCTTCTGCTTCGATTCTAGGAACAGTCGGCATCGGTATTGTCAACGTTCTGTTGACCCTTGTTGCTATCGCTGTCATTGATAAACTAGGCCGCAAAAAATTAATGCTGTGGGGCAACGTTGGAATGGTCATCAGCCTTGTGGTGATCGCCTCTATTCTTTCATTTGCAGGACTATCAACGTCAACCGCATGGGTTACTGTTGTTTTCCTTGGTCTTTTCATTGTATTCTTTGCGGCGACATGGGGGCCGGCTGTTTGGGTTATTCTTCCGGAGCTATTCCCGCTTAAAGCCCGCGGAGCCGGAACAGGCATTACAACGCTATTCCTTTCTTTAGGAAATTTAGTTGTATCATTCCTCTTCCCTATATTGCTAGGCGCAATTGGCATCGTTCCATTATTCTTCATCTTTGCGGCTATCGGCGTTCTAGCCTTTATCTTTGTTGCTATATTTGTACCGGAAACAAAAGGCCGCAGCCTAGAAGAAATCGAATTCGATTTGCGCAAGAAATTTGGGGTCTAACCCAGTGTACTTGCGGATAATGTGGACAACCTAAAATAAAAAATCCCTGTAAAAAGCTGACCATCTGTCTCGTTTCCAGAGACAATGGTGCAGCTTTTTTTTGCGGGGATGAGACCTTTATTGAGACAGGCTCGTTTTTACTTCAGCCTTGTCTCTTTTGCTGTACAGCCATTGATATATCGTTGGAATGATGATTAAGCTGGTTATTGTAGCTGTTATCATCCCGCCGATAACAACCAATCCCAGCGATTGTGAAATCAGCGTATCTGACTGACGGGACAAGGCCAGCGGCAGTAGCGTTAAAATGGTTGCGGCAGCGGTCATCAGTACAGGTCGAAAGCGGCTTGCCGCCCCTTCTATGGCAGCAGAATGCACATCTTTTCCTTGGGCTCGAAGCCGTTCCATTCTATCAACAAGTACGATGCCGTTCGTTGCAACGATACCGATGAGCATGACTAACCCTGCCAATGCTCCCAGATTCCATGATTGCCCGAATACAAATAATAGAATCACTGAACCAATGAAGGCAAACGGCAAAGAAGATATGACAGCAAGCGGTGCGCGAATACCTTTAAATATACTTGTAATGATTATCAGGACCAGTATGATCGACAAAAATCCAGCTAAACTGATAGACCAAATCATTTCTTTCACTTGTTGCGGGATGCCGCCAAAATCCACATGAATGCCTTTCGGAAAATGATTGTCCTTTAAGATTTGCTTGATTTCCCCAGTTACACGGCCAATATCCGTCGTAATAATATTCCCCGTTACAACGGCCATTGGGATACCGTCCTTTTCGCCGATCACAGCATTCGGTTCGACATCCAACGTTGAGATATCAGCTAATAAGACCTTTTTCCCTGTTTTTGCATTAAAAGTTAAGCGGCCAAGCTTCGTCAATAAGGCTTTTGTTGAGTCGACGCCTTGTTTATAAGCAAGATGGACATTAGAAGGCTTATGGAGTGTCACAGGTATCGAAGAACCATCTATGGACACATTCAAATCCTCTCTTTCGTCCAAAAAGTTCCGAACCTTATTTAAAATGTCTTCCTTATGAAGACCAAGCCTTTTCACTTTTTCTTCTTGCAGCTTAACCGTAAAACGCAGCTGATCGTTCGAATCGGCATCACCGTTTAATTGAAATCCTTTTATCATCTGCATCTTGCTCTTCAAATGGTTCGCAGCTCTTATCAGCTCATTTTTGTTTGGTCCTGTTAATACAATTCTTACCCGTGAATCATCTCCGGCAATTTGTTGGCTTGACACGGTAAATACAGCATCATTGGACAATTGTTTAATATCTTGGTTGATTTTATGTATTAAATGATCGGCTGAAACGTCTTTTTTGGGCGTCACGTAAACATTCGCAACATTAGGCTGCTGAATCCAGCCGCCGTCTTGATCAAAAACATCATCGAATGCCGGGCTAAAAGAAGACCCCAGCGTTGAATCGTAGCTTTTTATTTCAGGATGCTTGCTTAATAAAGATTCAAAACTTCTGACTTCAGCGTCGACTTGGTCAAGCGTCGCTCCGTCCGGACATTCAATTTGTACAGTCACATCGTGAGCGTGAGAGCGGGGAAGAATATTCACAGGTATGAAACATGCTCCGACCGCCGATAAAACCAATGCGATACATAAGATTCCGAATATGAATTGCCGCCTTTTAAACAAACGGCTAATGATTGGTTTTGCCCATTCTTCTGCTTTTATTGCTATGGGAGCAAAACGTCGGCGCCATGTCAAGGCAGCGTATGGCGGAATAAGAATCAAAGAAACGATAAGTGAGCAGATTAAGGCAATGGCCACCGCCCATGCAAAGCCAGAAAAAGCATATCCAACCATTGTTCCTGTCATAGCGAGCGGAATATAGACGGCTATCGTTGTCAAAGTCGATGAAATAACAGCTGGAATCATCTCTTTAACGGCTTCAGTTAAGGCAGACAGGGAAAAGCGCTGCTGCTGTTCGAGCTTTCGATACATATTATCCATGATGACAATGGAGTCGTCCACCACTCTTCCCATCGCAACGATTAACCCTGAAGCCGTCAATAGATTTAATGTGATTCCCATATGATAAAGAACCGCTATTGTCGTTAGAAAGCAAATCGGCAAGGAAAATAGAATGGCCATTGTGGAACGCCACTCTCGAAAAAAGAAGAATACACATATCATTGAAAATAAACAGCCTAATAATCCTTCTCTCCACACGCCTTTTATAGCATGGGATACTGCTTCACCTTGATTAAGAAGAATATCGGCGTGAACATTGCCGCTTTTTATCTCTGGTATGTGACGAAGCCTTTCTGCCGCTGATTGGCTGACCTTTGTCACATCAGCTGACGGTGTTTTCAGCAAATTAAGAAGCACACTTGGATGACTGTTCGTTTTTGACAAAGTCTCCCAATGGACAATCCCCTTTTGAATCGTTGCAACATCTTTCAGCAAGATATTCTTGTCATTGCTCCTTTTTACAACAATGTTGCCTAACGTCTCGGCATCTGCAGAGGAACCCTCAACTGTCAGCGGCAGCCAAAGATTTTTAGCTTGGACGGCGCCATTGGGCCATGATATATGTTTATCTTTCAGTGCGGCTTTAATATCTTTAAAGCTAAGCCGGTACTTATCCAACTTTTGATTATCCAGATTGACAATATAACCCTTTTCTCCATTGCCGGTTGTTTGTATTTTCTCGACCCCTTGGATTTTTTCTAATTGTTTTTTGATATGTTTAGATGCCGTCGTACGCAGGTCAATATTTGAAAGCTTATCTGATGTTAAACTGATTTTCATGAAAGGAAAACTATCGGAACTAATTCTTGTGATCTCCGGCTGACTCACTCCCTTAGGCAGTTGAACCGTTTGCAGCTCGGATTTTATACTTTTTTCAGCTTCTTTAATATCAATATTTTGCGGAAAGATAAGGCTTAAAAATAACCCTTGGGGATATATCGTTGATTCAACCGATTGAAGCTGGTCTACACCCTTTAAAGCTTTTGTGAGCTGTTCGCTTAGCTGTAGATTTTGTTTTTCCCCTTTTAATTCTCCATCGGTCTTCAGAGTAACCATCAAAATAGGATTATTAATATCCGGCAAATATTCCTTTTTCATTTGAGTTGCTGAATAAGCGCCCCAAGTAAAAATTAAGACAATGAATAAAATAATAAGCGGCAACCGTTTGGACAACGCGTGAATAACCTTTTCCATAAGACGTCCACCTTTGTTTTTTATCTTGGTTGACGCCGTAAGCCCCCTTTAGAAGATGCGTTCACGAGCTGCATCTGCGGAGGCATACGGACGTTACAGACAATTCTTACTTTGCCTCTAATACCGAAGCCTTTGTTTTATTAGGGTAGTCTTTAGGCTTACCCTTATGAGTGGCTTCCCATAAGACGCGATTCAGCTTCTCTTCGTCTATATTGTCTGCTTGTGAAAAATCCATTTTTCTGGACATCGCTGCCCCAGGTGCATTCTTTCCGTTCTTCTTGTCAATGGGATAACGCGGATTTTCCGCTTTATAAGCGGCTAAGTTTGGCTTGGAACTGAAGGCGCGGAACATCGGAATACTGGAAGCATCATATTGAGTCATTGGTTTCATACCTAAAATAAGTTCCATCGTATGAATCATTGAGGCTGTATCGTAAAAAGTACTGTCAACCTTTCCCGTCTGTGTATAAGGACTAATAACGAGCGATTCTGTACGGTGAGCATCAACATGATCCCAGCCGTTCTGAGAATCATCTTCTGTAATAAAGATAGCCGTATCCTTCCAATACTTCGAATGGCTGACAGCCTCTACAAGCTTGCCTACCGCATCATCGTTTTGTGCAACCATCGCTTGCGGTGTTAATTTTCCAGGCTTCGTGCCGTTGGTATGATCATTTGGGAGTCTCACAATCTGAAGCTGCGGCAAATTGCCGTTTTTGATATATTGTTGAAACTCTTTTTCCCATTCTGCTTCACGCGTTAAATCTGAAATGTCGAGATCCCATCCAGGATAGGCATGATCAACACGGTCGCCGATACTTGGATCCGACGGCACCCATTGCTTTGATACAGGATCAGGGTTTACAAACTCACCATAATCCCGAAAGCTGACTCCCGAACGTTTCGCATTGTCCCATAAGAATCCGGCTTTAGGATAAGCGGCCTCATTGCCTCCCTCCATGTCATAATCACGATTTCTTCCAGAATAATTAGCCAGCCAGTTCTTTTCCACATAGTCGTTGGCTTTTGCGGCGGTTGACCAATTATGCCCTTGGGCACTGATCTCTGCATCGGCGTAAAAATTATCAAAAGTCACAAATTGCTTAGCCAATTTATGAATATTTGGCGTGATCTCCTCGCCAAAAGTCGCTAAGTCCTTATCACCGTTGCCCCTGTCCAAATCTCCGAACACTTGATCATAAGTTCGGTTTTCTTTAATCACATAAATGACATGTTTTATAGGCGATTTTTGATTTTGATTTTGCGGGACTGGAAAACTGTTTCCGCTATTGTTGGCGTTGCGCTGTTCTATTGGATTATTCTTTTTGACTTGTTTTGTATATTTTTGAAGCTCCTTTGAATGGGGAATGTCCAATGTCGACAGCGTTCCTTCAATCATATTTCCAATAAATTGCCCGTCTTTATTCGGACCGGCGCCAAGACCTTTCGCGTTGGCAACCATAAGCTTGCCATCTTTGTCATCCACATAGACGCCGGTCGGATACCAGGCTGTCGGAATCAGACCTTTAATTTTAGCTGTTCTTTTCGAGACATCTATAACCGCGACATCATTATTGCCGGCATTGGCAACGTAAAGCGTTTTGCCATCTCTGCTGACGGCCATTGCATCCGGCTGGCTGCCGGCGGGCGCGCTTTTATAAGGTTTTAGCGAAAGCGTTTGTATGACCTGATCATTTTTGGCATCTATAATGGAAATCGTATCGCTGTCAGAATTTGATATATAAATCATGCCGTTTTTTATGTTTTCCGCAACGGCATTTGGATGCAAATCCGTCTGAATCGTTTTCTTGACTGCCATGGTTTGGGGATTAAGGACAGTGACACTGCTTTCCCCCCAATTCGTGACATATAAGGATTTACCGTCATGGCTTAAATAAGCGGTATATGGGTTTTTTCCAACAGGGACTTTTTTGACCATTTTTTTATTTTTGATATCGATTTTGCATACAGAGTGATCAAGATTATCAGCAACATAGAGATACTTCCCATCCGGAGATACTGATAGGCCGGCAGGATAAAAATTAGTATTCTTATCATCCTTTAATTCAATCGGATCCTTTTCCGATAATTTACCGTTAACGAAATCATAAACACGTATTTTGTTGTTGCCGCCGGCAGAAGCATACAGCTTCTTGCCATCGGGACTGAATGATGCACCAAGATATAAAGCTTCAGGCGAACTGTAAGGCACCGTTTGGACAACTTTATTTGTTTTCGTATCAATGACTTGAAGCGACTGGGTGCCTTGACCGTCATTAGAGACTACTAAATAATGACTGTCCGGGCTTAAAGCGCCCCCCATCGGAAAATCTCCAAGTTTAATTTGCTTGCCAGCCGGTGTCAATGTCCAATTTTGCGACGTTATACCATAATTATCCCCCTTCGGACCAGCCGTACGATGATAAGCGTAAGCAGATGCCGACGTTGCCATTACAACCGCAAGGACGGCAATCATCACCTTTTTTCGTTTCATAGAATCACTCCCATTGAAAAAATGGCCTTCTATGAATACGATACAAATGAAATGTAAATATATTGTTGGCATTATGAAAAGATTTCTTAAAAAAAAGCGCTAAAATGGTCTGATGACTTTTCAACTGTTTTATCCCTGTGCAAAGCCTGCGAGGCGCCTGCTGCCTTAAAACTTAGCAAGCCTTGTCATTGAAGCGGAAAATAAGGATGAATAATCTCTGCTGAGGGAAGCTGTTTCATTTTACAAAAAGAAAACATATCCTTAAGAAAAGCTCAACAAACATCTATTAAACTACTTATACAAACCAATCTAAAGGAGATAAGGAAAATGACATTAAGAAAAGCAGCATTTAACAGTATGCTTGCCTTAAGCACTCTTTTTGCGGTTCCGCTGACAACTTCAGCCCATGACAACCAAGCCAATACAAAACATATGCCTCCTTATGCCCATGTTAAACATTCGGAGAAAACCGCAACACCGATTCAGCATGTTGTCGTTCTATTTGATGAAAATGTATCCTTCGATCACTATTTTGGGACTTATCCCCATGCTAAAAATCCTAAAGGTGAACCTGCATTCCAAGCAAAGCCCGGCACCCCCCGCGTCTATGGGCTGACGAAAAAGCTTCTGACAAATAATCCAAATAAATACAATCCGAAAAGATTAGATCGTTCTGAAGCTGTAACGGCTGATATGGATCATGATTATACCGATGAACAGAAAGCTTTTGACGGCGGAAAAATGGACAAATTCGCAGAATATACATCCGGAGGCGATGATCCTTCCCTTGTTATGGACTATTATGATGGAAATACAGTTACAGCATTATGGAATTATGCTCAAAACTTTGCCATGAACGACCATTCCTTTGGCACAACATTCGGTCCTTCAACTCCGGGCGCTCTTAACCTTATTTCTGGGCAAACCCATGGGGCAGCCGCTTATATCCACGGCGCAAAAACCAATAAAGTAAAAGACTACCTTGCAAACGGCACATTATTTGGGGACCTCGATCCTTACTACGATCAAGCCTCCAATCCAAACAAGCCAACAGCCGCTTTAAGCGGTAAAAACGTAGGTGATTTGTTAAATAAGAAAGACATCACTTGGGGATGGTTTGAAGGCGGATTCCGCAATCCTCATTCCCAGCATAAAAATATTGCCGGAAACCAAGTGGCCGATTACAGCCCTCATCATGAACCGTTCCAATATTACCAATCAACGTCGAATCCAAAGCATTTGCCGCCATCATCTGTTAATATGATCGGCAAAACAGACCAGGCCAACCATCAGTATGATCTTAAAGACTTCTGGTCGGCCGCTGACAGCGGTCACTTGCCGGCAGTAAGTTTCCTTAAAGCGTCTTGCTATCAAGACGGTCATGCCGGTTACTCTGATCCGCTTGATGAACAGCATTTTATCGTGCATACACTCAACCATCTGCAATCTTTGCCGGAATGGAAAAATACAGCGGTTATCATTGCCTATGATGATTCTGACGGGTGGTATGATCATATGATGAGCCCTCAAGTCAACGGCTCCAATGATCCTGTATACGATGCCTTATATGGACCGGGCGACGCCAGAAAGCCGAAGCTCTCTTCCTACCTAGATCGTGCCGGCTATGGCCCTAGACTCCCGCTGCTTGTGATTTCTCCGTACGCCAAGAAGAATTTTGTGGATCATAAGGTTACGGATCAATCCTCTATATTAAGATTTATTGAAGATAATTGGCATCTTGGCCGGATTGGCAGCGGCTCCTTTGATACAAAAGCCGGATCATTGAAAAATCTCTTTGACTTCCAACAAAATCCTCGCCAGCAAAAGCTTTATTTAGATCCAATCTCGGGTCAGCCTATCACGCCGGCGGAGGTTAAAGGAAAATCTTAAAATATAAGTGGCTAACATAAATAAACACCCCAAAGGTTAGATTGTTACTCTAACTTTTGGGGTGCAGTACAAAAAAGCTGCACCATTTCAATTGTATATTCAAGGTGCAAAGACTTATATTTTCGGGGGAATGGTCGTTTGCCGGACAACCAACTCCGGCAATAAGACAACCCGCTGTTTTACAGTATTGCCGCCTTTGATTTCTTTTACTAGTAAATCTGTCACAGTTCGTCCCATGTCTTGAATCGGCTGGGCAATCGTCGTTAACGGGGGATCGTTAACAGCCGCTAGGAGTGTGTTGTCAAAACCGATGACGGATAAATCATCAGGAATTTTCAATCCTGCTTCTTTAGCTCCATGAATAGCGCCGATAGCTAGAAGATCATTAAATGCGAAAACAGCCGTGGGTCGTCTTCCGGACTCTATCAATTTTTTCATTGATCTTTTCGCATCATCAAAAGAAAAATTGTTGGTTAATAGATTTTTCCTATCGAATGCCGCACCAGCTTCCTGGAGCGCTTGCTTATAGCCGCGCAAACGTTCTTTTTCCATCACATTGTTTAAGTTTCCGGCTAAAAAGGCAATATCTGTATGCCCCAGGCTTGTTAAATGGGAAATGGCTTGATATCCTCCTAAAAAATCATCGACCAATACAGCATTAACTGACAGTGAAGGCATATCTGTAGCAATAAGAGCCGCCGGGATCTCTTGTTTAATTAATTCTTTTATAATGGCATTGTTTTGAGCGGCGCTGCCAAGGATGATGCCGTCAACCCTTTTTCTCTGCAGCCATTCGAGATATTGCGCTTCCTTGTCAAGATTGCCGTCAGTATTGCACATGACAACACTGAACCCTAATTCATGCCCTCTGTCTTCCACACTTCTGGCCATTTCAGCATGAAAAGGATTGGCGATATCCGGAATAAGGAAACCTATCGTATTCGTCTGTTTCCCGGTTAGAGCTGAAGCTACAACGCTCGGCTGATAGTTTATTTCTTCCATGATTTTAAGCACTTTTTGTTTTGTCTTATCGCTGATTTTGCCTGTGTTATTGATCACTTTAGATACGGTCGCGATAGACACGCCCGCCTTTTCAGCGACATCATATATGGTCGGCTTCATAGATTGTCCTTCTTTCAATACTGTCTTTTACCCTATTATATCTGCTGGAGGAAACCGTTTCTATCAATGAATAGAATGAGGGAGTATCCTTTTCAATAAGGATGCTCCCTTATATAAATTCCTTAAAACGCTTACAACGGAAGTATGATTAACCTACTGATAAGTTGGCTGTTTTTGATGTTTCCAAAAATATTTTTTCCCCATTATTAAGGAAAGATTTTGTCGCCGCTGCGGCAATTTGCATGTTAATTTTCGAGTCAAGCGCTGTGATTCTCGGCTCTTTATTTTCTTGTACACATTTAATAAATTCTTCTAATTCTAACAAATAAGCATCATTAAATCTCGTTTGAAAATCAGGGATAACTTCATAATTGCTGCCTTTGGCATTGAGCAGTATGGCGTTTCTATTTCTAAAGGTTCCGACAAATAATGACCCTTCAGTACCGATAATCTCTGCGCGAATGTCATAACCGTGCCGGGAATTTCGGCTTGCTTCAACATCTCCCGCCGCTCCTGAATCAAATTCTATGTAGGTGATGGCCTGATCGACATCATTATATTTGCTCATATAAGGATGCTGGACCACTGTGCCGTGAGCCGAAACAGATGTTATTTCCGCTCCCATGAGATATCTGGCAATATCATAATCATGGATGGAACAATCAAGAAAAATACCGCCGCTGTTCTTAATAAATTCCTCCGGAGGGCAAGTGAAATCGCGCGTAATGCCTTTAAAATATATCGGTTTGCCAATATCACCTGCTTCTATTCTCTTCTTCGCATCATAATAAGAAGGATCGAAACGTCTCATAAATCCGACCTGGCAAATCACTTGATGATCTTCAACCGCTTGAATGACCTCTTCTGCTTCATTCAATGATTGTGTCAGCGGTTTTTCAACAAAGATATGTTTCCCGTGTTTGGCTGCCTTTTTAATCATTTCCCCATGAGTCGTCGTAGGCGTTACAATAATGACCGCGTCAATTTCAGGATCTTGAAAGACATCATCAGGATTTTTTGTCCATTTTTCAACGCCTAATTCCGCAGCAGCCTTCTGAGCTTGGTCTCCAAAAGGATCGGCTACACTAACAAGTTTTGCGCCTCTTACTTTTTCTTTTAAGTTTTTAGTATGATAATAGCCTAGTCTGCCTAATCCAAGTGCCGCAACACGAATTTCTCTAGACATATTCGTCACTCCTGTCCTATTCATAAATTAAGCGCTTTCCTCAAACCATAAAAAAATAACAGCCGAAAATCATAAGCATTTATCTTAAATTATAACCCGCCGCCAGTAACCCCGAATAGTTCTTGATTTTAATATTTAAACTTTAAGTTAAGCGCTTTCCTTATCTTGAATATTATTTTATAAAAATGGTTCGTATTTTTCAATCATTATTTTATTTTTTTCTTATTTTTAATTTGGGAAATTTGTATTTATCCATTTTTTTACTGCCTTGAAGGCGCCGAATCAGCGCCTTCTCTTCAATGCTATGATTTTAAAGAAATCGCTATCCGCTCTTTCTTGCGCTCAACTTCCAGAGGGGTGCCGAAAAAGTCAGTCAACTCACCCTCTGTTAAAACATCAGCTGTTTTCCCTGCCCTGAATACTTCTCCCTGTTTGAGCAGCAATGTATGGCTGAAGCATGGCAGAATTTCTTCAACATGGTGAGTCACATAGATGAGCGTCGGCGCATCAGGCTGCTTCGCAATGGTGTCTATCATTGATAAAAGCTGTTCCCGGGCAAAAATATCAAGCCCTGTGCATGGCTCGTCTAAAATCAATAGTTTCGGTGATGCCATAAGTGCTCTCGCAATTAAAATCTTTTGGCGTTCACCTTGCGATAATGTTTCATATCTGCGGAAGCGGAATTGTTCACATCCTAAATCGGCTAATATTTTCCCCGCTTTTTCTATATCATTTTCTTCAGGCTGCTGATAAAGGCCGATTGAAGCAAACTTTCCGCTAAGAATAATTTCTTCAACAGTATCGTTTCCGTATAGCCTTTGCTGGAGCGATGAGCTTACCCAACCGATCAATTTCCGGAGTTCCGGTAAAGGCGACTTGCCAAACTCAAAGCCCAGCACCGTGACATCCCCTTTTGTCGGGAACATATAGCCGTTGATTAAATTTAGAAGAGCGGTTTTCCCTGCCCCGTTAAGACCTAAAAGACACCAATGTTCTCCGTTTTTCACTTGCCAAGAGACGTCTTTTAAAATGGTTTTATCGCCCCGCTGCCATGTGGCATTTTTTATGTCGATAATCATGATAAAGCTTCCCTTCTTCTTTAATGATGAGTATATATTTAAATCTCGACCACTTGTTACTCGTATCATAGCAAAACGAAAAGTCATTGTCTAAAATATTCGAAATAGACGATTAAAAGTTTCTTAGATAAATTCCGAAGCGCTAAACAGAGTTTCTGCGCCAAGTGATTGGCTGTTCCGCTATTTTTTAAGAAAGAAACTAAAAAACGAACATCCTTATAATGAAAGATGTCTTATCTGAAATAACATATTTTCCGCATTAAAAGAAACAATATATGATTTGTATAAAGATTTGACATACTAATAAAAATGATGTACATTACTAATGACGAACATTGCAAATGTATATTTGATAAATTATTCGTATTTTGAGGTGTAAACCATGGAAAATGTGTTTGATTATGAAGATATTCAGCTTATTCCGGCAAAATGCATTGTAAATAGCCGTTCTGAATGTGATACAACAATAAACTTTGGCGGCCGTGCTTTTAAACTTCCGGTTGTTCCCGCCAATATGCAGACTATTATTGATGAGAAGATTGCCGTTTATTTAGCGGAAAATGGTTATTTCTATATCATGCACCGTTTTCATCCAGAGAAGCGCGCATCTTTTATTAAAGACATGAAAACCCGTGGATTATATGCATCCATTAGTGTCGGCGTTAAAGATGAAGAATTTCAATTCATAAAACAACTGGCAGAAGAAAATCTTTCACCGGAATATATTACAATTGACATTGCACACGGCCATTCTAATCCGGTAATAGAAATGATTCAGCATATTAAGAAGCACTTGCCTGACAGCTTTGTTATTGCAGGAAACGTTGGTACTCCTGAAGCGGTAAGAGAATTGGAAAATGCGGGGGCAGACGCGACAAAAGTAGGCATTGGCCCCGGCAAGGTATGCATCACGAAAATCAAAACTGGATTCGGAACAGGCGGCTGGCAATTAGCTGCACTGCGCTGGTGCGCCAAAGCCGCAAGCAAACCTATCATTGCCGACGGCGGTATTCGCACACACGGCGATATTGCCAAATCAATTAGGTTCGGCGCTTCAATGGTCATGATTGGTTCATTGTTTGCCGGACATGAAGAATCTCCGGGAGAAACCATTGAAAAAGACGGCAAAATCTATAAAGAATATTTTGGATCAGCTTCCGAATTTCAAAAAGGCGAAAGAAAAAATGTCGAAGGCAAGAAAATGTACGTTGAACACAAAGGGTCTTTAAAGGACACTTTAGTAGAAATGGAACAAGATCTGCAGTCTTCCATCTCTTATGCGGGAGGAAACAAATTAGAAGCGATTCGCAACGTGGATTATGTGATTGTTAAGAATTCAATTTTTAACGGGGATAAAGTATATTAATTTATGATTCAAGGTGAGCGCGTACATAGCTCACCTTTTTTATTTTACAGCCTATTTCTTGACTGTTCTTGGCCCCTTCCAATTCTTCTTGCTTCCCCTGCATAGCCGCAGTCTTTTTGAAACGATTCTTGAAGGCAATGAAAGATTTTGAAAAGGTAACCCAATCATAAGTACCTATAATAAAAATGGAGAGGCGATTCCCCTCCATTTATTAACGAAAGTCTTGATCTTTAAAAGTCATTGGTGAACCGGTTGAAGTATGCTGGTTAATCCAATCAAGCGAAACCTTTGAAACCAATGACCAATCAGGGATTTGTTCCTTATGTTGTTCAACCCAGTCCATGCAGTATTGCGGGTCGATGTTATTTTTTTCGCATTGTGATAAAAAAGACTGAATGGATGTATCTGTACAATTTTTCCATGAACCGCAAGTTGTTTCCCAAATACTTTCCATTTTTCTTTGAATAGAAAAGTCATTTTCATTAAACACCTTGGATGTCCTCCCTTTAACAAATCTGGATATGATTAAGCCGCTGCTATCACTCAGTATGTCCAAGGGTTAATTATCACATTACACTCAATCTGAAAAAGGCATTTTGCCGCTGCTTTGTATAGGCAGCGGCTATTTGTATATCATAAAACTTGACCCGAACTTTTCGTTTATTTATAGGTTATGCCATAAATGAAGCAGCTATAAACGAACAAGAAAGGATTCCGATTATGCCGACACCGAATCATTCAAAGATAAGCGAGAGCAGCCAGGTCTGATCTATATTTACATCCCTTTTTTATTTATTTATCAATGGATTTTCCTTAAGGTGAAAAAGAGAAAGGAATATTAAAAAGCAATCAAAACCGATCACCTCATAAGGGATGATCGGTTTTTGCTGCCTCTATTAAACATATCGCTCATCTTTAAGAGGAGGTGTCAAATTAAGTAAGTTCAATGATAACGGCGGTTAATGGCATCAAATACTTCATCAAGCGTCTTAAAACCCTTCTGTTCATTGCCATTTTCCCCCTGAATCGTCCAGCTTTGTTCAGCCACAGCTAATTTGTTTTCATCATCCTTCACAAACGGCATATTAATCATATAAACTTTGCCGTCCTTTCTAACCGTATAACCAATATAATAATGATCCCCTTCGCCTTGCTCTTCATAAATGCCGACATCATCTACATCATACCTGTTCATCACGTTTTCTAAGTCTCTGCTCATATGCTTTAATATCGTTTCTCTCGTAACATATTCCATATTTTCAAGCTCCCGTCCATGGTTTATTGATTATATCTTTTCTTCATCTATATTGTACGGGAACAGATAAAAAGATAACTGGTAAATGTAATTTTCTTACTGGTTAACTTTTTTCCTTCCGTATCCTTTTTTATTCTTTGCCAACACAGCAATAATAAAAAAATAATTAAACGTTTGATTAAAAACCAAAGTATATCAATTTGTATTAAAAATGAATTAAAGGAAATTTTCCACACCCCATTATTGGAAAAATTGGTATAATAGACATGTAACATGAAAGGGGGGGACAAAACAATTGAAAAAAATATCAGCTGTTGTTCTGTCTTTGGGATTAATACTTAGCTTTTTTGCCGGTTCCGATAGTGTTGCGACAGCTAAAACCAAAGCCAAAAAGTATAAAAATTGTACCGAGTTAAATAAAAAGTATAAGGGCGGGGTCGCTCGTACATCATCCGCTAAAAATAAGGGCGGAAAAACACATTACAAACCATATGTGTCAAAAGCGCTTTATGATGCAAACAAAAAGCTTGATCGAGATCATGATTTTATCGCTTGTGAACGATAAGATTTAGAATGGCGATCTTTGGTTTATGGGTAAATGTTGAGGAATACTGGCATTGAAGCGAAAACGATTGCCTAGAAGGTAAAATTAACCCGCTTGAGGCGGAACATAAACTCTTAAAAAGGTTCAATTTTCGGGATAGGAGGATGAGGATATTGTCCTCCCTCCATGCCAAAAGTATATCTTTACGTAGAACGAACATCAATGGGCATCGACTTTACTGTTAATAACTTTTAACCCTTGATAATCATTCAGGATGACAATAAAGATGATGATATTGCAAACAGTGTTGCAGAAGTAATCACTTATTGGAAGCTCGGGAGCCAGAACTATGTCATTGAAATTTGTTTAAAGGGGGAATAAAAATATGAAAAAATCCTTGAAAGTAATAGGTTTATTAATCCTAGTAATTCTTGCGATAAGAGGTATTTATTTAAGCTATGATAGATTTATTTATGGAAATCCTAAAGAAATAACGGCTTCTGAAAACAAAATGGATCATTATTTAATTAAAAAAGGTTATAAAGAAGATGATATTGCCTGTATTAAAGGCGTTTATAATTACTTAGCTGCAGGTGATCAAAAATATGGCGGAAAAGTAAAATTCGTTAGCTCACCAAAAAAAGAGTACGAATATGTAATAAAAGATGGAAAGATTTTGGAGTTAGACAAAATTCCAAATCCTAAATAGGAGAAACTACGGAAACATTAGTGTTTTTTATTTTTATTTTTTCTGAAAAATTTGTATCATTTTAGAGAATAAAATGGTATGATGCTATTAATAAGAGAGGTGTTAAAATGCAAAAATTATTTCAGTATTTTTTATTTGTGTGTTTGTGTTAATATTAAGCTTTTCTCTATTGCCAGGGCATTTGTATGCCAAATATTACCATTACCCTGGTTCAAAGGTAACGCCAAAGGCCGGGGATATTTTAGTTACTAGTTCTACGGTTTCTAGTGGTATAATTGGTCACGCCGCTATTGTGGTTAATAGTACAGAAATAATGGAAATTAGAGGTCCGGGATACCATCCAAAGGTTCGTTCGATATCATCTTGGTTTAAATCTTTTAAGAATACTAAAGTTATAAGGATAAACAATTATACAAAAGCTAAACATGCAGCAGCTTGGGCTAAAAAATATAATAGAAAAGCAAAATATAAAATTACAAGTAATTTACAAAGTACTAATCCAACTTATTGTTCAAAGATAGTTTATCAAGCGTATACTAAAGGTACTTCAGGTGTTTTCCCTAAGTATGGAAAAGGTTACTATTGGCCACCTTATAATTTTTTATTTAAAAGATCTTATCATCCAGGATTACATCCAAAAGTTGTTTATAAAAAAGGCCACATTTATAAAGGTGATTTGTAATCCTCTCTTCAATTTGGAGGATTATTTTATGTAAACGGGTTTAAGAAAATAACCGAATGGTGATAGTTCTTAGATGAATTACAGAAAAATTATTGGACTCATAAAGTTTCTAACTATCTTAATGTTTCTGATAGGTTATGTACAATGTATGCATGGCGGCTTTCATTCGGAGGCAAATAGGAAATTCAATAAAAAGACTGATTTTTTGTTATCTTTCTTTTGGTATTGCTCGGAATAGCAGGGGTTATTATTATTTTTTCTATCTCGGTTTTGTTATATTCGGTTTTACAAGTTTGTTAGATTTGCTTCATATAAAAAATCTTATATCGATTTTTATAATCATCTTGCTTTAAATTTTGTATATGTATGTGGCTTTATAATTTCGGAATGGTCTTTTCTAATAATTTTAGAATTAGCGTCTGTCTATGTTATAAAAAATGAGATAGTTAATATAAATTCCAAGCTGCAAAAAGGGCTATTATATATCCTTTCAGTTTTTATAAGTTCGTTTATAACTAAAGCAGTGATATTCGATATATTTAAAAAGATTCATGTAACAAATATTTTTATATTAGCTGTATTTGCTGTTAAATATCCTATCTTTTTTACAATAGATGATATTTATAAGAAAACGGAGTAAGTATAAAAACAGTAAATGAATAATCATTACTTATGGATTTGTCATACTACAGCTCAGTCAATTATAAATAATACTCCTTGTACAATGAAATTAAATGTTTTAAATAAGTTAATTTTCTTCTTTCATTTTCTCTTTGTTTATTAATAGGGAAAATAACAATTATAAAAACAAACATGTTCAGAAACAATCCACCAAAGATAATAACAATAAATGGTATGCCAATTTTTTTATAATAATTTGCAAATGACGATAACAAAAATCCTAAGGTAATTGATAAGTAAAGTGACGCAGTCGAGTTATCATGGGAATGTTGGCTAATACTTTCTATACAATAGCAGTATCTTTCAATTGCAAGTTTCTCTTCAGCAGTCTTATCTTTTTTTTTAAAAGGTGAATCAGTTTTTCTAAATCATTTTCAGATATGACGCTTTCCATTTCTAATGATAAACAGATACTTCTAATCTCTTTTATTAAATCTTCCTTATTATAACTTGCTTTAAAATTAAACTTCCCATCCTTATAAGCCTGATCAAGGTAATTATCTACCCAGTGAATTAATTTTTTTACTGTATTGAAGATTCGCTTCATCTTATTACCCCTTATCTCTTGACTCACTTTATTTTACTTTGATGTACAATAATCTTTGTCTTTTCTACTTTCGAGAATCACTAATGATTGTAATCATTCTTGAATAAGCTGCTTCTGATGGCACCGAATCGGATACCAAAAAGCCGCAGTCAAGACGGAAAATCATGTCGTTTTTTAATCGCTTGACTAAGTCTTTAATAAATGGAATTCGTTCGGTAATCCTTGCCACTAAGGAGTAAATCATTGCCGCATAATTAAGTTCAACAGGTCTGCCCAAGCGCGACTTTTTCTTTACCACTATAATGGACCCAAGAAATTAGACACGAAGAAAGGATATGTTAAGGTAGGTTTATGAAACGAAAAAGATATTCATCCGAATTTAAAGCGCAAATA
>NZ_JAFBER010000024.1 GCF_016908855.1 Scopulibacillus daqui | reverse complement strand
TTCACTATCATTAGTTTAAATTCATCGCTGTACTTTGCCATATAAAAACACCCCGGAAGTTAGATTTTTTACTCTAACTTCCGGGGTGCAGTACCGCCTTTGCCTGGTTTTTCTTATTGATGATAGACATGGACAAACGGTTTATCCATATCTGGATTTTTAACAATAACCGCTTCCGGCTGCTGATTGGATTTAATATAAATTTGAACAGGAATACTGCGGTCAAACGGGAATTTATTTTGAAGAAGCGACGCCACATATTGAGTAAAGCCGACAATCTCTGTCTTATCATAAAATTTAAGATTAATATTAAAGGTTAGATTGCTCAGCTCATTGTCTTTATAATAACCTTCTCCGGTAATCCCGATATAATTGTTAAAGTAACTTTGAACATCTGACTTAAACTTATCGAAGCTTTGCGCATCTTCCTTGTATTTATCATTGGCATTAGAAGAAGGGAACAGCACATATTTCTGATTAACAGTATTCCAGCCGCCAATGTCGGAACTTCCCTGGCTCACATAAGCTTTGTTAAAGAAATAGCCCGGCGTTAATGAATCCGGCGAAGCTTCGAGATACAATGTGACGAATATCGGCACATTCTTTAAATCTTTGTTTTGGCGGACTCTCTGCACAACTTTTTGCGCATAGTTTTTGGCATTTGCTTTGACCTTGTTAGGGTCTAATGGCTTATCAACGTCATAAGTCTGCCCTTTGCTGTCCATCACTTTGTCATGGTAGACCGAGTTAAAGGAAATAGCAAGGGAGACGCCGCCCAATTTGTACTTGTTGTCTGATTCCTTAACCAGATAATCTTGTTCGAGAACATAACTTAACTCTTTTGGACTATTCATAGCCTTTTCTTGAATATTGCTGCCTTTGCCATAAGGCGGGTTCAACCCGTCAGGATTTTTTTTGCTTTTTCTTTGCAGCATGCCGTTGATTTCGTCTTCGCTGAGGTAACGCCCTTCCTGAAAGACGTATTTATCAGGGTTGAAATGTTCTTTCGAAAGCGTCATAAGACCCATTTCCATCTCGTCAATATCTTTGCGGTTTGTGACACCATAGCCGATATAGCCCCGGGTTTGACTCGGCGTTTTCGAATGAATGGCCTGATAATCTTTGCTGTCATCTTGCGGGACGATCGTCACTTTCTCTTTATCGCCCTTCGTGTTATTTTTAATGACTTTATTATTGTTGTCATTTGAGGAACAGCTTGCCAAAATTAACAAGCAGCTTAAAATAACCAGTCCCAACCATTTTTTCATTTTGATTTACACTCCTCACCCTTCTAACGCATTCATTAATTGCTGTTCATCCCAAACGTCAATGCCAAGTTCTTTTGCCTTCGTTAATTTGGATCCTGCATCGGCGCCGGCAATCAATATATCTGTGTTCTTGCTGACACTTCCAGTCACTTTTCCCCCGCGTCTTTCTATTTCTTCTTTTGCTTCATTTCTTGAAAGCTGTTCAAGTTTTCCTGTCAGGACGATTGTTTTGTTGTTAAATGGCGAATTTTCGTCTGCTTCCTGCGGGTCCGGTCCTTTATATTCCATATTTAAGCCATATTGCTTCAACTCATCAATAAGCTTAATGACATCTTCGTTTTGGAAATAAGTTTGGATGGCATCAGCCATTTTTTCTCCTACTTCATTAATTGAGATTAAATCTTCATATGAAGCGTTCATGAGTTTATCCATTGTTTTAAAGTTTTGCGCCAGCAGTTTTGCCGCCTTTGCGCCGACATGGCGAATGCCGAGGCCGAACAACAGGTGCTCTAATGAATTTTCTTTAGAGGCATGGATGGCATTCAACAAATTATTGACTGATTTGTCGCCCATTCTCTCCATTTGGATTAAATCTTCATATTTTAATTGATAGAGGTCGGCCACATCTTCAATCAGAGCGTTTTTAAACAATTGGGTAATCACTTTCTCCCCTAGGCCGTCAATATTCATTGCATTGCGGGAAACAAAATGAATCAGGCCTTCTCTGATTTGAGCCGGACATTTTGGATTAATGCAGCGGAGCGCCACTTCCCCCTCAATCCGAACGAGTTCGCTGCCGCATTCAGGACAATGGGCCGGCATTGAGTAAGGCTCTTCTTTCCCTGTGCGTTTGTCCGTCAGCACATTAACAACTTCCGGGATAATATCACCGGCTTTTTTTATAACGACATGATCGCCGATTCTTAGATCCTTTTCTCGAATTAAATCTTCGTTATGAAGTGAAGCTCTTTTGACCGTTGTCCCTGCAACACTCACAGGAGAAAGCAAAGCTGTCGGCGTTATCACACCGGTCCGCCCAACGCTGACTTCAATGCCTTCAAGCTTTGTGACAACTTCTTCCGCCGGGAATTTATAGGCGATCGCCCAGCGCGGACTTTTGGCCGTCATGCCAAGCTTGTGCTGCTGGTTAATGCTGTCAACTTTGATGACAATGCCGTCGATCTCATAAGGAAGTTCTGGACGCTTTTCTGTCCATTTCTGAATGTAGTCCAATACTTCTTCAAGTGAATTGCAGCGGCGCCACTCCGGATTCGTTTTCAAACCGACCGCCTTGATTCTTTTGAGAGCATCACTGTGCGATGCAATGGTTTCTCCTTGCAGCTCGCCAATGCCATATAAAAATATATCTAATTGGCGTTCTGCCGCAATTTTTGGGTCCAGCTGCCGCAGCGAACCCGCCGCAGCGTTCCTGGGATTGGCAAACGGTTCTTCGCCATTTTCCTCACGTTTTTTATTTAAGACTTCAAATGACCGCTTAGGCATGTAGGCTTCTCCGCGGACTTCTATGCTTAAAGGTTCTTTCAGCTTCAGCGGAATAGAGCGAATGGTCTTGAGGTTGCTCGTGATATCCTCGCCGATGGTGCCGTTGCCCCGTGTTGCGCCCTGAACAAATCTGCCGTTTTCATACGTGAGCGAAACGGCCAAACCGTCGAACTTTAATTCGCACACATAATGGACATCATCGCCTGCACCTTGGCGAACCCGGCGGTCAAATTCTCTGAGATCCTGTTCATTAAAAGCGTTGGCAAGACTCATCATTGGCACTTTATGCTGGACTTTTTTAAAAGCTTTTAACGGCTCCCCGCCAATACGCTGGGTTGGCGAGTCTTCCGTGATGAATTCTGGATGTTCTTTTTCTAAATGAATCAATTCCTGAAGCAGCCGGTCATATTCTGAATCAGGCACACTTGGCTTATCCAGAACATAGTATTCGTAGCTGTATTGATCTAACAGCTCTCTTAATGCATCAATCTTCTTTTTAACATTCTCGTCCAAATTCTTCACTCCTTACCGGTTACTTCACCTTTTCAATTGGGGCAAAAGATGCAAGCAATCGTTTCATGCCGACAGGCTTTGGAAAAGCAATGTCCAGCTCCATATGATCTCCTTCGCCTTTTATGCTGACAATAGTGCCCTTGCCCCATTTTTTGTGCAGGACTTGATCACCGACTTGCCAATCAGATGACGAATTGAGCTTTTTCTTCTGTAAAAATGGCCTGCTTGTTTTCTGCACCCCTCGGCCAAATCCGCCGCCGGAATGAAAACTTGCCGGCTGAGGCGTTTTATTCGTCATTAATTCATCGGGAATTTCCGCGATAAATCTCGAAACAGGGTTCGCATTTGTTCGCCCAAACAGCGTTCTTGTTCTGGCATTTGTTAAAAATAACGCCTTTTCAGCCCGCGTGATGCCGACATAAGCCAAACGCCGCTCCTCTTCCATTTCTTCTTCATCATCCAGCGCTCTTATGTGCGGGAAAATCCCTTCTTCCAAGCCAATTAAAAAGACAACCGGAAATTCCAATCCTTTCGCCGAATGAAGCGTCATTAATGTTACCGCATCATCGCTTTGGCTGTCTTGATCTTCCTTGTCAATATCGGAATCCAGCGCAAGCTCAGTTAAGAAGGCAACAAGCGATTTATCGTCATTATTTTTTTCGAAGTCTTGCGTCACTGATAGAAATTCATCAATATTTTCGAGACGGCTTCTCGCTTCGATGGTTTTCTCTTCTTTTAATGCATCTCTGTATCCTGTCTTGTCCAGTACCTCTTCAACAAGTTCTGTGACAGATAAATATTCCTGCATCTTTGACCAATTAAGAATCTGGTCGCCAAATTCGCATAGTGCACTGGCCGCCCGTCTCGATACATTCGTCTGTTCTACTTCTTGGATCGCTTTCATCAGCGATAAATCATGGGCTAGAGCATAATCAGCCAACTTGTCCATTGATGCCGCACCGATGCCTCTTTTCGGTTCGTTCACCACACGAGCCAGGCTGATATCGTCGTCTGGATTAGTAATAAGCCGCAAATAGGCCAAAATATCCTTGATTTCTTTGCGTTCATAGAATTTAATGCTGCCTACCATCCGGTAAGGAATATTCGATTTCATCAATGTTTCCTCAATCACGCGGCTTTGAGCATTTGTTCGATATAAGACCGCCATATCTGAATAATGGAAGCCTTCCTTATTCATTTCGCTTATTTTGCCGGCTATATATAACCCTTCCTCTTGTTCCGTCCCGCCTTGGTAGTATTCAATATGCTGACCGTCTTCATTATTGGTCCACAAATTCTTCTCTCTTCTGCTGGGGTTGTTTTTAATCACGTGGTTAGCCGCTTTAAGAATTCTTTTGGTCGACCGGTAATTTTGCTCCAGTAAAATGACTTTTGCTTCCGGATAATCTTCCTCAAAGGATAATATATTTTTAATGTCTGCTCCGCGCCAACGGTAAATCGATTGATCCGAGTCGCCGACGACACACAAATTTTTAAAACGGTCGGCCAGCATGTTAACGAGAATATACTGGGCACGGTTCGTATCTTGATATTCGTCAACATGGATATACTGGAACTTTTTTTGATAGTAGCTTAATGCTTCAGGCACCCGTTTGAACAAGTCAATGGTTGTCATAATCAGGTCATCAAAATCAAGCGACTGATTTTTTAATAGCCGTTTTTCATATTCTTCATAAACATCTCGGACAATTTCTTCGTACGGTCCTTTTGCCGTTTTTGCAAAATCAGCTGCTGTTTTCAATTCGTTCTTAGCTGAACTGATCGTTCCTAATAAGCTTCGCGGCGGGAATTTTTTTGGATCAATATTCTTGTCTTTTAAAATTTGTTTGATCACAGACAGCTGGTCAGTCGTATCCAAAATTGAAAAATTGCGATTGATGCCGATCCTGTCGATGTCACGCCTTAAAATCCTGACACACATCGAGTGAAAGGTCGATACCCAAATATCTTCGGCTAACGGACCGGTTAAATCAGAAATCCGCTTCTGCATTTCCTTGGCCGCTTTATTTGTAAATGTAATGGCTAAAACATTCCACGGCGCAACTTGCTTTTCAATCAGCAGGTAAGCAATCCGATGAGTCAATACCCGCGTTTTGCCGCTTCCTGCCCCCGCCATAATCAGCAGCGGGCCTTCTGAATGTTTGACAGCTTCCTTTTGTTCCGGATTTAACCCTTCCAGAAGCTGGTTTACGATATCTTGCATGATTTCACCGCCCTGTTAGTGTATTAAAAGGCCTGGCCTATTATCTTAATAAGTCCAGCCGCCGTTCTTAACTTTTTTAACTGCCTGAACGGTCTTAAGCGCCTCTTTTAGGTTATCATAGACAGCATTTCCTACAATCACTGTATCAGCATATTGCGCCATTTCTTCCGCCTGCTTTTTGCATGAAATGCCTCCGCCGTAAAAGAACTGAGTCTCTTTTAACTGGGCTCTCACTTTCTTGACAATGTCAATATTCCCGTATTGACCGCTGTATTCCAGGTAAAAAACCGGCATCTTAAACATCTTTTCGGCCATCATGGCATAGGCTGATACATCCTCTGTGGAAAGGTTCGTTTGCGCTTGGGTTAATCGCGCAGCCTTAGCATCCGGATTTAAAATACAATAACCTTCGATGACAACTTCATCCCAGTTAATCGTTTCTCCAAACGCCTTAACAGCTTCATGATGTTTGCCGACAATCCAATCCGAATCGCCCGAATTTAATACAGTCGGGATAAAATAATAATCGAATCCCGGCGTCACTGCATCAAGGTTAGATATTTCCAAAGCACAATCGACAGCAAATTGCCTAATGCGGCTGAGCAAATATAATGTATTATCCAGCGTCACGCCATCTGTGCCGCCCACAATAACTGCATCGGTGCCGGATTCGCAAATTTTCTCAAGGCCGCTGTCGCTGATCGGCCGATTAGGATCTAATTTAAATACATGCTGCCAATCTTTATAAGTTTCCATGCTGTATGTCCTCCTATCATTACCTTCAAAGAAAATGGCCAATAAAGAAAACTCAGCTCCTGTCGTTTAACCTGCATGATCTATGGATGTATATTCAGCCCTGTTTTTCAAGCGTACTCTAAAAGATTATTATAACAACTAAAAATGGACGCATAAAGCGTCCAAAATATAAATTAATTATTCTCCCTTTTTATCTTTATGAATCCGTTTAAGCGTCATTTGATATCCGTCATTTCCATAATTAATGCAGCGCTTAACGCGGGAAATTGTGGCTGTGCTTGCACCGGTATCTTCTTCAATGCGGTGGTAAGTAAATCCTTCCATTAGCATACGGGCCACTTCTAGCCTCTGAGCAAGCGATTGAATTTCACCCATTGTACATAAATCATCAAAAAACTTGTAGCATTCTTCAAGATCTTTTAAAGATAGGATGGCATTGAACAATTGATCAAGAGTTGGACCTCTTAATTTATCTATTTGCATGTCACTAAGCTCCTTTTCGCAATACTTTATTGGCCGGGGCTCTGCTTTTTTCTTTAATGTATAACAAGTATACCCTCATCAATTATATACAACATTATGGCGATTTTGTCCATTAGTGTATTAATCAGTAAAAATCTCTTACATGTCATTTAATGACCTTGGAGGCACGATAACTTCTCTTCTCATCACATCATATAATCCTTTTTGCGTCACACGAATATAAGGCAAGTGGGTCGATGAGAAAAATAGAAAGCTGTAGATCGGGTCCTCGAATTGATAACCTCTTTTCCTAAGCTCATCCATCAAACGCTTTTGTTCTTCGATCAATGTTTCCATCGGCGCCGATGACATTTTACCGCCGATAGACAATTCTAGTCTAGCCGCCTCTTGGCCATTTTCCACAAGAACAAATCCGCCTTTCATTTCCTTCATTTTTTGAAAAGCTGTGATCATATCTGCTTTGCTGCGGCCAATGAGGATAAAGTCGCCTGTATTTGAAAAGCTGCTCGCTAAGCCTGATACATGATTGGCAAAGCCTTTGACAAACGTATTTACAACCCATTTCCCGCGGCGGTCAATTAATGTAAAATAGCTGACACCTTCAGGAAGTTCATTTTCTTTTGGCGGCTTTTCAAATTTAAAAGGCTTAGTAATCACGGCATTGACCATTTCCAAACCGATCGTGCCGGTTGCCTCGAGCACGCTTTCCGTAAGATTCCAATTGATATCCAAAGGATCAAAGGCATCTTTCAAAGAGAATTCTGCTTCAAAGTCATAACAAGGAACGCCATTCTTCTTTACCCATTCCCCTTTTGCAATCACGCTTTCCGGATAAGGAGATTTAGGAGATGTCAGCATATTGATATGCGCAACCCTGCCTGGAGCAATATGCCCAATAATACCATCTAAATGGTAATGGCGGGCAGCGTTTGAAGATGCCATCATATAGGCGTCAATCTCCGGCACGCCTTGTTCTAATGCCATTTCTACGCAGTGATCCATAACGCCCTCTCCATAAAAGGCCGGTGTCGATCCGTCTGTGTTCATATAGACATGGTCAAAGGCTGTCACGCCGGCTTCTATCATTTCCTTCAATATTTTCGGCAAATCCGGACGTATTGAAGAATAACGCAATGATGTTGTATACCCAAGCCGCAATCTTCTTATTGCTTCTTCGCCTGTCATTGCTTCATGATCACAATCAACGCCTAAGAGTTTCATTTGTGTAAGCGTCTTTTCAGAAGCTCCCGGCAGATGGCCTTCAATCGGTTTCTCCAGCCGTTTTGTTTCTTGCATCCATTTTAAAATTTGATCATCACCGTGAAGAACTTGAGGCCAGCTGGTTAATTCACCGCCTTGGATTACGGATGGATGATGCATCCAATTCTTAATCCGCTCTTCGGACATTTGATTCTCCACAAGCTCTGTTTGCAGATCATACCTGCACCACCAATATAACGATACTGGAAGCTTATTCAATTGTTCAATTACTTCAAAACTCTTTTCATCAGGAAAACTTTGATAGAATACTTGATTATCACAGATTAATGTTGTTGTCCCGTGCTTAGCAGCATAAGCTGAGATGGTTTGCGGATGGTAGATCTGAAAAGGATGAACGTGCGGTTCAATATAACCGGGAACGAGAAAATACCCTTGGCAGTCAATGACTTCAATTTCTTCCAATTCTAATGGCATGCGGCTGCCGACATATACAATACGATCTTCATAAATCCAAATATTGGCTTGTTCCCAACACTTTAAATAACTATTTAAATACACGCCGTTCATAAGAACTTTAGTTGGCTGAACGTCTCCTTTAACCACTGCTGCATGAATCCTTAGCTGGTCAAGGTTCCACAACCCGCCATTCATAACCATTGTATAAACCTCTTTTCTGGACGTAGCTGCAAATCGTTTGTTAAATATGTAAAATCGCTTAAATAAAAAATAAAACGCTTACATAGACTTCATATCATTATATTACCATATAAACATTCGCAAATTAAATAACTAAAGTGGTCGTATTGTTTACAAAAAGCCGCGATGCAACGTTAACGCCTTACAAAAACGTCATCTTTATGTAAGATCATTCGATATCACTTGAGCATTGATTCCCCTATGATTAATTACAGACATTATTAAACGGGGGAGAAGAATATGAAACAGCGAATTGATACTTTAGATTTTTTACGAGGATTTGCTTTGTTAGGGATTATTCTGATTAACATTGGGCAAATCGTGCCGTACTTGTCAAACAAACAATCAGATTATTTTATCGGCTTATTCTTAAATTATGCTGTCTATGAACACTTTTTTGTTATATTCTCTTTCTTATTTGGCATAGGATTCTATATTTTCATTACCCGTGCCAAAAACCGCGGAGATAACAGTACGATCCTTTTCATCAGAAGGCTGACAGTATTGTTAATTATAGGTTTGATCCACCATCAATTCCAGCCAGGGGAAGCATTATTGCCATATGCTATCTTTGGATTTATCTTAATCCCTTTTTATAGATTAAAACCGATCATCAACTTCGTTATTGCCGTTATCCTTTTAGTTCTTTTCTTGCTGATCGGGGGAGGCATATTGATGATCTTGCCTATGTTCCTTTTGGGACTGTGCACAGGCCAATGGAAGATATTCGAAAATCTTTCAGTCTACGAAAAAGGGGTCCGAGCCGTACAGCTGATTTTTCTTTGCCTGACGCCTTTTGCTATTTATGCCCAATATATTTTATTGGAGAAATATGGACAGGTTGATTTAGGCAGTGCGGTCAGCGGCATTGTGATGAGTACCTTATATGTGACAACATTGACATTATTGCTTCGGCACAATGCTGTTCAAAAGCTATTATCACCGCTTAAGTATATTGGAAGAATGGCGTTGACGAACTATCTTGTGCAAACAATGCTCATTTTAGCCGCTAATGCTCTTTTCCATTTGCAAGGACAAGCGCATCTATCAACATTAATGTTCATTGCCATTAGTATATTAATCATTCAAATGATATACAGCACCATTTGGTTTAAGTATTTTAAGATTGGTCCGATCGAATATATTTGGCGAATCCTAACATACGGAAAGCTGCCGGATCGATATAAGAAAGCTTCATAATGCTGTACTTTCCTAACGTATAAAAAATCCAGGCTGCCGATCACGGCAGCTTGGACTTTTTTATGTCTTTTGTAATGCTCTGTATGCAATATCACGGCGGTAAAATGCTTTAGCGCAATCTAATTTGCCGATTTGATCATTGGCTTTTTGAACGGCCTCATTTAATCTATTTGCTGAACCGGTCACGAGCAGTACTCGTCCGCCATTGGCAACCCATTGGCCATTGACTTTTTTCGTTCCGGCATGAAAGACCTTCGTCTCTTCATTAAGCTTTTCAAAGCCAAAAATCGGCGTGCCTTTTTCGTAATCACCCGGGTAGCCTTCAGAGGCCAGAACGATACCGGCCACGGCCTCGTTAGCCCATTGCAGCTCTGGTGTTTTGCCGTTTAAGACTTCTATAATCGCTTCTATTAAATCAGATTGAAGGCGCGGAAGGACGACTTGCGTTTCCGGATCACCAAATCGGCAGTTAAACTCAATAACTTTCGGCCCTTGTTCAGTCAACATCAAACCGGCGTATAAGACACCCGTAAATTCACAGTTTTCCGTAATAAGAGCTTTTGCCGCCGGCTTTAAAATGGCCTCAACGGCTTCTTCAACGGCTGCTTGGGAAATATGGGGAACTGGAGAATATGCACCCATACCGCCGGTGTTGGGTCCTTTGTCTCCTTCAAAAGCGCGCTTGTGGTCTTGCGATATTTCAAGCGGAACAACAGTTTCTCCATGGACTAACGCCATTAATGAAAATTCTTCGCCTGTTAAAAATTCCTCAATAACAACACGTTTGCCGGCTTCGCCAAACTTTTTATCCGCCATCAATTCTGATAATCCTGCCAGCGCCTCTTCTTCCGTCATAGCGACTATAACGCCCTTGCCCGCTGCCAAACCGTCTGCTTTCAAGACGATTGGGGCGCCAACTTTTGCGATATAATCTTTTGCTTCATCGTAATCAGTGAATGCTTCATAACTTGCAGTTGGAATATTGTAATCTTTCATTAAAGCCTTCGCGAAATGTTTGCTGCCTTCAATTTGGGCTGCGGCTTGGGTTGGACCAAATATCTGCAGGCCTTCTTCTTTAAAACGGTCAACGATGCCGTCAACAAGCGGCTGTTCAGGACCGACTAATGTTAAATCAATTGATTCATTCTTCGCAAAATCTACTAATCTGTCAAAGTCTGTTTCCTGGATATTGACGCATGCCGCTACTTCCGCAATACCGTCACTTCCAGGAGCTGCATAAACACGATCAACAAGCCTGCTATGCGCGGCTTTCCACGCGATCGCATGCTCCCTTCCGCCCTTGCCAATAATTAGGACTTTCATAATCTCCTCCTTATCCTGCTCATTCAGTCCGGTGTTCTATGTGCGGATAAATGACAATTTATTCAAATTCGATTCACAACCCGCTGCAGATTAATGTTTAAAATGACGCATGCCCGTAAAGACCATGGCAATGTTATATTCATTCGCTTTGTCGATAGATTCTTGATCACGAATGGATCCGCCCGGTTGAATAATCGCTGTCACGCCGGCTTTAGCCGCTTCTTCTACTGTATCATGCATTGGGAAAAAGGCGTCCGATGCCATGATAGATCCCTTGGCATGATCGCCCGCTTGCTCAATAGCGATTTTTGCAGCGCCTACACGATTCATTTGTCCGGCGCCAATGCCAATGGTTTTATCGCCTTTTGCCAGAACAATGGCGTTGGATTTGACATGTTTAACCGCTTTCCAAGCAAAAGACAAATCTTTCATTTCTTCGTTTGTCGGCTTGCGATGAGTCACAAATCGAAGCTCTGTATCGTTCAAACCCTTGACATCTGTGTCTTGAACAAGCAATCCGCCGCCGACAGAAGTGTATTGAGGAACAGCTTGTTTGTCATCGTTCAACTCAACCGTTAGCAAGCGAATATTCTTCTTCTGTGTGAGCGTGTCTATTGCTTCTTTTGTAAAACTTGGGGCAATAATCACTTCTAAAAAGATTTGCTTGAGCAAAGCAGCTGTTTCACCGTCTATTTCTCTATTAGCTGCAATAATGCCGCCAAAAATTGACACAGGATCCGCTTCATAAGCTTTTTCATAAGCAGCTTTAATCGTTTCGCCGGCACCGATGCCGCAAGGGTTCATATGTTTAACCGCAACAACGGCAGGCTCGCTGTATTCTTTCACTATACTAAGCGCAGCATCCGCATCTTTAATATTATTATAGGATAACGCTTTGCCGTGAAGCTGTTCGGCCTCTGCAATCGCTGAATGATTTTTGATTGGCGCAGAATAGAAAGCAGCACCTTGGTGAGGGTTTTCTCCGTAACGGAGGTCTTGCTTCTTTTCATATGTGATAGTTAGCTTCTCCGGGTAGATTTCGCCCGCTGCCTTTGTGAAATAGCCAGCAATAAGCGCGTCATATGCCGCGGTATGGCGAAACACTTTAGCCGCTAATTGCTGCTTGATCTCAAATGGCACTTCCGCTTCGTCATTAAGGGATTCAATGATTTTTGGATAATCTAAAGGATCGCAAACAACCGTTACCGCCTTGTGATTTTTCGCAGCCGAACGGAGCATGCTCGGTCCGCCGATATCAATATTTTCAACAGCTTCTTCATACGTGACGTCCGGTTTTGTAATCGTTTCTTTAAAAGGATAGAGATTAACAACGACAAAATCAATAGTGTCAATATTTTGTTCGCCAAGCGCATCCATATGTTCCGCTTTCTCGCGTACAGCAAGGAGACCGCCGTGAATCGCCGGGTGCAGCGTCTTGACACGGCCGTCTAAGATTTCCGGAAAACCGGTGACATCGGATACAGATAACACAGGAAGCCCGGCACCTTCAATTAGTTTTTTCGTGCCTCCTGTTGAAATAATCTCAACCTGGCGTTCTACGAGTGCCTGAACAAAAGGAATCAGCCCTTCTTTATTTGATACGCTAATCAATGCACGCTTTTTTGTCATGGTGAATGTCTCCCTTTTCTAGCAAGTTTGCAATGGTTTTCGGATAAAGTTGATGTTCCGCTTGATGAATCCGTGCTTCTATATCGGCTAACGAGTCATTATCATAGATTCGGACGGGTTCTTGAGCAATAATCGGACCGGTATCCATCCCTTCATCGACATAATGCACCGTAACGCCTGTCACTTTCACGCCGGCTTGGACAGCTTGTTCAATGGCGTTCAGCCCAGGGAATGACGGTAATAATGATGGATGAAGATTAATAATTTTATTTCTATAGGCGGTCAACAGCGTTGGGCCAATGAGCCGCATGTATCCAGCAAGAATAATCATATCTACATGACGGGCTTGGCATTGTTCGAGTATTGCTTGTTCGTAAGCTTGCTTATTTCCATAATCCTTTGGAGATGCAACAAAAGTTTCGATGCCGAATGATTCGGCCCTATCAATCACATAAGCTTGCTTTTTGTCACAGACAACAAGAACGACCTCTGCAGGGAGTTCGCCGGACTGAACAGCCTCGGCAATCGCTTGAAAGTTGCTGCCGTTTCCTGAAGCAAAGACGGCTAATCTATGCATCCCGTTCACCCTTCAGCTCAAGCTTCCCGCTGTCTGTAACAGATCCTATACGGCAGGCGCGTTCACCCATTTCGGACAGCTGAGCGATCACTTGCTCCGCGTCCGCTTCATTAACGGTAATAACCATGCCGATCCCCATATTAAAAGTGTGATACATATCCTTATCGGTATAGCGGCCGGTTTCCTGAAGCCAACGAAATATAGACGGCACTTCCCATGCATCTAATTGAATGTCCGCACCGAGACCAGCGGGAAGCATGCGAGGGATATTTTCGTAAAATCCGCCGCCCGTAATATGAGCCATGCCTTTGATCTCGACGGCTTCTAATAAGGCTAACAGCGGTTTAACGTAAATGCGCGTCGGCTTTAACAGCTCTTCGCCGATCGTTGTTCCCGTTTCGTCAAAACAATCCTTATACGAGAGCCCCGCTTCTTTCACTGTTTTTCTAACAAGAGAATAACCGTTAGAGTGTATACCATTTGATGCCAGACCGATCAGCTGATCGCCCGGTTTGATTGTTTCGTTCGTAATCATTTTTGCCTTTTCGACCACACCGACTGCAAAGCCGGCAAGATCATAGTCATTTTCCTCATACATTCCCGGCATTTCCGCTGTTTCTCCGCCAATTAAAGCGCAGCCCGCCTGCAGGCATCCGTCGGCAATGCCTTTGACAATCGCTTCGACCTTTTCCGGTTCAAGAGAGCCTAAAGCAATGTAATCTAGAAAATACAACGGTTCCGCACCTTGGGTGATGATATCGTTGACACACATCGCCACAGCATCAATTCCGATCGTTTCATGGCGGCCGCATTCAATAGCAACCATTAATTTCGTGCCAACCCCGTCTGTACCAGAGACCAATACCGGTTCTTTAATATTCAAAGCTGATAAATCGACCGCACCGCCAAAGGCGCCGATCCCCCCGAGAACTTCGGGACGCATTGTTTTCTTTACATGCTGTTTCATCCGTTCAACTGCTTCATAACCGGCGTTAACATCAACACCGGCCTCTTTATATGCGTTAGCCATCTTAGCCCTCCTTTATACAGGCAGTTCTTTTTCATGGGGCAGAACGGTATCAGGATAGATTTCCGTCGGATACTTGCCTGTAAAGCAGGCCAAGCATTGCCCGCAACGGTTCATTGAACGGCCCCGGCCGATTGCTTCGACCATGCCTTCAACGCTAAGAAAAGTGAGAGAATCTGCTTCTATTAATTCGCGTATTTCTTCAACCGAATGTTTGGCGGCGATCAGTTCTTCTTTTGAAGAAATGTCGATGCCATAAAAGCATGGATGAGCAATCGGCGGAGAACTTATCCGTACATGCACTTCTTCTGCACCAGCTTCTTTTAACATGCGTACAATTCTCCGGCTTGTTGTTCCTCTGACTATAGAGTCATCAACCATAACAACTTTCTTGCCTTCGACAATGCCTCTGACAGGGGAGAGTTTCATCTTAACACCCTGTTCTCTGAGCTCTTGTGAAGGCTGAATGAAAGTCCGGCCGACATAACGGTTTTTAATTAAGCCGAGCTCATAAGGAATGCCTGACTCTTCGGCATAACCAATAGCAGCGGAAATGCTTGAATCCGGAACGCCTGTCACAACATCAGCGTCCACCGGCGCTTCTTTGGCAAGCTGCATCCCTAAATTCTTTCTTGCCGCATGGACATTAATGCCTTCAAGATTACTGTCCGGCCGGGAAAAATATATATATTCCATGCTGCAAATCGCCCGTTGGACAGATGATGAAAATTGCTCCGATCTAATGCCTGTTTCATCAATGATGATCAGTTCACCCGGTTCCACGTCGCGAACATAAGCTGCACCAATCAAGTCGAAGGCGCATGTTTCTGAGGCAAGCACCCAGGCCTCGCCCAAGCGGCCGATCGACAACGGTCTTAAACCGTTTGGATCGAGGGCTGCAAGCAGCTGATTTTCATGGAGAATAACAAAGGCATAAGCTCCTTTAATCATAGAAAGGGCGTGCTTTACATTATTAACAAAGTTGAGCGGGCCGCCGCGTTTAATCAAATGGGCCAAAACTTCAGTATCTGATGTTGTTTGAAAAATACTGCCCTGTGCTTCTAGCTGGCACTTAAGCGCATGAGCATTAACAAGATTCCCATTATGGGCAAGCGACAGTGTGTCTGTCTGTGAACGAAAGACGAGCGGCTGGACATTAATATAGTCTTTGCCGCCTTGAGTCGAGTAACGGACATGGCCGATCGCCGCATAACCCTTCAATTGCTCCAGCTGTTCAGGCGCAAATACGTCGTTAACTAATCCTAATCCTTTATGGTCATGAACCATTTGTCCGTCGGTGACAGCAATGCCCGCACCTTCCTGCCCGCGGTGCTGCAAGCTGTGCAGTCCGTAATACGTTAGCTGCGCTGCTTGCTCATGGCCCCAGATGGCAAAAACGCCGCATTCCTCTTTCAGCCCTCTTTCGTCATATAACATGGGAGCGCTCCTTTCCAAGCTTCTTCAAGCTCAGCGACTTCTGCCTTTAATACCTCTCCATCATTTCCGCTGATTGTGAGCATCGGTTTGTCAGTGACGCGTCCGAGGTAAACAGCATCATCAACGATTTTCTCAAAGTCTTCACGTACATCTTCGGAGACAGAAACGACAAAGCGTGATTGCGTTTCACTAAACAATTCGCAGTTGATATCATCGGTGATTTGGATGTCAGCGCCTTGTCCGGAATCAATAAGGCTTTCAGCCAACGCAACACCGAGGCCGCCGTCCGAAACGTCATGAGCTGACTGAACAAGCCCTTTCTTAATGGCTTGTAATAGTTGAGCCTGGCGCTTTTTTTCAACAGTTAAATCTAATTGAGGCGCCCGTCCCGATGCTTTTCCTTCTAAAAGAAGCTGACAAGCACTGCCTTCAAATGATGCATCTGCTTTGCCGATAACGTAAATGGCGTCACCCGCTTGTTTGAAACGAGACGTTGTCATATGTTTAATATCTTCAATTAAGCCGACCATACCAACAACAGGTGTCGGGTCAATCGCCTTTTGATTCGTTTCATTGTAAAGGGATACGTTGCCGCTGATCACAGGCGTTTCAAGTTCAACACACGCCTCGCTCATCCCTTCTACCGCTTTTTCAAGCTGCCAGAAGACTTCCGGTTTCTCAGGATTGCCAAAATTCAGGCAATCAGTGATGGCTAACGGTCTTCCGCCGGAACATACAATGTTTCTGGCTGCTTCGGCAACAGCAATTTTGCAGCCCATTTCCGGATCAAGAAGCAAGTATTTAGCGTTGCAGTCTGTTGTCATAGCCAGCGCCTTTTTTGTGCCGCGTATTCTGACGACAGCGGCATCTGAACCCGGGCTGACAACAGTATTTGTTTGCACCATGTAATCATACTGATTGTAGACCCATTCTTTAGAAGCAATCGTCGGTTGACGCAATAATCGTAAGAGCACGTCTTTAGGCGATTGGATATTCGGCTTCCAAACCGGCTGCTTTTGGAAGGCTTTATAGTCATCTGGAATCTTAGAAGGCATATGGTACACAGGCGCTTCCTCGGCAAGGGCATCAACCGGCACTTCAGCTGCAATCTTGCCTTTGTGTTCGAGACGAAGCACTTTCTCTTCAATAACTTCCCCGATTGCAACGGCGTGAAGGTTCCATTTGGCAAAAATGTCTTTAATCTCTTCTTCACGGCCTTTTTTGACAACAATAAGCATACGCTCTTGCGATTCAGACAGCATCATTTCATAAGGGGTCATCCCTGCCTCGCGCTGCGGAACGAGATCGAGATTCATATGAATGCCGACACCCGCTTTGCTTGCCATTTCGCTTGATGAAGAAGTCAACCCTGCGGCGCCCATATCTTGGATGCCGACTAACGCGTCGTTCTTTATAAGCTCAAGACAAGCTTCAAGCAACAGCTTCTCCATAAATGGATCGCCAACTTGAACAGCGGGACGCTTTTCATCAGACTGCTCATTCAGTTCTTCAGAAGCAAACGTCGCGCCATGAATGCCGTCACGCCCAGTGCTCGCCCCAACATACATCACTGTGTTGCCGATGCCTTTGGCTTGGCCAACCTTGATATCTTCATGGTTGATTAAACCGACGCACATCGCGTTAACGAGCGGGTTCCCATTATAACATTCATCGAATTGGACTTCGCCGCCTACCGTCGGGATGCCGATACAGTTTCCGTACCCTGCGATGCCGGCTACAACTTCTTCAAATAAATATTTAACCCGTGCTTGATTCAAATCGCCGAAGCGCAATGAATTCAGAAGAGCTACCGGCCGAGCGCCCATGGAGAAAACATCGCGAATGATCCCGCCGACACCGGTCGCCGCACCTTGATAAGGCTCAATGGCTGAAGGATGGTTATGGCTTTCAATTTTAAATACAACCGCTTGATTGTCGCCGATATCAACAACTCCTGCGCCTTCTCCAGGTCCCTGAAGAACGCGGGCTCCCGTGCTGGGGAATTTTTTTAATACAGGCTTTGAAGTTTTATAGCTGCAATGCTCGGACCACATCACTGAAAACAAGCCGATTTCTGTATAGTTTGGTTTCCGGCCCAGAAGCTCTTGAATGGCATCAAACTCCCTGTCTGCAAGACCCATTTGACGGTAAATCTTCTCTTCAGCAATCATTTCCGGTGTTGGTTCATGTAGTAACTGCGGCATGCGATTCCCTCCAGTGTTGTAAAATTGATTGAAATAACTTAAGACCGTCATCGGAGCCCAATAACATATCTACAGCTCTCTCTGGGTGAGGCATCATGCCTAATACATTGCCTTTTTCATTAATGATGCCGGCAATATTGTCAATCGAACCATTTGGGTTGTTGCCATGATATTTAAAAACAATGCGATTTTGTTCTTGTAATTGCTCCAGCGTCTTCTCATCACAGTAATAATTGCCTTCACCATGGGCGATAGGAATTTGGATGATGTCGCCTTTCTTATATCCTGCAGTAAATAGTGTTTCGGCATTTTCTACGGCTAAAGGAACCGTTTTGCAAATAAACTTTAACTTTTTATTTCTCAGCATCGCTCCCGGAAGCAGTCCGGCTTCTAACAAGATTTGAAACCCATTGCACACGCCAAGCACCGGTTTTCCGGCGTTCGCAGCCTGAATAACCGCCGGCATGATTTTAGAAAACCTGGCAATCGCTCCAGAGCGGAGATAGTCGCCATATGAGAAACCGCCGGGAATCATAACGGCATCAAATCCATCCAGGGAAGAATCATCATGCCACACATATTCAACTTCTTCGCCCAAGCCTTCTTTAATCGCGCAGTACATGTCTGTGTCACAATTGGATCCTGGGAAGACAATGACAGCCGTTTTCACTGCGTGACACCTTCCTCTATCTCGTACCTATAGTTTTCGATCACGGTATTGGCCAACAGCTTTTCGCACATTTCTTCAATTCTATTAGTCAGATTCTTTGAATCTTCCATTTCGAGTTCAATATATTTTCCAATTCGAACGTCTTTAACATCTTCATACGACATGTTATGAAGGGAATCCATGACTGCCTGTCCTTGGGGATCAAGAACACTTTCACGAAGCGTAATATAAATTTTTACTTTTTTCATTGGGCATCCTCCAGCCTTTCTAGCAATTTTTCATAGACTTGCGGCAAGTCTCCTATATCCTGGCGAAAGACATCTTTATCCAACTTTTCATGCGTTGCCTTGTCCCAAAGTCTGCAAGTATCCGGTGAAATTTCATCCGCAAGGACAATGCCGCCATTTGATTTCAGCTTGCCAAACTCTAATTTAAAATCCACAAGCAATACACCGATACCGTCAAATATTTCCTTTAATACGCGATTGACGTCTTGAGCCGTTTGCCGGATTTGAACTAAATCGCTGTCATCTGCAATGTCCATCATGCGAATATGATCATCATTAATCATTGGATCGCCAAGCGCGTCATCTTTAAAGTAAAATTCAATAATTGACCGTTTGAGAGGGGTGCCTTCCTCTATTCCAAGCCGCCTAGATAAGCTTCCGGCCGCGATATTTCTTACGACAACTTCAAGCGGAATAATCTCAACGGCTTTCACCAATTGTTCATTATCAGATAAGCGTTTGACAAAATGATTGTTAATGCCTTTTCTGTTCAGAACATCAAATAATTTAGAACTAATAAGATTATTCAGTCTCCCTTTGCCCGGAATAACCGCCTTTTTCTTCCCGTTAAAGGCCGTTGCATCATCTTTGTAACGAACAAGCAAGGTAGATGGATCTTCTGTCTTGAAGATTTTTTTTGCTTTGCCTTCATAGAGCATTTGACTACTCATTATTGTTCGGCTCCTTTATTGTGTTGTTCAAAAAGTCCGGGAAATGTGACCGGGAGATTTCTTCGCTGCCGGTCACGTTCCCCTCCTTTTGAACACTAATTATTAGTCATTTAAACCTAAGCGATCGAAAATCACGTCAACATTTTTCAAATGGTAAGTTTCATCAAAGCAGTCGTCAATTTCCTGTTGTGTCAACACATTTGTGATCCGTTCATCTTTCTCGACAATGCTCTTAAATGATGTTTCAGTTTCCCACGCTTCCATCGCCCTCGGCTGTACCATGTCATAAGCTTCTTCACGGCTGAGCCCTTTATCAACAAGTGTCAAGAGCAGACGCTGAGAGAAAATTAAGCCGAACGTTTTATACATATTTCGCTTCATATTCTCCGGGAAAACAGTTAAGTTTTTAACAATGTTAGCGAAGCGGTTAAGCATATAATTTAAAGCAATCGTAGCGTCTGGTAGAATGATGCGCTCTGCAGAAGAGTGAGAGATATCACGTTCGTGCCACAGCGGTACATTCTCATAGGCAGTCATCATATATCCCCTGATGACTCTAGCCAATCCTGTCATATTTTCTGAACCGATTGGGTTGCGTTTATGAGGCATCGCTGATGAACCCTTTTGTCCTTTTGCAAAGAATTCTTCAACTTCACGCGTCTCCGATTTTTGCAATCCGCGAATCTCGACGGCAAACTTTTCAATGGATGTAGCCGTTAATGCAAGCGCAGATAAATAATGGGCGTGACGATCGCGCTGCAAAGTTTGTGTTGAAATTGGCGCCGGTTTTAAACCTAATTTTTCACAAACATATTTTTCGACAAAAGGATCAATGTTGGCATAAGTACCGACCGCACCGGAGAGTTTGCCGAAGCGAATGCCTTCAGCAGCTTGTTTGAAACGTTCAAGATTTCGTTTCATTTCTTCATACCATAGCGCCATCTTCAATCCGAATGTCGTTGGTTCAGCATGAACGCCGTGCGTTCTGCCCATCATGATGGTATATTTATGTTCTTTTGCTTTGGCTTTAATCACTTCAATAAAGTTTTCAATGTCTTTTAAAAGGATCTCATTGGCTTGCTTTAATAGATAGGATTGCGCTGTATCAACAACATCAGTTGAAGTCAGCCCGTAGTGAACCCATTTTTTTTCTTCGCCGAGAGATTCAGAGACCGCTCTTGTAAAGGCGACGACATCATGTCTTGTTTCTTGTTCAATTTCGTGAATGCGTTCAATCGAAAAAGCCGCGTTGTCTCTTAATTTTTTCACATCTTCTTTAGGAATGATGCCCAGCTCCGACCAAGCTTCACATGCCAAAATTTCAACTTCAAGCCAAGCTTTAAATTTATTTTCTTCTGTCCAAATATCTCCCATTTCAGGTCTTGTATAACGTTCAATCATACTGTTGCCTCCGACTGTGTCAAATTTGGCCAAATGCCTAGTTCTGCTGCTTTTTGCAGTGCTTCTTCTATATTTTCACCTAAAATAGTGAGATGACCCATTTTTCGATTCGTTTTCGCTTCTTCTTTCCCATAAAGGTGCAGATGCATATCGGAAAGTTGATCGATTCGTTTTAGAACAGGTTCAAGATGCTGTCCGAGAATATTAACCATAACAACTGGTTTCAACAGTGTTGTTTTCCCTAACGGCCATCCGCATACGGCTCTAACATGCTGCTGAAATTGCGATGTTTCACAAGCATTAATAGTAAAATGTCCTGAATTGTGCGGTCTCGGTGCACATTCATTAGCATAAATCTGTTGATCCTTTGTTAAAAACATTTCAACAGCCAGCGTTCCGACCAAAGACATTTTCTGAGCGAGCGTGATGGCCATGTCGGTCGCCTCTTTTTCGACTTGTTCAGATATGCGGGCCGGCACGATGGTATGGTGAAGAATATTATTGACATGAATATTTTCAGCAACCGGGAACACTGCGATTTCTCCTGTTGTGCTTCTCGTTACGATAACAGACATTTCTTTATCGAAATCAAGCCATTTCTCATAAATGAATCTTGTTCTACCGTCGACAACATCCTTTACTTGCTCAAGGTCACCACTATCTTTTATAACATATTGGCCTTTTCCATCATAACCTCCCTGGCAAGTTTTTAACACTCCCGGAAGCCCGATTTGATTGATTGCTTCTTCTAAATCTTCAGTAGTATTGACCGCTTGATATGGCGCTACTTTCAATCCTGAACGCGTCAGCATGTCTTTTTCATTAATGCGGTCTTTTGTTAAATCCAACAGCCTGTGCCCTTGCGGCAAGTAGGCATTTTTCTCTAGGATATTCACTGTTTCAAGATCAATATTTTCAAACTCATAAGTAATAACGTCGCTTGTCTCAGCCAGCTTTTTCGCAGCTGCGAGATCATTGTATGGTGCGACAATGGCTTCATCGGAAACTTGTGCACATGGATTATTATCGGCTGGATCGAGCACAGCTGTACGGAAGCCCATTTCTTTTGCCGCAATCGCCATCATTCTTCCAAGCTGACCGCCGCCAAGAATCCCGATTGTTTCTCCAGGTAAAATACGATTTATCATCAAGGCAAATCACTTTCCTTTACTTTATTTTCTAAAGAAAGTCTGTAATTTTCCAAACGTTGGGCAACAGCCTCATCATTAGCCGATAAAATCTGAGCTGCAAGCAAACCGGCATTTGCCGCTCCAGCCTGACCAATCGCTACTGTCGCCACAGGAATCCCCGCAGGCATTTGTACGATGGAAAGAAGCGAATCAAGTCCATTCAAAGCCTTTGATTGAACAGGGACGCCTATCACTGGCAACGTTGTTTTTGCCGCTGTCATTCCCGGCAAATGGGCAGCGCCTCCAGCGCCGGCGATAATAACTTTGATTCCTCTTTCCCTGGCTTGTTCTGCATAACGGAACATCTCATCAGGTGTCCTATGCGCAGAAACGATTCTCTTCTCATATGGAATGTCTAATTGTTCCAAGATTTCGCAAGCATGCTTCATTGTCTCCCAATCCGACTTGCTTCCCATAATGACGCGTACTAATGGCTCCATGAGTGACACCACCTCATTTTATGTTTGAAAAATCATCGTCGAAAGTCTATGAATTTTCTTAATAAAAGATAAAAGTCCAGAAGGACCGCAAAACATAAGAGAAAGCGGAACCTTCTGGACATGATCTCAGAATTTTCTCCGAGTTGTATGCCGAACGCTCTAACTTTCCCTCATAGTCCAGTAATTTACGGTTACCGGGTAGAGACTTTTGGGCCATATTCCCAAGATTATATGAGGGTATTGTCAAAAGGGTTAAGTATCTGCCCTTTGAGTATTTATGATTTCCTTAAGAACACTATCATCATAACAAGGTTTTTCGGCAAATGTCAACTCTATTATCGAACATTTTATTTTATTCATAAATTATTGTTCGGTTTTTTCGTTTAAGCGCCCTTCAAAAACAATGGATCTTCCGGCAATCTCCGGACCGTTTTTTCCTTCCTTAAAAACAGGCTTTTCAATGCGCCGAACCGGTATATATCCTTCTTTTTCCATCGATTGAAGACACTCGTGAATAGAATCATTTATACCTACAACAAACTTCTTCTTTTTCGGCTTTTTCAAGACTTCGTTCCCTTTCTAATAGACTTGACCCAAAAACCGCCATAAAAATTCTTCGGTTCATGCGAGACAATAAAAGCATTAGGGTCTAAAGATTTAATAGTATCCATTAGATCAAATTCGTTGCGTCTTGGCGTTAATATTTCCATCATAAGACGCTGCCCTTTTCTGCCATGGGCCGTCCAATGCGTTACTCCATAACCGCGGTTTCGGAGCAATTCCGGCAAATCCATTTCCAGCCTGCTTGTAATTACATTTACAGTAATATAGCCAAGCGCCAGTTTTTCTTCGATCTTTATACCAACCATGACACCTGATGCAAAGCCCAATGCATAAGCAATCAAATTTTGGATGTGGTTTAAATGATTGAGCACGAGACCTAGTCCCAGTACATAAATACATATTTCGAAAATGCTTACAAACGCTGCCAAGTAACGATAACCTTTAAAAGTTAAAATCATTCTGACCGTGTTTAATGTGACATAAAATATATTAATGACAAAGATAATCACGACCATACCGAGGACATTACTTAACATCAGGCATCCTCCTTTTTATTTCATATCAATATCAAGGCCATCATAACATAAAAATCTTTATAACAATAAAGAAAAAATACCCAAATTTTTTATTGGCAAACAAAACACCTTTTAGGGATCTGCCCATAAAATAAACGGTGAAGGGTGTGAACATCATGGATCAAAAACAAAAATTTACTGAGTGGAAAAAATCTGTCTCTGATTTTCTTGGCAGGGATTTTTGGCATGATTTTCAAGATATCTTTATGAGAGAGTGGCCGCTGATTAACATTTACGAATCATCAAGTACGATTTATTGCCTTATTGCCTTGCCCGGGCTCGTTAACCAAGAAGACGTCAGAATCTTTATCAACCATCAAACAATCACATTAAAAGGGCGTGTATCTTATCCCGTTAACGGCTATCAAACGATTCATGAGGAATTTTCAAATGGGCATTTTGAAAGAACGATTGAACTGCCTCATCCTGTATATCAAAAGCCAATAGATGCCGTTTATAAAAAAGGCCTTCTGACCCTCATACTTAAGCGTATTCAAGATCAGGAGGTAAGCGAAGTTGTTGTTATTGAAGATGAAAATAACTAACGGATAATACAGCCAGATCCGGGGGTAATTTCATTAGCGAAATACAAAGCCTAAGGCTACAAAACCTATGGCGATGATAATTAAGCCTATAATTGAGGCGGCAATTCTAATCAGATACCAAGGAATATAATCAAGAGCCTTAGCTTCTATTCCCCTAACAATGCTCGCAGAATTATCATTAAACTCCAGTGATTCTTTGCTTTTGCTTAAGTCGCGCTGCGCATGCTTTATTTTAAAAATAAAATACTCTCCGCCAAAAATAATCAGCATGCCGGCCAGCCAAAAAATAATCGCGATAATCAGGGCAACCATACAAAACACGTCCTTATATTTTTCTATTTATTTAAAGTATGGACGCCAGACTGTTATTTTATGAAAAAAACCCGCCGGGGTGCAGTACCTTAGCGAGTTTTTACTGTTCATATTAGCTTAAGAAAATAAAATACAAAACGAATATGATAAACAACACATAAACAATTGGGTGAACTTCTTTTATCCGTCCTTTTACAGCCATTGAAATTGGATAGATAATAAAACCTAAAGCAATGCCTGTAGCAATGCTGTAGCTTAACGGCATGCCGACAACCGTAAGAAATGCAGGTATGGCTATCTCCAGATTAGACCAATCAATATCTTTCAGGGATCCTGCCATTAATACCCCGACAATGATCAGCGCTGGTGCTGTAATTTGTGAAGTCACCACAGTAAGCAATGGCGAGAAGAACATCCCAAATAAGAACAATATACCGACAACAACTGAAGTAAAGCCAGTACGCCCGCCGGCAGCGACGCCTGCTGACGATTCAATATAAGCAGATGTCGGTGACGTTCCGAATAAAGCGCCAACAACAGCTGACGAAGAATCCGCAAATAAAGCGCGGCCGATTCTCGGCAGTTTATTATTTTTAATAAATCCGGCCTGGCTGGCAATCGCAATGATTGTACCGGCTGTGTCAAAAAACACAACAAATAAAAATGTAATGACAACAACGATTAAATTCATCGTTTTAATATCAGTGACATGATTTAATGCAGCACCAAAGGTCGGCGCAACGCTGGGAACTGATGAAACAATTCGATGCGGCAGCGGCACAACTTTGAAAATCATGCCAACAATAGCTGTAATGACCAAGCCGTAAAATATGCCGCCTTTAACATTACGAATCACTAAAATAATTGTCACTAATAGACCGAAAATCGACAGCAAAGTTCCTGGTTTCGATAAATCTCCCAAAGAAACGAGAGTATCCTTATTTCCAACAATAATTCCGGCGCCTTTTAAACCGATGAAAGCAATGTAAATCCCAATCCCTGCCGCAGCGGCACGCTTCAATTCCTCAGGAATGGCATTAATAATCATTTCTCTCAGCCTAAAAACTGTGATGAGCAAAAAGATAATACCCGCAACAAGGACTCCGGCTAAAGCCGTTTGCCAAGGAATTCCCATGCTAATGACGACAGTATAAGTAAAGAAAGCATTCGTTCCCATACCCGGCGCAATAGCAATCGGATATTTCGCTAAGATCCCCATCACCAATGTGCCAAAGGCAGCGGTAATGGCTGTCGCTGTAAATACAGCTCCCTTATCCATGCCGGCATCAGATAAAATAGTCGGATTAACAAATAAAATATAAGCCATCGACAAAAAAGTGGTTAAGCCGGCCACTGTTTCCTGCTTAAAAGATGTATTAAACTGAGAAAAACCAAAATAACGAGCAATCCAGTTATGATTCAAGGTTGACCCTCCACTTAAAATGTTAGAAGTTGGAAACCTAATGTTATCATATCTATGTTTCCCCAAAAAATAAAACTCCAGGCTGATAACCTGGAGTTTCATCAAAATCTACAGAAGGACAACCTCATACACGACCTGCTGTCCTTCGTAGTAAAGCCATTTACGGTGGCTTTGTAGAAACTCCCGGGCCTTATTCCCAAGATTATACGAAAGAATCTATCAAGTTTCCTTGACCATTATAGCAAGCAGGTTAATGAGGGTCAATCAAAAACCGAACATTTGAATTTTCATTTTTTATATCGTTCGTTATTTATTCCCACTCGATCGTTGCCGGCGGCTTAGAAGTTACATCATAAACAACTCGGTTAACGTGATCAACTTCATTAACGATGCGGGTTGAAATTTTTCCTAATACATCCCATGGAATCCGAGCCCAATCGGACGTCATGCCGTCGACTGAAGTCACCGCTCGTATGGCTAGGCAGTAATCATAAGTCCGTGCATCGCCCATAACACCGACGCTCTTTATATCAGGAAGAACAGTGAAATATTGCCAAATATCTTTGTCCAAACCGGCTTTTTTGATTTCTTCGCGAAGGATGGCGTCGGATTCACGAACAATTTCCAGTTTTTCTTCAGTAATATTTCCTAAAACTCTGATGCCAAGCCCAGGACCAGGGAAAGGCTGACGCCACACGATAGCATCAGGCAAGCCGAGTTCAGTGCCTAAGCGGCGCACTTCATCTTTAAAGAGCGTGTTCAGCGGTTCAATCAGATCAAACATCATACGCTCCGGCAATCCGCCGACATTATGATGGGATTTGATCGTTTGCGCTGTTTCTGTCCCGCTTTCAATAATATCTGTATAAAGGGTTCCTTGAACAAGGTATGAAATGTCTTTAAGTTTGTTAGCTTCTTCTTCAAAAACATAAATAAACTCATTGCCAATGATCTTCCGCTTTTTCTCAGGATCGCTGACACCTTCAAGTTTATTTAAAAAGCGGTCTTTAGCGTCTACTTTAATGAAATTCATATTGAACTGATCGCGGAATGTCTTAACGACCTCATCCGCTTCGCCTTTTCTTAACAGACCGTGATCAACAAATACACAGTAAAGCTGATCGCCGATCGCTTTATGCACAAGAGCCGCAGCAACGGATGAATCCACACCGCCGCTTAATGCACAAAGAACTTTTCGGTCACCGACGTTCTTACGAATTTCTTCTACTTTTTCATCAATAAAATGCTCCATTGTCCAAGTCGCGCGAGCCCCGCAAATATCAAAAACAAAATGCTTGAGCAGATCATTTCCATATTCACTGTTGCGAACCTCTGGATGATATTGAACGCCGTAAAGCTGACGGCTCTCATCACTCATAGCCGCCACAGGGCAAGACGCGCTTTTGGCATCGACTGTAAAGCCTTCAGGCGGCGCTTCAACAAGGTCTCCATGGCTCATCCATACAGATTGCTCCTCTGGCAGCCCTTTATACAATGCGCTTGACGCGTTTACTTGAACACTGGCTTGTCCATACTCACGATGATTGGCACGGGAGACTTTAGCGCCGAAGTGGGCGCTCATTAACTGCATACCGTAACAAATGCCCAGTATCGGAACATCCATTTCAAAAATCTTAGGATCGCACTTTGGCGAGTTCTCTCCATAGACGCTGTTAGGGCCGCCGGAGAAAATGATGCCTTTCGGTTTCTTGGCTGCTAATTCTTCAGCTGTCAGCGTATGCGGCAATAATTCGCTGAAAACACCCAAATCGCGAATTCTTCTTGCAAGCAGTTGGTTATACTGACTGCCAAAATCAAGGACTATAATATTATCTTGATGTTGCTCCATAACTTCACCCCGTCACTTTTATAAAAAAACTTGGCTGTTGCCAAGCCATTTTGAACTTCCACATTTATGGATTTATTCTATCAATGTAAAAGCACTACTTCAAGATAAGTTTCCTTTTATTCATTTTTCCCATAATTCACTTAGCTATCCAATACGTTTTCTTGTATGATAAACCCGCAGCACGCCAATGAATAATAAACCTATAAATATTGACCAAAACATGGGCTCTCCCTCATCATACGATGTGAAAATGTCCAGCAATGACAAATAAACAATTGTAAAGCCGAGAAAAACCGCCATGCGTTTGGAAGTCAATAAATAAGGAAAAAATAACCCAAAAATCCATAATAAAATTAAAAGCACAAAAACCTTAAACAATTCGGTTAAACCAACCCAATTGCCATGAATAATAAAGCTGATATTTTTTTCAAGGTCACTAACAAAATAGATTGCCCATAACTTTTGAAAATATGTGGTATGATAAAAAAATATTTTATGGAGCACAAACAGCATAGCTATGAAATTTAATGGCAAGCTTATCCAAAGCGAAAGCCCTAGACAAGAAATTAAGAAGGAAAAAACAGCAAACAAACAAAGCCAATTAAAATGGCCGGTGCGCGTGATTACATCGAGCGAGCTTAACCATTCCAAAAGCAAAAATAAACCTAAGAAATACAGCAGCAATAAAGGTATTCTCGACTTAATTTGATGCATGGCAACCCCCTTAAAGCATGATGAAATGTTTTAATGGCATAACCCGAATATACAACTTTGACGTTAAGGCAAAAAACACCTTCAAGCAAACATGATTTTTCTAATCCGTCATAATGGATATCTTTTATTGTTATGATTGAATAAAAATCTTTTCAAAAAAATAAGTCTAACATTGAAGCGTTTGCCAAACATCTTTCATTACGCATGCTTATACATCTTTACCTCGAAGACAGGTATAGAGTTATACAAATTCATAGATCGTCTTGGCCGTACCGACGGACAAACATCAGTCTGCTTTATATCACAAATGAAAAAAGAGGTTTCTCAAAAGTTTGGATAACTCATGAGAAACCTCTCATTCTATATTCGGGCGCCTAAAGCGCACCTATGGGCTATAAACCTTGATGTAAAAAGATTTTTATTCCCTTATTACATCATGCCGCCCATTCCGCCCATGCCGCTCATGTCTGGGGCGTTGCCGCCTGCATTTTCTTCAGGCTTATCAGCTACAACAGCTTCAGTTGTTAAGAACATAGCTGAAACAGATGCAGCGTTTTGAAGAGCGGAGCGAGTTACTTTAGTTGGGTCAACAATACCAGCATCGATCATGTTTACCCATTCGCCTTTAGCAGCGTCGAAACCTACGCCGATTTCTTCGTTTTTAAGTTTTTCAACGATAACAGATCCTTCAAGACCTGCGTTTTTAGCGATTTGACGGATTGGTTCTTCAAGTGCGCGAAGAACGATGTTAACGCCAGTTTGCTCGTCGCCGCTTGCGCTGACGCCTTTAACAGCTTTAATAACATTAACAAGCGCTGTACCGCCGCCGGACACAATGCCTTCTTCAACAGCAGCACGTGTTGAGTTGAGCGCATCTTCAATGCGAAGTTTGCGTTCTTTCAATTCAGTTTCAGTAGCTGCGCCGACTTTGATAACAGCTACGCCGCCAGCAAGTTTAGCCAAACGCTCTTGTAATTTTTCTTTATCAAATTCAGAAGTTGTTTCTTCAAGTTGTGCTCTAATTTGGCTTACGCGAGCAGCGATTTTGTCGGATTCGCCTGCACCGTCAACGATTGTTGTATTTTCTTTTGTTACAACAACTTTAGCAGCTGTACCAAGTTGAGCAATGCTTGCAGATTTAAGATCTAAACCAAGATCTTCAGTGATGACTTCACCGCCTGTAAGTGTAGCAATGTCTTCAAGCATAGCTTTACGGCGATCGCCAAATCCAGGTGCTTTAACAGCTACAGCGTTGAAAGTTCCGCGAAGTTTGTTCACAACAAGTGTAGCAAGCGCTTCACCTTCAACATCTTCAGCGATGATAAGGATAGATTTGCCTTGTTGAACCACTTGTTCAAGAACAGGAAGAACTTCCTGGATATTAGTGATCTTCTTATCAGTAATTAAGATATACGGATTTTCAAGAACAGCTTCCATTTTATCTGAATCAGTTACCATGTAAGGTGATGCATAACCGCGGTCAAATTGCATACCTTCAACAACTTCCAATTCAGTTGAGAAGCCTTTAGATTCTTCAACAGTGATAACACCGTCGTTGCCAACGCGTTCCATAGCTTCAGCGATAAGCTGACCTACTTCTTCGTCAGCAGCAGAAATTGCAGCAACCTGAGCGATGGATTCTTTGCTTTCGATTGGCTTAGAAATATTTTTAAGTTCTTCAACAGCAGCTTTAGTAGCTTTTTCGATACCGCGGCGGATGACCATTGGGTTAGCGCCGGAAGTCACGTTTTTAAGACCTTCTGTAATCATTGCTTGAGCAAGAACAGTAGCTGTTGTCGTACCGTCACCAGCTACATCATTTGTTTTGCTGGCAACTTCAGAAACAAGCTGAGCGCCCATGTTTTCGAATTTATCTTCAAGTTCAATTTCTTTTGCAATTGTAACACCGTCGTTAGTGATAAGCGGAGAACCAAACTTTTTCTCTAATACAACGTTGCGGCCTTTTGGTCCGAGTGTAACTTTTACTGCGTTAGCTAATGCATCTACACCACGAAGCATAGCGCGGCGAGCATCTTCACTAAACATAATTTCTTTTGCCATAAGTCTTTGCCCTCCTTAAAAATATGTAGCATTTTTTATTTTAAAATGAATGATTATTCAACTACAGCTAGGATGTCATCTTGGCGAAGAATGAGATATTCCTTGCCGTCATATTTCACTTCTGTACCAGCATATTTTGAGAAGATCACGCGATCGCCTTCAGAAACTTCAAGAGCGACACGTTCGCCGTTGTCAGTTACACGGCCAGTACCTGTTGCAACTACGCGTCCTTCTTGAGGCTTTTCTTTTGCAGAATCAGGCAGAACGATACCGCTTGCAGTTTTTTCTTCTTTTTCAACTGTTTCGATAACAATACGGTCACCTAAAGGCTTTAACACTGGAAATACCCTCCTTAATTAAACATGATCTTAATTGTTAGCACTCTCATGCGTTGAGTGCTAATCCAGTTATTATAATAATCAATTTACTTCTATTTTGCAAGTGCTTAAAAAAATTTTTTATTAAAAATAGTTAAAGCGAGAGCCAAAAAGTTTTACTCTATATTTAATGCATGGCAAATTGTTAATTAAATAAAATGAAATAAAAGAGCGACCTATGATATTCTAGAATTCGGAGGTTTAAGATCAGCAAAGTTCAGTCTGAACCGCACTCTTCAGATGCTTTGCTTTTGGCCTCTGACTTTATCCTTAATTTTTAAAAACGGAGGAGCTTTAAATTGCCAAAACGTTATTGGTGGATTCTCATTACATACCTTCTTTGTCAATTGTCCGTCATCATACCTCTCAAAACCCCGATTTTGAATGCTGTTCCGCCATCACAGCGCGCTGGTGTATGGACTATCTTAACTTTTTCGATAGCCCTCATTGTTTTCCTGTTTTTATTGAAACCGGAGTGGTCGAAAATTCATGAACCGCATCAAGCGCCACTGGCTGACACAGCTCTGTGGGCTTTCGGCGGCATTTTTCTTGTTTTCGCTGCCCAAATTGCCGGCGGCTTAATTGAACAGCACATTTTTGGGGAAAGTTCAGAATCAGAAAACACCAAAAATATTATGGAAATGGCCAAAATGTCGCCATACGTTATCTTAGTGATTGGTATAATCGGGCCAATATTAGAAGAGATCGTCTTTCGGAAAGTTATTTTTGGTGCAATATATAAAAGAACCAATTTCCTTATCGCCGGCGTTATCAGTTCACTGCTCTTTGCCTTTGCCCATATGGATAAACATATTCTAGTCTATGCCCTTGTCGGATTTGTTCTTTGCTATTTATACAAGAAAAGCGGCCGAATTGTTGTTTCCATGTTTGCCCACGCAGCAATGAATTCATTAGTCATTTGGCTTACCTTTTCAGGTGTCCAAAATATAAAAGAGAAAGAGCAATTTATACAATTTATTGGAGGATTTATCCATGGCTGACGGAAATCGATTAACGTGGGGATTCATCTATCTTTTATTTGGAGCTGCATTTATTTATTTTGCAATTTATGAAGCTAGAGAAACGCTGTGGAATCCAACAACCATCTTATTATCAGCCTTAGCTGCATTTGATATCCAAAAAGCACTGTTCTATTTCCTTCGAATCCTGCGAAAGAAATAAAGAAGAGCATCCTCAGATCTTATTGAGGATGCTCTTCTAATGTTGTTAAAATAATTGGACCGTCTTTCGTAATAGCAATAGTATGCTCATATTGTGCGGACAAAGAGCCGTCGACTGTACGGGCTGTCCAGCCGTTATCATCAAGCTTTGAACGCCAGTCGCCTGTATTAATCATTGGCTCAATGGTTATAACCATGCCTTCCTTCAAGCGCAGGCCTTTTCCTTTTTTGCCGTAATGAGGCACTTGCGGTTCTTCATGCAATGTAGGGCCGATGCCATGACCCACAAAATCTCTGACAACACTGTAGCCTTTTGGCTCTGCATAAGCTTGGATGGCATGACCGATATCGCCTATCCGGTTGCCGATAACCGCTTGCTTAATGCCTTCGTAAAGAGAGGCTTTCGTTACTTCAAGCAAGTCCTCCACCTGTTTTGAAACTTCTCCCACAGCATATGACCATGCCGAATCAGCGAGAGCACCGTTCAAATTAACGACCATATCAATGGTGACAAGATCTCCATTCTTTAAAGGTGTTTCTCTTGGGAAACCATGACAAATTTCATCATTTATGGAAGCGCATGTCGCAAATTGATAGCCGTTATAGCCTTTCTGTTCAGGAGTTGCCCCATTTTCCGCAAGAAACGCCTCAACAAATTCATCGATTTCTTTTGTTGTCACACCCGGTTTGATCAGCTTTCTAACTTCTTGGTGGGTTCTTGCTAAGAGCTCTCCTGCTTCTTTCATTTTCGCTATTTCATTCATTGACTTTAATTGTATCATTATCATCCCGCCTTAATCATTATTACTTTTATACATTATGCTTACCCTATTTTCGCGATACTAAGAAATCAGTTCTCCATTCATTTTACCCAACCATTATCTTAACAAAAAAGAAACAAAAAAGATAATGCCATACCAAGATGCATTTATGAAAAAAGGCCAAGCCGCGATTTACATATCATGGCTCAGCCTTTTTAACGATTGTTTGTATGCTAATTTGGAAATGCCTATGCTGATTTCATATAAAATAATCAACGGGACAGTGACCATTAAGTGAGAAACTAATTCCGGAGGCGTAATAATGCCTGCGATCACAAGCAATATAAAATACGCATATTTCCGAATTTTTATTAAAAACGGCGGCGTAATAATTCCTAATCTTGTCAAAAACATCACAAGTATTGGCATTTCAAAAAGAAAACCGAACGGCAATGTCAATTGCAGCAAAAATGAAAAATACTCATTGATGCCAATGACATTCTGTATATGCATTTCCTTGCTTAAATGACCCATGAACCCAACGACAAATGGAAACAGTATATAGTACGAAAAGGCAAGCCCTAAAAGAAATAGAATTAAAGCTATCGGAATATATGATAATGTGACTTTTCGTTCATGCTCATACAATCCGGGGCTTACAAATGCCCAAAGCTGATACATGACAAGAGGCGAAACAAGAACTGCTCCGATAATAAAAGCAAACTCCATATAAACATTCAACGGATCAGTAACACGAAAGGCATTCATGGTTATATCCTGAGCCTGTTCGGAATGTTGCAAATATATAATCACTGGTTTAGCCGCCAACAAGCCGATAATAAATGTGACAATAAAGCCAAAAACAACAATCATTAACCGTCTTCTTAATTCATTGAGGTGTTCAATGACACTCATCCGTTTATTTGACATTGCCAACATCCTGCTTCTTTTTGTCTTCTTCATCCTCTGCTAAACCATTTGTTGCATTTCTAAACTCCCTGAGAGTTTGTCCTGCTGCTTTTCCTAATTGAGGGAGCTTTTTCGGACCAAAGATAATTAAGGCGACAATAGCAATCAAGACAATGCTGCCTGGCCCTAAGCCCATTGTTATTCACCTCCCTTGTCTAATGGGTTCAATGGATAATTTTTCAATAAGTATACCATAGACTGCAGCTCTACCGAAAGATCAATGTGATGGATAAGAATGTGGTCTGGTAAGGATAATCTTACTGGAGTAAAATTGAGTATACCACGAATGCCGGTTAAGACAAGCTTATCGGCTACAATTTGCGCCGCACTTGCCGGTACGGTAAGTATCGCGGCTGGAATATGCTTATTATCTCCGTTAAGCAAATCATCAAGATGATAAATAGGCGTATCCGCTATCTTCTTGCCAATTTTTGCTTCATCAATATCATAAGCTCTTATGATTCTTGTATTATTATTTTTATGAAAGTTATAATTCAATAATGCCGTTCCTAAATTGCCGACACCGATCAGAATGACTTCTGTGACTTCATCCTGGTTTAAAAACCCCCGCAAAAAATTGATAAGATGGCCGACATCATAACCGTAACCCTTTTTCCCTAATGCGCCCAAATAAGACAAATCTCTGCGAATGGTAGCAGAGTCTATTTGAACCGATTGACTGAATTCAGAAGACGAAATCCGGTTCTTGCCTAATGAGTATAGATGCTGCAAAGTACGGTAATATAACGGCAGGCGTTTTGCCGTTGCCTGGGGTATTCTCTCTATCATTAATCAACGACCTCCTGGGAATCACTCTAAGTCTTCTCTTAAATAATCTCCGCTTTTGCCCCCTGTCTTTTTCTTTAAATAAGTCGGACCGATAACCATGCCTTTATCCAGTGCTTTACACATGTCATAAACGGTTAAAGCAGCCGCTGATGCAGCCGTTAACGCCTCCATTTCAACTCCCGTCGGTCCTTTTGTTTTTACAGACGATGTAATATGCAGCCGGTAGGGCGAGGTCTCCCATTTGAAATGAATATCGACTCCAGACAGGGAAAGCGGATGGCACATCGGTATGATTTGCGATGTGTTTTTTGCTGCCATAATGCCCGCTACCTGAGCGACTGACAGGACATCTCCTTTTTTTACCGTTTGATTAACAATCGCTTTATAAATATCTTCATTGACTTCAATACTCGTGCATGCCTCGGCGGTACGGACAGTAGATGACTTGTCAGAAATGTCTACCATTTTCGCGCGCCCTTGCTCATTCATATGCGTGAGACGATTCATTTTACCCTCCGTTAATAGATTTATTTACTGTAATATGTACATGAATAAAGAGCCTCTTTCCCCTTTAGGTTCAAAAGAAAATTGGCGTCAAATGACGTAACAATCAGTTGCTTGCCCTTTCCATTATAAGATAAACTATATAGTGTGTGCTTAAATTTAGAGGTGAAAATAATGATTTTACTGCAAACAAATAAGATTAGTAAATCATATGCTGCTGATCTTATTTTATCTAATATTAGTATAGAAGTACAATCACAAGAGCGTGTCGCCTTAGTCGGAAGAAACGGGACGGGAAAATCGACTTTATTAAAAATCATTGCCGGAGAACTGACTCCCGATGAAGGGGAAGTCATCTTCGCAAAAGAAACAACTGTCGGTTATTTAGCCCAACATACAAGCCTTGAGTCTGACCGCACCATATATGAGGAAATGCTGTCTGTATTCAAGCCGCTCGTCAAAATGGAAAAAGACTTGCGGGCGATGGAAGAAAAAATGGCCCAGCCGGATCTTTTTTCAGACGATCAAAGCTATCAAAAACTATTAAAAGACTACGATTCTCTTCAAAACATTTTTAAAGAAAAGGGCGGGTACTCTTATCAGGCTGATATTCGCAGTGTCTTAAATGGTTTGAATTTCGGCGGCTATAACGAAAATACCCCGGTTGCAAATTTATCCGGCGGACAGAAAACACGATTAGCCTTAGGCAAACTGCTGCTGACTAAACCCGATTTGCTTATTCTCGACGAACCGACCAACCATTTAGATATCGAGACACTCACATGGCTTGAAAATTATCTTCAGCACTATCCCGGAGCTATTCTTATTGTTTCGCACGATAGATATTTTCTTGATAAAGTTGTCACGAAAGTATATGAACTGTCTCAAACGAAAGCGAGAAAGTATATCGGCAATTATTCAAAATACCTTAAAGAAAAAGCACTTGAATATGAAAGCAGCCTAAAAGCTTATGAAAAGCAGCAAAAAGAAATTGCCAAGCTGAATGATTTTATTCAAAGAAATATCGCTCGCGCCTCGACAACCAAACGTGCTCAAAGCCGGCGAAAACAGCTGGAAAAAATGGACATCATTGAAAAACCGGCAGACGGGGAGAAGTCAGCTAAATTTTCATTTCAAATAAAAAAACAAAGCGGTCACGACGTTCTCTCGATTAATGATTTGACAGTCGGTTATGAACCTTCCCAGCCTGTCATGAAGAACCTTAGTTTTTCGATGACCCGCGGGGAAAGTGTTGCGCTAGTCGGTGAAAACGGCATAGGCAAGTCCACGCTTTTAAAAGCGATTTCTAACGGCAGCACCCGTTTATCAGGGCAGATCAGCATCGGAAGCAACGTCACTATCGGCTACTACGATCAAGAACAAGCGCAACTGACATCTAACAAAACTGTCTTAGATGAACTGTGGGATGACTTTCCTTTAACTCCTGAAAAAGATATTCGAACTATTCTTGGCAATTTCCTTTTTTCCGGTGATGATGTTCTTAAAATTGTATCGCAGTTAAGCGGCGGCGAGAAGGCAAGGCTTGCATTAGCTAAGCTCATGATGCAAAAGGACAATCTGCTTATTCTTGACGAACCGACAAACCATCTTGATTTAGACAGCAAAGAAGTATTGGAATCAGCTTTAATAGACTATCCAGGCACCATTCTATTTGTCTCTCATGACAGATATTTTATAAACCGCATTGCAACAAGAGTGATCGAATTATCGCAAAAAGGTCTGACCAATTATCTTGGAGACTATGACTACTATGTGGATAAGAAAGCGGAACAAGAGGAAATCATTTCTCTTGAAAAGAGCTTATCCCCAACCGAGCCTGTTAAAGCAGCAAACGAAGGCAAAGAACAATATGAAAAAGAGAAAGAACGGAAAAGAAAAGAAAGACAATTAGAACGGTCAATCAGTAAGCTTGAAAAGGAAATCAATCAAATAGAAGAAAAAATAGAAGCTGAGGAACAATCCTTATTAGATCCGGACATCTATAATGACATCGATAAAGCTCATCAGATAAACCAAAGGATTATCGATTATAAGGAAAAACTTGAGCAATTAGTAGAGGAATGGGAACAATTGCAAATCGCTTATGAATCAGCCGCTGAATAAAGCGGCTGATTTTTTATATCATTTTTATTCAGAATAAACCCTTCTAAAGAATAAACGCAATTGACATCATTCACTGACTTTTTAATTAACAACAAGCTTATCCACGCCACTTTGCACCTTTTCCACAAAAATAGAGATTATCAACACACTTATTAACATTATACACACATTTTATCCACATTCCCGTCCGTTTTATTAATTATATTGAATTTTTCCACAAAAATGTGTGGAAAAATTGTGGATAAACAAAAGGTCAGACCAACAAAGCCTGACCCTAAAAGTCTTCTATATTTAAACCTGGTTTCCCGTTTAAAGACATATCCGCCCGATGGCCTTTTAAATAGCCAATCGTTCCGGCCGCCGCTATCATGGCTGCGTTATCTGTACATAACGCCAAAGGCGGAATTGACAGCGGGATGCCTTCTTTCGCACATGCCGATGCCATTCGTTCACGCAATCCTTGATTTGCCGCAACACCGCCGGCCACGAGAATTTGCTTAACGTGATAATTTTTAGCTGCTTTAATAGTCTTTGTGACTAAAACATCAACAACGCTTTCGCGAAAACTTGCCGCTATATCGGCTTTATTCAGCTCTTCACCGCGCTGTTCAGCATTATGCACTGTATTAATAACAGCCGACTTTAAACCGCTGAAACTAAAATCATAAGAATCCGGTTCCAGCCAAGCGCGCGGAAAATCTATGGTTGGTTCTCCGATATTAGCTAATTTATCAATTTCCGGGCCGCCCGGATAAGGCAATCCAATGGTTCGGGCGACCTTGTCAAAGGCTTCTCCAGCAGCATCGTCTCTCGTTTGGCCAATAATTTCATAGGAGCCGTGCTCTTTCATATAAATAAGTTCAGTATGGCCTCCTGAGACAATTAAAGCTATTAATGGAAACTTCATATCTCCTGACAGGCGATTGGCATATATATGTCCTGTAATATGATGGACCGGCACCAGCGGCAAATCGTATGCAAAGGATAAAGCCTTGGCGCCATTAACGCCTATCAATAACGCTCCTACAAGTCCCGGACCTTGTGTAACGGCAATTGCATCAAGGTCTTTCCAATCAACTTTGGCGTCTTCCATAGCCTTCTCACATACAAGTGTAAATTGTTCTACGTGGTGTCTGGAGGCAACTTCCGGTACGACGCCACCAAACCGTTTATGGCTTTTTATTTGCGAGGCTACAACATTAGAAAGAATTTTTGTTCCATCTTTTACAACCGCTGCAGCTGTCTCGTCACAACTTGTTTCTATGCCCAGCACCGTTGTCTCTTGATCAAATCTACTCATAAGTTCACCCACATTACTAAAGCATCTTCATGATTGTCTGTATAATAACTTTTTCTAATACCGCCGTCCCGAAAACCCAATTTGTGATAAAGGTTTTGGGCTGCTTTATTAGATACCCTAACTTCCAAGCTCATTTTTCTAGCCTTGCGAAGGGTGGCATAATGTATTGTTTTCCTTAACAATCCCTCACCAATCTTTTGTCTTCTGTAATCAGGCAGCACTGCTATATTTGTAATATGCGCCTCATCAATAATGACCCAAACACCGCAATAGCCAACAATCTTATCCTCATCTTCCGCTATCAGATAGGCAGCAAAACGGTTATTCAACAGTTCATTTTCAAATGCTTCTTTCTTCCAAGGATTGCTGAAGCATCTTTCCTCTACTTGAAGGACTTGATCAATATCCTCTATTGTCATGAAACGGTAGGAAATTGAACGAACAATCATGTATAGGACCTCTTCTGTTTGTCCAGCCATTTCGCTTCAGCTTCAGCCAGCTGCAAATATTGCGGAACAAACTGGTGAACATCAGGAACAGCCGGCCGCCCAATGCTTAAATTGGCAAGCTCGGAAGGTCTCGGATTATTCATTGTCGTTTCTGGAAAGACCGCCAGCGTACCGCAATAATCTTTAATGGTTTGACGATGTTTTTCCAAATCGTTTCCCAAGAATAATAAAGGTTGATCATATTGAACCAGATGTTCGAGCCATTTATCCAATAAAGTTAATCTATCTTCTTCGACGACTTTTACAATTCCCTTCTCACATTTGTAAATGCCTGTATAAACTTGCCCGCGGCGCGCATCAAAAAAGGGAATAATGTACCCGTTAAAATGACGGCCGTTTTGCGCTAAAATTTCTAAACTCGATATACCGACTAAATCTTTATTTAATGTCCATGCCAAAGTTTTGGCTATTGTGACTCCAATTCTTACTCCGGTATAGGAGCCCGGTCCCATTGCTACAGCTATCCGGTCCAAATCATTCGGATTAAGATCAACATCTTTTAAAAGCTGTTCTATAGCAGGCATCAGACGAATAGAATGATTCTTTTTGACATTAGTGATCAATTCGCCCAATACGCGCTCCTCATCATTCACCGCTACTCCCATCACTAGATTGGATGAATCAATGGCAAGTATTTTCATCGTTCATTAACTCCTTACATATCTGTTCAAAACGTTCACCAACCGGAAATAGCGACACTTTGCGTTTTGTTTCTCCTAAATGTTCAATTTCAACTTTTAATAAATGATCTGGAAGCCACGATGCAATATTATCTGCCCATTCTACGACAGTTATGCCGTCACCGTCCAAATATTCATCAAAACCAAGATCTTCATCGCTGTTAATACGGTAAACATCCATGTGATACAACGGCATTTTCCCGCCGTGATACTCTTTAATGATTGTGAAAGTAGGACTGTTTATAACGTCTTTTATCCCCAGCCCTTTTGCAATGCCTTTGGTAAAGGTTGTTTTGCCAGCCCCTAAATCTCCTGACAATGTCAAAACGTCACCGGGAGTTAAATGCTCCGCTAATTTTTCCGCCAACGCCATCGTTTCATCGGGTGTTTGACAAATCCATTGAAACATCTATACTACTCCTTATTAGATTTAAAATGGTTATATCCGCTTTTAGTTAAAAGTGTCTTAGTGCCTTTATCTATAAGATAAACCTCAGGACGTCCTCTCGTTACGACACCAATTTTCGTTAAAAGAACGCCATGCTTCATAAAAACGTCTCTTAAGACTTCACTATTTTCCTCCGGCGCAGTGATCAGCAATTGATAATCCTCTCCGCCGCTTAACATGAACCGCCGTTGATCATGAGCATCCAATTGCGACAGGGACTTGCTCACCGGCAAACTTTGATAATTAATATTTATTGTTACACCGCTTGCTTCTGCAATTTCATTCGCTTCACTCGCTAAACCATCGCTGATATCGTTAACCGCAAAGCGTGAAGGAATACCTCGCAATAGTCTTGCCGCTTCTACTTGCGGCATCGGCCTTTGGTGGCTTTTAATTAATTGGTGTTTCGCCTTTTGATCATTTATGTCAATGTCTTTTAGTAAAAGGGCAAGACCCGCGGCGCTTTCACCTAAATATCCAGTAACAAATACAAGATCTCCAGGCTTTGCTCCGCTTCTTAAGAAGACCTTTCCTTGTTCCGCATGTCCAACGGCTGTAATCGTGATGACTAATCCGCTGCGGCTCGATGTCGTATCACCGCCGATAAGGTCCATTTGAAACATTGAGCCAAGGTCCTCCATCCCTCTGTACATTTCTTTCATTTCTGAGGACCATTCTGAAGGCATGGCAACAGATACTAAGTAATAGTCTGGAAAGCCGCCCATTGCTGCAATATCGCTGATATTAGCAGCCAGTGCTTTCCAACCTATATCATACGCCTTCATTGTTGCGCTTGTAAAATGAATGCCTTCGGTCATCGTATCCATGCAAATCATTTGTTCAGCATGATGATCTGTTCTATAAACTGCCGCATCATCACCAATGCCTGTCATAAGATCTTTGTGCCGCTTTTCTTTCGGTTGAATGGATTGAATAAGGCTAAATTCATCTACCACAATTTACACCCTTAGTTTTGTTTTATTTATACATATAAAACCTCTGCAGACAATTCTATCATATCACGAATCGCTTCTATCTTAATGATTTCCTTATAATATTATCATTAATCACAGTTTTATAGCATATTTCGCCCCAAATAATCAACTCAACAGCGCACAGTCTGTATGTTCATCATTTTACACAAAGAAAAAGAGATAGACCTCTTTAAGGACTATCTCTTGATACGATTGCCTGGCAGCGTCCTACTCTCACAGGGGGAAGCCCCCAATTACCATCGGCGCTGAAGAGCTTAACGACCGTGTTCGGGATGGGAACGGGTGTGACCTCTTCGCCATTGCCGCCAGACATGT
>NZ_JAFBER010000023.1 GCF_016908855.1 Scopulibacillus daqui | reverse complement strand
TATTTGCGCTTTAAATTCGGATGAATATCTTTTTCGTTTCATAAACCTACCTTAACATATCCTTTCTTCGTGTCTAATTTCTTGGGTCCATTATATATACTCAATGTTCAATACCAGTTATAACATAACTCTAATCACTTAAAAGGATTTAATTACTCAATCAGTGTACTTTTAATTTTATATCAGCTACTTCACTATTTAAAAATGAAATATCGCTACCTATTCTTTGCTGATAACTTGTTAACTTACTTAAAATCTTTTCATCGGCATTAATGCTTTCGATTCGCAACTCTTTTACGTCATCCCTTATCTCTTTAACATCTTGCTTTAAATTTTTAATATCTTCTTGCATTATGTCCATTCTTTTATTTAATCCATCGACTTTCCCATTTAGGTTATCTAGTAATGACACAATTTGAGTTAATTGATCGCTCATATTTAAATCTCCAGGTTCTATGTGATTTTTATTACACCACGTTGCTTTTCTATGTTATTATACTATAATTCTAATATCGCACCGGGAAACGTGCCAAAATTCATTTTGACATTGTAGCCTTAGTTTATAATGCTTCAAAATTAGCTGCTGATCGTATTAATGCCATGTTAAATCAACAACAAGCTTCGTAGATTTAAAATTTTTAAAGGTATCAAAATCCTCCAGGTCTGTTTTTCTTTATACAATGGAATTATGAAATTGATTCAGATTCAAAAACTACTTTAGAATCATTTATTAACTCTTTAGTTATAGATAAATTCCAAGCCCTCATTCTTTTGTGCCATCTTTTATGTTTTAGAAATGTCTCCCAATCCAACTCTAAAATTTTTTGTAAAGAAAAATCTTTATTAAATTTAACTAATATCACATATTCAAATTTCTGTTTATCTTCTTGAGAATGTTGAGGGTCATTAAGCCCATAAAAAACTCCTGTCACATTCCCCGTTGTTGATTTAATACTATACCTATCACCATTTATACTGATAGCATCAATATTTTGAGTTCCTGTTGGTGCAGCCTGCAATTTGGGCAATCTTGGAGTATCTTGATAATATTTAATAGCTAAATATTCCCCTAACTCTCCTACTACATTATTTGTTCTAATCATGTTTCTTACTTTAAGTTCAGCTAGCCATTGGCCATAAATTTCTACTAATTCAAAGTCATTCATTGTTTTAAAAACTTCTTTAATATTTATAGTCATATTAACCCCACTACCTTGTATCTAAGTCAGTCTACATTACCTTTTTTTGATTTATCAGTATTTAATATCCATTTTAAGAAATATGTATTTTAGCCATTATTTTCTGAACTTCCCTATTCACTTACCTTCCTCTCCCCCATGTTTGAATAGAAAAAGTTATTTTTTTCACTTTATTTAACTTATATTTATATTTACTGTTTATTATATACGCTATTTCTGTTAAGCGACACCCTTACTGAACTTTAGAATTAAAAAAAGAAAGGTTTTCCCTATATAATTGCACTTGTATGGAATTTATGAACCTATTTTTTAGAGGAAATACCTTACAGTACACATGATTCACCATAGTTCATTAAAATATTTTCGCAAACCCTTTATAATTTGTTGGCAGCCAATCTAACTCTGCATAAAAGTATACAATTCTATACTTTTTAATAAATGCGGTACAGAATGTTTGAGCAAATAACCATGTTTTTTAAAATAAACAATAATATGTTAAAGACTTTGATTATTTGAATTGCCAGCGGATGTTTTTGAGAACCATAATTTTGATTTAATAATATGAATCCAAGAAAAAATCATCATAATAAAAAGGATTCCTTCTACAAAAAAAGGGCTCAGCTGGAACTTTTGAGAAATTAACGCAAAAAAGTCTACACTAGTGTGGATCAATATTGCATATAACAGGAATCTAATTTTTTTATTGCGAATGGCATAAAGAACCAATAAAGATAATGAAAGTTGAATAACAAAACTAAAGATTCGTTCAATTCCCCCTAATAAAAAGAAGGTTGGCTGATTTATCAAATGTTCCTTTATCATTAATAATGAAGAATCGCTTTTATCATGTAAATTAAGTAAAGTATTAAATTGCCCTGAATTGATCAAAAAGGATAAAGTCAAAAATTGTATTCCGCCAAAAACACCAATTAATATAGATTCAATTCCTCCGTGACCTATTCCATATGCAATGCCATGTTTCCATTCCCGATCATTTTTCAATAAATAATAGAATCCTATAAACCGGCCTAATTCTTCAAATATGCCAGCAGCAAGACCGCCATATAATGCATACAAATAAGGATTATTAAACCATGCTGAAGTATAGGGATTTATGTTTAAAATATAGACATTTAAAAACTTTTCAAGCATTTGAGAGAAAACAATAAAAATTAAAACACCTATTAGAACAGGTTTCCATGGTATCATTGTTACTCTTTTTTTAAGATAGATTAATGAACCAATAGGAACTAAGATTGAGACTACAATCATAAATATTATAGAAGAAATTGTTAGTGAACCGACCAATACTCTTTCACTTCACTTTCGAATATAATTTTTTGGGTTCCTAATAAAAAATTTTGTAAATTCAATAAATCAATTGTAACATTGGAAACTTTTCATTGTAAACGAATGGAAAAGAAATGATGAAATAAGTCCTATATAATGAAATTAGCTTTCATACAGCCAAAAGGTTCAAAACTCATTACATTCATCCGCTATTGTTCTTACAAGTGATTTGACTGCCCGGTTGTTAAAGGAATAAGATTTCAAGTTAGACCCTACAAGTCTTTGTTACTATTGTCTTGAAATTGACTCGGTGAAAGTCCCGTTCTGCGTTTAAACGCATGATAAAAGCTTGAAATGCTTTGATAGCCTATTTGATAACCAACCTCTGTGCTATTTAAGGAGGTTGTTAAAAGAAGCCCCTTTGCCTTCTCGATTCTGACTTTTTCTAAATACAGCCGTGGGGTATACCCTGTCCTGACCTTAAAAATCCGATCTAAATGAAATCGGCTTACCCCTACCTTTGATGCGATTTCAGCCAGCAGCAGTTTTTGATCATAATTATTTTCTATAATGTGTATAGTGTCATCTATAATCGGTTTGAATGGGTCATAATTTTTTGATTTTAAATCAGGCCGACATCTCTTGCAAGGTCGATATCCAGCTTTTAGAGCTTCGGCTGCATTTAAAAAAAAGGATACATTTTCATACTTCGGCACTTTAGACTTACAAGACGGCCGGCAAAAAATCCCCGTTGACTTGACCGCATAAAAAAATATCCCATCATATGCAGGATCGGACGAAACTATTGCTTCCCACATATCGTTTTTAGAAATATCGTTTAGGTTTTTCATTGGATTTTAAAACCTCCCTATCGGAAAAAAATCTCCTTTCCAAAAGCTTATAAATAACATATAATGCTGCGACAATTGCCGGAACGAAAATATACACTTGAAAAATAAGGAATCACGAGCAAACATAAAATGAAGGATCCTAATGATGCCCACCATGCCAGCGTGTTTTTCTTAAACAATTTAACCCCTGCTGCCATAGAAAGAATGTAAACCCATATCCCGAGAGAAGTCGGGATAAACAAAATATCATTAAACGTTAACGATAGTCCCCTCGTCACTAAAACCCCTGCTTGCGCAAAACAGATGACAAATAAAACCATGCGTCTAGGAATTTTAGCAGTTGTATGCCGTTTTGAAAAAAACTTTGGAAAAGCGCCATCCCTGCTTAAGGCATACCCTAATTGAGTTAAGCTTGCTACAAATGCATTTGCTGTCCCTGTGCAAATGATAAATACCAATACCGCTGTGACAACTTTGACTTCAACTCCGAATGTATTACCCATTATGATACTGATAGGCGAGAGGTTAGTTTCTTTACTGCCATACGCTGCTGTCCCAATGGTCACAAAACTTAGTGCCAAAAACAAGAGCCCTATGATAATAGCACTTACGGCAGTTCCTTTCACAATATCTTTTTCTGGCCTTTTAAAATGATTGGCCAGACTACAAATCGCCTCCCAGCCAAAAAATGACCAAAAAATCACCGTTACAGCACTCCCAACTGAAAACCATCCATTCGGAACAAAGGGAGTAAAATGCCTCCATTGTATACTTGGCAATGACACAAAGACAGTCAACAATAAAAGAGCTAATAAACAAGCACTTAAAACCAACGCTACTTTACCGCTAACATTGACACCATAATAATTCGAAACACCTGCAATTAACAACATAAAGACGGCAATTAATGTAGTTTCAACATGTGAAAATCCAAATGCTTCACTAACATAAAAAGCGCCGGTTAACGATACAATCGTTTGGCCAACTGCCGCCGTTACAAAGTAAAACCATCCGACAATACAGCCCAAATGATATCCAAAAGAAATTCTAACAAAAGTTGCAGCTCCTCCGGCATCTGGATATTGCCGGGCCAGACTTGCAAATGAGTATGCGAGAGGAAAGCTAATAAAAATCACGATAAGCCAAGAAATAATGGACGCAGGACCTGCTATTGAGGCTGCAACCTCTGATAAAAAGAGGACCCCTGATCCCAAAATGGCTGCAATGTATAATGCAATGCCTTGAAATAATCCAATAGATGGATTGTTCATCACGCCTCACCCCTTTTTCTTATTTAGCATATCAATCAAGGGGTAGGCATTTCTTCTTGTTTTTTGCGGTTTAATTCCTTCACGACCAAAATATATCGTTATTAACGCTGATTTCCTGCTTATGTGTATGCATCCATCTTGCGCCAGCAGCTCTTGTTCGGTTCTGCGTCAAATAGTTGGAGCAGGCATAACTAGTGAACTTAGACAACTTTTTTCCTTCATCCATCCAAATTTAGTTTATGATTTTTTAAATCATCATTCCCCTATTACTTTTTAAATTCAATGAAGCTACTATTGAATATTTGGAACATAGTTACTTAAGAACATTGAAACATTAAAAAAAAGCCATTCAAATCTCAATAGCAATTGTTATAATGGATTAAACAGGAAAATTATGGAGGTGCGAAAAAATGACTGCTAATACTGTTGGTTCTATTTTTATAGGAGCCATATTAATGTTATTGGGATGTTTAATCTGGTTTAAGAAGATGCTTTTCCTTATAGCAGGCTATCGAGAAGAGAAATATAAAGGAGACAAAAGAAAATTAGCTAAACAAGCGGGCGCTTTTGTTATTATCGTTGGCATGATGATTGCTATTTTGCCATTGTTCATTTATTGGTTTGGAAACATAGCAGCCATTATATTTAGTATTTTGTTAGTTATATCTGTTGTGGCATTGATTAGTATCATTAATGGCGGTCAATCTGAAAAATAAATGCCCAAAACATGCTTAGCAGCACAAACCATGGTCTTGGTCTGTGCTGCTTATGTTTGTTTTCAAATTATCCTAAAGCCGACGAGCGGCCTAATAAACCGTTGAACGATTCACGGTTGATTTCTTTCCGCAGCCAAAGCCCTATCAAATTAAAAATGATTATCGCTGAGAGAAAAAACACAGTATCAGATCATATGATAGATTTAGGGTGTAACCTTTTTATTATTTGCACCACTCGATTCTCTGACGACTAATTTATCATTTAAGACAAATCTTTTCTTTTGCAAGGTTTCGCCATTGATCAGTTTTAATAACAATTCCATAGCCTTGCTGCCGATTTCATATTTCGGCTGGTGAATGGTTGTAATATTCGGTTCATATATAGATGACATTTTCAGATTATCAAAGCCGACGACCGCCACATCTTTGGGAACGTTCAGCCCGCTGTCTTTGACCGCCTTAATGGCCCCGATTGCCATTTCGTCATTAAAAACAAATACAGCAGTAGGCGGCGTTTCTAACGCTAATAATTTCATCATCTGATCATAGGAAGATTCAAAGCTAACCTCGCTTTCTTGAATATATGCCGGATTAATAGTTATATCGTGGCTTAACATGGCTTGTTGATAGCCTTTTAATCGGTCGCGGCTGAGCACGACATTCATCGGGCCTGTGATATGGGCAATTTTAGTATGGCCTAAATGGATGAGGTGTTCTGTCGCTTTTCTAGCGCTGCTGATATTATCAATCGAAACCGTAGGCACATCTAATCCGTCGATATATTCACAAGCAAGCACCATCGGAAAATGATTTGAAATATTTTCTAAATCTTGTTGATCCATTCTCGCCGTCAGCAATACCATGCCATCCGCTTGCCTCTGAAGCAATAAATTAGTATATTCTTTTTCTCTTTTGGGATCATTCTCTGCGTCCCCTAAAATCACCTGATAGCCGTTGCGGACCGCCATATGTTCAATGCCCCTCAGCACTTCTGAAAAGAAAGCGTCTGTGATATCGGGGACAACGACAAGTATTGTTTTTGTTTCCTTTGTTCTAAATTGCCGTGCAACCATATGCGGCTGGTAATTGAATTCTTTAATCACTTTCATAACTTTTTCTCTAGTATCTTTACTTACCTTCTCAGGCTGACTGAGAACCCTTGAAACAGTTGCAGTGGATACATTCGCTAATTTTGCTACGTCGCTCATTTTCATTTTAATCACCATATTTTATTGTATTCGATTGCATAACATTTTAAAATAATAATGATTAATTTAGTAAAAAAGATACAAAATTTATAAAAAAAATGATGTTAAACCTATTGGTTCTGTTTAACATCACAATGACAAGGCATAAAATGATCAGTTGGCTTTATTTTTTTATTTTCCCATACACAATAACCATAGGTTGGGCAGGGGTAAACATCACCTAACCCATCTTCTGTCCTCAAGTTTTGCAATCGATTGCACCAATAGATTTTAAAACCGAAAAATTTACTGCCCGAGTATCTTCTGCAAAAAACTTAATTCCTTTTTGGCGTTTTCTTTTGAAATAACAGCTACACCGGTATCGATGCGCTTTTTGACACTTTTTCCGCCGGCTGCTCTTAACGCGTTTACAACACCGCGGTAACCCATGTCATACGGTTTTTGCGCAATGGTTCCGGCGAGATCCCCTTTAAGAATTGAGTTAACGGCTTCAATCGTTCCATCCGTGCCAATGATTGGAACTTTTAAATGATGGGCTTGAATGGCACGCGCTGCACCGATTGCCATGTCATCATTGGCGCAATAAACGCCGTTAATATCAGGATGGACTTGTAATATATTGGACATCACCGCTTCTGCTTCCGCTTTATCACTGTCGGCCGGCTGTTCGGCTACGACTTTAATATGCTGCTTTTCAAGCGCCTCTTTGGCTCCTTTGGAACGCGCATCAGTGGCTGTATTTCCCAGGGCTCCGTCAATTAAAACGACTTTGTCACCGGGCTTTAATTTCTGAGCCAGTAAATTTCCAGCTTGACGGCCAGCGGTTACGTTATCAGTTCCCAAAAATGATGTTTTGTCATCCCAATCGGCATCCGTATCAACTAATAATATTGGAACACCCATCTTTTTAGCTTTCTTAAAAACCGGGATAAGCGTCGGCGGCTGTGATGGAGATACAACCATGGCATCCGGCTTTTTCGTTAAAGAATCTTCGACTAAATTAACTTGGTCAAGAATGCTTCCTTCTGATGAAGGACCAAGAATAATCACGTTAGCATTGTGATCTTCCCCGGCTTTTTTTGCGCCTGCTTCAACGAACTTCCAGTATTGGCTGCTTAATGTTTTAAGGACAACAACAATTGTAGGTTTGCTTTTGGCTTCTACATTCGCATCATTATTGCTGCATCCTGTCAAAACAACACCGAGCAAAATCAAAAATATAAGCGATAAAGACAGCCGCTTTTTCATCGTTTTCCTCCTTTCAAATATCATCACAAATCCTTACTGCTTCTTGCTTGCTCTTTGCCTTAGTACATCAACAAACACAGCGGCAATAATGACGATCCCAATGATGGTTTTCTGCAAATCTGACGTAATATTCATTAAATTTAATCCATTTCTTAACACAGCGATAATAAGCGTTCCAACCATTGTTCCCCAAACAGTGCCGACACCGCCAAAGAAACTGGCTCCGCCAATAATAACGGCCGCAATGGCATCAAGTTCATAATCCAGACCAGCTAGAGGGAAAGCAGAATTGACCCGTCCTACAAGAACCAAACCGGCTAATCCAGACATCAGGCCGCTCAATGTATAAACAAGAATGAGCACCCGGTCAACATTAATCCCCGACAGATGGGCAGCATCGCGATTGCCGCCAATCGCATATATATATTTTCCTGTTGCAGTGCGTGTTAGGAAAAGATGAAATAGTATATAGATAATAACAACTAAAATGAAACTGACAGGTATCGGACCCGCAAAGGAACTTCCAAGAAACTGAACAGCCATAGGGAAACCGGCGATAGGAGCTGCTGCTGTTATAATTAATGCCAAGCCCCTGGCAATGTTCATCATGCCGAGCGTCGAGATAAACGGATGAGGCAGCCGCAGTTTAGTTAATAGTATACCGTTCACCCAACCGCATAGGGCGCCTGTTCCTACACAGATGATTAAGCCCGCAATCGGATTGAGTCCCATATTAACAACTGCAATGCCCATACACATGATCGATAAAGCCAAAATTGAACCAATCGATAAATCTATGCCGGCAGTTAAAATCGGCAGCAGCATGCCAATAGCTAATAATGCATTAATTGATGATTGTCTTGCGATATTCATGATATTATTTAAAGATAAAAAGTCGCGATTAAGGATCGCTAAAATCAAACAAAGAAGGATTAATCCAATTAATGAGCCGAATTTGTTTAAAAACGCTTTTACCGTTTTTTTCTCTTTAACGATTTCCTGATTTTCATCGAATGCAACATTTGCCATTCTATTTCCCTCCCGTCGCAGCCTTCATAATGATTTCCTGATTTGCTTCTTCTTTTTTCAAGTCCGCTGTTATTGTTCCTTCATTCATAACAAGAATGCGGTCGCACATTCCCATTAATTCCGGAAGCTCAGAAGAAATGATCATAACGACAGCACCTTCTTGGACAAGCTGATTAATTAGTCGATAGACCTCGACTTTCGCACCGACATCAATGCCCCGAGTCGGCTCATCAAAAATAAAAATTTTAGCTTTCGTTGCAAGCCACTTAGCAATCACAATCTTTTGCTGATTGCCTCCGCTTAAATTTCTCGCGTGTTCTTCCTTTCGTTGAGGATTCACTCTCAGCGCTTTTATGTAAGCCCCTGCTGATTGAAGCAGCTCGCGATTGCTGAGCATCATGCCTTTTTTATAGTTTTTCATACTGGCAATATTAATGTTAAAGGCCAGTGATTGATCAAGAAACAAGCCTTCGCCTTTACGGTCTTCTGTAATGAAAGCAAAGCCGGCCGCGATGGCATCCTTCGGTTTTTTGATATTCACTTTTTTTCCAAACACATAAACATCTCCTGAATTTTTCTCATCCGCACCAAAAATGGCTCTTGCCATTTCAGTTCGTCCGGCGCCGACTAATCCTGATATCCCCAGGATCTCTCCTTGGTATGCGGAAAATGAAATGATAGATTGGCTGTTCTTTAGTTTTAAATTTTCTATTCGCAACCCTTCTTGTTTCATTGAAAGGCTGGGCCTTTTCGGATATTTTTCATCGAGCGCGCGGCCGACCATCAATTCAATTAATTCATCCTGAGAAGTCTCTTTAACATCTAATGTATCGACTTTCGCACCGTCTCTTAAAATCGTAATTCTATCGCCAATTTCCATTAGTTCATTAATTTTATGCGATATATACACAATACTGATCCCTTGCCGGATCAGTTCATCAACTGTCTGAAGCAATTGTTCAGTTTCGGTTTCACTTAAACTTGCTGTCGGTTCATCCATAATGATCAGTTTGGCATCTACTGTAAATGCTTTGGCGATTTCAACCAATTGCTGCTGGCCGACACCCAGCTCGCTGATCTTTTTATCGGGATCAATGTTTTGTCCAAGCCTTTTTAGATAGTTTTTGGCCCTTTCCCGCATTTTAGTTCTATCTAAAAGACGTGCGCCTTTTTTTAATTCTCTTCCTAAAAAAATATTTTCGCAGACGGTTAATTCCGGAATGAGATTCAATTCTTGATAGACTGTTGCAATCCCATATTCCATTGCATCCGCAGGGCCGGAAAACTTCACAGGCTTGCTGTTCCAATACATCTCCCCTTCATCTATCGTATAAGCTCCTGTCATCATTTTAATTAAAGTTGATTTCCCGGCGCCGTTTTCACCGAGCAATACATGAACTTCTCCAGGAAGAACACTAAAGCTGATGTTTTTGATCACCTTGTTCCCGGAAAAACTTTTGCTGATGTTTCGAAGTTCCAAGAGCGCTTGGATGCTCATGTTTTTTAACCCCCTTCACTTTATAATTAAAACGCTTACATAATTGGTAAAGGCTTATATTCCTATCCTCCTTTCTAAGCAATCGTTTACATTTAAAATGAAAGATTTTCAATATAACCTTTCAAAACATCAAAAAATGCAATCGATTGCAGAAAAGTCAATATAATTAAAATATAATATACAACACAAAGGGATTTTAGTCAATTAAAATTCTAAAGTTTCTAACCATTTTAAAAAAAGGGGCTGTCCAAAATATAACTGACTTTTTGGACAGCCCCTATACATTACATATTTTTTCATACATAATCAGACAATCAGGCCCGCTTCAAAAGATGGTTAAGTAAAGCGGAAAAACAAATTGCCGGCATATGGTGAATGACTATTTCACAAATATGAAATGAAGATTATTAAAAAAGGACAGACTAATCCCATTTACTCTGCATAGACAAACAGAGCCTTTGAACATATTCAGTTACTTGTTCAAAGTCGGGAATCGCAGTCTTAGAAAATGCATCACTTTTTAATAATCCTCCAAAACGGTAAAATTCAGTAATAATTTTAGACCGGCTTCTTGAAAAATTCAAAGGTATAGCTGTTTCATTTCGAGTGGTTATGCCGGGCAAACCCTTCACAGCCATTTCAGCAGCTGAACTCACAATCAAAAGGTTAAATAAGCTCTATCTAATGACTGAAAAGTTATTAATAATGCCGCCTTTTTTATGCCAGACCTGTTTTATTTCTTTTGTTTTTAAGTTGTAGCAATAGATCGCCCTTTCCTTTGCTTCTCTGCCGCCTTCATCTTGAATTAATCTTGCATTTTTTGAAACCGCAAGGAAATAAATTGAATTTTCGTCGTTAGCATACTGGGCTAATGATTGCTTCAGCAAAGTGAACTCGTGATTATCTGAAATGATTGGGTATTTTTGTCCTGTTTTCAGATCAACTTTATATATCGTACTTTTTTCAGTATTGCCGGACGAGCTTGAAGCAGTAAAAAGCGCTTCGTTCCCTGACGGTGACATTGATACATCTTGAATAGATTTCTTTACGGCAAGGATTTCTTTAATTTTTTTGCCGTCTCCGGCCAAAAGATTCAAGTGCATCGTCGCCGGCAATGGGGGTTTGCCTTTTTTATTGGCCTCATCTGTATTTTTATAATCTTCCCGTACGGAAAAGTTTAGTACAAGGAGTTTATCCTTTGAAGGATTGTAATCGAAATAAGCAACACTGTTATCCTTTTCTTTTGGATCTAACACATAAAAAGCGCCTTTTTTAAGGTCATAAACAGCAATTTGAAAGTTCTGGTGATGAGGCAAAACCACTCTCATATATAATCTCGAGTGAACGTTATCAAGGTGAAGGTTATCTACATATAAAAATTTATGCGATAGTTGCTTTTTCGTTTTTGTTTTTAAATTAAGCTGATAGAGCTGCGTGAAATTTTCCGAATCCTTTGATGTAAAATATAAATGATTTTTTCCAAGTGCCGCTGAAGGATAATCTGTCATTTTTCTTTTGTCAATCAGTTGATTATCACCGTTAAAAAGGTAATAAGAAGTATCTAATTGAGCATCAGTAAATACAGTTAACAACTTTTGATCATCATGAGATGCCGATTTTTGAGCGGTTACCGAGGAGTCATTCCTCTGGTATAGAAAAAACAGAATGACAATAAAGACTGCGAAAGCTATCATTATAAAAATGGTTGTACGTTTATGTAGCCGCATTGAGGTTAATCACTCCTTAATCAAAAAGTAAAGAGATGGACTCTTTACTTTTTGATTAGATCTTATATGTTTTTATTAATAAGTGTACTTTCCATGTATCACACCATAGGATAATGATCCAGCCAAAGTTTTAAATACCCCCGGCATGACATCGATGACTGCATTCGGGAGCCTTCCCATGTCCCATTTATAAACAGTCGCTTGCTTCCCCTTATCTGAAACGACTTTTATTTTTGTTCCCGCAGGCGGGTTATCAAAACCTATTTTTAAGGCACAATCATGAGATGCTAGCTTTTTGCCATGAGCGCCTATTTTGCCTTCACCGTAATAATATGTAATATTGCCTTTTACTGTTTTTGCCTGAGAATGCCCGATTAAGGCTAGCGATCCTGATAACAAGATTGCAAGAACAGTAAAGGATGCTAAGACTTTCTTCACTGCAATTCACCTCCTTTCAAGCAGTACATACAGATATTCTGCAAACCTTCTCAAAAACCTTCTATATCATACAATAAAAAAATCCCCGCATCCATATAGATACGAGGGGTTGACATGAGACAGGCCTTAAATCGCTCATGTGCCTTAAGAGAAAAAAGAGTAAAAATGTTGAATCTTTCTTTTGGTTATGTTTGGCACGATGGTATTAAGACCTGTGTGATGCAGTATATTACATATTTGCTTGTATGTAAATCCTAAGGGCTTTTCTTCAATAAATGTTCAAATCCCTCTTGTGACATTAAGATCTCGGACGATCAACTGCATGATATAAAAGCGAGATTGGATTTTGAAAAAAGCATCAATGATATGGCAAAAACAAAAAATAAGAAAGAAATCAGCCAAGCTGCTGATGATAGAAAAACATACGATTGTTTGATGAATCTCCCGCAAAATATAACTTGTCAAAATTCTTCAGATTCACAAGGCGCAGTTTGGTAAAGTCCTGCTATGACGATTTCTTACCTGCCAATTTCTCCATCATATAAGCGCCCCATTAAGACCAGTTATTAAAGGCATTGCAGCAAGGCCAATAAAAACCCGATAATCAAGGCGATTACCGGATTTTTTTCAAATTTATTCACCGTTCTATTTTAAATCATTTGGCGGCGCTGTGACATTGCGCTTTACTCTCTTTACGTTCACTATGGAAACAGGCGTATATGATCACATTCATTTTGTATACGCTTACGAAAGTTATGATTAATAACTTATAATAAACAGCTTGGGCGATTATCTGGCTTTTTCCATTGCCGGTTCTTGAATGTCACTAACATCATAGGCGCGGAATTGCTGCTCAAGCTCCTCTAATGTTATGCCTCTCGTTTCTGGCATAAATTTGCTTACAAATAGAATGCCTGCTATTCCAAGGATGACAAAAATAAAGAATGTTGCTGACAATCCGATATGGGCGAGCAATATAGGGAACAAAAAACCGACAAGAAAGTTCATCGTCCAGAGACAAAACACACAAAACCCCATACCGATTCCGCGCAATCGCAGCGGAAAAATTTCAGAAAGCGTCAGCCACGTCACCGGCCCGACAGCTCCTTGCATAAAGGCAAGGAAGATAACTGTTAACGAAAGGACAATAAAAGGAAGCGCGGCGGAGTCTTTTAATGTTATTGAAAATATTCCGATAAGTAAAAGCGATGTTGTCGTGCCTGCCAATCCCGTTATTAACATAGGCCGTCGATTGACTTTTCCCAGAAGCCAAATACCAACAATAACCGCTAAGACCGAGATTATGCCGTTTGCGATATTGCCAATTAACGCGGCATTGGTTCCGAAACCTGATTCACTAAGAATTTCGGTGCCATAATACATAATTGAATTAACACCGGTAATTTGGTTGCAAAGAGCAATGCCAATTCCAATAAATACAATACGCCGCACCCAAGGTACCGTCAGATCTTTAATGGCTGCCTTCTCCGTTTCCGACTCTCTAGTCAAGGCTTGCTTGATTTCCTTGAGCTCTAATTCAGCCCGTTTTTCCTCGCGTATTTGACTTAGAACACGCAAGGCTTCGCCAATTTTCCCTTTTGAAACAAGCCAGCGCGGGCTTTCAGGGACAATAAGCATCCCAAACCATAATATGACCGCTGGAAGCGATGCGATAACAAGCATGTACCGCCAAACATGTCCGGTTTCACCAAACGTTGTGCCGATAGCAGCGTTGAAAGTGAATGCCAAAAATTGTCCGGTCACGATCATGAGTTCGTTTTTGCTAACCATTCGGCCCCGGTGTTCCGCAGGCGACATTTCTGCCAAGAAGGTCGGCACAATGACAGAAGCGCCTCCTACAGCAATGCCCAATAAAAATCGAAACACAATCATTATTCCCGCATTAGGGGCAAATGTACAGCCTAACGTGGTAAAAAAGAACAGGACGGCCAGCGAAAGAATCGTTTTACGGCGTCCATTACGGTCAGAGAGCCTGCCGCCGGCCAGCGCTCCCAAAGCAGCACCTAATAATAATGAACTTGTCACAAGACCTTCAGTCAATGGATTCAAATTAAGCTGATCTGGTTTAGACATATATGGTAAAGCGCCGTTGACGACACCCGTGTCATATCCGAAAAGGAGCCCCCCAAAAGTTGCTATTGTCGTAATGGTCCGCAAGAACGCCTTTTGACTTCGGGACTTCTTTGTGGTGCCATCACGGCTTTGTACATCACTTTTCAACAAAATACCTCCCTTAACCACCTTTTTGGAAATTTTTAAAAAATTATATAGAGGGAAAACGTTTTCAAAATGATTATAAACATTAAATGACTAGTAAAATAAATAGCGTTTTTGTAATCGATTGCATCATAAGGAGGTGCCTTATTTGCCCTGTATAAGACATCTCCTTCTTTTTTAAGCCTTGTAACTTGAGCCAAATTCTTTTATTTTTCCTTTGACTGTTGCGACGACAGCTTCTTTACCCGGTGCCGTGATTGTTCTGAGATCGTAAATGTCACGGTCATTTGCTAACACTTCACGAACAGCTTGCGTCCAAGCTTGCAGACATTCGGTATTAACATTAATTTTAGCATGACCTAATTTGATAGCTTTCTTGATTTGATAATCCGGTATGCCTGAACCGCCGTGCAATACTAATGGCACACCAGTCAGTTCAGAAATCTGCTTCATCTCATCAAAGCCGAGCTTAGGTTCGCCTTGATAAGGTCCATGGACTGAACCAAGGGCGGCTGCCAATGCATCAATGCCGGCTTCTTTTACCATTCGCAAGCATTCATTTGGGTCGGCATATTTTATTCCGCCAATAAGGCCATCTTCCATACCGCCCACTGTTCCTACTTCCGCTTCAACGGATACTTGGTATGGGCGGGCATAGTCTGCCACTTGTTTAGTCATGGCAATATTTTCATCAATCGGGCAGTGGGAGCCATCTATCATGACTGAAGTAAACCCGGCATCAATGGCTTTTATACATCTGTCAACACTCATGCCGTGATCTAAATGAAGCGCTACCGGAACGGTTATTGACATTTCTTCTAAAAGGCCTTTAATCATAGCGGCGATCGTTTTAAAACCGCCTAAATAATCAACGAGCCTGTCGGAAGCGGCCACAATAACAGGGGCACGTTCTTCTTCTGCGGCTTTTAATATCGCTTGTGCCCACTGCAAACTATTAATATTGAATTGTCCGACAGCATAATGATTTTCTCTCGCTTTCAACAGCATATCTTTCATTGATACTAAAGACACTGATAACGCCTCCTTCTCAAAAGAGACTGATTGGAATCGTCATAACTTTGATCTAACCTTCAACTTCTCTTTTAAATATTATCGGTTAAATTTAACTGCAGGCCGGATTGCCGCAAAACGCCAAATCTTTCATGTGATGTGGCGGGAACTGCTTAGCTTATGTTATCGCTTGCTTTCTGATCCATCTTGATAAAAGTCCGGTTTTTCTTTTAATGCAATCGGTTCCCTTACGCCGGTTTTTTGCGCCTTAACACAAGCATCTGCAGTGACGGCGGCAATGTATCCGTCCCAGGCTGTCGGCCCGCTCGGTTCGCCTGTTTCCCTGATAGAATCTATAAAGCTTTGCAATTCTTTGTCATACGCATCAATAAAACGTTCTTTCCAGTCCATTAATATATTCTTGCTGAGCTGCGCGTTTTTCCGGATAAGAATGCTTGAAACTTCCGGTAATTTTATAATGCCTTCTTCGCCTACGATTTCACATTGAATATCATAGCCGTATTTGCAATTAACAAAGACCTCGGCATGAATATGCACACCTCTCTCGGTCTCTATTAAGAAAATTTGCGGGTCTTGCAAATGGTCAAGGGCGCGCTTCGTCTTCTTAGGAAAAATCGCTTGTACAGATTTATAATCATCGTCAATCAACCAATGCAAAACATCGATTTCGTGAATCAAAGTATCAGTAACCGCCATATCTGTTGAATAAGTTTCAGCACAGCTTGGATTTCGATGAGCGCAGCGAATGATTAGCGGCTCGCCGATCATATTGCTGTCAAGAGCTTCTTTTAACTGCACGTAGCCGCTGTCGTATCGGCGCATAAATCCAACTTGCACTAAGCGCTTGCCATGCTTTATTTCCGCTTCGACAATGTTCATGCAGCCTGCCGCTGTAGCAGCTAATGGCTTTTCGCAAAAAACATATTTTCCCGCTTTAATGGCTGCCAATACACTTTGTTCATGTGCGGGCCCCCAACTTGTGACAAGGACGGCATCAACGTTTTCCGCATTAACAAGTGATTGATCATCCGGGTAAATTTCAGCATTTAATTTAAATTGGCCGACGGCTTGTTTTGCCGCTTCCTGGTTAACATCTGTGACAGCAACAATTTCCCCGCCGGATAGTGTATTCGTCATTCTTCTTATATGGTCCCTGCCAATCGCACCTGTGCCGATAACGCCGAATCTTAAGGTCATACCATTTTCACCCCGGTTATTTGCTGCTTACTAACAATAAGTTTTCATCAATATATTTTCTTGCCATCAAAGCATATTCTAACGGATGAGCGACCTTGGGATCCTGTTCCGCTTCAATGACTATCCATCCCTCGTACCGCGCATCAAGCAATGTTTGATACACTTTCGTAAAATCGATGCAGCCGTCGCCCGGCACTGTAAACAGACCTTGTAAAAAAGACTGTATAAAAGACCGGCCATCGTTACGGCACTGATCTAATACGTCCTTTCTTACATCTTTAAAATGAACGTGCTTAATCCGATCAATATGCTTATTTAATATTGTCATATAATTTCCGTCAGAGACGTAAATATGCCCGGTATCATACAGGAGATGCACCACTTTTGGATCGGTATTGGCGAGAAGGCGGTCGACTTCTTCTTCTGTTTGTACGCCTGTGCCCATATGATGGTGATAAACTAATTTCAGCTCATAACGTTCCGCAATTTTTCCAAGCTCATTTAATCCCCTGCACAGTTTTTCCCATTCTTCATCCGAAAAGTGCGGTTTTTCAGAGAAAACGTTTTTTTCAACGCTTTGAATGCTGTAAGTCTGCTCTGAAACCACAGCCACGCTTGCATGAACTTCTTTTAGAAATTCACAATGTTCGGCAAAGGATTGGGAAACCTCTTCAATGCCGTCTCTAATAATATAACTGCTGAACCATTGTCCCGCTATCTTTAAGTTGCGAAGCTCGAGCTCTCTATTTAATACCTTGGCTTCGGGAAAAAAGCCGCCGACCTCGGTCCCTTGGAAACCTGCCACAACAATGTCGCTTAACAGGTGCGATAATGTATTCTCCGCGCCAATTTCCGGTACATCATCATTGCGCCAGCCAATAGGAGCAATGCCCCATAAAATTTCTCGTTCCATGATTATTCCTCTTTTGCTCAATATTGTTTTGCCGTTTTAAGTTTTTCTTGTCTCAGTTGATAGGCTTTTTGAATACCTTCTTTATTCGAAACTTCAGCGACACCGACATTCCACCAGCTGGCGTAGCCGTCTGTCATTGTCTTTGGAAGGACTTTGACCTCTATTAAAGTAGAAACATCTTGCTTCTTCGCATCTTCTATAGCCGCTTTCAATTCTTCAGGCGTATTAACACGATAAGTCCTAGCGCCGTAGCCTTCGGCAACTTTAGCATAATCAATATTTAAAATTTGATGATCATGCGTTCTAAATTCACAGAAATAACTGCCGCTGCCGTGAGACATTTGCAAATTGCTGATACAGCCGAATCCGGAATTGTCAAAGAGAACCACATTGATTTTTTGATGATACTGAATCGCAGTAATTAATTCAGAGTGCAGCATGAGAAAGCTGCCGTCTCCTACCATGGCGTAAACTTCTTTATCAGGCTTGGCTAACTTGATGCCTAATGCGCCTGATATTTCATACCCCATACAGGAATAGCCGTATTCAAGATGATAAGTATCCGGCACTTCCGAGTTCCACAGGCGCTGCAAATCACCTGGCAGCGATCCGGCAGCGCAAATAATCGTACTGTCAGGATCAACCGTTTCATTAACAGTGAGCAATGCTGCCGTTTGTGCGAATTCGGTATTTAAAGCGTCGGCATATTCATTTAGTACCTCTTGAGGGAAATGATTTTTAATTTCCGGATCAAAATTTTCCCGGTTAAATTCAATTTTTCGCAAACGGTCACGTTCAATAGACCAAATTTCTTTCAGTTCAGCAATGGTGCTGCCGAATTCTGTCACATAGCCCTCCAGCATAGGCGCTAATTTCTCTAATGTTGTTTTTGCGTCGGCGACAACTTGGAAAGCATCTAATTTATATGCTTGCATCCGGCTGACATTAATGTTCAGAAACTTTGCTTTATCAAAGTCAAAAGCGGTTTTTGACGAAGTGGCAAAGTCTGTATATCTGGTGCCGATGCCAATAATTAAATCAGCTTGACGCGCGGCTTTATTGGCCGCTAACGTACCTGTAATCCCCAAGCCTCCTAAATTATTTTTAAATCCAGCTTCTACTGTTGATTTGCCGGCTTGTGTCTCGACTAACGGGATATTGTGCTTTTCAGAAAGCGTCATTAATATGTCGCGTGCGCGGGAATATTTGGCGCCACCGCCAACAATAATGACCGGTTTTTTGCTTTGCTTAATGAGGTCGGCCGCCCCATTCAATTCACGGTCCGTAGGTGCTTTGCGATCGAGATAATGAACGCGCTTTTCAAAGAATTTCTCCTCAAAATCATAGGCTTCGCCTTCGACATCTTGTGAAAGACAGATTGTCGCTGGTCCCGCCTTTGCCGGGTCTGTCATGACTTCAAAAGCGCGGATCAAACTTGACATTAATTGTTCCGGCCGAGTGATGCGGTCCCAATAACGTGATACCGGTTTCAGAACATCGCCGGTTGTAACGGCCAAACTATGTTCATGTTCAACTTGTTGTAAAACCGGATCAGGCTGGCGTGACGCAAAAGTATCGCCAGGCAAGAACAATACTGGAATGTTATTGGCAAGCGCCGTGCCCGCTGCTGCAGCCAAATTCGCTGAACCCGGCCCCACAGATGTTGTAACGGCATAAATTTTTTGCCGAAACATTTCTTTACTGAAAGCAATCGCTGCGTGCGCCATTCCTTGTTCGTTTTTTCCTTGAATAACTTTCAAATGACCGGCGTCTTGTTCAAGCGCTTGACCGATCCCGAGAACATTGCCATGTCCAAAAATATTAAAGATGCCTTCAACAAAAGGAAATTCTTGACCATCAACATGAATATATTGCTGATTTAAAAATTTGATTAAAGCTTGTGCTGCGGTTAATCTGACTGTTTTCAAATTTCTCCCCCCTGACCGCTCTCATTAAGCGTTGACTGAAATTAACTCCTCGATTTCTTCCACATTTGGCATCGCTTCAGAAGAACTGTGTTTGCTGACCACAATGGCGGCTGATGCACTGCCGAACTTTAAGGCGGTATCAATGCCCTTGCCTTTGACTAATGCATACAGGAATGCTGATGCATAGGAATCGCCTGCGCCAAACGTTTTTAATACTTTTGTCTTATAAGCTTGGCCTCTGAATGTTTCTCCGGATTTTGTATAAGCAAAAGAACCTTCGACACCATGTTTGATCACAATTAATTCAGGTGAATGTTTAAATAAATACTCGATGGTTTCCTCGTTTTTTCCATTGAATCTGTTTTCCATAACGTCATATTCATCACGGGTGCCGATGACCGCATCCGCTTGTTCCGCAACTAACGAATAATATACGGCTGTTTCTTCGGCGGAAGCCCATGAATACGGGCGGTAATCCAATTCAAAAACCACTTTCACTTCATTCTTTTTAGCTAAAGCAACCGCTTTTAGCACCGCTTCACGGGATGGGCTTTTTGCTAAGGCTGTACCCGATACTAGCAGAATTTTCGCTCTTCTTATGTAATCCTCATTGATCTCAGATGGCTTTAAATACAAATCAGCGACTTCTTCCCGGTACATTAAAATACTGCAATCTTCCGGACTCTTAATCTCTGTAAATGTTAATCCAGATTTATGGCCTTCTTTATCAACAACAATATTTGATGTATCAATGCCGGCATCACTCATATATTTTTCGATAAAACGTCCATGCTGGTCATCGGAGATTTTTCCTATAAATCCTGTTTTAAGCCCGAGTTTACAGGCGCCTATAACAATATTAGCCGGCGAGCCGCCTACATATTTTGTAAAAGTCATTGTCTCTTCCATTGGACAATTGTAGTCTGCAGCATTTAAATCAATGCAAGCGCGGCCAATCGCAATCATGTCAAATTCCCTATCCTGATTAAATTCAAATTTCATGTTCAATGACAACTCCTTTCATTATGATTTGCGTTCCAATATCCATTCATGGTCAGGATCGTTGTGAAATTTCCAGATGCGCTTCGGCCCCGCCATAACATTTAAATAATAAGACGTATAACCTTCAGGTACGCCGACCGGATGATAGCCTTCCGGGACTAAAACGACATCGCCGTTCTCAACAGTCATTGTTTCATCAAGTGAACGATCATCGGTATAAACACGCTGGAATACAAAGCCTTGCCGCGGATTCAATTCATGATAGTAGGTTTCCTCTAAAAATGACTCTTCCGGCAGATGATCCCGATCGTGTTTATGCGGCGGATAACTTGACCAATTGGCGCTCTCTGTATATACTTCAACAACTAGCAAACTATTCGCAGAGGGATCAGAATCCGGCAAAATATTGTGAACTAATCGCTTATTATTTCGGGTTCCTCTATTTTCTATGCCATTATCTGACGCTTTAATCAGTTTTGTCGGCAATTGTTTCTCTGAAGGCGAATAGCAAAGCGCAATGCGAGCTTGGCTCACAGCTTCTATTTCAAAACTGCGGTCATTGGAAACATACACACTGTCTGTAGGTATCTTATCGAACACGCTATCGCGGGTGCCTATATTGTTAAATGTCTGTTCTTTATCTGTGACATTCATTTTGCCTGCTAATGCTACAATGCAGCATTCTTTCTTTCCTAATGTTTCCTCATATTTAGCACCTGGGGCTAAATCTACTATTTTAAATTCAACATATTTTAGCGGTGAATTTTCTTGTGTGACTTCATGAACAATTTTGATACCTTGTGACAGTTCACTTTCTTTTGGTTTTTGGAGCAGTTGACTCATCATTATGACCTCCTCGTTTTTATCCCGGATAACCGTGCCTAGACTCCTGCCGAAAAAACTTCGTGAACCGAGGATTCCGCGCCCCTCCGTTCAACTTGCCATCAGCAGAGGATATGAACCCTCCACCGATGGAAGCTGCCCTTTAGCAGAAGGAGACCAGTGAACAGAGAAAAAACAAGAAATAAAAATGCCGCTTTCTCTGTTCTGACCTTCTTCATCATCTATTAATCTGTTGAACTTATTCGAAACTAGGCGCTTTATAACGAGCTGTGACCACTTTTTTGCGTGTATAGAAGTCTACGCTGTCTTTGCCGTTGGCATGCAAAGTGCCGAAGAATGATGATTTCCACCCGGAGAATGGGAAGAATGCCATTGGTGCAGGAACCCCTAAATTAACGCCTAGCATACCTGCATCAATATTTTCACGGAAATAACGGACAGATGATGCATTTGATGTAAAAATACATGCGCCATTCGCAAATTCCGACTTATTAGCTGTCTCAACGGCTTCTTTTAGGTTCTTTACGCGAACAATAGATAATACCGGAGCGAAAATTTCATCTTTCCAAATCGTCATATCAGTGGTTACATGATCAAAGATGGTCGGTCCAACGAAGAATCCTTCATCTGATACGCGTTCACGGCCATCGACTACAAGCGTTGCCCCTTCTTCAATGCCTTTTTCGATATAGCCGATTGTCCGTTTTTGATTTTCTTCTCTGATCACTGGTCCTAAGAAAACCCCGTCGTCTAAACCGTTGCCCATCTTAATATCTTTTGTTTTTTCTGTCAGTCTGGCTAAAAACTTATCAGCAATGCCTTCTTCTACTGTAACAACAGAGCAAGCCATGCAGCGTTCACCGGCCGATCCAAACGCTGAGCCAATAACATTTGTTACCGCTTCTTCTACATCGGCATCATTTAGGACAATCACATGGTTTTTGGCGCCTGCCAATGCTTGAACGCGCTTTAGATTCTCGCTCGCACGTTTATAGACGTATTCCCCAACCGGCTTAGAGCCGACAAATGAAATCGCTTTTATTTCAGGGTGATCTAGAATGCCGTTAACGACGTCGTGCGCACCGTAAACAACGTTAAATACGCCTTTTGGAAGACCCGCTTCTGTGAATAATTCCACTAATTTCTTTGTTAACAGCGGTGTTTTTTCTGATGGTTTTAATACAAATGTATTGCCTAAAGCAATAGCCATCGGGAACATCCAGCACGGTACCATCATTGGGAAATTAAAAGGAGCGATGCCGCCGACAACGCCGATTGGATAACGATAGTTTGCTGCTTCAATATCCGTAGCTATTGTGGATAATGAATCTCCCATCATTAAAGACGGCGCACCTGATGCAAATTCTACATTTTCGAGACCCCGAAGAACTTCCCCTTCAGCCTCAGGAAGACTTTTGCCGTTCTCAATTGTAATAAGGCGGGACAGTTCATCTTTATTTTCCAGCAATAATTGATGGTAGTTGAACAAAATTCTTGCCCGTTTTTGAACCGGAACCCTTTTCCACTTCTCAAATGCCGCTTTCGCCGCTTCTGCCGCATGTTCGACATCTTCTACTGTTGAAATCGGAACCCTTGCAATAACTTCCTTTGTTGCCGGATTATAGACATCTTCATACTGAGTTGTTTTGCTTTCAATCCATTCGCCGTTAATATAATTTTTCAACTTTTCTCCCGTTAAAGTTTCTGCAACTGCCATGATTTCTGCCTCCTTGAGCATTATTTATTGACATTTTCATGTTAAATGAATGCAACTGTGTTGTAATCGATTACATAAAAAGTTAAAAATTTTAAGTGATTTTTACTCTTATCATAACCATACAATAATCACGATTTTTTGTAAACGCTTTTTTTGATATTTATATATGATTCTAGTTTCCTATTCTTTTTGGGAAAATCTCCTGCAATCGATTACATTTATTTTAAAATGTATTTTTAGTTTATATTGGAACTATAAAACATTTCATATCTTTTGTCAATCATTTTAAAACATTAAGATACTATATAAAAATCATAAATTCAGCCGTTTCTGAATAGACTTTTCTATACGACACCTCCTCTTTGCTTTAAAAAACAGCTTGGCCAGTAACATTTGCTGACAACTGGCCAAGCCTAAACCATTGGAATTTGCCGAGAACGGCTTTGTGCTTTTAACTAAAAAATGAACATCTGCGTCAAATTGGCAATGACTCATTTATATGCTTAATGCAGAACAAATCTCTTTAACGAGGCTTAATCTATCCGGATCGATGCCTTTAAGATAGCTTTTGTCTTTGCGCACACCGCTGCCCAAGTGTATTTCCTGAACACCTGTTGATAAAATAAAATCTTTAAGTCCTTTGGGTTTTAATCCGCTGCCGGCAAGAATTTTGATATGTGAATCACGTGTTTGATCGACAAGTTTTTTAATTTGTTTGCTTCCCTTATCAGCTGTCTGAGCTTTTCCTGATGTCAAAATTCTATCAATCTGCGAAAAGGCTGTTAATTGTTCCAATGCTTTTTCCTGATCGGCGACATGATCAAAAGCCCGATGAAAAGTAACTGATAAATTTCCCGCTCTCTCTAGTAGCAGATGAAGCTGTTCATCAGCAATGCCTCCACTATCATCCAACGCACCAACAACAATGCCGGCCGCCCCGATTTCTTTTACGATATCAATGTCCTGAAGCATCACTGCCATATCATCAGCTGTATAAGAAAATGAATGACTATGCGGGCGAATCATCACTTGGACGGGAATATTAACTTTATCTACAACTTGTTTAATTAATCCGAAGCTTGGCGTTAAGCCGTCTTCACTTATCGCACTTACCAGTTCTATGCGATCCGCGCCATATCGTTCGGCGTCTACAGCATCCTGCAGGTTTGTTGCAATGACTTCTATTATCATACTTTTCACCTCTTATATAGCCTTGTTCAATTTAAATGGCGTTTCTATCTGACCGACAACCCATCCGCTATCATTTATTATCTTATTAGGTTTCAATTGTTTTAAACGGTTAATCGTCTTTTTATTTTCATAATCCAATTGCTCAAGAACGCGGGCGATGATATTCGGCCATACAGCTTCTGAACCGCTGTATACTTTTAAAGCAACTGCTGTTCTTTCCTTTTTTAAGCCTAGGCAGTAGACGCCTTGAGCCCCGCCCTTAGCCACAATATTGTCATCCTTTAACAGTTCCGTACAAATAAATTGATGTGATGCAACCATTTCTGGCGCATGATTCATAATCGCCGTCATTCGCCGGACTGCCTCTCGTGTCTCTGTATCTTTAATCAAATCAGGACAAGCAAGCTTCAAATAAGACAAAGCCATATGTTTTAGCGGCAATGCAAAAACAGGTACCCCGCAGCCGTCAACCGCTATTTTGATGCTTTCTTTCGGGCATTCAGAAAGTTCGCTGAGTGTGTGATGAATAAGTGTCTGAAGGGGGTGATTGATGTCCCAATATCCACTTTTTGACATGCCCTTTTCTTTGCACCATGCAAGAAACCCTAGATGCTTGCCCGAACAATTGTGGAGAAGTCTTCTTCTGCTAAGATTGTGATTAAGGTATTGTTCTTTTGGTTTTTCATTTAAAGGATAAGACGGCGGACAACATAAATCATTTTCATCAAGTCCAAGTTTTTCTAAGGCGCTCTCAAGCGCTTTAAGATGATAATCTTCTCCACGCTGTGACGCAGTAAAAAGCGCCGCTTCTTGGTCTGTCAGGCGATACTTTTTATCAATATTTTCTTTAAATAACGGAATCGCCTGAAGCGGCTTTGCTGCAGATCGGTAATAAACGTATGTATTGGCATCGCCGATATGAAAAGCCAATTCTCTGTTATCTGTAACCCCGCATATGATGCCTTCATGAATATTTTCTATAATATTTCCCCGCCTTTCGTTGACTAACACAGGATGCCCCATTCCAATCACCGTCCTTTTTTCAGTCAGTCTACTGATAAAAATAAAGTATAGGCCTGCATTTAGCAAGCCTATACTTCTTTATGATTTGGCATAATTCGGTTTCTTTTGAACGCCTACAGAATCTTTAGTATCTACTGGTTCTCCTGTATAGACATTAAGGAATGGCGAGGCTTCTTCAAACCAGCTGTCAGGCGCCGGATGCCCCCAAAGCGTTTGTCTTTGCGGGTCATCGAAATCCCACTTTAATGGTTTAAAATCGGGGTCGCCTGTAAAATAATCGCCCGTATATAATTCGATGCGGTTTCCGTCAGGGTCTTTTAAGTATAAGAAGAAAGCATTCGATACGCCGTGGCGTCCCGGTCCACGCTCAATGGAGCTGCTGTATCCAAGCGAGGCAAGAATATCGCAAATATTTAATATGCTGTTCGGTTCGCTTAAGAAATAGGCAAAATGATGAAGCCTTGGCCCATGACCGTTGGTAAGCGCTAAGTCATGAACAGTCGGTTTTCTGTACATCCATGAGGCCCACATTTTATTATCTTTAGTCACTGTATATTCCGAGCATCTGAATCCTAATTCATTGATAAAGAAACGATGCACAGACTCAACATCCGGAACCATGCAGTTAAAGTGGTCGATGCGCTGCACTTTAGCACCTTTATATTGATCATACCGCCGCAAACAGCTCTCAACCGTTTCCATTTCATAGTAAAATTCTAGCGGAAGACCATGAGGATCCATCACTCTTATAGCTTCGCCAAGCGCATACTGATCACCTTTGTCAAACCATTTGACAGGACATTTGATATTTTCAAAGTAGTCCGCAAGCGTTTCTAAATCCGCTTTTGACCAAACTTTAAAACCTAAAGCTTGAACGCCTGTTTGCGCAGATTTTTTCAGAACGAGACTGTGATGATGGTACTCTTCCAGTCCGCGTAAGTATAAGTGTTCACCGTCATTTTCCGTTTCAATGAATCCCAATGCATTGACATAGAAATCTTTGGCAGCATCAAGATCAGCCGCATTTATGATCGTTCTAGCCGTACGTATGATATTAGCATTCATCCGCCATCCCCCATTCCGCACAATTTATCATGTCTATTAAGCTTTTGCGTATTTCGGTCTTGTAGATTTTGCACGGTCTAAAAATTCGCTGATCATATCTTTAAATGGTTGTTTATCATAATTATCAAAATAGGTCATGTGCATCTTAATTGGATCGCCGAAGAAATAGTATTCATAGTGAACTTGCCGTGTTCCAAAAGCACTCATTGTCAAATCCCAGCAAAGCCGGAACAGCTGGACACGTTCGTAGCCTTCGAGATTCTTGCCTTGGGCAGCCCGGTGAAGGATTGGGCCAATTTCTTCATTTTCGAAATCAGCTTGTGTTGGAATCCCCATCATTCCAGATGCGCCAAGGATTCTAAGTATTTCAACAAGACGCGGATAGACTTGAGGATACCAGTTTCTTGCAGCATCAAGCGGCGCAAAATCCGGAGTCATCATCCCCCATTTGTCAATTTTTGCATTATATTCAGCGCGATACAAATGCGATTTCATTGTTTCCAAAGCAATCATGATTTCTGAACCTTTATCTTTAACGTGCTGGAATTGATCGATGCCGATAGCATCCATTAAGCTCAAAACTGCACCAAGAACGAACTCAGTTTTAACAACATTTTTCGCAATCACTTGATGTGAAGAATGAACAACAGCATTGGTTTCCCCGAATGTCCGGTTGCAAACTGAAGAATTCTCAAGCACAAAAATACGATCCCATGGAACAAGAACATGATCAAAATAAACGATTGTATCGCCTTCTTCAAAACGCGAACCAAGCGGATGATCCCAATGATTTTTTCCGTAGTCGAATGACTCCCTGCTCATTAATTTCAAACCAGGTGTATTATTCGGAATGGCAAAGGCCAGTGAGTATGGATCGTCTAATTCTCCGGCTCTTTTAACCGTTGAAGGGAACACCATAATTTCGTCAGTTATGGCGCCTTGTGTGGCTAAAAGCCGAACGCCTTCAACGACAACGCCGTCATCATTTTTTTCAACGATATGCAGCGCAACATTGGCATCTTTTTGCTCATGCTGTGCTTTCGCCCGGTTTACTTGCGGATGAATGAGTGTATGCGTTAAAGCGATATCATTTTCGCGGCAGTATTCATAGTAATTTTTAATATTTTCCGCAAACATCGGATCGCCTTCAGCGAAAAATTGATTTGCTGTTCCGAAAGCCATAAGATCAGTGTTTAGATAATCAGGGGAACGTCCCATCATACCGCCGGTAAAGCGGGCCCACTCGGTGATCATTTCCCGGCGGGCAATAAGATCATCAATGGTTTTCGGCTGAATGAATGACAGGCCGACTTGATCGCCGGTTGTCGGGGATTTATACAACATTTTTTCGGGTTTTTCATATTGGATATCATACAATCTCGCCATTGATTGAATAACATTTTTAAATGCCGGATGTTCTGTGACATCTTTCACTCGTTCACCATGAATATAAACATTGTTGTCAGCATTCTTTAATTTTTGAATATATTGCTCGCCTGTACGTGCTGGCATCGCTGATCCTCCCCCTTATTTTTCAACCCCGAATTTCGGAATATGATGTTCTCCTAAAGCAACATGAATAACTTGCCTTTCTGTATAAAAATCAAAAATATAATGTCCGCCTTCACGGCCAATGCCGCTGTATTTCGACCCTCCGAACGGCACACGGAGATCGCGGACATTTTGTGAATTAATCCAAATCATTCCGGCATCAATAGCCTGCGAAATGCGGTGGCCGCGCTGAATGTCTTTTGTCCATACATAGCCGGCGAGTCCGTATTTCACATCATTTGCCCATTTGATGACTTCTTCTTCCTCTTTAAATGTCATGACGGTTAATACCGGACCGAAAATTTCCTGCTGCGCAAATATTGAGTCATTAGAAACATCAAGTATAACAGTTGGCGGAACAAAATGACCGTTGGGATATTCGGCAGGCAGTTGTCCGCTGAACATCTCGAGCCCTTGTTTCTCAGCTTCATCTAGGAAGCCTTTAACCTTTTGGTAGTGTTTATCATGGATTAATGGTCCGACATCGGTTTTTTCATCAAGCGGATCGCCGACGACAATATGTTCAACTCTTTCTTTTAATCTATTAACAAACTCATCTTTAATAGATTCATGAAGGAATAGGCGCGAATTCGCTGTACAGCGCTCGCCGTTAAATGAGAAGATTCCCCAAACGGCAGCGTCAAGCGCCCGGTCTAAGTCAGCATCATCAAAAACGATAATCGGTGATTTGCCGCCAAGTTCCATAGAATAGCGTTTTAAAGTATCGGCGCCGTTTTTCATAATTTCTGAACCGGTAACTGTTTCGCCTGTGAAACAAATCAGTTTCACAGCAGGATGAGCAACAAGAGAGGCTCCGGCTGTTTCGCCAAATCCGTGCACAACGTTGAAAACGCCTTTAGGCAAGCCGGCTTGATCCATCACTTCAGCTAATTTATCAGCAGTCAGCGGTGTCCATTCAGCCGGTTTTAGCACGACTGTGTTGCCGGTCGCAAGCGCAGGAGCAATTCGCCAAGTTGACAGCATTATCGGTGAGTTCCATGGTGTGATGATCCCTGTTACGCCAACCGGTTTATGAATCGTATAATTCAAATAATCTTGATCAACCTGATAGGCTTCGCCAACCATGTGGCTTGATACCATTTCTGCGTAAAACCTGAAGTTTTCTGCAGCCCGATGAGCCATATTTTTTGTTTGTCTGATCGGCAGTCCGGTATCAATAGATTCCAATCTAGAAATCTCTTTAACATGTTCATCAATCAGGTCAGCAATCTTATGAATGATGCTTAACCTTTCTTTTAGTTTCATTGTGCGCCACGGTCCGTGAAATGCGGCATCGGCAGCTTTAACGGCCTTATCGATATCTTCCTTCGTTCCTTCATAAACAACATTAAGTTTTTCGTTTGTCAGCGGGTTAAGGTTGTCAAAAGTTTTATTATTTGTTGATTCTACAAATTCGCCATTGATGAAAAGCGGAATCTTTTCTTTAACTTTAACGTCGGATACTTTTAACTGACTCAAGGTTCTCCCTCTTTCCTCTTGATTTAATTTCTAAAAGATTTCTGTTTTATTATTGTTTAACAGATAAATCTACATAATTTGACAAAACTGAACGAATTTCCGATTGCAGTTCTTCTGTCGGCAAATCCATCGGCAAACGCAGTTTTGGCGTGATTTTACCCATCATGCCAAGAGCAGCTTTCAGCGGTGCAGGATTTGTATCTTTGAACAAGACATCATTTAAAGGCATTAATTCATAATGTAAGTCTTGCGCCCGCTTCACGTCGCCTTCAAACCATGCATTATGTAATTCTGCCACTTTGTCTGGGACGATGTTTGCTGTTGCGCTGATAGACCCGGCCCCGCCAATCGCAAGCATTGGGTAACAAAGCAGCTCAATGCCTGAGTAGAGAAGAAAATCCTTTCCGCAATTCAACAACACGCGGTTCACGTGTTCAAAGTCTTTATTTGATTCTTTCACTCCAATAATATTAGGACAATCTTCATTCAATCTGGCCAATGTTTTAACGTCCATATTTACCGCTGTTCTTCCTGGGATGTTATATACAATGATGGGAATATCTACTGAATCTGCAACCGTTTTAAAATGTTTGTACAGGGCATGCTGCGAAGGTTTATTGTAGTAAGGTACGATAACGAGTGCTGCGTCTGCGCCCATTTCTTGAGCAAGACGAGTTAAGTGAAGTGTTTCCTTATGGTTTGTAGACCCGGTTCCCGGAACAACCGGTACTTGGCCTTTGGCTGCCTTGATAGCTGTTTCCATGACTTTTTCACGTTCTTCTATTGTTAAAGAGCTTGGTTCTCCAGTTGTTCCTGTTACAGAAATAGCGTGGGAACCGCTTTCAATATGCCAGTTAATCAATGATTCAAAAGTGCTTTGATCGAATTCACCGTTCTCATCAAACGGCGTGATAATCGGCGCAATTGAACCTCTAAGTTTTTCGCGTGCCGTTTTAAGATCGATCAAATTCATCATCTCCTTTATATATAGTTTTTGAGTTAAAAGTGTTTCGACAATGGATGATTACCCGCTGCTGTTAATCACTCCCTTCAATTAAACCGCTTGCCCTTGATTAAGCAAATTTCTGCCGTACTTTCCGCTGTAAAAAGTAAGCGGGTTGCCTTGAGAGATATTCAGATCCATCACTTCTCCAATAAATAAAGTGTGGTCTCCGGCTTTGTGAGTATCATAAACATCGCAAATAATATTGGCTAAAGCATTCTTGATGACGGGAACGCCGGAAATCCAATCGAATTCGACGTCTTGTTTTTCCTTTTGTCCGGCGAAATGCATTGACATTTCTATCTGATCTTCAGAAAGAATACTTACAGCAAACTTGCCGGATTGCACCAGTTTCTTAAGCATGTGGGCTTTTTCGTCAATAGATACCGTAATGAGTTTCGGGTTGAGCGAAACAGACATGAATGCATTCGCCGTCATGCCGTGAACTTCATCTCCCAAAACCGTTGTAATAACCGTCACACCTGTAGCAAATTTCCCCATTGCATCTCTAAAAGTCCGATCGTCCATTCGGTTAACCTCCTTAAATATCAAAAAGAAATAAAGAACTTAAACTTTTTAAATCGCAGCAGCCGGAAAGCGCTTTAAAATTATCTGACCGTTTGCTTTTCTAATTCATACTCTAAATTTTCGTTCACTTGATTTAATACTTCTAGGAATATTTCCAGCTTTTCTTCAGGTATGCCATTAAACACTTTCTCGTATATTTCTTGCATGATCGGTTCAATTGTATCCCGAAGCGCTTTCCCTTCTTCAGTCAAATAAACTAAAAACGACCGTCTGTCGCTGGCATTAGATTGGCGTACGATAAGTTCTTTGCGGTCCAATATGTCCAAGATTCGTGTGACAGTTGCCTGGTCTTTCCCTGATTTCTGCGACAGTTCTTTTTGTGTTATGCCGTCTTGACCCCCTAAGTATCTTAATATCGTCCATTGTTCCGGTGTAATATCATACAGACGCAGATGGCTATATAGAAAGTGCACAATTCTGCGGCCTGTTAATACTGTAGGGTAACCAATCGATACATCAAGTGAATTAAACATCGTTAACCCTCTTTTATTTGATATTTACTTGTTAAGACAATTATATGCTTAACATCTTTATTTGTCAAACTATTTTATTAATTTATTTAAAATAGATAATATTGATATATCAGAATTTAACGCGGGAGCTTATTCCCGAATTGGGACCGGGATTAGCCCATCAATTGATGAAGGAAAAAAGCAAGTGGAGAAAAACAATTCATTTTCTCCACTTGCTTCATTTTAGAAATGGACAGCCCTCTTCCAATCACACTCTCTTCATATCAACGACAAATTTATAGCGATCGCCGCGATATTTAGATTTTACTAATTCAAAAGGCTGGCCGTTATCTAGAAAAGTTTGTCTTTGGATTAAAAGAATCGGTGCATTTTTAGGGATTTGCAAAAGCTTTGCTTCATCCTCGTGTGACAGTGAAGATTCTATAACTTGAGTCGCATAGTCAATTTTCAGCTGAAGGTTATCTTCTATATATTCATAAAGGGAGTTGTTAACAATTTCTTCTGTTAATCCTTTAATAAGATTCGCAGGAAGATATGACATTTCGAGAGCCATCGGCAAATCATCCGCGAGACGAATCCTTTTTATTTCATATACAGGATCATGTTCATTGATATATAATTGCTTGGCAACACTTAATTCTGCGGGAGCCAATTTAAAATCTAAAATTTTGCTGCCTGGCTTCAGTCCCCTTTTTTTCATATCTTCAGTAAAGCCTGTTAATCCTTGAAGCGTTTGTTCTATTTTTTGATTGGATACATATGTTCCTTTGCCTTTTTGCCTAAAAAGATAACCTTCATTCACCAAATTGGTAATAGCTTGTCTTACTGTCATCCGGCTGACTTTAAATTGCTCAGTAAATTCTCTTTCGGAAGGAATGGCGTCACCAGGATTAAGTGCTTCTGTTTCGATTAGTTGCTTGATATATTCTTCTATTTGGTAATAAATTGGCACTGGCGACTCGCGATCGATCATCTCATGCTCTCCTTTCATAGTTGTAAGCAAGTGAAAGCGCTTCTTTGTCTGCTATTATTGTAACATGAGAATGATCTTGCAGGCTGGATGCTGGAAAATCTTCACTGATATTTTCTTCACAGATTAATCTTCTCATCGCTTCAGCTTTACCTTTGCCTGAAGCAATCAAGAGGATATGTTTACTTTCCATGATGGCTTTAATACCCATTGTCAGCGCGTGCGTCGGCACTTCATCAATGGTGTTGAAAAATCTTGCATTCGCCCGTCTTGTTGATCTTGTTAACTCAACAAGGTGGGTTCTTTTTTCAAAAGATGTTCCCGGCTCATTAAAACCAATATGTCCATTGTGGCCAATGCCTAATAATTGGAGATCAACGCCGCCTAATGATGCGATCAGCTGATCGTACCGTTTACACTCAGCTTCGAGATCATCAGCTGCACCATTGGGAATATTGCGTTGGTTTTCTGGAATATCAATATGCTTAAACAAATGATTATACATGTAAGCATGATAACTATTTGGATTTTCTGGAGAAAGACCGACATATTCGTCTAAATTGACTGATTTTACATCTTTATATGTCGTTTTATTCTTTTTAAAATCATCGACCATATATTCATAAGTGCCTTCCGGTGTGCCGCCTGTCGCTAAACCGAGCACCAAATCAGGCTTATTCCGAACGTAATCTATAATAAACTTAGCCGCTTTTTCGCTAAGGTCCTTGTAATTTTCTGCTTGAATAATCTTCATTTCAACTCACCCTCTATTATAAATTATCGTTGATAAGCAATCGCCCCGCGGCAAATCGTCATCACAAGATCATTATTTTCATCTAAAATAATGAGATCGGCGTCTTTATTGATTTCAACGCTTCCTTTTCTATCAAATACACCGCATTGGATCGCAGGATTGACAGCTCCCATTTTCATTACATCAACCAGCGTCGCATCTGTATACGCCAAAATATTTTTTATAGCTTGTTTCATTTCTAATACACTTCCGGCAAGCGAGCCATTCGCTAGAGTCGCTTTGCCGTCTTCAACACGAACATCTTGGCCGCCTAGGTCATAAATGCCGTTCTTCATACATTTTGCCCTCATGGCATCCGTAATAAGAACCGTCCGGTCACTGCCCTTTTGCCGGTAAGCAAGATCGACCATTTCCGGGCAAATATGCAAACCATCAACAATCATTTCCGCATATAATTCATGACGCAAAAGCGCTGCCCCTAAAACGCCCGGTTCGCGGTGATGAAGGCCTTTCATACCGTTATACAAATGTGTAACATGTGTTGCGCCGGCTTTAATCGCTTGGTCAACATCGTGATACGTGCCGTTTGAATGGCCTATAGATGCTGTTACTTGGTTTTCGCTCAGATATTTAATTAACGCTAAACCATTCTTTCTTTCCGGAGCCAGTGTGACAAGACGAATATTGCCGTTCGACATATCTTGCCATTTTTTGAAAAGAGAAATATCCCCTTCTATGATATATTCAAGGGGTTGAGCACCAGCTTTCTCGGGATTGATAAACGGTCCTTCAAGGTGAATACCGACAACTTCAGCTTGACCTCCATCCGGTTGGTCGTTAATGTACTTTCCGGCATTTTCCAAAGCCCGTTCAATTGCTGAATGTTCCTGTGTAATTGTGGTAGCCAGGAAGCTCGTTGTGCCTTCTTTGGGCAATGTTTGGGCAATATTTTCTAACGCATGGGGGGTCGCATCCATTGTATCCGATCCGTTTGCACCATGGATATGGACATCAATCATTCCTGGCAGACATTTATAGGTTTCCGGAAAACTTATTGTTTCATTGTCTTTTATTTGACACTGCTCACCGATATCTTTTATTTTCCCGCCTGATATTTCGATGTATCCTTTATCAATAACTTCATTTTCTTTAAAGATTTTCAAACCTTTGATGAGCATGGTTATTCCCCCTATCCATTAACCTCGTTTATTTTATCGTAGCACTATAATATTATGTTGTCTAGACATCTATAATTCACCCAAACCTTTTAAAATTGAAAAAAACGGGACGATTATAACAGAATTATCCATGATTATCACACTTATATATATTATCATTTTAAAATTCGTTGGTATAGACATCTATATTCCTTTATGATAATATACGTTTAAGTAAGCGGTGTCAAAGTGACCATGAATATAGTTCTATATTCTTCCTCATTTGTTTAAAAAAATGTGACTCGCTTTGAAAGGAGGATTATATGCTTAATCAATATCTTTCCTGTATTGAAGAGTTGTTACAGCAAGTAAAAAATGACGAATCAACCTTAAAGAAAGCCGCAAAATATATTGCAGATTCTATAAAAAACAACGGCTTGATTCATATTTTCGGCTGCGGGCATTCTCATCTTATAGGCGAAGAAATCTTTTATCGTGCCGGCGGTTTAGTTCCCGTTCATCCGATACTTATTGAAGATTTAATGCTCCATAAAGGGGCTGCACGATCATCTCAGCTCGAAAGGCAAAACGATTTCATCCAGCCCTATCTCGAAAAGTATGACATTAACAAAAATGATGTATTCATCGTTGTTTCAACATCTGGCATTAATGGGGTCCCAATTGATGCAGCGCTTTATGCCAAAAATAAAGGGGCCCGGGTGATCGCCTTAACATCCGCAGCTTATTCTAAACAATCGGAGTCAAGGCACCATTCGAAAAAGAAATTGTATGAAATTGCTGATCTCGTTATCGATAATCACTCAGCGCCGGGAGATGCGATTATAAAAGACGAGCGGATCGGACAAGCTTTTGGACCGACTTCAACCGTTATTGGAACAACCATCATTAACTGCATTATTGTAGAAGCGATTGATTATCTTGCTGATGAAAACCTTAAGCCGCCGATTTTTATGAGCGGAAATATTAAGGGCGCTGATGCGCATAATCAACATTTAATTACAAAATATAAGGACAGAATTCCGAACTTGTCTTAATTTGGGGGGATATGATTAATGTTAGGCTTCTTACAAAAAATCGGTAAATCGCTGATGCTGCCAATCGCTGTTTTGCCTGCGGCCGCTATTCTTCTCCGCCTTGGCCAGCCTGATTTACTCAATATTAAATTTATCATGGATGCCGGCCAGGCTGTCTTTACTAATCTTGCACTTATTTTTGCGATAGGCATTGCGGTTGGCTTTGCCAAAGATAATAATGGCGCAGCCGCTTTAGCCGGCGTGGTTGGCTATTTTGTTTTAACCGCTGGTGTTCATGCCATTAACAAAGATATTAATATGGATGTCTTAGGCGGTATTATTACAGGGGTTGTCGCCGGTCTCTTATATAATCGATTTCATGATATTAAATTGCCTGACTGGCTGTCTTTCTTCGGCGGCAGACGGTTTGTTCCAATCATAACCGCTGTAACGATGTTAATCTTAGCCTTAATTTTTGGTTCTTTTTGGATATATGTCCAAAATGCAATTAATGCTGTCGGCAACTGGATTATTGATGCAGGTTCTGTTGGAGCCGCTATTTACGGTCTCCTCAACCGATTATTAATTCCATTAGGCCTTCACCATGTACTTAATAGTTTCATCTGGTTTGTTTTTGGAGATTACCATGGCGTTCACGGTGAGATTAACAGATTTTTTGCTCACGATCCGAACGCAGGGCTTCTACTAGCTGGTTTCTTCCCAATTTTTATGTTTGGTTTGCCTGCGGCTTGTTTTGCAATGATAGCAGCTGCCAAACCGGAACGGAGAAAAGAAGTGACAGGCTTTTTTGCAGGGATTGCTTTAACCGCATTTCTGACTGGTGTTACAGAGCCGATTGAATTTACGTTTATGTTTATCGCCCCGGTTCTTTATGGTGTTCACGCATTGTTAACAGCCAGCTCAATGGCTATCACGTACCTTTTGGGCATTCATGACGGCTTTGGCTTCTCTGCAGGCGCTATTGACTATGTTCTTAATTTCGGGATTGCGCAAAAACCATTGCTTCTGCTTCTGGTAGGTATTGTATATGCTGTTATTTACTTTATCGTCTTCTATTTCTTAATCAAAATCATGGACATAAAGACACCGGGACGAGATGACGAGAAAGAAGATACAGAGGGCAATGAAGAAGCACTGGCAGGCGTCAACATGGATGATAAATATGAAGTGATGGCAGCCCGTTTCTTAAGCGATATCGGCGGACGCGACAACATTACAAATATTGATAACTGTACAACCCGCCTTCGCTTAAATGTTAAAGATTCAAGTCTTGCCGACGAAGCTGCGATTAAACGCCACGGCGGACGCGGTGTTGTTAAATTAAATAAAACAAACTTGCAAATCATCGTCGGTACAAGTGTTGAATTTGTCGCTGATGCGATGAAGCGCCTTGTACAATCCGGGTTTGATCCGTCACAGCTTGAAACAAAAGCTAATGAGACTGAAAATGAAAATATAGAAAACACAGATGCAGACAGCGAAACCTGTGTCGATATGAATCAAATAGCTTCACCGCTGAAAGGTGAGATAATGCCGATCAGCGAAGTGCCTGACCAAGTATTCTCGCAAAAAATGATGGGTGATGGATTTGCTGTAAACCCTGAAGAAGGTGAACTCGTTTCACCAGTTAACGGTACAATTAAAACGCTCTTCCCTACTAAGCACGCCATCGGCATAGAATCAGAAGATGGATTGGAAATTTTGATCCATGTTGGTTTAGACACGGTAAATCTAAAAGGTGAAGGATTTGATCTATTAGTACAAGAAGGAGAAAATATTACGCAAGGGCAAAAGCTGATGAAGTTTGACTTGCAAGGCATTAAAGAAAAAGTTCCTTCAGTCGTGACACCTATTGTATTTACAAACCTGCCGGAAGGTAAAGAGATTAAATTGAATAAAACAGGCAAGGTCAACTTTGGTGAAAAAGACATTATTGATATAAAGTAAAGCTCGATTAGAGGCAAAGGCGCCAAAAAGTCAAGGCAACTGACTTTTTGGCGCCCCTTTTTGTATAAACCTTTAATAAAGATGAAAAAATATTGTAATACAATAGTAAGATTAAACATTCTAAAGACTGGGAATGAATTTATAATGGGTTATATAGACATTTTAAGCCGTACAATTATCATTTTTATTACCCTTTTTATCTGGACTAGAATCCTTGGCAAAAAACTCATTTCACAAATGACTGTTTTTGATTATGTCGCGGGCATTTCTTTGGGAGCCCTTGTCGGAAGCAGTATCATGACCCCTGATTTAGGGGTTTTAAAAACGATGCTATCGATATCGTTATTTGCCTTTTTGTCATTTATTTTAGGGCATGCCGTCATGAAACACCTTATCATTCGAAAAGTTGTCAACGGAGAACCTACTATAGTGATAAGAAAAGGAAAAATATTAGAAGATCAATTAAGAAAAATCAAGCTTAATGTTAACGATCTGCTTATGATGCTAAGAAAGAAAGACACTTTCTACATCGATGAAGTAGATGCCGCCATAGTGGAAACAGACGGGACGTTATCTGTTCTCAAACATCCTTCGGCGATGAGTGCAACGAAAAAGGACTTAAATATCAATGTAAAAGGGCGAGGGCTTGCTTATAATTTAGTGATAGACGGCAAGATCATTAAAGATTCCCTGGATGCCCTGCATAAAAGCGAAGATTGGCTGAAAACACTTTTGAAAGCCAATGGCTATACGAGTATTGAAAATATTATTCTATGTCAAATCGATGATCAAAACCATCTCTATGTGGATCAAAAAGACGTGACGTACAGCTGATAAATTGCTCTCAGACCGTCAATATGTTAAAAAATTTTTCGAAATAATTGGTTGTGATGTTCGAATCAAGACAACTTGAAAGGAGGATAATGATTGGGTAAACGTGATTTTTATTTCGATAATGCAAAATTCATTTTAATATTACTGGTTGTATTTGGTCATATCATCAGTCCATTAAAGAACAACCATCATATATTATTTGCTTTGTATATATTCATTTTCTTATTTCACATGCCGGCCTTCATCCTTATCTCCGGATATTTTTGCAAAGGATTTAATAAACCGGGATATATTAAAAAAACAATTAAACGGACTTTAATACCCTATTTTATCTTCCAAGTGATTTATTCATTTTACTATTATTTTACAGGCTACGATGATCACCTTAAATTAACGCTGCTTGATCCGCACTGGTCGCTTTGGTTCTTAATTAGTATATTTTTCTGGCATTTAGCGATCATTCCATTTTCAAAGTTAGGAAAATACGGATTTCCTGTCGCAATCTTGCTTGGTGCCGCCATCGGTTACTTTGACGTATTCGGATCTTATTTAAGCATTGAAAGAACATTCGTATTCTTCCCGTTTTTCTATCTCGGCTACCTTCTTAAAAATGAACATTTTGTTAAACTTCGAAAATCGGTGAATAAATTTGCCGCCGTTCCAATTCTTGCCGGTATCTTTATGATTTGCTACTTTGTATTCCCGGATGCTTGGACCGAGTGGCTTCTTGGCGACAGCTCTTATGCGGATATGGGCATTAAGACTTGGACCGATGGCATTTTCCGATTAGTCTTCTATGCCGGTTCATTCCTGACGACATTCTGCGTGATGGCTTTAATGCCAAAGACAAAGAAATCCTTTACTAAACTTGGGCAAAATACCCTTTATGTTTACCTGTTGCATGGATTCTTTATTAAGACGATCAATTTAAGCCCTTATTACAATAGCATCGGCCATAAAAGCCAATATGTTGCCTTGTTCATTCTGTCCATTGTCATTGTTTTATTGCTGGCCAGCAAGCCGGTGCGGGAATTTGCAAAACCGCTCGTTGAACTTAAGCTCCCGCAGATAAAACGCAATAATACATTCACCAGATCGCAATAAAAAACCCGCCTGGAGAGAATGATTTGGCTCCCCTTGGCAGATAGATTAAAAATAAAATCTTGATGCCTGAGGGGCGCTATTTTTATGTCTAAAAGATCTTATAGCGCATTCCTGAGATACGCATAGTATGTCACGCGCTAGGTGTATTGAAAATGAACCAATGGCATCTTTATTGAGGAGCCTCAAATGTGCGAAATATTATTTACATAAATACGAGACTTTCAGAGAACTTTCTGTTGCGATGAGTTCAATTTTACAACCACGATAGATATCAAAAACGACTAAACGGCCTCAGCCCTATGGAAGAATATAGAGCTAAAGCCGCTTAGATCATTTTTTATTATTTACACTGTCACTTGACAGAGGGCAGTTCAGGTGAGTTTTTAAACCCATAAATAAAAAACATGCGCTTAAAAAAGATTCAATTGTTTTGGAGCCAATCCTTCATAATCAATGTCCAGCAGCGTCATTAACATCTTTGCGTTGTCGGCTGCATCGCCGCCGGAATTATTATTAAAAATAACATAGATATCCTTTGTTTTCTTTTGCAGCACTTGTAATCTTTCCTGCCATTCTTTTAACTCTTGATAATTATAGCGATATAGGTATCGAACATCCCGCCAGTTAGGCTGCCCTTTATTTTCCCATCCGGCAATATTCCTGCCGTGCATTCTAACGATTGTCTTATCAGAATTTGTAGATTCTAAAACGATTGGGACAGAGCCTTCGCCCGCTTGCGGCTCATCACAAATACTATGTATCCACCCTTCTTCTTTCATAAATGCGAGTGTTTTTTTCTTCATCGGCCCCTTGAACCATGATTGATTCCGAAATTCTAAAACAACAGGTATATCGCCCATTTTATGTCTTGTATATCTTAATAAAGCAATGTGGTCCTTCGTACAATTAAACCACGGCGGGTATTGAAACAGAACAGCCGTTAATTTGTCGGCTTCGATTAATGGCTGAATGGAAGCAATATAAGCTTCAAACATATCGCCAATCGTTTTATAAGGGATGTCATGTTGGGCATGCCCTGTCATTCCTTGATAGGCTTTAACAATAAACGAAAATGTTTCGGGCGTTTCCTTGATCCACTTTACATAGCTATTTTCCGGTAAAATGGCGTAAAAGGAACTATCACACTCGACGACCGGAAAGTGACTAGCGTACATTTCGAGCTTTGTTGCTTTTGTTATCGGTTCCTCATACAAGCTGTCATGATCGCCCCAGCCTGTCAAACCAATGTAGATCACTGCTTCAAACCTTCCTTTCAACACCATACTCCGATATTTCAATGATTGATTCAACATACATTCCCCTAAGCACAAGCCTTTGCTTTTAAGCAGGAGGAGCCTTTTCTTCCTCTCTCTAGAATGATGCGGCACTTCCATTCTTAAATTCAACGGCTCAGCCCCTTGTCGTTCTTGGGATTCTAATCTATACTTAACCTTGCGGGGGATATGGCCAAGTTCCCTAAGTTTTTTTCTGAAAAATATTTTTGCAGAACCCTGACATACGGGGCTGGTCGCGTAGCTGGTGCTTGCCTGAGTCTTCAAAACTTGTGGGAGGCGCGTGACGTCTCTGGTGGGTTCGATTCCCACACAGCCCCGCCACTAACCCTTTATTTCATTTTTTAATGCATTGAAATATTCCTCTTCGTCTTACTCCGTTTCTTTGTCATTCGTCTTTCTCTCTCTTTATTATATAGATAACTTATAATGTAGTAGGAAATAACCCCAAAGATAATGCCAAAGATCGTCATGCCAATTAATATATGCATGCCCCCGTGAAGCAGATCTTTAATAACAGAAAAGTCACCTTCTAAAACGTCCAATAATGAGTGTTCCTGAACGTTGTCGTTGCCATTATTAATCGGATAAACAAAAGCACCGATTTTTTTTGCAAATGGGATAAGCAGCACTGGGAGAAATGTTAATTTTCCTATGACGTTGCCAATAATTGCGGCTGGAAGTGAGGCGCGGGCCAATTTAACCAACGGAAACAAGAGAATATATATTAAGCAAGCCGTTGAAATCACTAACATTTCTAAACCAAATCCAATGGCAAATCCTAAAGCAACTTTTTTAGCCCCTCCTGGCGAGCGCAAGAGCTTGATAAAATTCAATTTAAAACTTCTATAGAACCTCTGGTATATATTATACTTTTTACCTCTTTTTTTCACAAAAACACTCCCCCGCAACAACCTCATCTAAATAAAGCAGAAACAAATTATAGTCCTTTCTATTATAACCTACAATACCAAAAAAGCTTTTAATACAAAAACCTTTTTTAAATCGTTAAAATGATATCTAACTAAAAATAGGCTCTACAATATTTGTTGGGGTATGAGAAAAATTAAAACAAAAAAATACACGCAAGCTCCTTAATCCTTTACACTTGAATTGACGAGAAACAA
>NZ_JAFBER010000022.1 GCF_016908855.1 Scopulibacillus daqui | reverse complement strand
TGATTTCCTTCTTTATTCGTAAGATTTCGAACAAAAATAGCCACTTTGAACGCCTCCTATAATCGTTCATTCTATTTATAGGTTTCGAAACAAAGTGGGAAAAACTTACCACAGTTACCAAACTATTTTTCTAGAAGGGGCACTAGTCCTTTGTCCTTACTTCCCCTTTTAATTTCTTCCCTTACAATAGCTCCTAAATGTATCCCTTTATTTTTCGGAAGGAATTTTAGCGTATCTGGAAATGTTGTGCATATTTTTGTTGAAAAGGGAACAGAAATTTTATTTGCTAATCCGAGGGTTATATCTGATTCATGAATAATGATTGGAATCTTTTTTAATCGTCCGGCAAGAATAACGGGAACCGAAACAAATCCTCCTTTTGAAAATATAATATCTGGTTTTATTTTTTGGATTATTTTATATGATTCTAAAGACCCTTTTAAAACTTTAAAAGGATCTTTAAAGTTTTCTAAGGAAAAATACCTTCTTAATTTCCCTGTTGAAATCGAGAAATATTTAACAAAAGGTATTTTTTTTATAATTTCATGTTCAATACCATACTTTGAACCTATATAATAGATTTCCCAACCGTTTTTATGTAACAAAGGAATTAGGGCAACATTAACAGAGACATGACCTGTAGAACCCCCACCCGTTAATAATATGGTTTTCATTTTTTCCTCCTCTTGAGTAAAAGGGTGTCTATATTAGTATTATATTATTAATTTAATAATAGATTAATAATATATTAAAGAGAAGGTGATGTTAGACTCAAAAGTAGACACAGATTATAATAATAACTAATAATAATTTCAAGGTCTGAAGACGGGTATGTCATTACACTTAATATGGTAAGAAATTTAATTAAGACTACGTGTTGCAAAAGATAGAGAAGATATGGATAGTACAATGTTTGATGACGATGGCGAATAAAGCTTACTATTTGATATATTCAAGCCGCCTCAAAAGCGGAAAACTTTTGAGGCAGCTTGCAGTTATACTTGTTGGAAACTTCCGCCGAACATCCAGCGCGGGTGAATCACATCGATATCAGCTAAATCATTATCAAAGATTAAATTAAAGTTTGCCGGATAAGTAAGAAAAGCCCCAACCGGCGCCATCATATTATTTTGCTTTAAGGGTGAACTCCAGCCGAAAACTTGATTCTCGCCGTTCATAATGACAGCGTTATCTTTTGCAGAAGCAATATTATTAACATTAAACTCGATGAGAATAGGCATGATAACACTTCGCTTTCACTAGGTTTAACATTTGTGATTACACGGTTTGCCCGATTGTGCCGCCTTGGATATCCGGTTCAATAATGACATTGTCGGCAGCATCTTGATCAAATATGATATTAACGTTGGCCGGACTAGAGACAAGAAATCCAACTGCGTATTGCATGTTGTTTTGGTTGACAGGCGATATCCATCCAAACCCCTGATTTTCTCCGTTTAGGATACCGCCGTTATCGGCAGCAAAGCCAATCGTTGCTGCATTGTAAACGATGCCAATAGCCATAGGTAACCCCCATTTGCAATTAAATTTAATTGATTTAAACGGTCTGGCCAATTGTGCCAGCTTGAAAATCAGGAACAAAAATAACATTATCGGTGACATCTTGATCGAATATGATATTTATATTTGCGGGAGTGCCGCAAAAGTAACCGACATCAATGTGCATATTATTTTGTTTGACAGGTGACGTCCAGCCAAATCCTTGATTTTCGCCGTTTAAAATACCGCCATTATCGGCAGCGAAGCCAATTGTCGCCATATTATATACGATGCCAATAGTCATATGAATCCTCCCAAAAAGCTATTTTACACTCCACATAATATCTTGGTCGTTAATGGTCGTATCAATTTTATCGTTGTCCCATAAAATATTGATATTATAAGGCAAAGGGTTATGATGACCGCCTATTGTACCTAAGCCGGAATTTGTTTTCGCATGTGAGGACCAGCCAAATTGATTATTTGCGCCATTAAATACACCGGCACCGCTTGCAGCGCTGTTAATGGCAATATTGTCAAACTGAATGCCAATATTTACTTGCTCTGGATTATCGACCATAAACGAACACCTCTTCAAAGTGATTCAACATATTTTATTCATTGATAAGTATATTGTGCGAAAGCCCGTTAAAATGTGGCGGCTAATCTCCTCGTCCAATAACGCCGAATTGAATGTCTTCTCTGTATACAACGGCATCAACCATATCTTCGTCAAAAACTAAATTGACGTTATGAGGTCCATGAATATCATGACCGACAACACCGAAGCTCCTATTTTTCTTCAAGTGGCCGCTCCAGCCAAACCCTTCATTCTCACCATTAAAAATACCGGCATTATCAGCACCGAGATTAAGAATTGCCCCGTTGTAGCGAATGCCAATATTCATTAACACCACTCCTCTTCATTCCTAATAACAAAATTATTCGTCTGTGCCTAAGTTCTTTAAAACAGTTTATGCCAGAATTTTTATCGGGTGAGAAATAAGCGGGAATAATTAACTATCATGAATTAAAGAGGAGCGATATCTGTGAATCATCGCAAAAAAATGCTAAACAGACCAGCATTGGCGGGAAAATGCTCAATAACAAAAAATCGCGCCTTGAGAGCACGATTTTTTTGCGGCAATGATATTCCACTTTAATATTTCTTAAAAATATCATGCGGTTGTTATTCTTTAATAACAGGCAAAACTTTGGTTGCTTTAACCATTTCTGATTGGCATAATGGACAAGTCGGCTCAGAGTCAAATGAAAAGGCATCTCTCATCCAACCTGAACAATCCTCATTAGTGCAGCTCCAAATGTCAGTTTCAACTTCAGGGATAGGTTCTTGCGGTCCTTTATTAAACGCCATGTAAATCTTCCCCTTTTCTTTAGAAGTGTTCAAAAAGTCCAACTTGATCTTCCTTTTCGAACAATCACGTCTATGTATAGTATATCCTAAATTTCCAGAAAAATAAATTGATCTGTCGCCTGTTATGTTTTTTAAAAAACCCAGTGTGCAGACAGCGAAAAGTATGTGGAAATTACCATAATCTCAACTTGCTGTCAGCTTTTATGGGAAAATAAATAAAAAGCATGATGGAGGCACAAGTTTTATGAAAGCAGCAACGATAGGTATTGTTGACGACGATGCTAATATCAGGCGTGTATTGGAGGCTTATCTGCAAAAAGAAGGGTATCACACGGTCGGTATGGGAACAGCCGAAGAGGGGCTTGAATATTTAATTAAAAATATGCCCGAACTATGGGTTTTAGATATCATGCTGCCGGGAATGGACGGCTATGATTTTTGCCGGGAAATCAGAAAAAGAAGCGATGTGCCGATTATTTTTATCTCGGCAAAAGATGAGGAAGTCGATAAAGTTCTAGGTTTGGAGCTTGGCAGCGATGATTACTTAACGAAACCTTTCAGTCCGAGAGAGCTTGTCGCAAGGGTAAAACGGCATCTGCACCGTTGGTATACATTGAAGGAAGCACAGAATGACCCTTCGGCTAAAGCACTTAACATTGACCAATTGAAAATAGACTTGCGAAAAAGGCTAGTGTTTTGGAGAGGGCAAGAGATTCAAGTGACAAATAAAGAATTTCAGTTTGTTGAATTGCTGACAAAAAATGCAGATCAAGCGTTATCCAGAGAAAGCATTTTAGATCATATATGGGGAAACGATTATTTTGGCAATGATCGTGCAGTTGATGATTTAGTTAAAAGGATCAGGGGGAAAATGAAAGACTTTCCGCTTGAAACAGTTCGGGGGTACGGCTACCGTTTAAGGTTGGATCGAAGTGTAGAAAAATGAAGCTCAAGCATCAATTAAACTTCTCATTCATTGCTCTTATATTTATTGTTCTTGGACTGGCTGCCTATGTCTTTTATTCCTTGCTTTTAAATATGCTTATTGATAATCAATTTAATGAATTAAGGGCGAAGGGCCAAGCTTTCGTAAATGAAATGAAGGGCCAGAAAGAAGAAGTCATTGCTGAAGAATTAAAGCGATTGTCGGCACCTCCCGGGAATGCTGGAAACATTAATGTCCTGTTAGTGAATATGAATGAAAAAAAGCTGCTGTTTTCTTCACTGTCATCCGAGGCCACAAATACTTTTTCAAAGAAACTGCAATATGATCCGTCCAAAGCTTTAAGAGGGGTATGGAATACTTCGGGCGGCCAATACGTCGCAGAGACCTTTCAATTAATATCGAATGACGGCAGGATGGCCTTGGTGCTGGCCACGCCGTTGACAGGGCTGAAGGAACTGCAATGGAATATTGCTGTAAAGTTATTCTTGATCCTTGGTATTGGAGGCATTATAGCATTTATATTAAGCACCATCATTACAAGAAGGCTAGTGACTCCTCTGTCACACGTGAACACAGCTTTAAAACAAATGACAAAAAGGCAGTTTGATGACATTGAAAATGTAAAAGCAGGCGGCGAAATTGGCGAAGTAGCCGTTTCCGTTTCGCAAATGGCTGAAGAACTTAAGAAATATATGAATACGCAAACATACTTTTTTCAAAATGCTTCCCATGAATTAAAGTCTCCGCTGATGACGATTAGAGGCTATGCTGAAGGGATTAAGGACGGTGTTTTTTCCGGTCGGGAGGCTCAGGAAGGATTAAAGCTGATCATTAATGAAAGCGATCGTATGAAAGCCTTGGTCACAGAGATGGTTCTCCTTGCAAAATTAGAGACTGAAGAGAATATCTATCATGTTAGGCAAGTATCAGTAAAAGAAGTGATGAGCAAGGCCGTCGAACGGTTAACACCGTTAGTCAATGAGAGTCATAAAATCATTCATATCCATGATTGTTTAGAAGAATTAGGTTTAATTCAAGCGGATGCCGATAAATTAATGCAAGCCTTTCTTAATATTCTTTCAAACGCGTTAAGACATGCAAATAAGATGATTGAAATTAAGTATTATAACGAAAAGGGTTATATTAAAGTAGACATTGCCGATGATGGCCCGGGTATATCTAACGAGATATTGCCATACATTTTTCATAGATTTATTAAAGGCAGCCAAGGACAAACCGGTCTGGGTTTAGCCATTTCCCGGGCTATTGTTGAAGGCTGCGGAGGAGACATCAGTGCCTGTAACCAAGAAACGGGGGGAGCCGTCTTTACTTTAAGCTTTCCTAAGGCATAATGAACCCTGTGCCTGAATGCCTGTTTGGTTATCCCTGAGCAACTTTACTTTTGACTTGCAGAAGGAAGGTCAGATTAAGGTTGCTTGGGATTTTTTATTTATTAATAAATTCAGATCTGGTCATTTTTGAAGCCTTTGAGCAAATTTTAAATGGCCTAATAAAATGAGATATAAAATAGGATATATTGGGGCTGAATACTTGAGATGCCATCCGTTGTAGTAGAATAGCCCTGTTTTGACAGCCAGCCACTCATAGCCGACCGAAAAGAGCGACCATGAAATAATATAAACGGCCTTAATCCGGGCTTTGCGTCTAAAAGGGAAATAATTTAGAAATAACATGCTAATGAGCGGATAAATGCCCAAAAAGATCATAAAGTCGCCGTAAGACACACCAGGCCTAAAATATCCATAGAGATGGCACTTCTCTCCTAAAATAAGATCTACGGAATACGCCATAACGACCGCAAATAGTGAAGTGCTGTATAAGTCAATTTTTTTTATCCGTTTTTTTGAAATAATAACTAAAATAACAAGCACGATTAATGTGATGATCGTTAAAACCATGGGAGGCGCCCCCTTAAACATTCAATTTTCCAACTCGCAAAGCTTGGTTTTCCCAAAGAATCTTTTCGACTGTTGTCTCTTCATGATTTTGGCAGCAGATAATGAGAATCACTTCGGTGTTATTTTTTTGAGCGCCTTTCTCTTTTTTGCGAGTCATTAAAATATCAATAATGAGCCCAATGGTAAAACCTGTTGCAGCGCCAATTAATCCCCAGATAATCGGTCCCCATTTTAGTTGAAAGCCAATGCTCGCTCCGATGACAGCTAAGGCAGTAGCTAAAGCAGCCCCTAAATCAAACAGGCTTGTACCGTCTGAATGATGAATCGTATCAAATAACCGGTTTTGGCAATCTCGATTCTCCAGCGGGACAGCAAGAATATTTTGATCATTAATCCCGTTTTTTTCTAATAAAGAGAGCGCTGATTCTAAATAAATAGAGTGATCGAAAGCAGCTATCATAAACATTGTTTTCACCTATTCTTAAAAGCTATCATGTCTTGCAGCATCCAATGAGCTTTTTGGAAATGTTTCTTTAAAAACGTTTTCTGCTCATTATCAAATAACTTATTGTTTTCAACGGTATTAACGTAGGCATCATAAATAGAGAAAAAATAAAGAGATGGCAGGTACAAGAACCATTCGCTGCGCAGAATGTGATTGGCTTCATTTAACTTGCCGAGAGTCAGGAAATAAACCCCTTCCAGTATTCTTGAACTGTAAATATTGAAAATCCACCAAATCATCATCACAAAGGCTATGATAATCCTGTGTATATAGAGCTGGCCTGTTCCCGGCATGAATGCCGACCACATCGCAGCAACCCAGGGCTTTCTTTTATCAAGGTAATTGATTTCAAAACCGGTGATTTGAAAAATGGCAAAGCTATGATTTTCGTTTTTCGCTAAAATATAAATTTTGTTTAAATCAACTGCCGTTCGGTAACTATCCCAAATCGCATACAAATATACAGGAATATATAAAAGCATCCATTTCGTATCAAGGGCGAGTTTCGCTAATTCAAAATGTCCGGTAAAGGAATAGATCATCGCGTTATTGATGTTTGCGTTCGTATTGATGATAAATTCCCAAAAAACGAGTACAAACCCTCTTATGTATTTGGAAAGGAGGAGATGGCCAAACCCGGGAAGCGCGGCAGACCACCACGCTATGATTAAGGGAGACCTTAGATGAATTTGCGTTGTTCCTAATGAACTGACATAGGCTTGATAGCGCCTAGTCCTATTGCGATGAGATTCCAAGTCTTATAGCTCCTTTTCGTTTTTTTAAAAGCTATAGTCTTAAAACAGCCGTTATGATTATCAATGTTCAAAACAGTCTTGATTTAGAGATTTTTTATTTACTAAGGGCACCGTTAATGACATCTGTTTCAATCGGGTAATGATCGGCGCAGATCTTGCGAATAGGCCTTTTAAGTGCTGCATCGACCTTTGGTTAAAAAGTTGTCTGTCAATCGGATTTTTTCTTTACTTTTGCTGATTAGAATGCCCTCAATGGCCCGTTTTTATAAAAAAGACCGTCATGTACCCGGATTACTCTGTAATGCCTGTCTGTGTAATATTAACCTTAACATTGACGTTTATTTTTGCATCTGGGTAGTGTTGATACCATTGATGTTCATTCCAGTTCCGTGTATAACTGCGGACTTGATCGCCTAAACCGAGGGGATCGACTCCTCTTTTTTGAAGAATTTCTGTGAGATTTTTCCCTTTATTTTCAAGATCTTTTTTTAATACTTTTGAGACTGCTTTAATATATTTTTGCGGATTATTTTGAACGGAAGCTTCGGTAATGATGCCGTTCAAATTTACGTTGATAAATATTTCGGGCTTGGCGCTTTTGCCGTTTCTCACTTTATATTTGACTTTGGATCCGATATTTTTGACTGTGACAAAATTATGGCGGCTTAATTTGATCGCATAAGTGCCTTGGTCGCACGGTTCATTTAAGATTTTGAAAATGAATGCATATTTATTAAAGGGCAAAAGCCCGATATAACGGTTATGTTTAATAAGCCCGATGCCTTCTATTTCAATGTGGTCGCCGTGTTTTTTTAGAACGGGCAGAAAGGCGTTGATACCTTTCCCGTAATAATCATAGAAATATTCATGAAGGTTTGTTACCGGGAAGTTTCTTTTAATATTTTGTTGAATTAAATCAAATAAGTACCGGGAAACATCCGGGTTAGATGCATATTGATTATCCAAAAGCCTTCTTGTACTGCCGTCGACGATAGCCACGAAGACGTTGCGGCCGATATGGGGATCTCTATTAAAGTAATCCAGATATTTTTCAATGCCTTTTTTGGCCAGCGTATCGTTAATGAGTATGACGGTTAATTTCCCTAATTTTAATTGTTGCTGTGATTCTGTTTGCAGCTTTTCTATCACTTCCTTATCTGAATGGGAAACAGCAGAAAAGGTATCTGTTGTGCCTTGTGACTGAGCACCGGTGCCTTGATTGGTGCTTTGGGTTTGAGCATAAATCGGGGCGACAACAGTGCCGAGAATCTTATGATCGCCGGCATCTTCAAAGCCAATTGCTTGAACAGTAAATATATCGTCAACAACATCTGTCGGCAGACAACCGGTTAAATTCATGCATAGCAATAAAATGAATAAGCCTTTGATCCATTTTTTATTTTTAGTCATTTTTTTTCACCTTTAAAAACAGCCATTGATAAATAAATAAAATGGGGATGTAAAAGTATATAAAGGTCGTACCGGTCATTGATACGGCAGTGTTCAATTTATCAATGACGATTCGATTTTTAAATAAGCAAGTGATGATTAAAATAGCTGTCAGTATGAACGGCAGAGTTATGATTTGTCTGATGGAAAATTGCTGTTTTAATCCTCTTGTAACCGTCCAAACACCAAGGCAAATGTTTGGCAAAATCACAAACAGCCAAATTGCCAAACCAAAATATTCGAACCGTTCGATAATCGGCAGTTTAACAATTTTCCACATCGCTAAGGTTGACCAAATGGTATGGCTGAGCTGTCTTTCACTAAAATAAATAAATATGACGATAGCGAGAATCACGTAAATAAAAGTTGTATACATTAACGCTGCATGGGCCCACTTTTTTGATTGGTCCGGATTTTTAATAAATGGATAATAAATAAAAATAAGTTCAAAGCCTAAAAAGCTTAATAACATTTGTTTAGACGCCCTTAATAGAGATGGCACAGAATGATTGAACAATGGAAGCAGGTTGCTGAAATGTGCATATTCTAAAGGGAAATAAACTAAAAGCAGCAAAAAGCCGCCATACACAAGACTTAGAAAACACATCCCGGTCACCGTTCGAAAACCCCCCACCACAAAGGTATAAACTAACAACAGGATCAAAAGGGAGAGTTCCCATGTTGGAAATTGGGGAAACAGCCAGATTTGTACGATCTCAATATAGCTTCTTAAAATGGTTACAACGTATGAAAAAAAATAGCTAAGGACAATCAGGTTTAACAATCCGCCAAGCCATTTTCCGAAAAGTTCCTTATGAATAGCGATCATATCGTTTTTGTTCCCGCGTTCGATAATTTTGTATATCAAATATAAAATAATATTTGTGCTGACGCCGGAAAGCAGAATTGAAATCCAAGCATCATACCCGGCAAAATGAGTAATGTAGCGGGCATAGCCAAGAATGCCGACACCAAATTGCATAGAAGTCATAAGAAAAAAAACAAGAAAGGGCGACACTTGACTATTTTCACTTATTTTTGGTTTTGTCAGCGTAGACGTCGGCATCATCAAGTTCCTTTCTTTATCCGTATGGAAAGTGTAAATGAGCGGCAGACCCTTGCCGAAGCGTTTTTGCCATAGAATATTTTTCTGCTGATTCTTGTCCGGCTGAAATCCGCGGGTTGCGGATACCAATGAATGATCATTCATCAATGTCCCTTTTTTCTTGAGAACGGGTTTTATTCATTCGCATCGGATCTTCCGGGCGCAAATATAGGGGTCTGGTGATTTGTTTATTCACTGGTATCCGGATAAACGTATCTTTCAAATCGGTAAACCGCGGTGGAAAAAAAGGTTCAACATAAGGTCTGCCCAACGATGTTAACTTAAGCAAATGCGATAAATAAAACCCAAAACAAAGCGCAATGCCGATTAACCCCCATAGCTGTGCCGCTATTAAGAATGGGAAACGTATTAAACGGATTGTGTTGCCCATTCGATAATTTGGTGTTGTAAAAGAAGCAAGGCCGGCCATCGCGACGATAATCAGCAATACATTGCTGGCAAGGCCGGCTTGAACAGATGCAGTTCCGATAACGAGACCGCCGACGATGCCTATTGTTTGACCGACTTTTGTCGGCAGTCTGGCACCAGCCTCTCTAAGCAGCTCGATCGTCAGTTCTAATATCAGCGCCTCAAAAATGGGCGGGAAGGGAATAACAGCCCGCGAAGAAATCAGCGTTGCCAGCAGGTCCCTAGGTATGACTTCATAATGATAGGTTAAAATGGCCACGTACAACGGTGTTGAAAATACAGAAAAAGTAACAGCAGCAAGACGTATCAGACGAATAAAAGAAGCAATATGCCAAGTAATAAAGTAATCATCAAAAGCTATAAAGAAGTCAACGATTGTCGTAGGAACAATGACGGCATGCGGAGAACCATCGACTAAAATAGCAATTTTCCCTTCGGCAATAGCTGAAGCCGTTCGATCCGGACGTTCCGTGTCAATAAATTGCGGAAAGGGCGAATGATGGCTGTCGGTTATAATTTGTGAAATGGTTGAACTGTCAACAATCTGATCAAACTCTATCGTTTTTATCCTTTGCCAGACAGTATTCACATTTTCCTGATTAGCGATGCCTTTAATATAAATGATAGAGACCCGGGTTTTAGATAATTTCCCGACCTTTGTTTCTTTCAAATAAAGATTAGGAAGAGGCAGTCTTTTGCGGACAAGGTTAATATTTGTATCCAGCGATTCGACAAACCCTTCCTTAGGGCCGACGATGCTTGTTTCAGTTTCCGGATTTGTGACTTGACGGTTTTCCGTTGAGGGAGCGGGAATAAGCAAACATTCAGAATCATCCTCTTTCATTTGAACGGCCATATGCCCTTCCAACATTTTGTCCTGGATTTGCCGGAGATCCTTTGTCACAAGTGTATCTTCAATAGGCAAATTTGCTTTAATGTCCATAAGGTTTTTAACATTGTTTTTAAAAATATAAGGTAGAATTTCCCTATGGACAGACTCCAGCCCGCAAATGGTTTTATAAAAAGAAATCCAGCAAGACATGGTATCTTGTTGGTGTTTGAAATGCGAAAAGTCATCAGACTGTTCCATATGCTTGAAAAGCTCTTTAATATCCTGAGGCTTTTGCTCCGGCATATTGAGTTTTTTGCGGCGTTTCTTCCAAGGCCATTTCATATGTATCCTCCATTAACCTTAGTCAGGGCTTAGGATTTGTTTTTTTCTCCTTTTTATGATCATTGATGAAAATCGCTGCAAAGGGCATCACCATAATCCAAAGAACTAATAAAAATAAACATATTTTCGCCCATTCATCCATTCGCAAGACAACCAAAACAAAGAAAATAAACAGCCATGGATAGAAACTAAGAAAAATAAGCATTGTAGTCATATGAGACCACCCTGTGTCTTTGTTAAAGATTATTTTTTACCAATGATCGCTCTATTATCCGCATTTTGGGAAGTTTTGGCCGCTGAATTTGTGAATGGCGATCATAAAACAAATGATTGACATCCTAAATGTAAACGGATACACTAAGGTTAGTGATTAGTTATTAGAAGAGAGTGAAAGTTATGCCACTTGACCGTGACCATCTCATTGGGAAGGAAGCGCTTATGATCCTCCTTCAGCCTGAAAAGAAGCTGTCAAAGGAATTAATTGATCTGGGTTGGCGCTCTTGTAAAGGGAAGGTAGGTTCCATGGATGCTCATAAAGTGGTGGCGGCTGTTGAAACAGCAGCAAAAAATCAAGGCATGATTGATCCGCAGCTATACCGGGAAACCCATGCTTTGTATCATACCATTATTGAAGCGCTCAGCGGTGTAACAAGGGGCAATAACCAGTTAGGCACTGTTTTAAGAACAGTGGGGTTAACATTTTCTATTGTTCGCGGAAACCCTTACAAAGATGAGCGTGAGGGAGAATGGCTTGCAGTTGCCTTGTATGGAACGATAGGCGCTCCGGTTAAAGGCCTTGAGCACGAAACCATCGGACTTGGCATTAATCATATTTAGAACAATTAAAAGCTTATTTGTCTGACTCTTTGGACATTCATTTGAATATTGAGCATAGCCCATAGCTATCAGTCAATAGGGGGCGTTCAGCGATGATTCAGTCGTTGTGCGGCCCCTTTTTGTCTTTTTTAAAACATGCCAATCCATTTGAGGGATTCTCAAAAATAATAAGAAAGCGGTGGTTACAATCGTTATTTTAGATGGAGAACGTTTAACATTTGAACAAGTCGAGAAGGTTTTAAATCATGGTGAGATGATTAAGGCGTCGGAAGAAAGTATGGCGCGGGTTGCCAAAAGCCGCGAAGCTGTTGAAAAAATCGTCAATGAAGGAAAGGTTATTTATGGCATTACAACTGGATTCGGCAAATTAAGTGATGTATACATTCAAGCCGAAGATGTTGAGGATTTGCAAATTAATTTAATTAGAAGCCATGCGTGCGGAGTTGGAGATCCTTTTCCTGAAAAAGTCAGCCGACTTATGATGCTATTACGGGCTAATGCTTTATTAAAAGGCTTCTCCGGCGTCCGTCCTATATTAATTGAAAGATTAATAGAACTTGTCAATAAAGGCATTCATCCTGTCATACCCCAACAAGGCTCATTGGGAGCAAGCGGCGATTTAGCTCCGTTGTCGCATTTGGCTTTGGTGTTGGTCGGAGAAGGCGAAGTGTTCTATGAGGGCGAGCGCCAGCCGACAGAAGCAGTGTTTCAGCGTTTGGGCATTTTTCCATTAACATTGACCGCTAAGGAAGGCCTGGCTCTTATAAACGGCACACAAGCGATGACGGCACAGGGCGTTGTGGCCGTTCTTGAAGCCATTCAATTGGCTAGGCAGTCAGAAGCGATTTCCGCCTTAACAATCGAAGCGCTTAACGGCATTATAACCGCTTTTGACGAATCTGTTCATAAAGCAAGAGGATACCAGGAGCAAATAGATGTCGCTGCCCGGCTTCGAGAGTATTTGTCCGGCAGCCGTCTTGTGACGGAGCAAGGAGAATTAAGGGTTCAGGACGCTTATTCGCTTCGCTGTATCCCGCAGGTTCACGGCGCAACTTGGCAAGCATTAAATTATGTTATCGAAAAATTAGAAATTGAAATGAATGCAGCGACAGATAATCCATTAATTTTTGATGATGGCGACAAAGTTATTTCTGGCGGAAACTTCCACGGACAGCCGATTGCTTTAGCGATGGACTTCCTGGGTATTACCATGGCGGAGGTCGCCAATATTTCCGAACGGCGCATCGAACGTCTCGTTAACCCGCAGCTTAATGACTTGCCGCCGTTTTTAAGCAAGAATTCAGGGCTGGAATCCGGAGCGATGATCTTACAATACACAGCAGCTTCTCTTGTGTCTGAGAATAAGACATTAGCCCATCCGGCAAGCGTTGATTCGATCCCGTCATCGGCAAACCAAGAAGATCATGTCAGCATGGGAACGATTGGCTCTCGACATGCTTATCAAATTATTCAAAATGTAAGAAGGGTATTAGCCATTGAACTATTCTGTGCCATGCAGGCATTGGAATTTCGGGATATTGACAAGATGGCTCCTCGAACCAAAGCGATTTACTTAAAGGGACGTGAGCATGCCCCTATGGTTGAACATGACCGTGTCTTTTCAAAAGACATTGAAAAACTGGCGGCCTGGCTGTCAACAGATGAATGGAAAGAATTATTTTTGGAGGAGCTGACGCTTTGATATGCGAAAATGAGGTCAAGCGAAGGTAAAACAAAAAGGACACTGTCCTGTAAAAGGGAAGTGTCCTTTCCTATCACATCTTATAAAAAATAGACAGAACAGCATAAGCGAACAGATTGGAATGAAGGGACTTCACACCCGGATTCCAGCCTCCGTCTTTGCCTATTTAGGATTTTTCAATCGGTTTTCTTTATTTTTGACCATGCACTTTCTATTTCTTTTTCATTCTGACAGTCGTAACAGCGAATACGATGGTTTTCTAAAACGACGCCTTGCAAAAAACCGCCTTCACAATAGACTGTTTTATTGCAATCAATACATTTTCCAACGGGTTCTTTTATGATGATCACTCCCTTTAAAATCTGGACGAAAAGATTGCCGTTTTCAATTATATAAATAAATGGAATTACTCTAATGTTATGATAATATGGAGTTATTCATGTGTACAGAGAAAGGTATCGGCAGTTTGGGAAATTATGTTTAATGTATAAAAGTGAGGCCATTTGCCTCACTTTTTGATTAAGCTTTAACTTTAAGCCGGGCTTTAAAGATAGTTTCCATCCATTTTGCAAATTGCAAAAGCTTGATGTCGCCAAAACGGCCTCCAGCTGCCTGCATGCCAACCGGCAAGTGCCCGCTGTTAAAACCGATCGGAATAGATATAGCCGGATGGCCGGTTAAATTATAGATTTGTGTCATCACCCAGTCGGAGTCAGGCTTGATGAGTTTGCCGTTAATTGTTTCAGGGCCTTCCAATTGATAGTCAAAGGCAGGAGCCGCAAGTGTCGGGGACAGCAAAATGTCGTAATCTGCAAATACTTTTTGTATGGCATGCCATACAAATGCCCGATAGCTTTCGAGAGATTTAAATTCTACAGCCGATAATTTTTTTCCTCTCTCAATCATGGCGAGCAGCCCGGAAGATAATTGATCCGAATGCTTCTCTGCTAATGCTCCGCAGCCGGCGGCTAATCCGACTGTCCAAAGCTTTTCAAAGTAATCAATGAACTCAGGCAAACTTTTTTGCAAATTGATTTGAACAGGTTCAACGGTGAACCCTTCAGTCTGCAGCTCATCTATTTTATTTAGAAATAGATGCTTTACTTCATCATCGATTTCATACATTCCAAAGTCTAATGTCCATCCTATTTTGAATGACTGATAGCCATGATACAGTGCTTCAATTGCAGATTCTTCTGTTGCAGTGACTGAAAACGGATCAGCGGCCGAAGCCCCTTTAATGACATCAAACATCAGCGCAGCATCATCAATGGAGCGGCTTAAAGTGCCATAATGAATAAAAGGTTCGTGATTGCCAAAGACACCGTCAAGATGATTATCATAAGGGACCATGCCAAAGCTTGGTTTAAAACCATAAACCCCGCAAAGAGAGGCAGGAATGCGAATTGATCCTCCGCCGTCGCTTCCCTCTGCTAAGGGAACGAATCCGGCGGCAACGGCAGCGGCTGAACCGCCGCTGGATCCTCCAGCCGTTTTTTCCTTATTCCAAGGATTGCGTGCTGCCCCGAATAATGGATTATCTGTGGTCGCCTTATGGCCAAATTCCGGTGTATTCGTTTTTCCCATTATAATGGCGCCGGCTTCTTTAAGGCGCTTGACAATTGTTGCGTCACGATCGGGAACATTGTCACGGTAGACGGAACATCCGTAAGTTGTTCTGATGCCCTTTGTATTGGTTAAATCTTTAATTGCTATGGGAATGCCTTCTAAAGGGCGCAGCGGATGGCTATATAAGTAAGCATTTTCCGCCTTTTTTGCTTGGATTAAAGCTTCCGGGCGATTGAGGGTCACAAAGGCGTTAAGATCTGGGTTAAGCGTGTCGATACGTTCAAATAATGCATGTACAACATCTATAGGAGAAAGTATTCGGGCTTTGTACAGATTAATGAGTTCCACTGCTGATAAATCATGAATATCCATATATGCCACACCTTTTTATGTTGAATAGTACATTCATTTCGTTCATTATACCAAAAAAATGGGCTGTAAAGTTCAAAATAGGCTGACTATAAGGGGTTTTCTGCAACGGCGGCTCCCGAGTGCTGTATCCTTAATGATATAAATGAGTCAATCCCCTAATAAATTAGCACCCATATTCATCTAAAACATAATATAGGGTAAGAAAGCGTCAGCGATGTTAAAACAAAAAAACGCAAAGAGGGGGGAAAAATGAATAATTTTAACCCTTGGGATTTATTTCAAAAAGAGTTTTCGAAGCATCAAAATGGTTATGGACCTGCCGGGAGCGGCACAAAAAACGGATTCGATCTTTCATGGATTCATGATTTAACGAACAATATCTTAGAACAGACAAAAGCGCAATTCAATTCAAACTTTGACTCAAATATGGATCGAGGCAATCAAAATAAAGCGTATGAGCCGGATATATTTGAAACCCATAATATGATTCTGACCCGGATCGCGATCCCGGAACAAACAAACCCTGGTGATATTAAAGTTTTTTTTGATACAAATAAACTCTTTATACAAGGAATAGACATGGGAAGGGATCTTTACGTGAATCTTCCGGCTAATGGTTATGCAAAGGGGAGCAGCGCTGTCATCAAAGATCATTTTTTAGAAATAAAAATACCTAAAAAGAACACGGCATTTTCAGAAATTAGAGTTGAAATATTATAAACTTTGATAAACTCAATGACTAGCTGGTTGTGTTAATCAATAGCACATAAGTCTAGTCATTTTTTGCTTGCTATGTTTGTCCGGCTTTAAATCAAAAATTTTGAAGCAAATATTAATGGGTTCAGCCAGCGATGGTTAAACCCATTAACAATCCTAATCAAACCATTAAGATTCGTCGACGCTTATTTCAGTTAATGGCTCAGGCCCTTTTTTGAGCATACGGATCTCTAGGATATTGCTTTTATATTCTGCTTTTGCAAATTTGGGACGGACAGGTGAAGGAAGCGGAATTTTTAAATCGTCCGGGTCATCGGGCAATCCTTTTACATACAAGTGGTAAGTATCCATATAAATTCTTGGCTGAATCCGTCCATCTATACGATCTATGGGGATTCGGGCAATAACGAAATCATGGGTTTCAAATACTTGGTAATCATGTGAAGCGCTTTGCTGTCCGGATGTTCCAGCTGAACGATTGAACCGCTGATTTTGGGAGTCCGGCTCATTTCGCTGGTTTTTGAGAAAATCAGGAAATGCCTGCTGGATGGAATCGTTGACCATCTTTTGAATATCAGCGCCGTTAAAAGGGAATCCTTGCATGAATGGTTGTTTCATATTATCGATATATGTCTGCAAGTCATTTGGGTTTGAAAAAGGAAACATTATTTTCCCTCCTTCATTTGTTGAAATAAATTAAGAAAATATAAATAGACATATAATAAAAACCTTTTTAAAGGAGTTATCATGAAAATTAAATTTGATGAACTTAAGATTGAGCAAGTCACGAAATCCTCAGGGGTGTTTTCAGGTAAAAACCTTCAAGACAGCTGGGTTTCAATAGGAAAAGAAAATCAGGGCTTCGGCGATATTTCGGGCATTAATAATAAGTCTCGACATCATATGAACATTGTTAACGACCAGGATAATCAAGATGTTCATAAAGAATAAGCCATTTCTATATTTAATTTATTCTTTAGGAAAACAAAGGTGCGGATAAATTCATTGGGTTGGGAGGCTTATGGCGATGGGTCTTTTATCTCCGTCATTTTTTATTGGGCAAATACGGGTAGGATCAATCAGTGATGCATCAGTTATGAATGTGGGAAATAACTTCCCAACTCATTTTGAAAGCAAGAAGAAACAGAATCAAGGCTTCGGCAGTATCACTGGCGATAATAACGATATTGAAGGCATACGCGCTTTACTCAATGATCCCGATTTTGTCGATATGCTCAATCAGTCTGAAATGGGGCAGCTTCCCGAGTGGCTGCAGGAAGCTATCGGCGTTGAAGAATCTGCAGACATAGGTGATCATGAAGCGGATGAACCGAATGATCAAGACGGGCACATGAATCAAGATGAAGCAAACAGCCATGAAGATCATCACAGTGAAGTTAGCCCGGATGACTTTGAATAGCCGCCAAAAAAAAGATGTCCCGCCTTAAAAAGGCAGGACATAGATGAAAGTGTGTTGGGGTTAGGGTTGTTATTATATTACCCATCTTAATATTTTATAAACCTATTTTATTAATTTTTTATATCGTCACTGTGAAGAGGCTCATCCTTATTTATGAAAATGTTAATGATTATAAGGTATGAAACATAGATTAGACAAAAAGGTTTTTTTCAAGGGGGAGTCAAGAGAGTGGAAACATTATCGCTGTTACTTTTAGTTTTTACACTTGGTATCCGCCATGGCCTGGACGCCGACCATCTTGCTTACATTGATGGTGTTGCTCGCTATAATTGGCGGAAAAACAGTCCTTGGGCCCGCTGGGTAGGAACATTTTTTTCATTTGGACACGGGCTGATTGTCGCTTCAATAGCTGTTATTCTTGGAATGGTCAGTCAAAATTTTCGGTATCCAAGTTATTTTGATGCGATTGGTACCTGGGTGTCTGTTTTATCTTTATTTCTTATCGGCACACTAAATATTTATAATCTTTTACATACTGAAGATAAAGATTATGAGCCAAAAGGGATTAAAGGCAAGGTTATTCCAAAAGTTTTCAGCGAGACAACCAACCCATTAATGATTATTTTGACAGGCATTGTTTTTGCTGCTGCCGCAGATACAGTAAGTCAAACGGCTGTATGGGCTTTAGCAGCTTCTCATTTTTCCAGCTACATGCCAATTATTCTAGGATTGACCTTTATGATAGGTATGATGTTAACCGACACCGCTGATTCTTTGATCACCTTTCGAATGATTAACCAGTCGGGAAAAATGGGCCAGACGGCTTCGAAAGTTATGGGATGGGTCATTGTTGCCCTCGCTTACGGGGTATCCTTATATGAAGCCGTAACCTATTTCAACCCTTCAATGGAAATTAATTTTGAAGCTGTCGGTGTTGCTTTATTTACGATTATTGTTTGTATCTATACTGCTTTAAGATTCAGGAAGGGGAATCGTTTGCGCGAGGATTCTGATATGACTAGTTAGAAAACGATAGGTCGTCAGTGTTCTTGTCTAAAAAAGGCATGAAATGAAGGGATTGCTTATGTTTTGGAGGAGAAAAAATGACCAAAAGCTTCTGGAACTAGAAAGAAAAATTGAAGCTATCAGAAGTTTATTATTGGAAAAGAAGCATGAGGTCAATCACCATGTTGTATTGGACAACAGGCATCCGCCCCAGCCTGGACAGCAAACGAATAAAAGTCCTGAATTAGAAAGAACGCTTGATTCGATTAGGAGGCTGGAATTTGAAAAGAAGAAAGAATTAGAAAGAACACTTGACGCGATAAAGAAACTTCAATTAGATAAGAGGCAGGAGTCAGAAAGAACACTTGATGCTATAAGAAAAATGGAATCAGATAAAAGAACGGAACTGGATAAAAAACTCGAAAAGGTTGAAGATTTGCTAACTAAACTGGGCAAGAAAGCTTTTACTTATGAAGTAACGGTTGAAAATTTGCATGTTCATGATCCAAAACTCGATAATCTGACATTTTCTTTTGATGCGTTGGACGTAAAAGAAGTCAGCGGCGCATTAAATTTAGGGAATAATTTTGGTGTAAAAGTTGATCAAACAGGAAAGAAAAAGAAAGATCTGCCGCCGGGAGGATCTGACAGACAGAATGGTTCTCCTAGCGTGAAATTTAAGAAGAAGGAAGATTCGCCGCAAAATAAGAAAGACCAAAAAGATCAATCAGTGAAAAAACAAAAGAATATTGAGCGGCAATCTTCGCCAACTGATTTAAAAGATCCTAAGACACCTGTCAAACAAACGCAATCCCAAGAAACGGCCAAAATTAACCTTATCCCGGATCATCAAGCAAACCAAAACGACATGAATCATCTCAAAGAACATAGACCGCCTAAGCAGCCTCCTGTGAGAAAGTTTGAAGAATTTACAATTCATTATATAGAAGACAAGGAAGAAAAGACGAATAAGGCAGCTAAAGCCTCAAAGCACCCGCAGCCAACAATGAAAAAGGAAGAGGCGGAAACTTCCGCTATTCGAAATTTAGAAGCCAGTAAAAAAATCCCTGAGGAAGAAACAGCGAGAGGAAGGAAAATGCCGCCGCCAATAAGGCCGAGCGGAAAAACGGAAAACCCAAGCATGAATCAAGGCGTAAAAGAAAGCAGAGGCATATCAGAGAAAGAAGGAGCAAGAGGAAGGAAAACGCCGCCGCCAATAAGGCCGAGCGGAAAAACGGAAAACCTAAGAATGAATCAAGGCGTAAAAGAAAGCAGAGGCATACCAGAGAAAGAAGGAGCGAGAGGAAGGAAAACGTCGCCGCCAATAAGGCCGAGCGGAAAAACGGAAAACCCAAGCATGAATCAAGGCGTAAAAGAAAGCAGAGGCATACCAGAGAAAGAAGGAGCGAGAGGAAGGAAAACACCGCCGCCAATAAGGCCGAGCGGAAAAACGGAAAATCCAAGCATGAATCAAGGCGTAAAAGAAAGCAGAGGCATACCGGAGAAAGAAACAGCGAAGATAAGGAAAAAAGCACCGCCGCCGCTAAGACCCAGTGTAAAAGCAGAAAAGATGAGTAACAATGATGACGTAAAGGCCTTGAACGGCGTGCCGCGACAAGAAGCTGCCAAATCTCAGACGAATGCACCGCAAGGGAAACAAAGCGAAAATCCCCAAAAACGACATGTTAATCAACAATTAAAAGATGTCAATCAGCCCCTGATTAAAAAGAGTAACGGTGTTCAAGTCCCAAATAATCGTACAAATAAACAAACAGAGAATAATATGCCGACAAACCCATTTGATAAAATAAAAGTCTTGTCTCCATCAATCGTTGATCAGAAGCTGAAAGAATTAAGAAATCAACAATTGGCAAATAAGAAGCCGCCACTATGGAAACCGTCCCTGCCGCTGCAAGAAAATTTAAGTCAGAGGCCTGATCTCACTATTAATAATCATAACTTTTTAAAAAATGCAAAAAGGGGACTGGAAAATACTAAAAAACTCAATCAACTTCAGCAATTCCAGCAGCCCGTCCATGTCAAACATAAAAAAGGCAGTTTTCCATACCGTCCAGATTTACCCAAAGATAAAAAGTGATTTAAACCGAAACAAAAGGATTATCTTTAATCCAAAAGCGCCATGGATAGTGAACGGCCTCTTGGGCGTATTGAATATTGATTCTTGGACCGGAGGCAATATCGCTGTCATTTAATCGATAACCTTCTTCAACTAAGAAAAGCGGCTGTTCGGTGAGGCAGTGGCCGTAAAGCGACATCGTGATTCCCAAGGCTTTGGTCAATTTACCCGGACCGTTTGTCAAAAGTTTCTTTTTCGATAATGTTAATGCTTCAGGCTTTATTTTTCTTCTTTCACACATTAAATGAATCCCGGAAGCAGGTTCTAAAGCCCGAATGAGGATAGCTTCGGGCTTTTCTTTAGGACCGCTGACAATATTAAGGCAAAGATGCATGCCGTAAATAAGGTATATATAAGCATGGCCAGCCTCTTCATACATTATTTTCGTCCGTTCTGTACGTTTCCCTCCGAAAGAATGGGCAGCCCGGTCCTCGGGTCCCATGTAGGCTTCAGTTTCAACAATGATTCCCGATGTTGTCCCTTGTCTTGTTTCATGAACGATCGTTTTGCCTAATAATGCTTTGGCAAGATGCAATGAAGACATTTGGAAAAATTCTCTAGAAATAACATTCATCGTTTTCCACATCCAATCACTTAGTAGGCATTCAGTAAATTATCATTGACTGAAAACATCCATCCGACAGCTGATTTCTCTGACTAAACTTTCGCCAATTGGCCATACTAGTTAGAAATGAAGTTGGAGTGGTATGAAATATGGAAAAAAACTTATTGCGCATGGCCGTAGAATCTCGGAAAAAACGAATCATTAACGACTTAATATTAACAGATATATATAAATATTCCAGAAACGAGCTTCATCAGTTAACTTTAACAGAATTAGAACATGAATGGCAAAGGTATAGACATATCAGCAACAAAGATCAATTAAAATTGAATTAAATCGAGGTAAAGGGGTCTCGCTTATATATTTTAATCAAAGAAGTTCTGAGTAATACCAACAATGCTGTCTTTGGCTGCTTTTACTTTTTATTAGTGCTATTTTGCGTCCTTGTCTTTCCGTTCTTGATGATTCAGATAACTATTAACAAAAGTCGATGGGCTCCTGATATCTTCCACTCGGTTTAACATTTGCTAGAGTAATATTTATTTTATATTAACAGCAGATCCACTCAGAATATTTGACTAATATTATGTTATACTAATCATGAACAAAGTTTTTTTCTATTTTCTAATCCGTTTAAAAAGGCATTCCTATAGGGATGCTTTTTTTATGCCGAAAGTAAAAATTGGACAATAACCGCATCACTTGCTTAAAATAAAACTTGGATATTAACAGGATGGAGCAAAATAAAAAATGATGGATTCATTCACGTTTGAAGATTTTTATGGAAATCAAGTCACATTGTCCTTTAAAAGGCATCCTTTTTCAGATTCTCCTAAGCATGTTTGGGTGATCAGCCGGTTTCATAATCAATGGCTGTTAACCCAACATCCAAGAAGAGGATGGGAATTTCCAGGCGGAAAAGTTGAAAAAGGGGAAACGCCCGAGCAGGCAGCCATACGCGAAGTGTATGAAGAAACAGGGGGAGAAGTATTAGATTTACATTATATCGGTCAGTATAAAGTGGACGGAAAGAGCGGCGTAATCATTAAAAATGTTTATTATGCAACCATTGGCCATATTAAGTTAAAAAACAACTACCTGGAGACGAACGGACCAATTTTTATTCATGACATTCCAAAAGATATTAAGCATTTAAATCAATATAGTTTTATGATGAAAGACGATGTGCTGAAGTACAGTTTAGAACGGATTTACGAAAACTTTTTTTGAAAAAGGAAAAAAGACTTAGGATTCAAAGTAAAGTGTCCTAAGTCTTTTATTTCTTTTCTATATCCAGATTAGAAAACAGTCATTATCTAGGTCCGGCTGCCTTAATTTCTTCCGATACATGATCGAATGCCTTAAAATTCTCTTTGAATTTTTCTGCAAGTTCACGGGCTTTTGCTTCGTATGCTTCTTGGCTAGGCCAAGTTTTGCTTGGCTGCAGAACATGGTCAGGCACACCTGGGCAATGAAGCGGGATGTTTAAGCCGAAAATAGGGTCAATCATTGATTCTTCATTATTGAGTTCACCGTTCAAAGCGGCTTGAACCATCGCTCTTGTATAGGATAGATTAATTCGTTCGCCTTCACCATATGCCCCGCCGGTCCAGCCGGTATTAACAAGGTATACATCAACTTGATGGCCGTCGATTTTTTCACCAAGCATGTTTGCATATTTCACGGCTTCTAAAGGTAAAAACGGTGCACCGAAGCATGCAGAGAAAGTCGCCTCAGGGGATGTAACGCCTCTTTCTGTACCAGCAAGCTTGCTCGTATAACCTGACAAGAAATGATACATCGCTTGTTCTTTTGTCAGCTTGCTGATCGGCGGCAAAACGCCAAAAGCATCGGCAGTTAAGAATATAATTGTATTTGGATGACCGGCTAAGCTTGGCAAAATAGCGTTTGGTACATTAGAGATGTCGTAAGCCGCGCGTGTATTTTCTGTGTATTTATTATCATCGTAATCAGGTTCGCGAGTCTGTTCATCAACAACCACGTTCTCTAATACTGAACCATAACGGATGGCATTCCAAATTTGCGGTTCTTTAGACTCGGATAAGTGAATGGTTTTAGCATAGCAGCCGCCTTCAATGTTAAAAATACCGTTGGAAGACCATCCGTGTTCATCATCACCGATGAGCTTGCGGTTAGGATCATTCGACAGCGTTGTTTTTCCTGTTCCTGAGAGGCCGAAGAATAATGCCACGTCACCTTCTTCGCCGACATTAGCGGAACAGTGCATAGACAAGATGTCTTGGTTAGGCAGGAGATAATTCATCACGCTGAATATTGACTTTTTCATTTCGCCTGCGTATTGGGTGCCGCCAATGAGTACAACACGTCTCTTAAATGAAATAATAATAAAAGCTTCAGAACGGGTGCCGTCAACTTCGGGATCGGCTTTAAAGCCTGGAGCTGAAACAATGGTAAACTCTGCACGGTGAGTTTTAAGTTCTTCAGCCGTTGGACGGATGAATAATTGCTGGGCAAATAAATTATGCCATGCGTATTCATTGACGACCTGCAATGACAAGCGCGATTCAGGGTCCGCACCGGCGAAACCGCGGAAAACAAACCGTTCATCTCTGTCTTTTAAATAGTTAATAACTTTGAAGTAAAGCTTTTCGAAAACGCTTTCTTCAATGGGTTGGTTATTTTTCCAGTCAATAGTGCCTTCAATTTCAGGTTCTCTTACGATAAACTTATCCTTTGGGGAGCGGCCGGTATATTTGCCGGTATTTGCAGCAAGGGCGCCTGTATTTGTCAATATGCCTTCTTTCTTTTCAATCGCTTTTTCAATTAGATGAGAAACCGATAAATTAATGTGCGTACGATCTAATTGCAGGCATTCATCTAATTTTGAAGTAAAGGGCATTGTTTTCATATTTTAACGACCATCCTTTAATGTTAATTTCAATCCTAATCAGCTAGAAATAGTATAACATATTTTATTCTTTAGTCCATACTAATTGCGAATTATTTTATAAAAATATGCGTTAAAAAAGCAAAAAAGTTGATTGTCCTTATTTTGCGCTTATAATGAATGGTTCATTGGCAATCATAAAAGTTTCATTAGTATAACCTGAAATTTTTTGTTGTATTTAGACAATTTTATTGTTTATTGACAGCTGCTTGTGCCTGCGCTATTCTAAGTAAAAACGGCTGCTCTTATCCTGAGTAGGTGGAGGGACAGGCCCTGTGAAACCCGGCAACCACCCGGCGCCCAAACAGGCAGTGACTATTTTGCGGCGTGCTGGGAACGGTGCTAACCTGCAAGGTTAAACCTTGACGATAAGAGGCGAGAGTTTGAAACGTCCTTGCCCTTAGTTGGAAAGGGCTTTTTTCATGCTTAGAAAGTTTCAGGGGCACGAGTACCGTTTTCATATCATATCATATTATTTAAATTATATTTTGGGAGGATTAGGATGACGAAAAAGTATTCTAGACGTTTATTCACTTCTGAGTCTGTAACAGAAGGCCATCCTGATAAGATTTGCGACCAAATTTCTGATGCGATTTTGGATGAAATCATTAAGCGTGATCCAAATGCGCGTGTCGCCTGTGAAACAACAGTCAGTACGGGATTGGTTTTAGTTTCTGGAGAGATTACGACTTCAACTTATGTTGATATACCTAAGGTTGTTAGAGAAACAATCCGGGAAATTGGATATGATCGTGCAAAATATGGGTTTGATTCAGACACTTGCGCGGTTTTAACATCAATCAATGAACAATCTCCTGACATTGCGCAGGGTGTTGACCAATCCCTTGAGGCGCGTGAAGGTCAAATGACGGATGATGAAATCGAAGCGATCGGCGCGGGCGACCAAGGATTAATGTTCGGCTTTGCTGTTAATGAAACACCAGAATTAATGCCGCTGCCTATTTCACTTTCTCATCAATTGTCAAGACGTTTGGCAGAAGTGAGAAAGAATAATACGGTTCCTTATCTAAGACCAGACGGAAAAACACAAGTGACGGTTGAATATAATGAAGAAGGAAAACCAGAACGTGTGGATACGATTGTCATTTCGACCCAACACCATCCGGAAACAGCTTTGGAACAAATTAAAAAAGATATCATCGAGCATGTGATTGAACCGATCGTACCCGAAGAATTAATCGATGACAAAACAAAGTATTTCATCAATCCGACAGGGCGATTTGTTATCGGCGGCCCTCAAGGCGATGCCGGATTGACAGGCCGTAAAATTATCGTCGATACTTATGGGGGATATGCTCGTCACGGCGGCGGTGCTTTTTCCGGAAAGGATGCAACAAAGGTTGACCGTTCGGCGGCTTATGCAGCACGATACGTTGCCAAAAATATTGTTGCAGCCGGTTTAGCCGATAAATGTGAAGTTCAGCTCGCCTATGCTATTGGAGTTGCAGAACCTGTATCTATTTCTATTGATACATTTGAAACCGGAAAAGTATCCGAAGAAAAACTTGTTAGCCTTGTTCGCAAACATTTTGATCTTCGCCCGGCTGGTATTATTAAGATGCTTGATCTCAGAAGACCTATTTATAAGCAAACAGCTGCTTACGGTCATTTCGGCCGGACAGATGTTGACTTGCCGTGGGAACGTACAGACAAAGCGGAACTTCTAAAAAAAGAAGCATAAAATAAGGACAAGAGGAGCTGATGATGATACAGCTCCTCTTTAGCTTTTATTGATTAAATTTGCTGGCTGCTGATGCCGGCCGCAAATCTTGGTTCATATACTGGCATATCCATAGCATCGTTATCTGCAATTAAATTAAAATTGCGCGGAAAAGCAAAATACGAACCCCCGGGAGCAAAGACGTTGTTCTGCTTTAACGGCGAGCTCCAGCCAAATAATTGGTTCTCCCCATTAAAAATCATTGAATTATCTTTTCCCGATTGAATTAAATTTGAATTGAATTCAATTAGAATGGCCAAAATAACCTTCCTTCCCAAAAAGGATGCGCTAAAACCCAGGCAGCATGATCACGGATTTAAAGTTTTAAATGGTTTGACGGATTGAACCGGCATTTATTCCGCCGTTATATATGGCCAGATCAGTGTAATCTTTATCTAAAATAATATTTATATTATCCGGCGCGGCCACGTACATGCCGGAAGCCGCGTGGACATTGTTCTGTTTAACAGGAGACTGCCATCCGAAAGCTTGATTTTCCCCGTTTGCAATGCCGCTGTTGTCGGCGCTTGTATTAATTTCTGCTGTCTGATATTTAATAGTAATAGTCATTAGAAACCCTCCCAATCAGGTTCATAATATAGTATATGTTTAAGAGGTTTCGAAACATAGGTGAGATGAATATAAATGGCAAAATAATAGAAAAAAGGGCATTAAACCGCCCTTTTTATAAATTCTATTAAAACCCTGTGCTTAAGACTCAGAACGTGCCAAGACTTTTTTATAGGCTTGTCCCTTTTCGACATATTCACGGCGAATCCTTGCCATGTCTTTTAAATCTTCTTCGTTCAATGGCCGGATAACCTTTGCGGGGCGGCCGAAAGCCAAGACATTTGGAGGAATGATTTTTCCTTGAGGGACCAGGCTTCCCGCGCCAATAAACGCGCCTTCCCCAATTTCCGCTCCGTCAAGGATGATTGATCCCATTCCGATTAAGCATTTTTTACGCAAAATTGAACTATGTAAAGTCACTTGATGGCCGACTGTCACGTCATCTTCTATGATCAGGGTGTTGTTCGGGCTTTGGTGAAGCATGCTTAAGTCTTGAATGTTTACCCTGTTTCCTATGCGTGTCGGACTTACATCACCGCGGATAACCGTTCCAAACCAAATGCTTGATTCATCACCGATTGTTACATCTCCTGTAATCACAGCATCCGGAGCAATAAAAGCACTGGCTGATATTTCAGGATAAATGCCATTGTATGGTAATATCATATGTATTCACCGCCTAAGAATTTAATATAATAAAAAGGTATAAAAAATTATAACACATAAGGGAGTGGCTCTCGGTGTGGGTTTGGGAAACGAATGAAACGCCTCAAGGCGCCATAGTCATCGTTCATGGGTCAGGCGAGCACCACGGACGTTACCGGTGGCTCAGAAGGCAATGGCTGGACTCCGGTTTTCATGTGATCATGGGCGATTTGCCCGGCCATGGTAAAAGCCCTGGGATCAAAGGGCATATTGACCGGTTTGATGAATATATTGATGCGGTCGAATCTTGGACAAAGAAGGGAGAAAAGTTCCATTTGCCGTTATTCCTCCTCGGTCACAGTTTGGGAGGCTTATCTGTGATAAGAACATTGCAGGAAAAACAAATGGCCGTTCAGGGAATTATCTTATCTTCTCCGTGCTTAGGGCTGACGTTTCCTATGCCGTCATTATTAAAAAAAACCAGTTATTTTCTAAACAAAGTAGCGCCTGAATTACTTATTCCTACAAAAAGGTCTGCAGGCAATAAAAAGGCGACCCGCAATCAAGAGGTTTTGCAAAGGGATGCCGGCGATCCGCTTATGCTGACGAAAATTTCGGCTCGATGGTATTGGGAATTAGAAACGGCGATGGAAGAAGCCTTTCAAAAAATAGATAAATTTCCGGACGTTCCTGTGCTTATTTTACAAGCGGGAGATGATAAAATAGTAAATAAGCACTCGGTGAAAAAGTGGTTTGATTCACTCAAAGCAAAAAATAAAGTCTATAAAGAGTGGACAGGTTTATACCATGAAGTCTTCAATGAACCTGAGAGAAAAAGTGTTTTTCAACACGCACTGTCTTTTATAGAAAACAATATGTCGTCTGGAGGACTGTTTAGTGAAAATACCTAGAAAACCTTTTGGAATGATGGCGCAAATCTATCGAAAGGTTCTTCCAAATGTACATCGTGAGTTGGATATGTGGAAAGAAAAAGCAGAGGCAATCCCAGACTTCGAGTTAAGAAAACAAGCTTTGGCGAGCATACGTACAAAAACTTTTCATTGCGAAGGCGGTTCCATTTACAGTCTGCTTGCTAAAGAAAATTACCAAAAGGTTATCCGCTTTATTGTCGCTTATCAAACCATCAGCGATTACCTTGATAATCTTTGCGACCGCAGCGTATCCCTTGATCCGGAAGACTTCCGGGCTTTGCATGAATCGATGCTCGATGCGCTTACGCCTGGATCGGATCTTAAAGATTATTACCGTTTCCGAGATGTAACATCTGACGGCGGATACTTAGCCGACCTGGTGAGGACATGTCAAGACTTTTTGAAAAGCTTGCCTTCTTTAAAAGATATTCAGCCGGCCCTTCATGAATTAGCGGGATTTTATTGCGATTTGCAAGTACATAAGCATGTGAAGCAAGATCAGCGCGTGCCGCGCCTTAAAGATTGGTTTCGCCGCCATCAACAAAAATTGCCGGAAATGACTTGGTATGAATTTTCGGCTTGTTCAGGATCTACACTTGGCATATTTTGCATTGTTTCATATGCAGCGAGCCGCCATAACATGAAAGACCTTGCGATCCGTCTAAAGGAAAGCTATTTTCCATGGGTGCAAGGCTTGCATATTTTATTAGATTATTTTATTGACCAGGAAGAAGATAAACAGGGCGGAGATTTAAATTTTTGCTTTTATTATGAAAGCGAAGAAATCATGATGGACAGGTTTAATCATTTTATTGAACAGGCTGATATAAGCATTTCCAATTTGCCTGATAAAAATTTTCACAAAATGGTTAACCGGGGGCTGCTGGGTATTTATTTGGCAGATAAAAAAGTGGCCAAGCAGCAGCAAGTCCGCGCCCTTGCAAGGAGGATAATGAGAAAGGCCGGCGGCGCCGGAATGTTCTTTTTTATCAACGGTTGGCTATATCGCCGCTTTAAACCAAGTGTATAGACTTCTATAAGAAAAGGCATTAACAGATAATATTGTCGAAGGCTGCCGTTTTTGGGAATTCAAAGAAACAAGATATACTTTTAACGATTAAACATAAAAATAATGATGACTGATCTTCCGATATTGACAGATCCTTTTAAGAAGGGTTATTTGCCAAAGGAAAAAAGGGGCACAGCTGTGTCCCTTTTTTTCTTGCCAGCAGGCTTTTGAAATTACTGTCCTTGAAGCTGAACTGCATAAAAATCAGCAGAATAAAAAGCACGGCAGTCTGTTTAGCTTCTGTTTATGATAAATCTCCTTTTTTAAATGACTTTATGAAACTAGCCCTATGATGCGCATTTAGAAACACTTTCATAGTCTTCTCTCATCCTTTTTTATTTTAAGGTGGCCAGGCATACATCCTGCAAAATGAAATAAGTATAAAGTAGATAAACGTTAACAAGCATTTTAAAAGGTTAGTTTTCGATTTAGACAGGAGGGATTTCGATGAAACTTACGGCTCGAGAACAGCAAAAGCTATTGGTGGTTGTGGCTAATGATTTGGCGAGACGGCGTCAGAAACGAGGGCTGAAGCTTAACTTTCCCGAAGCGGTAGCGATTATTACATATGAAATTATGGAAGGCGCACGCGATGGCAAGTCTGTGCCAGAGCTGATGAGGGAAGGAGCAAAAATATTGAGCCGGGAGGATGTTATGGAAGGTGTGCCGGAAATGATTGAACACTGGATTCAAGTAGAAGCAACGTTCCCTGATGGAACCAAGCTTGTTTCGGTTCAAGACCCGATAAAATAACGAAATCATATGCGTTTTGGCATCCTTTTAGATAGTGATAAGTCCTGCGGTGTGATGTCAAAGAGAGACATTTGCTGCAAGCGAACCTAAGATCATTATCGAGGAACAACGCGAAACACCCAACCCCCAATTTTGGTTTTTCGGAGTCAGCCCTGAAATGGGGATAATAATTTTTTTCAAAGTACTATATGCCAACTGGAATTCACGACTGCCGCAGGATTGAAACTGATGATACGAGGGGGGAGAAGATATGATTCCGGGAGAGTTTATTTACGGTGAAGGGGCGATTATATGTAATGCTGGCAGACCTGCTTTCACGCTCAAGGTCACTAACCCGGGAGATCGTCCGGTTCAGGTCGGCTCGCATTTTCATTTTTATGAAGTGAATGCTGTTTTGCAATTTGACCGAAACAAAGCCTACGGCATGCGTTTGGATATTCCTTCAGGCACATCTGCCCGTTTTGAACCCGGGGATACGAAAGAAGTGCATTTAGTGGCGATTGGCGGCAAACGATGTGTATACGGCCTGAATAACCAAACAAATGCGTGTATAGATGGAGGTCAGTAGCCCATGGGATTTCGTATGTCAAGGAAACACTATACAACGCTATTCGGGCCGACCAAAGGTGATAAAATCCGCTTAGGGGACACCGATTTAATTATAGAAGTTGAGGAAGACCATAAGTACTACGGCGATGAATCATCATATGGAGACGGCAGGGCAATCCGCGACGGCATGGCGCAGCATCCGCATATCACTAGGGCAGAGGGGGCGATGGATCTTGTCATTATTAACGCGGTCATAGTAGATCATACGGGAATTTATAAAGCCGATATCGGCATTCGCGACGGAAAGATAGCGGCTATTGGCAATGCCGGCAATCCATTGTTAATGGATAATATCAATATGGTGATCGGGGCGTCAACAGAGGTCATTGATGCCGGAAGAAAAATTGTAACAGCAGGGGGCATCGACCCGCATATTCATTTTGTGTCGGCGCAGCTCGTTCGTTATGCAATGGAATCAGGCATTACAACAATGTTTGGCGGCGGCACCGGCCCTGCGACAGGAACGAAGGCAACAACCTGTACGCCCGGAGCATGGAATATCATTAAGATGCTGGAAGCCTCTGAAGGTTTTCCAGTCAATATGGGGTATTGGGGCAAAGGCAGTGCTTCTGCTGAAGCGCCTCTTGCCGAACAAGTACAGGCAGGAGCGATTGGTTTTAAAGTGCATGAGGATTGGGGAGCGACGCTATCGGCAATTGATTATAGTTTGCGTGTGTCGGATAAATATGATGTCCAAACGTGTATTCATACGGATACATTAAATGAAGGCGGATTTGTAGAACATACAATTAAAGCGATCGGCGGCCGCACCATCCATACTTATCATACCGAAGGCGAAGGCGGCGGGCATGCGCCGGATATTATAAAGGTTGCAGGATTGGAAAATGTACTGCCTTCCTCAACAACGCCTACAATACCGTATACAGTAAATACCACAGAGGAGCCTCTTGATATGATTGTGGTCACTCACAATCTTAATCCTAATAATCCAACAGATATTGCGCTGGCTGAATCGCGTATTCGAGCAGAGACGATTGCTGCGGAAGACGTATTTCATGATTTAGGACTTATCAGTATGGCGAGCTCTGATTCTCAAGCAATGGGGCGTGTCGGAGAAGTCATTACCCGAACTTGGCAAATGGCCAGCAAAATGAAAAATCAGCGCGGTCCATTGCCGGAAGATAGAGGAAAAGGCAATGATAATTTCCGAGTCAAAAGATACATCTCTAAATATACTATTAATCCCGCAATTACCCACGGCGTGGACGCTTATATTGGGTCTGTTGAAATTGGGAAACTTGCCGATCTTGTTGTCTGGGATCCGCCTTTTTTCGGTGCGAAACCTGATCTTATCATCAAAGGCGGCATGATTGCCCACAGTATTATGGGGGATCCTAACGCCTCAATCCCGACACCGCAGCCGGTTTTATATCGTCCGCAATATGCGTCTTACGGTAAAGCCAGATACCATACAAGCGTAACATTTATATCAAAATTGGCGTATGAACAAGGTTTGCACGAAAAGCTTGGTCTGAAAAAGGTTGTATTGCCTATCTACGGCGTTCGTAAACTCTCAAAGAAGGATATGATTCATAACAGTACAACCGGCGACGTTGACGTGGATCCGCAAACGTACAAAGTATACTTCAATGGCGAACATATACATTCAGAACCTGCTGAGGTGCTTCCGCTGGCCCAGCGCTATTTCCTATTTTGAGGTGATTGAATGATTATTGAAAAAGTTGTCAACCATTTAGACGCTCTTACAGAAGAAGAAAAGAAACAGCGCCGAATGGAGACAGTATATTTGCCGAGTGACGATCTTGTAAAGCGTATTCAGCGCGTGACAACGAATACCGGCCGTTCAATCGGTATTCGATTACGTGAGGCAAAGGATTTGGAAGCTGGAGATGTATTATATATGGATCATAGCAGCTTGATTGTTGTCGATGTATTGCCTGATGATCTGCTTGTGATATGTCCCGATAGTATTCAACAGATGGGTTATATCGCCCATCAATTAGGCAATCGTCATTTGCCTGCACAATTTGAAGGCAGCCAAATGCTGGTTAAGTATGACTATTTAATAGAGAAGTTATTAAATCAATGGAGGGTTCCTTACCGGAAGGAAAAAAGAAAAGTAAAGAAAGCGTTTCGCCATGTTGGTCACAGCCATGACTAATCAGCTGCTGCCGCTTTTGCAATGGTGTGATTCCAATTTCCCAACAGGAGCTTTCAGTCATTCCTTTGGTCTTGAGACATATATTCAAGAAGGGCGCGTCAGTGATAAGGAAACTTTCGCAGCTTGGCTTTATCCCTATATTCAAGAGCAGCTTGTATATACGGATGGTTTGATCTGCCGTTTTGCATATGAAGCATTAGACAAAAAAGATCATGATAAGATTGTGTATTGGGACCGTCTTGCCGCGGTTCAAAATCTTTCCCGAGAATCAAGAGAAGCCAATATAAAAATGGGGCGCAGATTTATCCAGCTAGGTTTAGAGATGTATGATATAGAAGACCTGCGAATATATCAAAAACAAGTGGAATCTCATCAAGCCTCAGGACATCCTGCCATTGGCTTTGCGATCATCGCCCACCATCTTGGCATTCCGAAACCAACGGCTGTGCTAGCTTATTTGTATACGTGTACATCCAACATGATTCAAAACGGTGTTCGCGGCATACCTCTCGGGCAAACCGATGGGCAGCGTTTATTGCAAGATTTGCAGAGCACTTTGCAGAAAGCGGCCGATATGATTGATGGACTTGAACCTGATGATTTCGGGAGTATTTCTCCGGGACTCGAATTATCGCAAATGAGGCATGAACGGTTAAATGTTCGAATCTTTATGTCCTAGACATTTACAGTTGGCTTGTCAAGCAAAATAGCAAATGGGGGGTAAATCATGGAACCGGTGAGAATCGGGATTGGCGGCCCTGTAGGAGCCGGAAAAACGATGCTGGTCGAAAAGATGACTCGATATATGTATGATGAGTACAGCATGGCTGTTATTACAAACGATATTTATACTAAAGAAGATGCAAAAATTTTAAGGGAAAATGGTGTATTGCCGGATGATCGGATTATTGGCATAGAAACGGGCGGCTGTCCGCATACAGCCATCCGCGAAGACGCTTCAATGAATTTCGAAGCCATTGAGGAATTAAAAAAACGCCACCCTGATTTACAGATTATTTTTATAGAAAGCGGCGGCGATAACTTATCTGCTACATTTAGTCCGGAGTTAGTGGACTTCTCAATCTATATTATTGATGTCGCGCAAGGCGAGAAAATCCCTCGCAAGAACGGCCAAGGGATGATTAAATCGGATTTGTTCATTATTAATAAGACAGATCTTGCCCCGTACGTCGGTGCGAATCTTGATATTATGGCAGCGGATACAAGGAGATTTCGCGGAAACAAGCCTTATTTTTTTACTAACTTAAAGAAGGAAGCCGGGCTGAGCGAGGTTGTCAATTGGCTCAAACAAAATGCTTTATTAATAGGACTTGAATAAAAGTGAAAGATAAGACCGGTTATTTATATCTCTCGGCTAAAAAAAAGCAAGACAAAACGATTATTGATGATATTTACTTTTATGATCAGCTTAAGGTGATTAAGCCGCTCTATTTAGATGACTCCGGGCAGCCGAGTATTTTTGTTGTAAATCCCGGGGGCGGTTACGTTGATGGGGATACGTACAGAATGGATATTCGTCTTCAGGAAAATGCCGAACTGCTTCTATCAAATCAATCGGCAACAACGATATATAAAACACCTGAAAGCTGTGTTTGTCAAGAGATGGAGATTGTGCTTAAGAAGGGAAGCCTTCTTGAGTACGTCCCTGATCCAATTATCGCTTTTAAAGATGCCAAGTTCAGGCAGGATACAAAGATTTATATGGAACCCGGCGCAACGCTGATCTATGCAGAACTTATTTCACCTGGCTGGTCCCCGGACGGAACGCCTTTTACATATGATACGCTTCGTCTAAAAACAGAAGTGTATTGGGACGGGAAGCTGGCAGTATACGATCAAGTCAGGCTCCAGCCTGACATTCAAAATATGTATGAAACAGGGTTCTTTGAAGGGTATACACACTTTGGTTCCATGATGGTTATTGGGGATCAAGCAGCGCCGGCGTTTTTAGACCAAATGTACGATTTCCTTGAGGACGAAAATCTTCCGGGAAGAATCGGTTTTTCAATGTTGACCATTCCGGGATTTACATTGCGTGTCTTTGCTTCGTCGACACAAGATGCAGAAGGGGTTTTCAATAAAGTCCACACGCTTATTCGCAAAGAATGGTTTAACAAGGAACCGATTTATTTATACAAATACTAACAATTGGACACCAATAGGGATGACCCTGTGAACTTGATAACATTTATCGTTTGCAGGGTCTGAATGATATGAACTCATTTCTTTAATCCTCTTTTTAAGTTCTTCAAGTTTGTCCAATGCAACCTTTCCGCTCACCTGCATCATCATTATAAGTTTTCCCTTTCTTATATGACTGTACAGCCTGAAAGATGTTTGGCCTATTGATCAATAAGCGCTTATAGATTTGTTGTATTGCGGTCAGCCTGAAAGCCGTGCAGTTTTCCATTTGGAACATCTTCTTTGGCATAAAATTCTCCCCTTCAAGTATTTTATCTGTACCTAAAGGGGAGCTATCATTTTATGGACAACAGCTCTTTCACAGGTTTTTTATAACTATTTCATCCGTACTGAATTGTTCCAAATCAGCCCGCTTTGTTTCTGGCCCCTTGATTTCTTTCAATAGCAATCAAAAATGGAGGATTGTTCATTTGGTTCATTATTTCGTATTTTAGAACTTGCCAATGCTTTTGATCTAGTTGTTTGGCATAATCTAATAACGCATCTGCTTCAATTTTTCCTTCAGGATGTCCGGGGTAGACGACAAGAACGATTAATCCGTCTGTATGGAGACGTTCCTGCAGCGATTGTAAAGCCTCAATCGTTGTTTCCGGACGGGTAACGATCTTTTTATCTCCTTTCGGCAAATAGCCCAAGTTAAAAACAGCTGCTTTAATATCTGAATCGCCGGGTATTACATTTTTTAGTTCATGATGACTGCGGCAAATCAGTGTCACTTGTTCGTTTTCACCGTCATCTGCAAGCCTTTTCTCGGTATTTTTAATCGCTTCTTCCTGAATATCAAATCCGTAGACGCGGCCGCTTTTACCGACTAATTTTGCCAGGAATAGCGTATCATGCCCATTTCCTGCTGTAGCGTCAACAACAGTATCACCCGGCTGAATGACTTTTGACAGACAGTGATGGCTGAACTCGACAGCACCTTTAATCATCAATTCTCTTCACCCTAACTTGCTATAATCTGTATCATCCATATTATACACATGTTCATTGGGACAGGCCTCTTGTAAATTTCTGTTTTTTATACTAACATAAGCACGGCGCAAATAAGCGGCGGTATGTTTGATTAGTTAATGAGTTTTTAAATCTCATAAACAGCCAAACCATTAAAAAGGGAGGGACGGACATTGCCAAAGTCATTATGGCTTTTAATCTTTGGCATGGTTTTTAATGTCACGGGCATTTCATTTCTTTTTCCATTAAATACAATTTATATTCATGAACATCTTGGCCATTCTTTAACTTTCGCAGGGTTTGTGCTTATGCTAAACTCAGGTGCTGGTATTGTCGGCAATTTAATCGGGGGCATGATGTTTGATCGGATCGGCGGATATAAATCCATTCTATCAGGCGTTATCATTGCGACCGCTGCAGGTTTTTTAATGGCGATGTTTCACAGTACATGGCCTTATACCATCTTTCTTGCTGTCATTGGTTTTGGCTCCGGGTTAATATTTCCTTCCATGTATGCCTTGGCTGGAACAGTATGGCCTGAAGGCGGCAGGAAGGCTTTTAATGCGCTTTATGTTGCGCAGAATCTGGGTGTTGCATTAGGTGCTTCAGTCGGAGGTTTTATCGCATCAGTATCTTTTATTTATATATTTGTTGTTAATGGCATCATGTATTTATTTTTTGCTCTCATCGTTTTACTGACATATAAATCAATTGACCCAAGGAATGAGGCCATCGATGTACAAACGAGCATGATGGAACAATCAGGAGCGATTAAGAATAAACATAGATTCTATTCATTGGTCGTTTTATGCATCGGCTTTTTTATTTGTTGGATTGCTTATGTTCAGTGGCAGTCAACCATTTCAGTATATACGCAATCGCTGGGTATACCTTTAGCGAAGTATAGCCTTTTGTGGTCCATTAATGGTCTTTTAATCGTTTTGGGACAGCCGGCGGTTTCTTTCATTGTAAGGTATCTTAAATTGCCGAAAGCGCAAATCCTTACGGGCATAGCGATTTTCGTGATTTCCTTTATTTCATTGCTGTTTTCTCATCAGTTTTCAGGATTCTTAATCTCCATGATTATATTAACTTTGGGAGAGATGCTTGTCTGGCCTGCGGTTCCATCTATAGCTCAGGATCTCGCGCCTAATGGCAAATCAGGATTCTACCAAGGTTTTGTAAACAGTGTTTCAACAGGAGGACGGATGGTCGGTCCGCTCATTGGCGGGTTCATTGTCGATCTTACTAATATTCATGTTTTAATATATATTCTTCTATTTATTTATATAGGAGCGGTAATAACGACGCTTATTTATGATAAAAGCTTAAACAGGCGCCTCTGCCGTCAGCAGCATCTGGTTAACAGGTATAAAGAATAGATAATGAGGATAGAATATAGTAAAATATTTAAACAAAGTATTGACACTTTTTTATGCTTTGCATAAAATACTAATTAAATATTAAGTTGTGATTGTACAAAAACGATGACGAGGAATAATAGTAATTTTGTTAAACTTAAGAGAGTTGACGGTGGGTGCAAGTCAATGATAACAAATTATGAACTCGCCTCTGAGTTGCATTGGTGAATGAATAGTAGCCATTGCCGTAGGCCGCGTTAAGGTATCAATAAGTGAGTGTTTTTTACACTAATCAGGGTGGTACCGCGGGAATTTATAATTTGTGACCAACCTCTCGTCCCTAACGCTAACGTTAAGGGCGGGAGGTTTTTTTAATGTTTTAAAGCGTTTGTTAAATCACTTTTTGAACAACGCCTAAAATGATAAAATTTCTATGGAACTAATCATGTTGCATATGCTAAAAGGAGGATGTCTCTTGCCTTATAACCATAAACAAATCGAAGAAAAGTGGCAAAAGTATTGGGAAGAAAATAAGACATTTAAAACGGACGACAAAAGCAACAAAGAAAAATTCTATGTATTAGACATGTTCCCGTATCCTTCTGGAGCTGGATTGCATGTTGGCCATCCGGAGGGGTATACAGCAACAGATATCATCGCCCGCATGAAGCGCATGCAAGGTTATGAAGTATTGCATCCGATAGGCTGGGATGCGTTCGGATTGCCTGCTGAACAATATGCTTTAGATACAGGCAATGACCCGCGTGAATTTACGCAAAAAAATATTAATACATTTAAACGGCAAATTAAATCTCTGGGTTTCTCATATGACTGGGATCGAGAGATTAATACAACTGATCCGAATTATTATAAATGGACGCAGTGGATCTTTCTTAAGCTTTATGAAAAAGGCTTAGCCTATATAGATGAAGTGCCTGTCAACTGGTGCCCGGCGCTTGGAACCGTTTTGGCTAATGAAGAAGTGATTGACGGCAAAAGCGAACGCGGCGGACATCCTGTAATTAGAAAGCCGATGCGTCAATGGATGCTTAAAATCACAGCTTACGCTGAAAGACTGCTTGAAGATCTGGAAGAACTCGATTGGCCGGAAAGCATAAAGGAGATGCAGCGCAATTGGATCGGAAAATCTGAAGGCGCTGAAATCACCTTTGATATTGCAGGGCATGAGAATGAGAAAGTAACAGTATTTTCTACGCGGCCGGATACTTTATTCGGCGCCACTTATATGGTTCTTGCTCCTGAGCATCCGCTTGTCGATACAATTGTCACTGATGAACAAAAGCAAGCTGTCCAAGCATATCGTGACGAAGCAGCCAGAAAAAGCGATTTAGAGCGAACTGAATTATCTAAAGAAAAAACAGGTGTTTTCACTGGCGGTTACGGCATCAATCCTGTCAATGGCGAAAAATTGCCGATCTGGATCGCTGATTATGTATTAATGTCTTATGGCTCAGGCGCGATCATGGCTGTTCCTGCTCATGATGAGCGCGACTATGAATTTGCGCAAAAATTTAATTTGCCGATTATCGAAGTTGTTGAAGGCGGAGATATTTCCAAGGCGGCTTACACAGAAGACGGCAAACTTATTCATTCAGATTTCCTTAACGGCCTGAATAAACAAGAAGCGATTGAAAAAATGATCGCCTGGCTGGAAGAGAACGGCTGCGGAAGGAAGAAGACAACCTACAGGCTGAGAGACTGGCTGTTCAGCCGTCAGCGTTACTGGGGAGAACCTATTCCTATTATTCATATGGAAGACGGCACGATGGTTCCGGTCTCTGCAGATCAACTGCCTTTGGAGCTTCCTAAAACAGACGAAATCAAACCATCAGGCACCGGTGAATCGCCGCTGGCCAACATTAAAGAATGGGTTAATGTTGTCGATCCGGAAACAGGAAAGAAAGGACGCCGTGAAACGAATACGATGCCGCAATGGGCGGGAAGCTGCTGGTATTATTTACGCTACATTGATCCGCATAACAACGAACAATTGGCTGATCCGGAAAAACTGAAAAAATGGCTGCCGGTTGATATGTATATCGGCGGGGCTGAACATGCTGTCCTTCACCTATTGTATGCCCGCTTCTGGCATAAGGTTTTATATGATATCGGTGTGGTGCCGACTAAAGAACCTTTCCAACGGTTGTTCAACCAAGGAATGATTCTTGGCGAAAATCATGAAAAAATGAGCAAATCAAAAGGAAATGTGGTTAATCCGGATGATATTGTCGATTCCCATGGCGCCGATACGCTCCGCTTATACGAAATGTTTATGGGACCTCTCGATGCCTCAATTGCATGGTCTGAGGAAGGTCTTGACGGATCACGGCGTTTCTTAGATAGAATATGGCGGTTATTGGTAACAGAAGATCATACCTTAAGTCCAAAAGTCGTCGAGAATCACAAGCCTTCAGAGTCCTTTGAAAGACTTTACCACCAAACGGTCAAAAAGGTTACTGAGGACTTTGAAAATCTGCATTTTAATACCGGTATTTCGCAATTAATGGTCTTTATTAACGATGCTTATAAACAAGATAAATTGACGAAAGGCTTGGTAGAAGGCTTCGTAAAATGCCTGTCTCCAGTCGCTCCGCATCTCGCCGAAGAATTGTGGTCCATTTTAGGGAATGAATCGCCGGTAAGCCTTGAATCTTGGCCGGCATATGATGAGGCTAAGCTTGAGGAAAGCACAGTGGAAGTTGTTGTTCAAATTAACGGTAAAGTCCGCTCAAAATTAACGGTGGCAAAAGATATTAATAAAGATGATTTAGAAAAACAAGCTTTGGAAACGATAAAAGACCGATTAGAAGGAAGCGCCATCCGGAAAGTCATTGTCGTTCCAGGCAAACTTGTCAATGTTGTCGCAAAATGACACAACTTTGACACTCTTGCACGTTTTTTTATAAACCATTTAGGCGTAAAATAAAAGGTGGCATACAGCCATCTTTTATTTTGCAAAGATCTTCAAAAGAAAGATCGAGCCTGTATGATAATCATTGTTTCAGCCGTTTTTTGAATACTTATTAATAACTTGACTTTTTAATAGTTAAAATTGACAATGAGAAAAGAATTTTTATATTTGAGGTGACTTAATAAAATGGCGGACGAAATCCAGATCATTCAGCCGGAACAAGTTGAAAAGCTGCTAACTAATAAGGAAGACGTATGTCTCATCGATGTTCGAGAAGATGAGGAGGTTCAAGCTGGAAAAATTCCAGAGGCCATCCACATACGTTTGTCTGAAATACCGGAAAGATATCAAGAGCTTGATATTGATAAAAACTATATTATGATTTGCCGCTCGGGACGCCGCAGCGAAAAGGCTGCTGAGTTTTTGCAAGATAGAGGTTTTAAAGTCAAAAATATGGTTGGCGGTATGATAAAATGGCGGGGAAGAGTAGAATAGAAAAAGCTCGTTTTAAGAAGTGAAGATTATGAGTTTTATTATGATTGTCAGTTTATTCGTTTGCATTTGTTTTATATGGCGTTGGATATTAACAAGAAAAATACATGTCAAACAATTGCCGTTAGATCAAATTGACAAAAATAGCCATTGTATGATTGATATCCGTGATTTTATTAGTTCGCATCATAAACCGATCAGCGAAGCGCAAAATATTCCTCTTTCATATTTAAAGAGAAAAGCAAAATATCAAACATTATGCAAGAGAAGAATTGTATTTATAACTGATGACAGACGTGCAGCGAAGATTGCAGCGCGGATCATCGAAAAAAGCGGTAAACACGATCATCCAGATTATTTCTTTACCGTTGTGTAAATTTAATTTTGGAGGATTTGGCATCTCCTTAACGTATTTTAAACGTAAAGGAGGTGTCTTTTATGTTGAAAGTCAAAATCTTTGATGAAGAGCATGAAAAAGATTTAGAGAACGAATTGAATCTTTTTTTAGAAACAATTGATTCCAATAAAGTTAAAGATATCCGTTATCAAGTGGCTGTTGCAGAAGACACGAGGGACAGCGGCACGATTTTTTGTTTTTCGGCATTAATCATTTATGAAAGTTAAATACAATTAAGTCCCTTTTTTGAATTGATTGTGGTACAATAAGTCATGGTTTTAATAAGAATATGTGACTAAATTCAAAACTATTAGTTCTAGGAGTTGTACAATATATGGCAGGATTGATCCCATATGCTTAGAGGGACATTTATTTTAACTGTCGCGACTTTTTTATCTAAATTTCTTGGGTTAATCTTTGTTGTTCCGTTCAATGCTTTAGTAGGCAGTTCTGGGACAGCCCTTTATTCTTTTGGTTATACCCCGTATGCGATTATCTTAAGCTTATCGACAATGGGAGTGCCGCTTGCCGTTTCTAAATTCGTTTCAAGATATAATGCCATGGGCGATTATCTCACAGGCAGAAGGCTATTTAGATCCGGTCTTAAGTTTATGACCATCACCGGTATCTTAGGATTTTTGATTTTATACTTTATGGCTCCATTTATCGCTAGATTATCCAGTATTGAAGGAAGCGACTATTCAGATGTTACAACGGTTATTCGCGTGACCAGTGTGGCATTGATCATTGTACCTGCCATGAGCCTTATTCGCGGATATTTTCAAGGGTTTCAATCCATGGGACCGACAGCATTATCACAAGTTATTGAACAGCTTGTGCGGACTATTTTTATCTTAGTCAGTGCATTTCTTGTCATTGTTGTTTTTCAGGGTTCAGTCACAACAGCTGTTGCATTAGCTACTTTCGCCTCGTTTGTCGGAGCTGTTTTTGGATTGCTTGTCCTGATTCGTTATTGGCAAAAGCGGAAAGCCCAGTTAGATGCATATGTCGAACAAAGCACTGTGAAATCTAATTTGTCTTTATCAGAAATGTATCGCGAATTAATTGCCTACGCCATACCTTTTGTGGCTGTCGGCATTGCGATGAACCTATATCAAGCTATAGATCAGTTTACGCAGCGCTTCTTTTCGATATTTCATCACTATACTTACAATGAGCTTGTATCTATTATGGGCAACTTGCTTATGAATGACCAAAAGCTTGTCATGATTCCGGTGTCATTGGCTACGGCGCTGGCATTAAGTGTTGTGCCGGCGGTAACAAAGTCATTTGCCGAAGGAAACCGCGATGAGGTGCAAAGGAAGACGACCCAAGCCTTGCAGTTGGTTTTATATCTGACAATCCCTGCAGCGGCCGGGATGTCGATTTTAGGGTATACGATATACGGTATGCTGTATGATTTTAAAGAAATTGTTATAGGCGGCTATATTTTAAGGTGGTATGCACCAACTGCGATTTTGTTTGCCCTTTTTTCGGTTACAGCTTCCATTTTGCAGGGGATAAATTGGCAAAAGGTCACGATTTTTAGCTTATTGGTCGGCGTTTTGATTAAATTAATATTAAATCCGCTCTTTATCATGTGGTTTGGCATGGCGGGGCCGATCCTTGCAACAAATATTGGATATATTGCTTCTGTAGCGATTAATATGATGGCGATTACGAGAGCTACAGGCTACGAATACAGTTTTATTATTAAACGTTTTCTTCTCATTTCAATATTTACAATTGTCATGTTAATTGTGGTTAAACTTATTTTATTATTAAGCGGCGGTACAATTCCTAACTCCCGCTGGCACGCCACCTTTGTTTCTATTATAGCTGTTATCTTTGGCGGCGGTGTATACGGTGTATTATCTTTCCGTTCCGGGCTGGCTCGTCAAGTATTAGGGCGCCGAGTACCGCTTGTTGGAAGATTTATGAAATAATCATTCTTTAACACAAGATAGCTTGTACTTTTTAAAGGAAAAACTCCCTTAGTTGTGAAAGGGAGTTTTCTTTCTTATGGCGAGTGAGGGGAATAATTGTTCAATTAAAAACGCCTATTGATTAAAATCAAAAGGCGGTGCGGGTATGCCAAGCCTTTGCTCGATAATATTAAGTCTTTTTCCCAACACTTTTAATAATTTCTTATTCTTTTCATTGTCTTTTTCTAATTGTTGAATACGATGATATAAGTGGTTTAAATTTATGCCTGCCCCAGGGCTTGTTACTGATTCCAGGGGCTGAGCCGGTGACGAAGCAGTACTGCTGTATTGGTCAATGAGTTCACTGGTTGAAGGTATAACCATATGACTATAAGTTGTCGTTCCGCCAAAGTGGTCATCGTATGGTGTTGGATGGATATTACCTTGTCCTTTAAAAGATGGAAAACGGTAATCAGTTGCTGCAAAATATGGTTCTTTATAATAAGCCATACCATTTCTCCTCCCATTCACTAATAAGCACTTATCTATAATTTATGAGCAGGAGAAAATTGTGTATGAGCAAATGCCTATATGATAAGATGTTTTAGCTATCTATATGATGTTCATACCATTTTAACTGTTCGCCGATCCCCAGTCCTTTTAGAGGAATTTCATAGATGAAGCCTTGCTGTTTCAACTCCGGTTCAAGGAACTTCCGATAGACTTGTCCGCCGTGAAGATAAATGATTTTATCTTCGGGTGTTTCATATGAAAGAAAATCTTGAATGACTTTTTTGCCCCAGATCCTTTTTTCGTGAATGGTAAATCTTTTGATGGAAACATCATAGGGCGACATAATCTGATCTGGAAGAAGCAGACCATCTTTGGCATTATAAAAATAAAAGCGTTTATAGTGGGTTTTAGCGTATTGAACAGATTTTATAAATAGTGGACTTTTATAAAAATCAATCACCTTTTCCGGTGAATTGCTTTTCTTGCGTGCTGTAGCTAACAAGCCGATTTTTTCTGCCACAGGCATCTCCTCCTAAGACAATATTACCCCTTTTTTCAAAAAAATAAAGATTAATTTTAAGAGGTGTTAAAAATTGCGTATAGATAAATTATTAGCGAATGCCGGATTAGGCAGCCGGAAAGATGTCAAAAAGCTGTTGAAACAAGGTAAGGTCGTTGTTAACGATTGTTTTATCAAAGATCCGAAACAGCATGTCTTTCCTGAAACAGATATCATTTATGTCAATAATGAGCCTGTTATTTATAAGGCATTTACTTATTTTATGCTTAATAAACCAAAAGGGGTCATTTCAGCAACTAAAGATGATTCTCAACAGACGGTTTTAGATTTATTAGATTCTAAAGACAGGCTGCCCCAACTCTTTCCAGTCGGCCGTTTGGACAAGAATACGACAGGTCTTTTGCTTATCACTAATGATGGGCAATTGGCTCACCGGTTATTATCACCGAAACACCACGTTAACAAAACTTACATAGCCAAAATTGACGGTACTGTGACACAGGAAGATGTTCAGTGTTTTCAAAAAGGCATAAAATTGGAAGATGATTATGTGACTTTACCGAGTAAACTTGAAATTTTAACATCAGCGTCTGTTTCTGAGGTGAAAATAACCATTAGCGAAGGGAAATTCCATCAAATTAAAAGAATGTTTTTAGCCGTCGGAAAGAAAGTGATTGACTTAAAACGTTTGACAATGGGCCCGCTTGTCCTTGATCAAGAACTAAAACTTGGGGAATACCGGCCGCTGACCGAGGAAGAAATCAGGAAACTTTTCCAATTATAAGGTTTGAAATATTAATAAAGCGGGTAATTGTATGAAAAGAATAGGGAGGGCTTTTGGATGTTGATATTATATACTGAGTTGAAAAATTATCCATTGATATACGCCCAGTCCAATGAACAAGACAGAAGAAACGTTGAAGACATTCTCATGAATAGCAGAGAAAATACAATTGCATATTTTGTATATAAAGATGTTCAAAGCGATGCTGATCATACTCAAATGAAGATGGCAGCGAATACGATAGATATGGTTAATGCTATGGGTTCAGGAAGCCAGGGAAATGTCGCCAATATGCCAACAAGCGATGTTCCTATTTATGGGGCCGGGCAAAGCCACCAATTGTACTTTATAAACGCTGGTGACAGTAAGGTTGAAAGTCAAAAAATATATTACCGAGGGCAAGTGAAAAATGAAGATTAATATGGTACCTGTAGTTAGGACACTTGAAAAAGAGTGTTTTATCTACAGGTATTTTCTTATATACTTGAATTTCAACATAGATACGGGGATTA
>NZ_JAFBER010000021.1 GCF_016908855.1 Scopulibacillus daqui | reverse complement strand
GACCCCTTATAGATGATGAGGTTGATAGGTCTGAGGTGGAAGCGTGGTGACACGTGGAGCTGACAGATACTAATCGGTCGAGGACTTAACCAAATTCACATGTCTATATTCGCTACTGGTTTTGAAGGTTCAATCTTCAACTGCATAACATGTCTGGCGGCAATGGCGAAGAGGTCACACCCGTTCCCATCCCGAACACGGTCGTTAAGCTCTTCAGCGCCGATGGTAATTGGGGGCTTCCCCCTGTGAGAGTAGGACGCCGCCAGGCATCAGCCAAAAAAGGGCAGGTATCATATACCTGCCCTTTTTTGGTTTCAAACTTTTTTTTATTGACAAACACGAACAACATAAAAACTCCATATAATATAAAAATTCTTTTTATAAATAAAGGGAGCATGAATATTTTCTTAAAAGTTGGGCAAGGATGACTATTGGAGGTGGATTGACATGGCTGCAATAACGAACAAACATGCGGGGGAAACGTGTATTATATGTGAAAAACAAAAAAGAAGCGGGATTCATATTTGTGAACAATTAATCTGTGATTCTTGCCAAAAACATATAATAGAAACAGATGTTAGCGATATAAAATATCGATATATCTTAAAAAAATTATCGAAATTAAGCTTGACGCTTAAAGATGCAGTTGAAAGCAGGCATTCTTCTTAGGGGTGTCTGTTTTTGTTTTTAACATGTACATAGATAAAGTGAAGGATGTTCTATCATATGATAAAATATAAATATTAAAGATTAGATATATTAAGGATGAACAATGGATCAAAATAGAACACCCTTATTAGACGCGTTACTTGGTTACCAGAAAAAACAACGAGTGTCTTTTCATGTTCCGGGCCATAAGGATGGCATTGTTTTTCCCAAAAAAGGCAAGGACACTTTTCAAAAATTATTATCAATAGACAGTACCGAACTAGAAGGGCTGGATGATTTATATCAACCCCAGGGGCCAATTTTAGAGGCGCAGAATTTGCTGGCTGATTATTATCAAACCGGAAAAAGTTACTTCCTTGTCAACGGTTCAACAGTCGGCAATTTAACAATGATTTTGTCGACATGCCGTGCGGGAGATCGAGTGCTTGTTCAGCGGAATTCCCATAAGTCTATTTTTAATGCTGTCCAGCTCTCTCAAACCAATCCCGTTTTTCTATCACCGGTAATCGATGAAGAAACGGAACTTCCAGTTGGTATAACTAAAAAAGTTGTGCTAGAGGCACTTGATAAATATCCTGATGCCAAAGCGCTGATCTTAACGTATCCCAACTATTACGGAATGGCGGCAGAAGACTGTCAAGAAGTGATCGAAACGGCTAAAGACAAGGGGCTAAGGGTATTGGTTGACGAAGCGCATGGCGCCCATTTTAAGCTTGGACAGCCCGTGCCGGAAAGTTCATTAACTTTTGGGGCAGATATTGTTGTCCATTCTGCTCATAAAACGCTTCCCGCTATGACGATGGGATCATATCTACATATCCATCGGGATGCCCGGGACTTAACAGATTCTGTTGAAAAATATTTAAGCATGCTGCAGTCTTCAAGCCCTTCTTATCCCATTATGGCCTCTCTAGATTTGGCTAGACATTATATGGCGAGTATTCCCGAAAGAATGCTGCAGAGGATATTAGCCCATATAAAACAATTAGAAAGCCAATTGCAAGAAATACCGCAAATACATGTCGTTACAGGAGAAGGATACCGTTATAAAAGGGATCCGTTTAAAATTTTGCTGCAATCATCTTCTGATGTTTCCGGATATATGCTTCAGAAAAGGTTCATGTCATATGGCATTTATCCAGAACTTGCTGACCCTATGCATGTTCTATTGATCTTAGGCATTAGTGATCAATTGGCTTATTCCACGGTGCCCCATATCATAAAGCAAGCCCTAAACGACTTGCCCAGCCGCAGAAGGCAGCCAAACGGCAAGAAATGTATGCCTGAACCTATGGCGTCATTGGCTTTAAATTATGATCAAATGCAACACTTAACAAGCATCCACCGGCCTATAACGGAAGCGGAGAACGGCATTTCTGCAGAAGATATTATTCCTTACCCGCCGGGCATCCCGATTGTTTTAAAAGGTGAAAGATTGACGGATAGATCAATTGAAATGATTCAATACTGGCGGCATGCCGGCGCGCGTTTTCAAAGCGGCAAAGCAGTACAAGAAGGAAAGATAAGCGTGTTCGACTTATGAAGAGGCTTCTTTTAAAGGAGAATGATGAGTGAAAGGTTTATTTATTACGTTTGAGGGTCCTGATGGATCAGGAAAGACCACTCAGATTCGAAAATTGGCAAATTATTTAAAGGAAAAAGAGATCCCTTATATTTTAACGAGAGAACCGGGCGGTACGAAAATCAGTGATGATATTCGCTCAATTATTCTTAACCCTGCATATAATGAATTAACCGATGAAACGGAGATATTACTTTATGCAGCTTCGAGAGCGCAGCATGTCAGAGAAAAAATTAAACCCGCTCTTGAATCGGGAAAAATTGTTTTATGTGATCGCTTTGTAGATGCATCAATAGCTTATCAAGGGTACGGACTGGGTATACCAATAAAAACAGTTAAATCAATTAATGAATTTGCAACGGAGGGCTTAACCCCGGACAGAACGTATTTACTCGATATTTCACCTGAAAATGCACGAAATAGAATGTTAGAGCGGGCTGAAACTGAGTACGAAGAAGGATTGGACCGAATAGAACAAAGGCACTACGCATACCATTGTAAAGTTCGTGAAGGGTTTTCGAATATTTATAGAGAAAATAAACATCGTATTTGTTTTATAGATGGCGACCGAAGCCAAGATCAAGTTTTTGAAGATATTAAGAATGATGTTATGCAAGTGATTAACGGCCGATATTTCAAATAAGAGGTGAGGAGAAAATGAAACTGATTATGGCGGTAGTACAGGATAAAGACAGCAATAGACTGTCATCAGCACTTGTAAAGGCTGGTTTTAAAGCGACAAAACTTGCAAGTACGGGCGGATTTTTAAGGTCAGGAAATACAACCTTTTTGATCGGGGTTGAAGATAACAAAGTCGATGACCTTTTAAACATTATTAAGGAAAATTGCGAAAGCCGTGAACAGCTTGTTGCTCCGGTATCTCCAATGGGAGGCAATGCCGATTCTTTTATTCCGCATCCTGTCGAAGTTGAGGTTGGCGGTGCAACGGTGTTTGTTTTATCAGTTGATGAGTTTAAGCGATTCTAATAAATTTAGCTCAGGAAGTTTTCGCGCCCTAAAAAAAATAAATAGGAGTCAAATATGTCGGTTAAAGTATCAAAAGAACAGCTTATAAGGAATGTTCTTAAAAACCCAGAGCTGCAAGCGACTGGCAAAACCCAAACGTCGTTTCAACAAAATATAAAAAGACAACAAGGGAAGCTGCAAGAGGAAATCCTCGGGCAGCTTCTTAATAAAATAGAAGGACAAGCTAACCGGTTAGCCGTCTCGCAAACCATAAAAGATGTACAATTGTATAAAAGTTATATTCAGCAATTGATTAAAGAAGTGCTTCAGTCAGGATTGGAAATGAAACAATCCAAATCTTGGCACCCATCGTCAGCGCACAGGCAGGCGCTGGTGAAAAAAATCGATCAAAAATTAATCCAATTAACTGATGAGGTATTAAATAAACATACAGACAGCATCAGTCTCTTAGCAAAGCTTGGCGAAATTAAGGGATTGCTTATTAATTTATGTATTTGAAAGTGTGATATGGATGGGATTTCATGACCTTGCAAAACAACAAAAGACAGTTTCACGTATTTTAACAAATGCATTAAGGAGGGACCAGCTTGCCCATGCTTATCTCTTTGAAGGCCCAAAGGGAACAGGCAAGCGGCAAGCGGCAAGCCTGTTAGCCCAAGCGTATTTTTGCCAAACTAAAAATGACGATACGATTGAGCCTTGTCAAGAATGCGTCAACTGCCGGCGGATTTTATCAGGCAATCATCCTGACCTTGTATGGGTAAAGCCGGATGGAAAATCCATTAAAAAAGAGCAAGTATCGAACCTTCTCAAAGAATTTTCTTATAGGGGTGTAGAATCCATCAGGAAATTCTTTGTTATTGAAGAGGCGGATAAAATGACGGCTCAGGCCGCCAACAGCCTTCTTAAATTTATAGAGGAGCCTTCTCCGCAAACGATTGCTGTATTAATTACCGAACAAGCCCATAAGCTTTTAGATACCATTGTATCCCGCTGTCAAACGTTGACCTTTATTCCGTTGCCTGAGGCACAGATTGCGGAACAACTTGTTCAACAAAATATCAGCGAGCCGCTGGCCAAACTTAGTGCTGCTGTAACTAATGATATAGATGAGGCTGTCGATTATTGCCATGATGAATGGTTTGCTAAGGCAAGACAACTAGTGATACAATTAATGGAAGGTACAATGGGACAATCCCATTCACCTTTATTAATGATTTATGATCAATTCTTTCCTCATTTTGACGAAGTCCATAAACTGGACATTGGACTCGATTTTATTCTTTACTGGCTTAGGGATATATTAGCCATTCATTTGGAAAATGAGAAGGATATTGTGTTCATTGATCAAATAGATATATTAAAGAATCAAGCGTTAAAGTCCTCGATGCAGCAGATTACAGGGAAAATGTCAGCCGTATTAGCTGCAAAGAAACGTCTGAGTGCAAACGTAAATCTGCAAAGCGTTATGGAACAGCTCGTGCTCAGGTTACAAGGAGGATCGCATCATGCAGTATGATATTGTAGGTGTCCGTTTTAAGAAAGCGGGTAAAATATACTATTTTGATCCTGGTGATTTTGATATTCCAAAGGATGCTCCTGTTATTGTTGAAACGACCAGAGGGATTGAATACGGTACAGCTGTTATTGAGAAAAAGTCAGTAGATGAAGATGATGTTGTACTTCCCTTGAAAAAAGTCATTCGTGTAGCGACTGAGGAAGACAGAATTCAGGTTGAGAAAAACCGTGCGGATGCTGAGGAAGCATTAGACATTTGTTTGGCAAAAATAAATGATCATCAATTAGATATGAAGTTAGTCGATGTTGAATACACTTTTGATCGCAATAAAATTATTTTTTATTTCACAGCTGATGGACGTGTTGACTTTAGAGAATTAGTCAAAGATTTAGCTGCTGTGTTCAAGACTAGAATAGAATTAAGGCAAATAGGTGTAAGAGATGAGGCTAAAATGCTTGGCGGGATCGGCCCGTGTGGCAGGATGCTATGTTGCTCAACCTTTTTAGGAGATTTTGAACCCGTTTCGATAAAAATGGCAAAAGACCAAAATCTTTCATTAAATCCAGCTAAGATCTCCGGGGTTTGCGGACGACTAATGTGCTGCTTAAAGTACGAAAACGATCAATATGAATCCGCGAAACAAGAACTCCCGGATATTGGCGAAAATATTGTAGTTAATTATGGCAAAGGTCGCGTCGTTGGACTTAACATTTTGGAACGGCTTGTCCAAGTTGAGTTGGATGAACAACAAAAAGTGATAGAGTATACACTAGATGAGCTAATCGAAGTAGGTGCCGTCTCTTCACAAGCCACTAAATAAGAGGTGGATGAACTTGGAGAAGAAAGACATTTTTTCACAAGTATTGCGTTTGGAAGAACAGATTGGTCACTTATACAGTGAGCTTGGAGACTTGAAGGCTCAATTAGCAGAGTTCTTAGAAGAAAATCAGCATTTGACGATAGAAAACCGCAACTTGCGGCGTCATATTGAAACATTGCAGAAAGAGAAGAAGTCTGAATCGCAAAAAGGCAAATCAGTTAATCATAAGGTTGCGGAACCTGATGTCGGAGAAGGATATGACAACCTTGCCCGCTTGTATCAAGAGGGGTTTCATATCTGTAATCTTCACTACGGCAGTATTAGAAAAGAAGGAGACTGCTTATTTTGTTTATCCTTCCTAAATAAGAAGTAGGCCTTTCCTATTGGAAAGGCAATTTTTTTGCCGTTAAAGCTGATCAAAACTGAACAGAATTAAAAGGGATGATTGAAACGTATGGTCACTCTTGGTAAAAATGAACGAATAGATGATTTGTTTGATACTAATTTGAAAATCATTCAAAGTCCAGATGTTTTTGCATTTTCATTAGATGCTGTGTTGTTAGCCAAATTTGTATACGTACCTATTCAAAAAGGTTCATTAGTTGACTTATGCACCGGGAACGGCGCGATTCCTTTCATGCTTACAACACGTACAAAAGGCCATATAACCGGCATTGAAATTCAGCCAAGACTTTACGAGATGGCAAAAAGAAGCGCTGCTTTAAACGGCTTGGAACGGCAGGTGTCATTTCTTTGTGATGATGTTAAAACAGCTCCGGAAAAGCTCGGAAAACACCAATATGATATCGTAACCTGCAACCCTCCTTATTTTCCAAAGCATCAAGCGCGTGATCGGAATTTGAATGAGCATTTGGCTATAGCTCGTCACGAAATATTTATTACATTAGAAGATGTCATTGCGGTATCAAGCCAACTGTTGAAACAAAAGGGAAAAGCGGCTTTTGTTCATCGGCCTGATCGGTTAATGGACATTATGATGTATATGCGCAAACATCGCTTAGAGCCGAAAAGGGTGCAATTTGTTTATCCGAAAAAGGGGAAAGAGGCAAATATTTTACTGATTGAAGGTACAAAGGACGGCAAAGAAGGCTTGAAAATTTTGCCCCCTGTATACGTTTACGACGAGCAAGGGCATTATACTGAGGATGTATTGGAATATGAGCGAAGGTAAATATATTGTTTATATTTTGGAATGTGCTGACGGCAGTTATTATACTGGTTATACTGTGAATATTAATCGGAGAATGGCCATGCATGAACAAGGCAAGGCTTCTAAATATACACGTTCGAGACGGCCGCTGAAATTGGTGCATCAAGAAAAGTATGAAAGCAAGTCAGATGCGCTCAAACGTGAATATGCAATCAAGCAACTAACAAGAGCTGAGAAAAAAATACTTGTAGAAGGAGGAGAGAAAGACAATGTGGATTCAACAAAGCTTTAAAGATGACAGAGCAGGCGGCGTACTGTATTTAGCGCCTACACCCATTGGCAACTTAGAAGATATCACAGTTCGGACACTCAATATTTTAAAATCCGTCGACATGATTGCTGCAGAAGACACCAGGCAAACAATGAAGCTTTGCAGTCATTTTGGCATTCATGCGCCGCTAGTGAGCTATCACGAACATAATAAAAAGACAAGCGGGGAAAAGCTTCTTAAGGAACTGAGAGAGGGCGCTGATATCGCATTAGTCACCGATGCGGGTACACCGGCAATTTCTGACCCGGGGTATGAATTGGTTGTCCAATGCATCGGTGAGCATATTCCCGTTATTCCCTTGCCAGGGGCTAATGCTGCTATCACAGGTTTAATTGCATCGGGAGTTCCCACCGATCATTTTATATTTTATGGATTTTTGCCAAGGCATCAGAAAGACAAGAAGAAAGCGTTACTTGATCTAGAAAAAAATCCTTACAGCATCATTTTTTATGAATCGCCTCACCGGGTGAAAGATACTTTAGAAATGATATTCAATGTGCTCGGGAATAGAAAAATGGCGCTTTGCAGAGAATTAACTAAGAAATATGAAACATTTGTAAGGGGCAGTGTTGAAGAAATTAAAGAATGGCTGGACAATGAAACATTAAAAGGTGAATGCTGCTTGATTGTAGAAGGGGAAAGTGAAGCGCATCAATTGAATGAAGCTTGGTGGAAGGACTTAAGTATCGAAGAGCATGTTGACTATTACGTAAAAGTTAAGAAGGAAACAAGCAAAGAAGCTATAAAACGAGTAGCTAAAGAAAGGGAAATGCCTAAAAGGGAAGTGTACCAAGCTTATCATATTGATAAATAATGCTGCGGCGGTGGACATGAAAGCAGGCGGTGCAGATTTGCCGCCTGCTTTCATGTATAAAAGAATAAAAAAATAGGTGAAGACATAGTCATCACCTTATTTCTCAAGATAATCTTGAATTTCCTTAAGAACGCGCTCAGCGCCTTCTTTGCTGAGTATCAATTTGCCGCCGTCGATACTTAAGTTATTTTCATCAGTGTCGCCAGTAATTTGGCAAGTCATGCTAGGTTTATATTTTTTAAGAACAATCTTATCATCGTCAACATAAATTTCTAAAGCGTCTTTTTCATTGATTCCTAGTGTGCGGCGCAATTCAATCGGAATAACAACGCGTCCAAGTTCGTCAACCTTTCTAACAATACCTGTTGATTTCATACTGAATTCTCCTCCCGAATGATAAAGTCCGTCATAATTCGACAAGATTTTATTTTTACTTATAATACCAGTGTTTCCGAAACTCGTCAATGTGTTTAGATCAATTTTTTTATAGATTTCTATAATATAAGCCATAAGAACTATGAAATGGGAGTTTTTATGAATTTAAAGCTATTTAAAAAAATGGATTTATCATACGTTTAAATGGTATTTTTATAATAGTATCGATTTTTCTGCATTGACAATATTCGACAATAAGCTCAAAACCTTGCCATTCTTGACATTCACTAAGCTCATTAGTATAGTTTTGTGAAAGAGATAGAGGTTTTTTTGAGCCTCTCGGACGTGTTGTTGATTGATAATTTGAGGAGGTAGGCATAGTGGAAGAACGTCAATCATTTTATATAACGACACCGATATATTATCCAAGCGGAAGGTTACATATTGGACATGCTTATACAACAGCGGCGGGAGATGCTATGGCGCGTTATAAGCGTTTGCGGGGCTACGACGTCATGTATCTGACCGGCACTGATGAACATGGGCAGAAAATTCAGCGAAAAGCTGAATCGGCGGGAGTTTCTCCTCAAGCTTATGTAGATAAAATGGCAGAAGGCATACAAACACTGTGGCGTAAATTAGACATTTCTAATGATGATTTTATTAGGACTACTGAGGACCGCCATAAAAAAGTTGTCGAAAAGATCTTTAAGAAGCTGTTGGATCAAGGGGATATTTATTTAGGAGAATACGAAGGATGGTATTGTACATCGTGTGAATCTTATTTTACAGAAATACAGCTTCAGGATGGCAAATGTCCGGATTGCGGCGGTCATGTCGAAAGGGTAAAAGAAGAATCCTACTTCTTTAAAATGAGCAAGTATGCCGATCGATTATTAAAGTACTACGAGGAACATCCTGATTTTATCCAGCCGGAATCCAGAAAAAAAGAAATGATTAATAATTTCATTAAACCTGGACTTGAGGATTTGGCTGTTTCAAGGACTGCATTTGAATGGGGAGTTAAAGTACCCGGGAATCCAAAGCATGTTGTATATGTTTGGATTGATGCGCTCTCTAATTATATCACCGCTTTGGGCTTTGGAACTGACCATGATGAAAAATTCAAGAAATTTTGGCCGGCTGATGTTCATTTAGTAGGAAAAGAAATTGTCAGGTTCCATACGATCTATTGGCCGATTATTTTAATGGCTTTGGATCTGCCATTGCCAAAAAAAGTATTTGCTCACGGCTGGCTGTTAATGAAAGACGGTAAAATGTCGAAGTCGAAGGGCAATGTCGTTGACCCTGAATCGCTTATTGACCGTTATGGATTGGATGCGCTTAGATATTATCTGCTCCGAGAAGTGCCGTTTGGTTCGGACGGTGTTTTCACCCCTGAGGGCTTTGTTGAGAGAATAAATTACGACCTGGCCAATGACTTAGGGAATTTATTAAATCGAACAGTTGCGATGATTAATAAATATTTTGATGGTCATGTCCCTGCCTACCAAGGCTATGTGACAGCTTATGATGAAAGCTTAGAGAGCTTTGTTAAAGATACCTGCGAAAAAGTTGAAAAAGAAATGGAGAATTTACAGTTCTCTGTTGTTTTATCTACGATTTGGCAGCTTGTGAGCCGAACAAATAAATATATAGATGAAACAGAGCCATGGGTGCTGGCTAAAGACGAAGAAAAGCGCAATGAATTGGCATCTGTTATGACCCATCTTGTTGAATCGTTAAGAATCATTGCTACGATGATCCAGCCTTTCTTAACTGAAGCCCCGGAAAAAATTGTTCAACAATTGGGGATAGACAAGGAATTCTTGGCAAACTGGGATAACGTCCATAAGTTTGCCTTAAGCGAAGGAAATTGGAAAGTGTCAAAAGGTGAGCCGATTTTTCCAAGATTGGATGTTGAAGAGGAAGTCGAACACATTGTCGGCTTGATGAAAGGGCTTAAGGACGACTCGGAAGAAAATAAAAAAGATCATTCAAAAGCAGAGAAAACGGATCAGATCAATATCGATGATTTTTCAAAAGTTGATCTTCGTGTAGCCGAAGTTCTTCATGCAGAAAAAGTGAAAAAGGCAGATAAGTTATTGAAATTCCAATTGGATCTTGGATACGAGAAACGCCAAGTTATTTCAGGCATTGCCAAATTCTATAAACCTGAAGAATTAATCGGTAAAAAGGTCGTCGTTGTAGCGAACTTAAAGCCTGTAAAATTAAGAGGGGAAATATCAGAAGGCATGATATTATCCGGTGAGGAAAATGGCGTCTTAAAAGTGGTAACGATCGATGCCTCCGTTCCGAACGGCGCTAAAGTGAAATAGCCTATTTGTTCAAGGAGGAAGTCTATGCTTTTTGATACGCATACGCATATTAATGCCAGAGAATTTAAAGATGATTTTAATGATGTCTTAACAAGAGCGGAAGAAGCAGGGGTATCGAATATGCTGGTGGTTGGTTTTGATCGGCCGACCATTGCAGATGCCGTTAAAATCATCGATGAATATGAGCCGATTTATGGTGCTGTAGGCTGGCATCCTGTTGACGCTGTTGATATGACAGATAAAGATTTGCAGTGGATTGAAGAATTATCAAAGCATCCTAAAGTTGTAGCGCTCGGAGAAATGGGGCTGGATTATCATTGGGACAAATCTCCTAAAGATATCCAAAAGGATGTCTTTAGAAAGCAAATTGATTTGGCTAAGCGGGTGCAGTTGCCTATCATTATCCATAATCGTGAGGCAACAGATGATATTATTCAGATTCTAAAAGAAGAAGGCGCCGAAGAAGTCGGCGGTATTATGCATTGTTTCAGCGCTGACTGGGAAGCGGCCAAGCAATGCCTTGACATGAATTTTTATATCTCATTCGGCGGTCCCGTTACATTCAAAAATGCCAGTCTTCCGAAAGAAGTTGCAGTCAAAGTCCCTGATGATAAACTGCTTATTGAAACAGATTGCCCCTATCTAAGCCCTCATCCTTACCGGGGCAAAAGAAATGAGCCTGCCCGGGTCAAGTTGGTTGCTGAAAAAATTGCTGAATTAAAAGGGATGTCTTATGAGGAGCTAGCGAAACTGACAACCGAAAATGCGAAACGATGCTTTGGCATTAAGGCATCGAGTTAGTTCCAACTTGGATAGATGCCGTCATTGTTTTTGAGCGATCATCAAAAAATAATATAGATAAAGTAATGAATACGGGCGGTCATTTCCCATGATTCAAGTGGGTAATACCGCCCGTTAAGCATGAGGAATAATAAGTGATGAGTTTGAGTTCGGGAGGTCTCTATGCATATAAAAGAAATTATTGTCGTCGAAGGCAAAAGTGATACACTGGCAATAAATCAAGCCGTCCAAGCAGATACTATCGAGACAAACGGATCTGCGGTAAATGCAAGTGTTATTGAGGCGATTCGCCTCGCACAGCAAAAACGCGGGGTGATTATTTTTACAGATCCGGATTTTCCGGGAGAAAAAATCAGAAAAACGATCAGTCAAGAGGTCCCCGGCTGCAAACACGCCTTTTTAACTAGAAAGGAAGCTTTTGGCGGGGAAAATTGCAGTTTGGGGATTGAACATGCTTCCCGCGATGCAATAAGAGAAGCGCTGTCAAAAGTTTATACAGAGGCAGAGGAACAGCCCGAGCGCATTCCGCTTAACATGCTGAGGGAATATGGCTTAACCGGCGGGGCTCATTCAAAAAGCCGCCGTGAAAAGCTTGGCGAGGCGTTAAAGATTGGTTATACAAATGGCAAACAGCTTTATAAGCGTTTGAAAATGTTTCAAGTGACCGAAGCGGAATTCAAGGAAGCCATCCAAAGGATTATAGAGGAGGAACGAAATGGATAACAAGGTATCCCATCTTAGAAAAACGACAGATGTCATAAAAAAACACCAGTTTTCTTTTAAGAAAAGTTTGGGCCAAAACTTTCTTGTTGACGAAAACATTTTGAAAAAAATTGTCTCAGCGGCTGCACTAACGCCGAACAGCGGCGTGATCGAAATCGGACCCGGTGCCGGGGCGCTAACACAATTTTTAGCGGAACAGGCGGACAAAGTGGTTGCTTTCGAAATAGATCAGCGTCTAAAGCCGATTTTGGCGGAAACGTTAAAAGATAAAGCTAACGTCAAGGTCTATTATGAGGATATTTTAAAGGCGGATTTAAAACAAGTCATTGAAAAGGAATTCACAAAAAATGATGACATAATGGTAGTCGCCAATCTTCCATATTATGTTACAACACCAATATTGATGAAATTATTAACTGATCAACTCCCTATCAGGGGAATTGTTGTCATGATCCAAAAAGAAGTTGCCGATCGATTAGAAGCAAAACCAGGTGAAAAAAGTTACGGATCATTATCTATTGCTGTCCAGTACCTCAGTGATCCTAAAGTCGTCATGACCGTACCGAAGACTGTTTTTATACCTCAACCGAACGTTGATTCGTCAGTCATTCGATTAAATATACGCGAACAAAAGAAGGTCAATGTTGAAGATGAAGATTTTTTCTTTAAAGTTGTCCGTGCAAGCTTCGCGCAAAGAAGAAAAACCCTCATGAATAATCTTCTCAATAACCTTTTTACAAAAGAAAAAAAAGAAGCGTTAAACAATGTGATGTCAGAGATTAATATTGACCCGAAGAGAAGGGGAGAAACACTTTCTATTGAGGAATTTGCCAAGTTAAGCGATGCATTGATGAAGATCAAATAAAGAAACTGTTCAAGAATTCCGGGAAAAATAGCTGTTGATACTGGTTTGAAGCTGTCGCATGGATAAGATGTTTAAGCCAGTATCACCCTATTCTATTGCATACCAAATAATAATCATGAATTGGAAATCCCCGCATATGCTGATATTAAGGCCATTAGTTGCGTTGCCTCAGTATATGTGAGGAGGATATCCATGAAGATCACTGTTGGAGATATCGTAGGAAGATTGTCTTATAAGTGTGATATCTGCTTTCGTGTTGTCAAAATCGACCCAGATAAGGAAATAGCGGAATTAGCAGGAGAAGATCTTCGGTTATATGCGGATTCGCCTATCAGTGATTTAACTTTAATACCGGAAGATGAACGGCGCATGCACGAGAAAAAGAAGCGTCAGCTTGAAGATCATTCCTATCGTTTATTTCGGCAAGATTATCAAAAACTTAAACTCAAAAGAGAGTATACCTCGACAAATGGCTATCGCTCGCGTACGGCTTATTTTGAAATGCCCGGCCGGGTTCTTCACATTGACGGTGATCCTCATTACTTAAAAAAATGTCTGCGGGTCTATGAAAAACTCGGTGTTCCAGTGCTTGGCAAACATATGAAAGAAGAAGAAATGCCTGAGAAAGTTCCTCGCTTAGTACAGCAAATACATCCAGATATTTTAGTATTAACAGGCCATGATGCCTATATGAAAAGTAAGGGAACTGAGGACGACATTAAAGCTTATCGCCATTCGGCGCATTTTATCCGAACAGTTAAGGAGGTTCGGTTTCTTTTTCCTCACCTAGATCAATTGGTTATTTTTGCAGGCGCGTGCCAATCCCATTTTGAATTGCTGATACGGGCCGGCGCCAACTTTGCCAGCTCACCAACAAGAATTAATATCCACGCTTTAGATCCAGTTTACCTCGTATCGAAAATTAGTTTTACGTCATTTATGGATTATGTAAATGTTTGGGATGTTTTAAGAAACACGCTGTCCGGCTCCGATGGCCTCGGCGGAGTGGAAACAAGAGGATCACTTCGAACAGGCATGCCATATCCGTCGTCTCAAATTGAAAAAAATTAAGAGATATTACATATTTATTTAAGGCTATGCACATAATATCACCATTAACAGCGATAATAATTGACAACATATCACAATTCTTGATATAATTTTTTCTTTTTTGATCTTGTTTGACATTTTGATATGACAATGTTATAATTTGGTTAAGCGAGGTGGATTGTTCAAATGGGAAAAACCATTAAAGATATCAAGTGCGCTTTAGATGAAAGAGTCGGAAAACGTTTAGCTTTAAAAGCAAATGGCGGCAGACGAAAAACGATTCAACGCGAAGGTGTTTTAGAAGAAACCTATCCATCTGTATTCATTATTAAGCTTGACAAAGACACCAATGCTTATGAAAGGGTATCATACAGCTATACGGATGTTTTGACTGAAACAGTTGAAATTACATTCCTAGAAGAAGCAGCAGCAAGCGGCCAGTAAGCCCACTTGCTGTTTTTTGTTGTCCTGAGATGGCGGCCGCAAATAGCTGCGGCAGGAAGCAGGTTCGGCCTCTATGAATAATCTGCGGCGCAGGAGCTGGCTTTTATGCCTTATTATATAAATCTTGGCTGAATTAGTCATTCATATAACGTCCGTTCTCTTCAAATAATAAAAATGCTCAACATTGAAGGGGGCTGGCTTGCTATGGGCAGACGCCGTGGCATTATGTCCGATGAATTGAAAGAAGAAATAGCAAAAGAGCTCGGTTTTTATGAGACCGTACAAAAGGAAGGTTGGGGCGGCATTCGAGCCCGCGACGCCGGAAATATGGTTAAAAGAGCCATTGAAATGGCAGAAGAGCAAATGCTGAAAAATGATAATAAATAATGTTGAGCAGCCGGAGCCTTGTGCTCCGGCTTTTTATTTTTTATATTAATATAAGGAAAATTAATCGAAGCGGGGGACAAATGTGAAAGTCATTGAGAGGGCGCCAGCTAAAATCAACTTATCTCTAGACGTTATCGGAAAAAGAAATGACGGCTTCCATGAAGTGAATATGGTCATGACCACGATTGACCTATGTGACAGAATAGAATGTACGGCGTTGGATACAGATCAAATAAAAATCAATTCTTCTGCTGCTTTTGTGCCGGAAGATGAAAGAAACTTCGCTTACCAAGCCGCCCAGCTGATTAAGAAAAAATATAACATCCGTCAAGGCGTTATGATTAATATTTCAAAGGAAATTCCTGTAGCAGCAGGGTTAGCCGGCGGCAGCAGCGATGCAGCGGCCACCATTCGCGCTTTAAATAAAATGTGGGATCTGAAAATGTCAATTGAGGAAATGATGGATCTTGGAGCGAAAGTAGGTTCAGATGTTCCTTTTTGTGTCATTGGCGGTACCGCAATAGCTGCCGGCCGGGGCGAAAAATTAACTCCAATTGCTTCCCCGCCGCCTTGCTGGGTCATATTAGCGAAACCCTCAGTATCTGTATCAACAGCTGAAATTTACAGGTCATTGTCATTAAGTACAGCGCCTCATCCGGATGTTGAGGGAATGGTAAAAGCTATCGAAAATCAGGATTACTTAAAGATTTGCGCCTTATTAGGCAATACACTAGAATCGGTGACGCTCTCTAAAGTCCAAGAAGTGAGCCAAATTAAAGAACATATGAAACAAATGGGCGCTGATGGTGTATTAATGAGCGGAAGCGGACCAACTGTATTTGGCTTAACACGCTATGAATCCAGAATGCAAAGAATTTATAACAGTCTTAAAGGATATTGTCCTTATGTATATGCTGTTCACTTGTGCGGTGGAATGGAACAGCTTGAATAAACCATACTGTAGGTGTAAGATTTAATTTAAGTACGTGTTCGGAGTGAGGAGAAGATTTAACCTCTTTTAAGTAACACTTGATTTGGAGGATGAAAATGAAGCTTAAGCGAAGCAGCAGGTTAATTGATATGACCGGCTATTTATTGCAACATCCGCATCAAATTGTTTCGCTTTCCTATTTTTCAGATCGTTATGATTCAGCGAAGTCGTCTATCAGCGAAGATTTAAGCATCGTCAAAGAAAATTTTGAATCACAGGGCATAGGACGGTTAGAGACGATTGCCGGTGCTTCCGGCGGCGTGAAATATATTCCATTCATGGATAAAAAGGATGCTGAAGCCTTTTTGCGATTGTTAAGTGAACAATTATCACAAACCGATCGTTTGTTGCCTGGCGGTTATTTATACATGACGGATATCCTTGGGCAGCCATCTTTCATCAACGAGATTGGCAAAATGATTGCTTCTGTCTATTCCAGCCATTCCATTGATGTTGTCATGACAATGGAAACCAAAGGGATTCCTTTGGCGTTTGCAGCGGCTTCTCAACTTAACGTTCCGGTCATTATCGTCAGACGAAGCATTAAAGTCACTGAAGGCTCCACTGTAAGCATCAATTACGTTTCTGGTTCGTCAAAACGCATACAAACTATGGTTTTGCCTAGAAGGAGTTTAATCCCCGGTTCAAAAGTATTAATTATTGACGATTTTATGAAAGCTGGAGGAACAATGAAAGGCATGGCGAATTTACTTAAGGAGTTTGATGCTGAAGTTGCTGGAATGGCTGTTCTGGTCGAAACAAAAAGTGAAGAACCAAAGCTTGTAGATAATTACTTATCACTTTTAAAATTATCTATGACGGAGGAAGAAGAAAAGTTTGTTATTGAACATGGCAACTACTTTCAATACTACAACGAACGCATCTTCTCGAAATAACGAGCCCAAAAGCGGAATAAATATTGGCGAAGCAGCCGAATAAAAGTTTCAAACGGCTGCAAGCGGCGATGAGTGGAGGACAGTTGTTTTGAATAAAAGAACGGGAGACCTCTTCATACATGACAACATCGCTCATTCGCCAATTATCCCCATCTCTTTAGACAAGCTGCAAGGAGGAAATAATGTGAAATCAACCCATACTGTCTCAGCTCCGGCTGCAATCGGACCATATTCTCAAGGAGTCATTGTTAATAATATTTTTTACAGCTCCGGACAGATCCCTCTTCGTCCAAACGGCGAATTGGCAAGTGAAAATCTTGAGGAACAGGTTCACCAAGTTTTTTCAAATATTAAAGCTGTATTAGAAAGCGCCGGAGCTTCATTAGATACTGTTGTAAAGACAACGTTATTTATTAAAGACATGAATGACTTTCCAACAATTAACGAAATTTATGGCACATATTTCAATCAACACCTTCCAGCCCGTTCTTGTGTTGAAGTTTCGAGGCTTCCTAAAGATGTAAAGATTGAAATGGAAGTTATAGCTCTTGTGAAATAGGAAGAAAGAATCACATCTGTCATAAAAATTTTGACTTTTTTCATTTTGTTGAAGGATTTAGCCACTTTTTGTTGAATGATTGTTATAGTCTCTTATTTATGGTAAAAGGTGGTGCCTAAAAATGGAAGTAACAGATGTAAGATTACGTCGTGTGAATACTGACGGACGTATGAAGGCCATTGCTTCAATTACAATTGACAACGAATTTGTTGTCCATGATATTCGTGTTATCGACGGAAATAACGGGATGTTTGTAGCTATGCCTAGCAAGCGCACTCCAGACGGTGAGTTTCGCGATATCGCTCACCCAATCACGTCAAATACTCGTGAAAAAATACAAACGGCGGTATTGGAAGAATACCAGCGTGTAGGTGAAGTTGAATCCGCTTACGAAGAAGCGGGTGCTTCATAAGGTTAAAAAAGGAGAAAGGAACCTAATTTTTGTTATTGGGTTCCTTTCTCTTTTTTTGGGTTTTCTTGAAAAAACACTTTATTTGAGCTATAGTCATAATGGATGAAAAGGTATTTATCATAGATATTCAAACAGTTAGAAAAGTATTCATAAGTTTTTAACATGTGTACAATGGAGGTCTCCAAATGTCTAAGCGTTACGCTGTCATTCTTGCTGCCGGCCAAGGGACAAGAATGAAGTCAAAACTATACAAAGTATTGCACCCTGTTTGCGGAAAGCCAATGATTCAACACATAGTGGATCAAGTAAGCGGTTTAAATTTTGAAAAGATTGTTACTATCATAGGCCACGGTGCTGAAGCTGTCAAGGAACAGCTCGGAAATTCAGTAGAATATGCCCTCCAGGCGGAACAATTAGGAACTGCACATGCTGTTAAGCAGGCTGCTGATGCTCTTAAAGGGCTTGAGGGAACAACGGTTGTCCTTTGCGGGGACACGCCTCTTATTCAGAGGGAGACGATTGATGCCCTTTTAAGCCATCATGAAAAAGAAGCAGCTGCCGCAACGATTTTAACAGCTTTCGCTGAAAATCCTTCAGGTTATGGCAGAGTCATCCGCAATGAAAATCAGCTGGTTGAACGGATTGTTGAAGATAAGGATGCCTTGCCGCAAGAAAAAGAAATTAAAGAAATTAATACAGGCATTTACTGCTTTGATAATCAAAAGCTATTTCATTCGCTCGAAAAGGTAAATAATAATAATGTTCAAGGCGAATATTACTTACCGGATGTCATTGAAATTCTGCAGAATGAAGGCGAAAAAATTGCCGCCTTTATGGCTGATGCCTTTGAAGAAACGATCGGCGTTAATGATAGAATAGCCCTATCACAAGCGGAATCATTTATGAGAAAAAGAATCAATGAGTATCATATGAGACAAGGTGTAACAATCATTAATCCTGATGATACTTACATTTCAGCGGATGCTGTTATCGGCAGCGATACAACCATTTACCCGGGCACCACGATTAAGGGCGAGACAAAGATAGCCGGAAACTGTATAATCGGCCCATATACAGAAATCAAAGACAGTGAAATAGGCAGCAGGACGCACATTAAACAATCTGTCGTCCATGACAGCCAAATCGGCGACGATGTTAATATTGGACCGTTTGCACATATACGCCCGCTTTCCAAAATTGGACATGAAGTCAAAATCGGCAACTTTGTTGAGGTGAAAAAGTCAACTGTCGGCGACGGAAGCAAAGCTTCTCACCTTAGCTATGTAGGCGATGCTGAAGTGGGCAGCGGCGTTAATTTGGGCTGCGGCTCAATTACAGTTAATTATGACGGTAAGAATAAACACTTAACCAAAATTGAAGATGGGGCATTTATCGGCTGTAATGTAAATCTTGTAGCTCCAGTAACGGTTGGCAAAGACGCGTTTGTGGCCGCAGGCTCTACGATTACCAGCACGGTTAATGACAAAGCGCTTGCTATTGCCAGATCGCGTCAAGTGAACAAAGAAAATTATGTCGAAAAGTTAAATTTAAAGAAATAAGCGACGGAGGGACCATAAGAATGGCCAGTTATTTAGATCCAAATTTAAAAGTTTTTTCTCTGAATTCAAACCGGGAATTAGCTAAAGAGATGGCTGAACATATAGGCATCAATCTTGGCAAGTGTTCAGTGTCATCATTCAGCGACGGGGAAATTCAAATTAATATTGAGGAAAGTGTTCGCGGTTGTGACGTTTATGTCATTCAATCCACATGCGATCCTGTTAATAAGCATATAATGGAACTTCTCATTATGATTGATGCTTTAAAAAGGGCATCTGCTAGAACAATTAATGTGGTCCTTCCATATTACGGATATGCCCGTCAGGATCGAAAAGCCCGGGCGAGAGAGCCTATTACGGCCAAATTAATCGCAAATTTATTAGAAACTGCGGGCGCAACCCGGGTCATTACAATGGATCTACATGCCACTCAAATTCAAGGATTCTTTGATATTCCTGTTGATAATTTGCTTGGTGTACCAATTTTATCAGATTATTTCTTAACAAAAGAGTTAAACGACATAGTTGTTGTATCGCCTGACCATGGCGGCGTAACAAGAGCAAGAAAAATGGCTGACCGCTTAAAAGCGCCGATTGCTATTATTGATAAAAGAAGACCGAAGCCTAATGTTGCCGAAGTTATGAATATCATAGGCAATATTGAAGGAAAAACAGCGATTATCATTGATGATATTATTGATACGGCTGGAACGATCACTTTGGCTGCGAATGCTTTAATTGAAAATGGCGCTAAGAAAGTATTTGCTTGTTGCACCCATCCCGTACTTTCAGGTCCTGCCATTGAAAGAATTGATAATTCCTGCATCAGTGAATTAGTTGTAACAAATACCATTCCATTGCCGGAACAAAAGCAAATTGATAAGATTACTCCGTTGTCAGTAGCGCCGCTTTTAGGCGAAGCCGTCATTCGTGTCCACGAAAAATTATCTGTAAGCAAATTGTTTGATTAATATAGGTTTGAAACTGATAGAAATAGGGTAAGAGTATATAATAGAAAGGGAGTGTCTTTATGTCAACTTTGAACGTTATTAATCGTGATAAAAAGAAAAAGTCAATAACGAAAGGTTTAAGGCGTAAAGGAAAGATACCTGCTATTGTATACGGAAAAGATATCAGCAATCAAACGATTGCAGTGGATGAAGGCGATATGCTGCGTCTATTAAGGAACGAAGGACGCAATGCTATTATTAAATTAGAATTGGATAATGGCCAGGCTTATTCTGTTATGGCGCATGATATCCAATTTGACCATTTAAAAGATGAAATTGTTCATATTGATTTTGTAAAAATCGATATGAAATCTGAAGTCGATACGCTTGTTCCTGTAACATTAAAGGGGGAATCCGTCGGCGAGAAAGAAGGCGGGATCGTTGAGCAGTCGCTGGTTGAGTTAAATGTAAGAGCGCTGCCTTCCAATATTCCAAATCATATTGAAGCGGATATCTCCGAACTCAAGATTGGCGATTCAATAAGGGTTGCCGATATTTCGGATAAGCTTGATGTAGAAGTGCTTAATGATGAAAATGATGTCATTGCCTCAATTCAGCCTCCGACAACGCTTAAAGAGGAAACAGATGATGATGCGCCGGAAGAGCCGGAAGTCATTAATGAAAAAGGTTCAGGCGGCAACGGAGACGAAGAGTAAATATTTTAAACAACAGGCGCAACCTGTTAGGTTGCGCCGTTTAACTATGTATCATGATTTTTAATTTTGCATGAGGAGTGCCTTATATTGAAACTTATCGTTGGTTTAGGGAATCCAGGTTCTAAATATGAGCACACAAGACATAATATAGGCTTTGAAGTGATTGATGCTTTATCAGAACAGCACCAGCTGCCTTTAACAAAAACAAAGTTTAATGCATTATATGGAAAAGGGAAGATTAATAACGAAGATGTTCTTCTTGTAAAACCTTTGACTTACATGAATTTGTCCGGTGAAGCCGTTGCCCCTTTAATGAACTTCTATAAATTATCAATGGACGATTTACTCGTCATTTATGATGACATGGACTTGGCAGTTGGAAAAATAAGACTTCGACAAAAAGGCAGTGCCGGCGGGCATAACGGCATAAAATCATTGATTGCCCATTTAGGAACCCAAGATTTTAAAAGAATCAGAGTCGGCATTGGCAGACCGGACGGCAGACAGCCCGTTATTGACTATGTATTGCAGCGCTTTGGCGAAGACGAAATGGACACGATTTCTCAAGTGATTAAAAAGGCTCAGGAAGCTTGTGTGTACTGGACAAAACATCCATTCGATCTCGTTATGAATCGCTTTAATAGCTGAATAAAAAAAGTGCATTAAGACCATACTACTCCTAGCAGAACCTATGTTAGGAGGTCGAATACTATGGATGTCTACTATACATGCCGCCATTGCGGTACGAAAGTGGGACATATCCAGGGCGACGCTTTCCATGCTCATCAGTTAGGGTTCGATCATTTAACCGTTGAAGAACGCGAAACAATGATACGCTATGATCATAGCGGCAATATTCATGTACAAACTATATGTGAAGATTGTCAGGAAGCATTAGAAAGAAACCCCGAATTTCACCAGTGGGATACATTTATACAGTGAGAGTCGCTTTGGTTATAGCCAAAGCATTTTTCTGCTTAAAGGGAGGGGATTCCTATGTTGGGGTTGGAACGATATTTTTCAGACAACTTAACTGATTTAGATACAATACTTGATGGTTTTAACAGCGGCATGAAACAGCAGCTTGTTTCCGGATTAACAAACGCAGCTAAGTCGTTATGGATGGCCTCTGTTTACAAGAGGCGAAAAAAGACGCTGCTCATTGTTACTCATAATCTGTATCAAGCTCAAAAGCTTTATGATGATTTAGAGGAGTGCCTGAATGCTGATGAGGTCTATTTATACCCGGTAAATGATTTAATAGCCTCTGAAATTTCAATAGCCAGTCCGGAACTGCGCGGGCAGCGAATAGAAGTATTAAATCTATTAGCCCAAAATAAGAAAGGCGTTATTATTGCTCCGATAGCCGCTGTCAAAAGATACCTTGCCCCTGAAAAGTTATGGGCATCCAGCCTCGTTCACCTGAAAGTCGGCAGTGCTATTGATCTTGATTCAATCATCAAGACATTGACTGCAATAGGTTATGAAAGAGAAACAATGGTTAACGGGCCCGGAGAATTTAGTGTCCGGGGCGGGATCATTGATATTTATCCATTAACTGAAGATTACCCAGTAAGAATAGAACTGTTCGATGATGAAGTTGATTCGATCCGCTATTTTGATAGCGATACACAAAGATCTGAAGAGAAAATAGAAGAGATCACGATTGGACCTGCCAAGGAATTGATTTTATATGAAGATCAATATGAATTGGCGGCTGAGAGGCTAGGTAACGAGCTCGCCAATACATTAAATAAGGTTAAAGACAAGCAAGTGAAAGAGCTGCTTACGGAGCATGTCGGCTATGAAATTGAACAATTGAAAGAACACCAGTCATTTCAAGGCAATGCAAAATATACAACGCTTTTTTATGAAACTGAAGCAACGCTTTTGGATTATTTGCCAAAGGATGCCCTTATTGTTACCGATGAAATTAGTAGAGTTCAAGAAATGTCCGAACAACTTGATAAGGAAGAAGCGGAATGGCAAACAGCATTATTGCAAAAAGGCGAGGTTGTTTCAGGTGTCAGCCTGTCTTTAAGTTGGCAAGATCTTCACCAAGCGCTTAAACATCCAGTATTATACATGTCTTTATTTCTCCGGCATCATGGACAAATCCAACCGGAAAACATTGTTAATATATCCTGTCGTTCTATGCAAAACTTCCATGGGCAAATCAATGTATTAAAGCATGAGTGCGAACGATGGGAAAAGGGAAATTATGCGGTAGTGATGCTGGCGGCAAATCATGATCGCGCAAAGCGTATGGAAAATGTTTTGCAGGATTATGGTATTGATGCCCAAGTAGTTGAAGATCAGACAAGGCCGGTGCCGGGAAAAAGGCAAATTATTATCGGCTATATCGACGGCGGCTTTGAACTCCCGCAGCAGAAACTGGTTGTCATTACTGAAAAAGAAATTTTTGCTAATAAGGCTCCGAAAACATCAAGGCGCCAAAAGAAAATTTCAAGTGCAGAGCGGCTGAAAAATTACAATGAATTAAAAGTAGGCGATTATGTCGTTCATGTTGATCATGGGATTGGCAAATATATAGGGATTGAGACTCTAGAAGTCAATGGCATTCATAAAGACTACCTGCAAATCGTTTATAAAGGCAATGATAAGCTGTATGTTCCGGTTGAAAATATTGACCAAGTGCAGAAGTATATAGGATCTGAAGGAAAGGAACCTAAATTATATGCGCTTGGAGGAAGTGAATGGAAGCGGGTTAAAAGCAAAGCGAGATCCTCTGTGCAAGACATCGCTGATGACCTGATTAAGCTTTACGCGGAACGCGAAGCGAGCCAAGGGCATGCTTTCCAAAAGGATGGCCCGGAACAGCGCGAGTTTGAGGCAGCTTTCCCTTACCAAGAAACCGAAGACCAGCTGCAAGCGATTGAAGAAATCAAGAAAGATATGGAAAACATTAAACCAATGGACCGTTTGTTATGCGGGGATGTAGGTTACGGTAAGACTGAGGTGGCGCTCAGGGCTGCCTTTAAAGCGATTGCTGAAGGTAAGCAAGTGGCGTTTCTGGTTCCGACGACGATCCTTGCTCAGCAGCATTATGAAACGGCAAAAGAACGCTTTGAAGGCTTCGCGGTTAATATTAGAGTCTTGAGCCGGTTCGGCACCCGGAAAGAGCATCAAGAGACGATTAAAGGGCTAAAAAAGGGTACGATTGATATGGTTGTCGGCACCCATAGACTATTATCTAAGGATGTTGTTTTTAAAGATTTAGGTTTGCTGATCGTAGACGAAGAGCAGAGATTTGGTGTAACGCATAAAGAAAAAATTAAGAAAATGAAGGCTAATGTTGATGTATTGACGCTTACCGCGACACCTATACCGCGAACCTTGCATATGTCGATGCTTGGCGTCCGTGATTTGTCAATCATTGAAACACCTCCGGAAAATCGCTTCCCAGTGCAAACTTACGTAACGGAATACAGCGGAACATTAGTTCGTGAAGCGATTGAAAGGGAATTGGCCAGGGATGGACAAGTATATTTTCTTTACAATCGTGTCGAATCCATTCAAAGGATGGCTGAACAGATTTCAGCCCTTGTTCCGGATGCTCGTGTCGTCTATGCCCACGGCCAAATGAAAGAAAATGAGCTGGAAGCTGTTATGGTTGATTTTCTTGAAGGGGCCTATGATGTGCTGGTCAGTACAACGATTATTGAAACGGGTGTTGATATACCTAATGTCAATACATTGATTGTCTATGACGCAGATCGAATGGGGCTCTCCCAGTTATACCAATTGCGCGGGCGTGTCGGGCGTTCTAACCGTGTGGCCTATGCCTATTTTACGTATCAACGGGATAAAGTAGTTAATGAAGTTGCCGAGAAGCGCTTGCAGGCTATTAAGGAATTTACGGAACTCGGCTCTGGATTTAAAATTGCGATGCGCGACCTTTCGATTCGGGGCGCGGGCAACTTGCTGGGCGCTCAACAGCATGGGTTTATTGATTCAGTTGGATTTGATTTGTATTCAAAAATGCTGAAAGATGCAATTGAGGAAAGAAAAGGGTCTGCGGCGCCGAAACGAGAACATCAAGTGAATATTTCAGTTGATGCTGATGCCTATATCCCGGATACCTACATTGAAGACTCCTTGCAGAAAATTGATATGTATAAAAAGTTTAAATCTATTGAAACGTTAAATGACATTGATGAACTTCACGATGAGATGGTCGACCGCTTCGGCGATTATCCTCAAGAAGTTGCCGATTTATTTACTGTTGCTAAATTGAATGTCATTGCCCATGAATTGGGGATTGAAACAATTAAACAAAACAATAATCAATTGACGCTTATTTTCTCCGAAGAAGGATCTGAGAAAATTGACCGCGTTAAATTATTTGAAGTCGTCAGCGAGAGGGGACGGCAAATGGGCATCGGCGCTGATGGCCAAAAAATTAAATTAACGCTAAAAGTCGATAAATCATCGTCAAGTAAGCAGTTAAACGACTTCTATAACTTGATCGAAAAAATTTATGAAGGGCAATCCCACATTCCTGTTGCAAACTAATACACATCCAGCTTTCAGGCTTAGTAATAATTTTAAAAGCATGCATAGTTATGGAAACGACGTAAATAATAAGAGCAAGAAATATTACAATATTTACTTATAATCCTTAGTCATAATTTTTGAAAGCGAAAGCGAGGGCATCTTAGAATATGAAAGCAACAGGAATAGTACGTCGTATCGATGACTTAGGGCGTGTAGTCATTCCAAAGGAAATTCGCAGAACGTTACGCATAAGAGAAGGGGATCCTTTAGAGATTTTTGTAGACCGAGAAGGCGAAGTCATTTTAAAGAAATACTCTCCTATAAGCGAATTAGGGGATTTTGCACAAGAATATGCTGAAGCATTGGCTGAGAATTCCGGGAGCGTAGCGTTAATTGCTGACCGTGACGCTATCATAGCTGTTTCCGGAGGGGCGAAGAAAGATTATTTAGATAAAAATATCTCCAGTACCGTTGAAAAAGTAATGGATAATCGTAAATCTGTTCAAGAAGAAAAAAGCAGCGTTGAATTAGTTGAAGGTACTGGAGAAGTATCGGGCCCCTATGTGATTTCGCCAATTATTTCCGGCGGCGATCCCATAGGCGCAGTCATGTTAATAGCCAAAGACAATAATACATTAGGGGAAGTCGAGCTAAAGCTTGCCGAAACTGCTGCGGGCTTTCTTGCAAGGCAAATGGAATCATGACCATAACTCTCTTGAATGAAACGCCAATACCGCAGCATTCTTTGAGTGTCAGTTGCGAACTGCGAAAGAAGCACTAAAATATATATTATTATTTAATACCAACTCGCCATCGGGCGAGTTTTATTTATCTATTTTTGATATAATAAGACCCAGTTTAAGAAAAGTTGGTTTGCAAACAGCGGGAGGAACTTCCCGTTTTTAAGGATTGAAAAGGTGAATGGATCATGAAGCATCATATCTGGAGAGGGGCTCTTACTTTAAGCATCGCTGCGATGATAGTAAAGGTCCTCAGTGCTGTCTATAGGCTTCCTTATCAGAATTTGGCAGGTGATATCGGCTTTTACGTTTATCAACAAATTTACCCCTTTTATTCTCTGGCTGTTGTGATGGGAGGGACAAGCTTTCCGATCCTCATCTCTAAATTAATGGCTGAACAATCAGTTCATGATTCTAAGGGACAGCGTCATGTCATTGCCAATGCCAGTATAGCGGTCAGCGGAATTTCTTTATTGTTGTTTATCATTTTATTCGCAGGGGCTGAACAGGTGGCTAAGCTGATGGCTGATCCCCTTTTAGCAACACCGATCCGGACGATATCTTTTATTTATCTTTTCGTTCCTTTTCTTGCCGTGTTGCGGGGTTATTTTCAGGGCAGCTTTTATAATATGACGCCTACTGCCGCATCCCAAGTAGGCGAGCAAGCATTGCGGGTAGGTGTTATTTTAGGATTGTCAGTTCTCTTGTTCTACAAAAGCGGGACGCCTTATCAGTTTGGAACCGCTGCAGCTTTTGGTTCTATGGCAGCGCCGGCAGCTTCGGTTTTTATCCTTTTTGTTTATTTTTTTAAGACACAAAAAGAACAACGAATCCGGCCTTTTGAAGATGATGTCAAAGGATCCGGACATATACATTTTGATTTCTGCTTAATAAAGAGGCTGTTAAAAGAAGGGGCTGCCTTTACTTTAACCTCTTTGACATTAGTTTCATTTCAATTTATTGATACGATTTCACTTGTACCGCTTCTTAAGCATTTTCATTGGTCTCATCCGAGAGCATTGGAAGGCGTTTACGACCGGTCTTTTCCAATCATCCAGATTGGGGCGACTGTAGCGGGGGCATTAACAGCCGCGATTGTACCAGCGGTTGCTCAAATAAGAAAAAAAACGCCTGATGCCGAGCTGAAAGGCCAGCTTAGTTTTTCCTTGCGCATTTTTATAACGCTTGGATTAGCTGCTGCGGCAGGATTAGCGATGATTGCAGGCGAAACAAACCATATGTTATTTAAAGATACCAAAGGGACCCTGTCAATTTGTTTCATGTCTTTCAACCTTTTATGGATGATAATGATTATACCGTCAGCAGGTGTTTTGCAAGGAGGGACATCCATCTGGCGGCCCGTTATATATTTATTAGCGGCTCTTATTATTAAGGTCGGTTTAAATATTATCCTTGTACCTGAGTTTGGTATTACCGGTGCCGCTGTTGCTACGAGTGCTTCTATGGGATTCTGTGCCTATTTAAATGTAAAGCAAGTGAAAAAGATCTATCACATTCACATTTTTGATTTAAAACATAAATGGAAGCTAGCGCTTTCTATATCATTTATGGCCATTTCCATTTTTATTTTGAAAACGTTATTTATGATTTTAAATATTAATGAACAATCCCGTATTCACGCTGCTGTTGTTGCTATGTCAAGTGTATTAATCGGGGCAGCCGTTTTTTTATTATCCATTGTTCAATTGAAATTCTTTAATGAAAAAGAGCTTAAAAAATTGCCAATGATAGATAGATGGCTTGGCAAAGTGAAGAATGCTTCGGTTAAGGAGTGAGGTAATGATTAGAAAATTAACGATTATAGGATTGGGAGCCGGGGGGATTGATCAGCTGTCACTTGGGATATACAAAAAGCTGAAGGAAGCGGACAAGCTCTATTTAAGAACAGCGGATCATCCTGTAGTCCGGGATTTGGAAAATGAAGGCATTAAATATCATTCCTTCGATCATATTTATACAGAGCAAGACACGTTTGAAGGGGTCTATGATCAAATTGTTAAAGTCCTGCTTAAGGAAGTGCGTCAATCCGATGAAGTTGTATACGCGGTGCCCGGACACCCTATGGTAGCAGAACGCACGGTTCAGCTGCTGCTGAATGAAGCTAAGGGCGATCAAGAGATTTCAACAAACATTTTAGGAGGGCAAAGTTTTCTTGATCCATTATTTGCTGCACTTAAAATTGACCCTATAGAAGGATTAAATTTTGTTAATGCTATGGACCTTGATGGTGATGAGCTTCACTTTAATCAGCATTTAGTCATTTGCCAAGTCTACGATAGTTTTGTTGCATCTGAGGTTAAGCTGGTTCTTCTTGAGCATCTTCCTTATGATTATCCTGTATCAATTGTTACGGCATGCGGGCACAAAGACGAAAAAGTGATTCATATTCCGCTTCACGAACTGGACCATAATATCGAAGTCGATAATTTGACAAGTGTCTACGTGCCGCCGGTAAAGGATCGAAACTTATTAAATCATACTTTTCCTGCGCTTAGAAAGGTTATTCGCAAACTTCGCAGTCCTGAAGGCTGTCCGTGGGACCGTGAGCAAACACATGAGTCATTGAAAAAATATTTAGTTGAAGAAACATATGAGGTTCTTGAAGCGATAGATCAGCAAGATGACGAACATTTGGCAGAGGAATTGGGCGATGTCCTTTTACAGATCATGCTGCATGCGCAAATTGGAGAAGATGAAGGATATTTTTCCATTGATGATGTCATTAGGTCGATTACAACTAAAATGATACGGAGACATCCGCACGTTTTTTCTGATAAAAGTGTCGAAAGTGCCGATGAGGTTATCGCCAATTGGGAACAAATTAAGGCCGAAGAAAAAGGGGTGAAGAACGATTCGTCTCTGCTTAGCGGCATTAATAAAGCGCTGCCGCCGCTTTTAAAAGCCCTGGAATATCAAAAAACCGCGGCCAAGGCAGGATTTGATTGGGAGGATATCCAGTCTGTATGGGCCAAAGTCGACGAAGAGTTAAAAGAAGTTAGAGATGCATGCGAAACCTCGCCGGATCATCTGGAATTGGAGATTGGCGACCTCCTTTTCTCAGTCGTTAATTTGGCAAGGTGGAAAGGTATAAATCCTTTTCTTGCTTTAGAACGGACAAACCGTAAATTCCTTGAACGATTTACTTATATTGAACAATCCGCCAAGTCAGAAGGTAAGACAATCCATGAGCTAACCTTAGAGCAAATGGACAAGTTATGGGAAGAATCTAAGAGAAAATAATTTCTTATGAAGAAGGATTATGCTGTTAAACAGAGAATAAGTTTTGGTAAAATGGTATAGCTGGTCCTTATTACTAAAGCGGCAAAAGGAGGATTTAAAGATGAACAAAAATGAATTAGTTAACAATATTTCCGAAAAAAGCGGACTAACGAAAAAAGATGTAGAATTGGTTGTTAATGAACTTTTAGATCAAATTACAGAAGCGCTTAAAAAGGACGAAAAGGTTCAGTTTGTAGGATTCGGCACTTTTGAAACAAGAGAGCGTTCCAGCCGCACCGGCAGAAACCCTCAAACTGGCGAGACAATCACAATCCCGGCTTCAACTGTTCCTGCCTTCCGTGCCGGCAATAAACTAAAAGAAGCTGTAAAATAATGCGGCTTGATAAGTTTCTAAAAGTGTCCCGCCTTATCAAGCGGCGGACCGTTGCCAAAGAATTGGCTGACCAAGGCCGCGTTGACATTAATGGCCAAAAGGCAAAGGCGAGTTCAGACATTAAAGTGAACGATATCTTATGCATCCATTATGGTCAAAAGGTATTAACGGTAAAAGTGACTGAACTTAAAGAAACTGTCAAGAAGGATGAAGCCGGGACGCTTTATGAAATAGTAAGTGAAGAGCCGGTGAACAAATGAGAAGGGATAAGCGATTATCCCTTCTTTTTAAAACGAAAAGAAGCCATTTGGATGTCAAATAGCTTGTTCTAAAATGACCCTCTCCCTCATAACAATGAAACAAAGAGGAGGGAGAGCAATGGATCATTATTATTCTCAACCTATGAATAATAAAGACAAGCCATCACCGAACCACGATATTATCATGAAAAGCCGGAAGAAGATTGAAATTACCGGCGTAAAACATGTTGAAAGTTTTGATCATGAGGAATTTCTCCTAGAAACGGTTATGGGTTTCTTAGCCATTAAAGGCAGTCATTTGAAAATGCAAAACTTGAACGTTGAGCAGGGCATAGTGGTCATTGAGGGGAAAATCTTTGAAATGAGCTACCTTGATGACCATGACGGAGAAAATTCTAAAGGTTTCTTCAGCAAATTGTTTAAATGAGCCTGCATGAGCAATTCTCTACAATCATTGCAATGACTGTCATGGGGGTATGGATCGGCATTTCTTTAACCACTTATCATCGTTTTGTCCACCCTAAGAAAAAATGGCGTTGGATGATGATCATAACCGATACACTTTTCTGGGCTTTCCAAGGTTTGTTTGTTTTTTTTGTTCTTTTGAAAGTCAATGAAGGTTTGATCCGCTTTTATATTTTTATAGCCCTGGCCATCGGGTATTGTGCATATAAAGCGCTCTTTCAAAGCATTTATGAGAGCATATTGGAATGGCTGACCAATGTTGTTGTCAAAACGGCGCTGATGATTTACTTGACAATAAAGATGCTCATTGTACAACCTGTTTGGATACTGTTGAAGCTTCTCTATAGATCATGTAAGATATTAATAAGCGTTTTGCTGAGCGCTGTTTTGTTTATTGTATCAGTCATTGTTTTTCCATTTAAATGGGCTGTAAGGCTGTTAGTGCCGCAATCGTTTATTGATAGACTGGTTAGATTTTTTTATATTGCCATACGATTCTTTGACCGTTTCACAAAAAAGTTCAGGTAGGAGGGGTACCATGAATCCAACCGGGAAGTTTGGTGTCACGCCGATAAATACCGATTATGTTACTTCAAAAGAGATATATGAAAGAAAGATGCAGAAACGGCGGAAGGGATTAATTCGCCGTCTAACGGTATTCGCGATTATTATGGCTGTTGTTGTTGGAAGCATGGTATCCGTTATTTTATCTCAAAGAAGTCAAATTAATAAAAAGGAAACGGAAAGGGCACAATTAGAAAAAAAATTAAAAGAAGAAAAACATAGTGAAAAGGCTTATCGAAGCAAGATTCGTCTTTTACATAACGATGATTATATTGGTGAATTAGCACGCAAAGATTTTTTATTGTCAAAAAAAGGTGAAATTATTTTCCCTTCTCATGAGACTGACAAACATTGACATGCTCTTTTTTCATTATGTATAATAATATAAATTATATATACTTTTTTAGGAGGAGCATTTCTTTTATGTCAATTGAAGTAGGCAGCAAGCTGCAAGGGAAAGTGTCAGGTATTACAAACTTCGGAGCCTTCGTTGATCTGCCGGATGGCAAGACAGGCTTGGTCCACATCAGTGAAGTAGCCGATCGCTATGTTAAAGATATAAATGACGTTTTATCGGTAGGTGACGAGGTAACAGTTAAGGTTCTCCAAGTTGAGCCTGACGGAAAGATTGGTCTGTCAATCCGTAAAGCTGTCGATAAGCCAAAATTTAATTCAAGACAGAAAGGCGGGCACAAGGGAAAGCGTTTCAATAAAGAGCAATCTTTTGAAGATAAGATGCTTCGCTTCCTTAAGGATAGTGAAGATCGTCTTTCCGCTTTAAAAAGACAAACTGAATCAAAACGCGGCGGACGCGGCGCCAGAAGAGGTTAAGCTTGCTGTCTTAAGCGATTAAGTATAGATGCCAAACACCCATTGATAGGGTGTTTTTTTTATGCGTTTCAGTTTCGGCGCTTTAAGAAATGGTCAATCGGCCAAATAAGGTAATTTCCCTATATATATTTTAACGCATCGTTTGGCGTGTTTAGTCGAAGAGTTTTTTGAATATTCACTGACATTTTGACAAAATACGAAAGTCTAATGTGTTTTAATGGGACATACAATAATAACTTACGGGTGGTGCAAGTGATGATACAACGTTTTGAAAGTCCTGATTCTCATGCAATAGGTGCTTATACGCCAGCGGCCAAACAACAACGCCGCTATCTGCAGCGGGCCATTTTAAGTTTAAAAGCAGCGTTGGTAAAGGTTTTCGTGCGGTGGGAAACTTTTTGTATGATCATTGGCTTTTTGCTTGGACGAGCTTTAATATTATCTAATATGTCACCATTCATTATTCCTTTTTTTGCAACCGTATTGGCTTTAAAGCGAAGCAAATATTGGTTGGCTTTCGTTAGTTTAATGGCCGGGGGTATCACGGTTTCGCCAAAGCATGGACTCTTTGTTCTCATGTCTGTTATTGTTTATATTTTTATTCGTGCGGCGGCTGTCCGATTTATCAAAAAGGACAATTTGAAAGCATTGCCTTATCTCGTTTTTATGAGCAGTGCTGCTGCAAGGCTTGCATATGATTTTATGATGACGCAGCAATGGCAAACATCCAGTTTATTTATAGCCTTAGTTGAGTCGGGGTTAGGATTTATTTTAACTTTAATCTTTTTGCAAAGTATGCCGCTCTTGTCCTCAAAAGTAAGAACAAAGGTTTTGAAAAATGAAGAAATTATTTGTTTTATTATTATGCTTGCGTCAGTTTTAACGGGAACAATCGGCTGGCACCTTGGCCAAGTATCGATGGAACATGTTTTCTCACGCTATTTTGTACTGTTATTCTCTTACGTAGGCGGAGCTGCTATTGGATCGACGGTGGGTGTAGTCGTTGGTTTGATACTAAGTCTGGCTAATGTCACCAGCCTTTACCAAATGAGTCTATTGGCATTCTCAGGTTTGCTTGGCGGACTTCTAAAAGATGGAAGAAAAATAGGCGTTTCTCTGGGGCTGGTTATCGGAACTTTATTAATTGGCATGTACGGGCAGGGGTATCAGCAGCTGCCCAGTACAATGATTGATTCCCTCATTGCTGCTGCCTTGTTTTTATTGACGCCGAAGTCTGTATCCGCAAAGCTTGCTTCGTATATTCCCGGTACGAAGGAATATCATGCTCAGGAACAGCAATATTCGAAGAAACTCCGTGATGTGACCGCGCATAGAGTTGAGCAGTTTTCTAACCTGTTTCAAACTTTATCGAACAGTTTTTCTCCGGGCAAATTTTATAATGAGGAGGAGAGCTATGGAAAAGAAGTAGATATGTTTTTAAGCAATGTGACAGAAAAAACTTGTCAAACGTGCTTTAAGAAAGAATATTGCTGGGTTAAACATTTTGATGAAACCTATGACTTTATGAGCCAGATCATGGAACAGACTGAGGAAGAACCGGTAATAAAAGATGCTAATCTTAACAGAAGGTGGCAAGCGCATTGTGTGAAGCCTGAGAAAGTAACACAAGCTATTTTTGAGGAACAGGCGCATTTTAATAAACATAAAATGCTGAAGCAAAAAATGAAGGAGTCCAGGCGGCTGGTCGCTGAACAGTTAATGGGTGTATCTCAGGTTATGGGGGATTTTGCCCGTGAAATAAAGAGAGAAAGCAATACCCATCAACAACAAGAAGAAGAAATTATGATTAATCTTCAAGAGATAGGGCTAGATGTTGAAAACGTAGATATATACAGTCTTGAGGAAGGGGCGGTAGATATTGAAATGACACTTCCAATGGACTGCCATGGCGAATGTGAAAAAGTCATTGCCCCTATCCTTTCTGATATTCTTAGGGAAAATATTATTGTCAAAAAGAAAACAAATGACCATTCAAATCCAAGCGGATATTACCAGGTTGTTTTTGCATCAGCAAGAGCATTTGAAATAGATACCGGAGTTGCCCATACCGCAAAAGGCGGCGGATGGATATCAGGTGATAATTTTTCTACCTTTGAATTGGGTGCCGGCAAATTTGCGTTAGCTATTAGCGACGGCATGGGCAATGGTGAGAGAGCTTATTTAGAAAGCAATGAGACATTAAAGCTATTATCAAAAGTATTGAAATCGGGGATTGATGAAACAATCGCGATTAAGTCTATTAATTCGATTCTTTCATTAAGAACGACAGATGAAATCTTTTCAACATTAGACTTAGCCATGATTGACTTGCAAAATGCAAGCGCTAAATTTGTGAAAATTGGATCAAATCCAAGTTTTATTAAACGCGGCGATAAGGTGATGATAGTAGAAGCCAGCAATTTGCCGATGGGGATTCTCCAAGATTTTGAAGTGGATATCGTTGGGGAGCAATTAAAAGCGGGTGATCTTTTGATTATGATGAGCGACGGCGTGTTTGAAGGGCCTAAACACATTGAGAACAAAGAGCTTTGGATGAAAAGGAAAATCAGAGAATTAGAGACCGATGACCCTCAAGCTATCGCAGATTTAATTATGGAAGAAGTGATCCGAACACGAGGCGGATTAATTGAAGATGATATGACGATTGTTGTTGCTAAAATCAAACACCATACCCCTAAATGGGCAGCTATACCAACTTACACTAAAAACAATATACTTCGTCGCAAAGCACAATAGCCGTTGTATAAAACACTTATCTCTTGGCAATGATGGTGGATAAGTCAAGAGAGGGTGAACAGAAATGAAAAAAGGAACTTTAAAACAAATCCTTTTAATTACTGATGGCTGTTCAAATCAAGGAGAAGACCCCGCTGCGATGGCCGCGTTAGCAAAGGAACAAGGCATTGCTGTAAATGTCATTGGCGTTATACACGACCATCAATCAGATGACAGCGGTATACGGGAAATAGAGGATATTGCTCTGGCCGGCGGCGGCATCAGTCAAATTGTGCACACAAAGCAGTTATCTCAAACAGTGCAGATGGTTACAAGACAAGCGATGACCCAAACAATTAAGGGGGTTATTAACCAAGAATTGCAAAATATTCTCGGGGATCATGAAACGATGGAAGATCTTCCGCCTGAGAAGCGCGGCAAGGTCATGGAGGTCGTTGATGAATTAGGAGAAACGGTTGATTTAGAAGTGTGTATTCTAGTAGATACAAGCGCTAGTATGAAAAGTAAGCTTCCGACTGTTCAAGAAGCTTTGCTAGATTTATCGATTAGTTTAAATTCTCGTATGGGAAACAATCAGTTTTGCCTGTATTCATTTCCCGGGAAACGTCATGCTACAAACAAGCTTATGGCCTGGACACCGCAAATTGACAGCATTAGCAGCGTTTTTACAAAGTTAGCTTCCGGCGGCATTACGCCAACAGGTCCAGCGATTAGGGAAGCCATTCAAACCTTTTCCAAAACATCTAGGAGGAGTTTCTTATCCGATGATGAATCATTCTATGAAGAATCAGGATATTAATTTAGCTTCCGGCACAATGATTACAGGTAAATGGCATGGGAAAAGCTATCAAGTGATAAAATGTTTGGGCAGCGGTGCGCAAGGAACGGTTTACTTAGCCCACTCTCCGGCTGGCAGAGTTGCTGTTAAATTCAGCAAAGATCGCTCGCAGGCAACAACTGAAGTAAATGTATTGAAGGAATTGCAAAAGGTCCAAGGAGAACCCCTGGGACCTTCTTTGTATGATGTCGATGATTGGGTGGCCCGCGGAAGAAATATCAGTTTTTATGCTATGGAGTATATCCGCGGTCTCCCTTTGGTTGAATACCTTAAAGTCAAAGGGTTTGATTGGGCTTGCATATTGATGATTCAACTTTTAAAGGATTTAGAGAGACTTCACCGAGAGGGATGGATATTCGGCGATCTTAAGCCGGAAAATTTAATTGTTTCAGAACCCGGATTTCGAATAAGGTGGCTTGATGTTGGCGGCGTTACTTTAATAGGGCGGTCAGTCAAGGAGTATACTGAATTTTTCGACCGCGGCTATTGGGGTTTTGGACACCGAAAAGCCGACCCTCAATACGATTTGTTTGCTGCTGCTATGATTCTAGTTTATGCAGCAGGGCGCAAACGTTTTGAAAAACAGCAAGACTCCAAGAAGCAATTGCTCGAATATATAAAGAATCACAAGAGGCTGAGTTCATTGCAAACGGTTTTAAATAAAGCGATAACGGGAAAATATACTAGAGCAAAAGATATGAGAGATGAATTATTGCAGCAAATAAATGAAACCTCATCCCCGCAAACACGTTATTATAATAAGCCTGTCAAACCCAGCAGGAAAATGCAGCAAAAAAGAAGAAGGAGAAAAAGAGGCTGGATGGCAATGTTAGTTTTAGGAGTGTTCGCAGCAGGCCTTTATATTCTTTACCTGAAGTTATATGTTATGTAAAATGGATGATGTTTATAAGGACTGGGGGCTCATGAAAGCAGAGGGGCTCCCGAATGAACTAAATCAAAAGCAAAGGTGACTTTTTCTTGGAGCATATTGTTGAACAGTTTATAAAGCGTCATAAATTAGTCCATCGCCATGACACAATTGTTGTAGGAGTTTCAGGCGGCCCTGATTCGATGGCGCTGCTTGATTATTTAAATAAGATGAAAGAATCGTGGGGCATCAAAATAATCGCTTGTTGTGTTGATCATATGCTGCGAGGCGGCGATTCCCGCAAAGATTTAGAATATGTTGCATCTTTTTGCAAGCGAAAGGATATATTATTTGAAGGTAAAAGTATTAATGTTCCCCAATATAGAAAGGAACACCGCATCAGTACAGAGGCTGCTGCGAGAGCTTGCCGCTACAAAGTTTTCGGTGACGTCATGAAACGATATAACGCTGCAGCGCTTGCTCTTGCTCATCACGGGGATGACCAGATCGAGACGATGTTAATGAGGCAGGTAAGAGGGAGTTTCGGCGCTGCCCGGGCAGGGATTCCGGTATCGCGTTCATTTATGAACGGAAAAATCATTCGGCCTTTTTTAACTGTCACAAAGAAGGAAATTGAAAAATATTGCCTTGAAAACGGCATTCAACCAAGAGTTGATAAAACAAATGAATCTGATGAGTACACACGAAACCGATTTAGAAAGGTTATACTTCCTTTTTTAAAGGCTGAAAACCCTCAAGTTCATTTGCGGTTTCAACACGACAGCGAAATGCTGTATGATGACAATCGCTATTTAGATCAATTAGCTCAGGAAAAGCTACCTGATATTGTGACAATTAAAAGACAAGAGCAAATAACAATAGCAATACAGCATTTTCTTCATACTCCGATTCCTTTACAAAGAAGAATTATTCATCTAATATTAAACTATCTTTACCATAACAAACATATTGAGCCATCACTTCAATCAATACATATTGAGACATTATTGGATTGGTTTCGTTCTGATAAATCATCAGGAACGAGACATCTTCCTAATCAATTGATTGCTGTCCGGTCATATGATCAATGCACGTTCACATTTAAGCAAGATCATAACAGGCATGCGAACTATGAAAAAGCACTTGCCGTTCCGGGCGTTACACAGATTCCTGCAGGCACGATTACAGCAGAAGTAACAAATGATGTTAATGGTTATGAAAAGGGATTAAACCGCTTTATTTGCCCGTATGATCAAGCGGAACAGCCGCTTATTGTAAGATCGCGGCAAAATGGCGACCGTATAGCTCCCAAAGGGATGAGCGGCACCCAAAAGATCAAGGACATTTTCATCAATGCTAAGATAGACCGCAGGTTAAGAGAAGTGTGGCCGGTTGTCGTTGATGCAAATGGATATGTTTTATGGTTACCTTTGCTGAAACATAGCAATAAAGCATCTTTGGATGTGAAAAATACAAAATACCTAATATTAACATTTGAACCAACAGCTAATTTTGGGAGGCAGGCGTAATGAAGGAAGATATGCAAGACATACTTTATACTGAAGATGACATTCAGAATAAAGTCATTGAGCTAGGTGAAACGCTATCAAGGGAATATGAAGGCAAGTTTCCGCTTGTGATCGGCATTCTTAAGGGTGCTTTGCCATTTATGGCGGATTTGATTAAACGGATACATGTACACTTGGAAATTGATTTTATGGATGTTTCCAGTTACGGGAATTCTACAGTCTCTTCTGGGGAAGTTAAGATTATTAAGGATCTGGACACCTCAGTGGAGGGACGAGACATTCTTATTGTAGAAGATATTATTGACAGCGGTCTGACCCTTAGTTATTTAGTGGATTTATTAAAATACCGCAAAGCAAAGTCCATTAAAATTGTCACGCTCCTGGATAAGCCGACAGGCCGGAAAGTAGATATTGTTCCGGATTTAACCGGGTTCACAGTCCCTGACGCATTTCTGGTAGGATACGGGTTGGATTATGCAGAAAAATACCGCAACCTTCCTTACATTGGGGTTTTGAAGCCCGAAGTATATGAGTGATAATTCTTGTGACATTTAAAATGAGTATGGTACTATAAAATATGGTTTCCTTTTATTGCGGGAGGAGGTAAGGGATGAGTCGAATATTTAGAAATACCATTATATATTTGCTCATATTTTTAGTTATAATTGGAATAGTGAGCTTCTTTACGACTTCGAATCAAGAAGTACGTTCCATGAGTTATAGTGAATTTCAACAGCATTTAGTTAAAGGCGATGTTAAATCACTGACATTGCAGCCTGAAGGCAGCGTTTATGTTGCTCAAGGTCAATTGAAAAATTACGATAGAAATACATCTTTTAAAACATATGTACCTTTCAATGAAAAAGCGGTTGATCAAATAAGAGATCAAGCAAAACAAACAGATGTTCATTTTAAACCCCAGGAGCAAACCAGCGGGTGGATAAACTTTCTTACAACGATGATCCCGTTTGCCATCATCTTTATTCTGTTCTTTTTCTTGATTAATCAGGCTCAAGGCGGCGGCGGCCGTGTCATGAATTTCGGCAAAAGCAAAGCCCGATTATATTCAGAAGACAAAAAGAAAGTAACATTTAAGGATGTTGCAGGAGCAGATGAAGAAAAGCAGGAACTCGTCGAAGTTGTAGAATTTTTGAAGGACCCAAGGAAATTTTCGGCTCTAGGCGCCCGGATTCCAAAAGGTGTTCTTTTAGTCGGTCCTCCTGGTACTGGTAAAACGTTGCTGGCTCGTGCGGTAGCTGGTGAAGCAGGCGTACCGTTCTTCTCTATAAGCGGTTCGGACTTTGTGGAAATGTTTGTCGGCGTCGGTGCTTCCCGTGTTCGTGATTTGTTTGAAAATGCAAAGAAAAATGCCCCGTGTATTATCTTTATTGACGAGATAGATGCTGTCGGCAGACAACGCGGTGCAGGACTTGGCGGCGGCCACGATGAACGCGAGCAAACATTGAACCAGCTCCTCGTTGAAATGGATGGTTTCGGCGTTAATGAAGGCATCATTATTATCGCTGCTACGAACCGTCCGGATATTCTAGACCCTGCGCTCTTGCGTCCCGGCCGTTTTGACAGGCAAGTTCCTGTCGGCCGTCCAGACCTTAAGGGACGTGAAGCTGTATTGCGCGTTCATGCAAGAAACAAGCCGCTGGCTAAAGAAATTGACCTTAGAACCGTTGCTAGACTGACACCAGGTTTCTCTGGTGCCGATCTGGAGAATTTGCTTAATGAAGCTGCCCTTGTTGCGGCAAGGAGCGACAAAAAGCAAATTGATATGGAAGACATAGACGAAGCCGTGGAACGCGTCATTGCCGGTCCGGCCAAAAAATCCCGTGTTATTTCTGAAAAAGAAAGAAATATTGTTGCTTATCATGAATCAGGCCACACCATTATCGGCCTTAACTTATCAAGTGCGGAAACTGTCCATAAGGTAACGGTTGTTCCGCGCGGTCAAGCAGGCGGTTATGCTGTAACCCTTCCTAAGGAAGACCGCTACTTCATGACTGAACCAGAGCTGCTAGAGAAAATTACCGGTTTGCTTGGCGGACGTGTTGCTGAGGAGCTTACTTTTGGTGAAGTAAGTACCGGTGCCAGCAATGACTTCCAAAGAGCTACCGGCTTAGCGCGGAAAATGGTAACTGAATTTGGTATGAGCAAGAAACTGGGACCAATGCAATTCGGAACCAGCGAAAGCGGTCAAGTATTTTTGGGCCGCGATATTCAGAATGAACCGAATTACAGTGACGCGATTGCCTATGAAATCGATATGGAAGTTCAGCGTATTATTAAAGAATGTTATGAGCGCTGTAAGAAAATCCTTACAAAAGACAGAGATAAGCTCGAACTTATTGCGCAAACGCTTCTTGAAGTTGAAACTTTAGAGGCTGATCAAATTCGTGCGCTGTATGAACGCGGCGAACTGATTGAAGCAAATAAAAATAAATATAGTTCAGATGACGCAGATGTGAAAGTCAATATTAATAAAAAAGAAGAATCTGAGGATAAAAACCCAGATGAAGACAATAAAATAGACGAATAAACAAACGTATGGATGCCTCAAAATTAGGAGGCATCCATTTTTTATGGTAAGATATAAGCGTTTTAAACAATAATTAGTATGGTGATCAAAATGATATTTGTATGCGATGTTGGTAACACGAATATTGTATTAGGCGTTTATGAAGGCGATGAACTGGTTCATCATTGGCGGATAGCGACAAACCGCGATAAAACAGAAGATGAATTTGCGATGATTATTAAGGACCTTTTTTTGGATGTTCATTTAAAATTTGAACAAATTAAAGGCATTATTATATCATCAGTGGTCCCTTCGATTATGTTTTCTTTAGAGCGTATGTGCGAAAAATATTTTAAGCAAAAGCCTATTGTTGTCGGGCCGGGCATTAAAACGGGTTTGAATTTAAAATATGACAACCCGAGAGAAGTTGGAGCTGACCGTATTGTAAATGCTGTTGCGGGCATACACTATTATCAAGCTCCGATGATTATCATTGATTTTGGCACCGCGACAACCTATTGCTACATTGATGAAGAAAACAATTATATCGGCGGTGCGATTGCTCCCGGTGTCAATATTTCAACCGAGGCGCTTTATAATCAAGCCTCAAAGCTGCCAAGAATAGAAATTATGAAACCGCCGCACATTGTTGGCAGGAACACCGTTAATGCCATGCAATCAGGTATTCTCTATGGATATGTCGGACAAGTCGAAGGTATTGTTACAAGAATGAAGCAGCAAGCAAAGAAAGAGCCTATTGTCATTGCAACAGGCGGACTCTCTTCATTAATTGGCAAAGAAACAAATATGATCGATCATATTGATCCGTTCCTAACATTAAAAGGTTTGTATCTAATTTATACAAGAAATAAAGTTTAGTTCAAAGCCGGAAGGAGGACAAACGCATTGTCTGATTACTTGATAAAAGCACTTGCCTACGACGGGCAAATAAGGGCTATGACTATTCTAACGACAGATATGGTGAATGAAGCGCAGCGGCGCCATCAGACATGGCCGACGGCGTCTGCCGCTCTTGGCAGGTCTATGACAGCAGCAACGATGATGGGCGCACAGCTTAAAGGCGAAGAGAAAATAACTGTCACGATTGAAGGCGGAGGTCCTATAGGTGCCATCATTGTGGATGCTAATGCAAAAGGAGAAACAAGAGGTTATGTGAGCCATCCCCAGGTCCATTTTGAGCTGAATAAGCAAGGAAAGCTCGATGTAGCCAGGGCAGTAGGGACTAACGGCTTTTTAAGTGTTGTTAAGGATTTAGGTTTGAAAGAAAACTTTACCGGCAGAGTACCGATCGTTTCAGGCGAAATCGGCGATGATTTTACTTACTATTTTGCTCGTTCGGAACAAGTTCCGTCTGCTGTAGGTGTTGGTGTTTTGGTTAATCCTGATAACAGCATTAAAGCTTCAGGAGGTTTTTTGATTCAAGTTCTGCCGGGAGCAAGCGACACTTTGATTGATAAAATTGAACAACGGCTGACTGAAATTCCGCCGATTTCCAAATTGATCGAAAGCGGTCAAACGCCCGAAGATCTTCTCGACACTTTATTTGGCGAAGGGCATTATAAGGTTATTGATAAGATGCCGGTCAAATTCAAATGCCAATGTTCCAAAGAAAAAATTGCAAATGCATTAATCGGCCTGGGCAAGGAAGAAATCAAGGCAATGATCGAAGAGGATCACGGTGCTGAAGCTTCTTGTCATTTTTGCCGGGAGACCTATCGTTTCTCGGAAGATGATTTGCAGGAAATTTATCGGGCAATTTAGTAAATTTTCGTTGACACCCTGTGAAAAGGTTTGTTAAGATAATTCCAACAAAACAAACTCAATTACTCGGATTTCTTATGCGAGAGGGGAAACGATATGATTGCGAATTCGATTATAGACTTAATCGGTCAAACACCTATTGTCAAACTCGGCAGATTAACAGGTGAAAATGAAGCGGATTTATATGCAAAGCTTGAGTACATGAACCCTGGAAGCAGCGTCAAAGACCGTATTGCTAAAGCGATGATTGAGGCAGCTGAAAAAGAAGGAAAGATTAAGCCTGGAGATACAATTATTGAGCCTACCAGCGGAAACACCGGCATCGGCCTTGCAATGGTGTGCGCAGCAAAGGGCTACCGCGCCATTCTTGTTATGCCTGAAACGATGAGTATGGAAAGGCGGAATTTACTGCGGGCCTATGGCGCCGAATTGATTCTTACTCCTGGCCCAAGCGGCATGAAAGGGGCCATCGCAAAAGCCGAAGAGTTAGTAGAAGCAAAAGGATATTTTATGCCGCAGCAGTTTAAAAACAAGGCGAATCCGGAAGTTCATCGTCTGACGACAGGCAGGGAAATTGTTGAACAAATGGGCGATCAGCTGGATGCCTTTGTTGCCGGTATCGGCACAGGGGGAACGATTTCTGGAGCAGGAAAAGTTTTAAAAGAAAACTATTCAGATATAAAACTATACGCTGTTGAACCGGCTGATTCTGCTATTTTGTCTGGAAGTGAACCTGGGCCGCACAAACTTCAAGGATTAGGCGCGGGCTTCATACCGGATACTTTAGATACACAAATTTACGACCAAGTGATTACTGTAACAACTGAGCAGGCCTTTGAGTATGCACGTTTGGCTGCGAAAAAAGAGGGCGTTCTTGGAGGCATTTCCTCAGGCGCTGCGATATATGCCGGCATTCAAGTCGCTAAGCAGCTTGGCAAAGGAAAGAAAGTTCTTGTTGTACTTCCGAGTAATGGAGAAAGATATTTAAGTACGCCGCTTTATCAATTTGATGAATAAGCAGTAATGAGACAATTGAAGTTGAAGGTTTTAGAAGTCAGGTTGTCGATCGTTTTGCGACAGCCTGATTTTTTATACTAAAAGTTTGGTATAAGATATTGACGGTTTTCATGATCCGGTTTAGGCTTATATGTAAAGTCATAATATGTCATTTGTTTTGGGAATAGGGCAGTTGAGTGAAGAAGAGGAGAGCAGAGCTGAGGAGGAGAAGCTGATGATTTTAATGATTGATAATTATGATTCATTCACTTATAACCTTGTCCAATACTTTGGTCATTTGATGCAGGATATCAGGGTATATCGGAATGATCAAATAAGTGTTCAAGAAATAAATGAATTGAGCCCGGATTATATTGTCATATCGCCTGGTCCGTGTACGCCTAATGAGGCTGGGGTAAGTCTTGAAGTCATTCGTCAATTTGCCGGAAGCGTTCCTATACTTGGTGTTTGCCTTGGCCATCAAGCTATCGCCCAAGCTTTTGGCGGACAGATTATCCGAGCCAAGAAACTTATGCATGGAAAAACATCAGTCATCACACATGATGGAAAGACCATTTTTAAACATCTGGACGCCGACTTTGAAGTGATGAGATATCATTCGTTAATTGTTGATAAAGCTTCATTGCCGGAAGTGTTTGAGGTTAGCGCTTGGACATCTGAAGGAGATATCATGGGTATCCGTCATAAAACATTGCCGATAGAAGGGGTTCAATTTCATCCTGAGTCAATTATGACAAAGAATGGCATGAGAGTTCTGCAGCAATTTTTACAGCACTATGCTGGCAAAGTACATGTTTAAAACAAACATTAATTTGTTTCACATGTAACATTAAAACATTTTAAAAGAAATATATAAGAAATCCTGCCAGGCGGTGAAAGTCATGTTAGCAATAAAGCAGCATAACCATCAAATGATTATTCGCAATCATACACTTGATTTCAGCAAGAAAACAATCATCATGGGCATTTTAAATGTTACGCCGGATTCTTTTTCTGACGGCGGTTGTTATAATCGAATTGATGTAGCTGTGTCGCATGCTCTGGAGATGATTCGCGACGGGGCTGATATTATAGATATAGGGGGAGAATCCACGCGTCCGGGCAGTGATTTCATCCCTCTTGATATTGAATTAGAAAGAATTATACCGGTGATTAAAGCGATACGGAAAGTGTCTGATATTCCAATTTCCGTAGACACGTATAAAGCTGAAGCAGCAAAGCAAGCTTTAGAAGCCGGAGCCGATATCATTAACGATGTTTGGGGCGCGAAGAAAGATCCGAACATGGCTTCTATTGCGGCGAGCTATAATGCTCCGATCATTCTCATGCATAACAGAGATAACTTAGATTACCAAGACCTTTTAACAGATATGAAAAATGATCTGTTAGAAAGTATAAATTTGGTTAAAAATGCCGGTTTGGCTGATGATAAAATTATTATTGACCCTGGCGTCGGTTTTGCTAAGACGTACAACGATAATTTAAAAGTGATGAATAACCTTGAGGCATTCCATAGTCTAGGTTATCCGCTGCTTCTGGGAACTTCGAGAAAAAGGTTTATTGGCAAAGCGCTGGGGACAACCGTCAATGATCGAATGGAAGGTACAGGGGCTACAGTATGCTTAGCGATTACTAAAGGCTGTCAAATGGTTAGGGTTCATGATGTTAAATCAATCGCACAAATGGCTAAAATGATGGATATCATGCTTTCGGAAGGTGAACCGATTGGATAAGATTTATGTTAATAAAATGGCTTTTTATGGTTATCATGGCGTTTTCAGCGAAGAAAATAAGCTGGGTCAGCGTTTTTTTGTCGATGTTATCTTAGAGCTGAATTTAAAAAATGCCGGAAAAAATGATGATCTCAATAAAACGGTCAATTACCAGGATATTTATGAAATCACGAAAAAGATTGTTGAGGGTCCGCCTAAAAAGTTAGTCGAAAGTGTTGCAGAAGATATTTCCGAAGCATTGCTTTCCACTTTCCCGAACATTCAAAAGTGCCATATCAAAGTAACTAAACCGGATCCGCCTATACCGGGATATTATGATTCTGTAGCTATTGAATTAACAAGGAGCCGGTAATGATGATGGAAGAAGAGTCAGTTGCATATATTGGTCTAGGTTCAAATATGGGGGATCGAGACAGCTATTTATTCCAGGCATTAAAGAAATTAAATCATCATCCTAATATCAGCATCGCTTGCTGTTCTTCAATTTACGAAACAGAACCGTATGGACCTGTTGAACAGAGGGAATTTTTGAATTTGGCGGCTGAAGTCCATACCAGTCTATCCCCCGAATCATTGCTAAAAGTCTGTCAAGCGATTGAATGCTCACTTGGAAGAAAAAGAGATGTACACTGGGGACCCCGGACGATTGACCTTGACATTTTATTGTATAATAAAGAAAATATTGAGAAGGAAAATCTAAAAGTGCCGCATCCTGAACTTTCAAAACGACTATTTGTATTAACCCCTTTAAAAGAGATTAATGCAGAATTAATCGTCCCCCACATTAATGAATCCATCGAAAACTTATATAAGAAACTGAAAAGTGAAGAAGGAGTGCGCATATGGAGGCCGAACAATGGGGAAGGAGAATTCGGGCTTTTCGAAAGCTAAAGGGTTATACCCAAGCAGATTTGGCAAAAGAAGTAAATGTCTCGCTCTCTGTCTTAGGTGAAATTGAAAGGGGCAACCGTTTGCCTGAAGATCATTTAGTCAAAAAAATTTCTGATACTCTCGGTGTATCTATTGATGAATTAATGGAAATAAAGAATTAAAGGGATGATAACATGTTAAAAATCGGGCCGATTGAATTGAAGAATCAAGTGGTTTTAGCACCGATGGCCGGCGTGTGCAATCCAGCCTTTCGCTTAATTGCCAAAGAATTTGGAGCCGGACTTGTATGTGCCGAAATGGTTGCTGACCGCGGGATTATCAATCAAAATAAAAAATCTCTGGAAATGCTTTATGTTGACGAAAGGGAAAAGCCCTTAAGCCTGCAAATTTTCGGCGGGTCTAAAGAAACGCTTGTAGAAGCAGCGAAATATGTAGATAAATATACGAACGCAGACATCATAGATATCAATATGGGCTGCCCTGTACCGAAAATCACAAAGTGTGACGCTGGTGCCAGATGGCTTCTGAACCCGGATAAAATTTATGAAATGGTTTCAGCTGTTGTAGAAAATGTTGAAAAGCCCGTTACAGTGAAGATGAGAAAAGGCTGGGATGATGACCATATTTATGCGGTGAAAAATGCCCAAGCCGTTGAAAAAGCAGGCGGCCAAGCGGTTGCTATTCACGGCCGTACAAGGGTTCAAATGTACGAAGGCCAAGCTGACTGGGATATTATAAAGGAAGTTAAACAATCGGTTAGCATTCCTGTTATAGGCAACGGTGATGTCGTAACGCCTGAAGACGCCAAGCGCATGCTTGATACAACAGGTGTTGACGGTGTTATGATAGGAAGAGGAGCGTTGGGAAATCCTTGGATGCTGTATCGTACAGTTCAGTACTTAGAATCCGGCGTCCTTCTGCCTGATCCGGATCCGAAAGAAAAAATCGATGTTTGCTGCTTACATCTCGACCGATTAGTCAAATTAAAAGGCGAGGATATAGCGGTAAAAGAAATGCGGAAGCATGCAGCGTGGTATTTAAAAGGGATACGCGGAAGCAACAATGTGCGCAAAAAGGTCAATGTTTGTGAGAAAGCGGATGAGCTTAAAGAAATTTTATATGATTTTGTTGAAAAATTAACAGTTGAACAAGCGTCTTAAATAAAATCATATAATCGCTTTAGGTTGACATTAACTGTCTGCTTAACTATAATTCGACCTAGATACAAGGCTGCCGGTGCGTACTGGCAGTCTTTTAATCATATTGCTTTAGAAATCTAAAGGCATTGTCCATTTTAAATAATAGGTCCGTACATATGACCGAGATAAGGAGCTGCTATTATGAGTCAGGATGTTGAATTAAATGATTTGCTTCGCTCGAGAAGAGAAAAATTAAATACACTCCTAGAAAATCAACTTAATCCGTTTGGAGAACGATATGAGAGATCTCATACCGCCGAGCAAGTTGCAGAAGCTTATGATCAATTTACAAAAGAGGAACTCGCTGAAAAGGATGTTTCCGTTACTTTAGCTGGACGAATAATGACAAAGCGCGGTAAAGGGAAAGCAGGTTTTGCACATATTCAAGATTTAACAGGGCAGATTCAAATTTATGTTCGTAAAGACACAGTGGGCGATGAACAATACGATTTGTTTAACTCAATTGATATTGGCGATATCGTTGGGATTAAAGGTGTTGTCTTTAAAACAAAAGTTGGAGAGTTATCAATTAAAGTCTCCGATTTTAAACTGTTGACAAAATCAATGCGCCCGTTGCCAGATAAATTCCATGGTTTAAAGGATGTCGAGCAGCGTTATCGTCAACGGTATGTTGACCTTATCATGAATCCTGAAGTAAAGAATACTTTTATCACGAGAAGTAAGATTTTACGATACATGCGTCAATATTTGGATGAACAAGGTTTCTTAGAAGTTGAAACACCAATGATGCATAATATCCCAGGCGGTGCTGCCGCGCGTCCGTTTATCACTCATCATAATGCCTTAGATATTCCGCTTTATATGCGGATCGCCATTGAACTCCACCTTAAACGGTTAATTGTCGGAGGACTGGAAAAAGTCTATGAAATTGGCCGCGTCTTTAGAAATGAAGGTGTATCTACACGTCACAATCCTGAGTTTACAATGTTAGAGCTTTATGAAGCATATGCCGATTTTCATGATATTATGTCATTAACTGAGAATTTGGTTGCTTATATTGCCGAAAAAGTGTTAGGTACAACAAAAATCACTTACGGAGAGCATGAGATTGATTTAAAACCTGAGTGGAAACGGGTTCATATGGTTGACGCTGTCAAAGAACAAACGGGCGTTGATTTTTGGAAAGAGATGACTGATGGTGAAGCGCGTGAATTAGCGCACCAGCATGGCGTCGATGTTAAACCTAATATGACTTTTGGCCATGTCGTTAATGAATTTTTCGAACAAAAAGTAGAACATACATTAATTCAGCCTACATTCGTTTACGGACATCCTGTAGCCATTTCTCCATTAGCCAAAAAGAACGCTGATGATCCTCGCTTCACTGATCGTTTTGAGCTGTTTATTGTCGGGCGTGAACATGCTAATGCGTTTAGTGAGCTTAATGATCCTATTGACCAAAGAGAACGTTTTGAAGCACAAGTAAAAGAAAGGGCCGAAGGAAATGATGAGGCACATATGATGGATGAAGACTTTTTAGAAGCGCTTGAGTACGGCATGCCGCCAACCGGAGGCTTAGGCATTGGTGTGGATCGCCTTGTTATGCTGCTGACCAATTCACCATCTATTAGGGATGTATTATTATTTCCGCAAATGCGTAAAAGAGATTAATTTAAGAGCAGCTTATGCTGCTCTTTTTTTAACTTAAAAAAGCTGTTGACTAAATAACAGGCAGGTGATAATATATAACTTGTCATTTCTGAAGCAGCTTTTGAAAAAACGAAAAAAGTTGTTGACTTTTTGTGAACAAGTTGTTACAATTAACATTGTCGCTTTGAAATGAAGCGAAAAAGATACAGAAAAAAGTTGTTGACAAGATGTTATCAGTTTGATATAATGAGAAGGTCGCTGTCAAACAGCAACAACTTAAAAATAACGATTGTTCTTTGAAAACTAAACAAAAGCCAAGCGTGATTGAAAGGGCAACTTTCAAAAACAGCTAAGGATCATAACGATTAA
>NZ_JAFBER010000020.1 GCF_016908855.1 Scopulibacillus daqui | reverse complement strand
ATTTAAAAAGGATGACCCCTGTTCAATACAGAGATCATCTTCTAAAAATAGCCTAGGCTTTTTTTAAAATGTCCTTTACAAAGGGTACACTTTAAACGGATACGGGGTTTGACTTAGGGCAGATCTTACAATGCTCATGTACCTTGAGAGATGTAGACAGTTGAAACAGAGTCAAAAATAATTGAGTATTTTTGGTTATGTTTGGTACATTTAGCATTATAGACCTGTGTGTTGAAGTATAGTATATATCACCTTGTATGTAAATCCTTAATGAATTATTTCAATAAATGTTCAAAATCTTTCTTGCTCTTTTGTTCCTTCAGCAGACTAAATACTGGCCTTTAAGATGCAGGAAGCGACCATCACCGCCATTATGTAAAATATCAAACCAGCAACCTTTCGATTTAAATTATTAAAAAAAAATCAGCCTAGAAGCCGCTTCACTTTCCAAATCCAACCATTCTTTTTTTAGAATCTATTGCCTTCCATTTATTGACCCCTCTTTTGGGAACTTTTATTTTTAATCATTTTCATATGAGCACTTTGTCAAAATATAGTGCTCTATCTGTTATATTATCAGAAAAATACGCCTAATATTCCTTATTCATTCATAATCGGCATAATCTTCAATAACATATGTTTCATTTTTTGACGGCGAAAATATATTTTATTTAAATAAGGACGGCGCCGAGCAATAAATTAAACCCGTTTTTAAAAATTATTTTTTTAAGCCCTTTCGACATCTATAGACAAATAAAAAATGTCCCTCTCAATGAGAAGGAACCATTTTTATATGAATCGAAATTTTTATTTACTTTTTTTAACTATATCAACAGGCGGAAAGGCTGCTTGAAGTTGTTTAGCGTACAACGCCCCTTTGAGTGCTTCCAGATCGCTTGCCTTTTTCTGAATATCAAAAAATGCCGAGTTGAGTTTTTGCTTGCTTTTATCAGCGGAATGACCTCTCCAATCGTTCAGCTGTCCATAAGTTTGTTTCATTTTAGTTTCTGTTTCTTTTAAAATGCTAATCTCCTCATCTATTCTATAAGCAATTAATCGGCATAGGTTTTCCGCTTCACCAAATGACTTTATTATCATCCTTTCACCTTCTTAATTAATCCTCATCCGCTTGTTCGAATCGAGAAGCTGCATCTTTTAACATCTGTGACTGTTCCTGTATTTTTTCCGTATGAAAATATTGAACACCTTTAACCGTTTGGATAACGCGTTCCGCAAGCTCCGCTAAATTTAATTCTTTAGCGCCTTCCACACTGAATAATCCTTCCGCAGCCATCACAACAGAGCCGGTCGCAGATTCAACAGCACCAATTCTTTGTTCAAGTTCGGTTGCAAGTTGTCGTAATCTATCAGGGGTAACTTCGATTGTTTGACCTCCAGCAGTATATCTCGGAGAAGCCATCAGTTGTTCACCTGTTTTTTGATCGAAAACCGGATTAGCTAAGTTGCCGTCTTTATCAAACTTATAATCTGTATTTAAATAATGATAACCTGGTCCCGCAACTGATTGGCCATACCATTTAATATTTGTCACTAAGGCAGAAGGGATATCAAACTGCGGAATACCTATTTTTGGGGCTTCAGGTTTGCCCTTATAAGGTGAATTAATATAATAGGTTGAACCTACATGTTGTTTAAATTCTTTTATGTAACCGCTTCCTATCCAATCTTTCGGATTAACATAGTTCGTTACTTTACCATTGAACTTGCCTTCTTTTACTTCTTTTTGGAGGTCTTTTGGAAGCGTATTGGTTATATCTGGCGCATTAAATGTTACACCTTCAAGATCATGATTGGCAGCCGTATATTGGGCTAACGCGCCACCTAAAGAATGCCCTGTCACAAAAATTTTAGCAGAAGGATATTTCTTTTTAACATCCTTTACAAGATTATCTGCTTCTGTAAATTGATCATGCTTAGATTCATAGTTGTCGTAAGAAGCCATTGCCTTCCCTATGATAGGGGAATAAGAGTGTTCTTTCATTCTTTCTTGCCGTCTCTTTCTCTCATTAAGAGCCATTTCGGCATCTGTCCGAAGATCACCGAGGTCACTTGGACTAGTGCCAGCGAAGGCAATAACGACTTGATCGTCATGTTTAAAAACTTTGGCTTGAAAGCCGCTTTCTTTATCTTTTTCGATCCATTTTTTACTATTAATAATTCCCCATTCTTTATTATCTGTTTTTGCGGTTTTTCCCCATTTATACACTCTACCCGATAAAAAGTAAAAATCTTTATCTTTTATAGCATTAGTAGGCAATACCAAGGACCTCCCACTGTCCATTTTCGTGTCTAATCATATCAACACTAATTTCTTTTTTTGATTTTTCATTGATATAGTCTAAAGTTATAACTCTCATTGGAGAAATACTATAATCTTTGAATTTAACGTGATTTATTCCTTCTTTTTCTTTTAAATATTTCTTCGCCACTTTTTCTCCTTGAGCTATTATTTCTCTTTCACCTTGTTTATGCTTCACATAAGCACCTCCTATAAAAATAATGAAAATTAAAACCACAATACCGATAGTTATCCATAGTTTCTTTTTAATCTTCAACCAACACCTTTTTATTGTGATTAAGTTAATTTTACCATTTGTTCCAATATGATTAAAACCATTTTTTTGAATTTAAAAATAAAATGATGTTTATAGACAAATAAAAAACCCCGCATCTAAGCAGATACGGGGGGAAAACTCTGTTAAATACATACTTATAAATTTAAAATCTTAGCAATGTTATTTTCGTACATTCCGTCTGAATAATACCCTAACAACACCTCTTCTACATGGAGCATTGGAATACTATCCACAGGAAGATCTTTTATTTCAGCAATCTTTTTTCTAAATTCTTCTTTAGTCGGTATTTTTTTAGTTAACTGAATATCCACTAAATAGTGATCTAATTGACCCATTTCCTCAGACGTATATCCATATTTAAGTAAAACGAAATCTCTTGTTCTAAAATTAGGATCAACATGTTCATATAATGCCAATATGGCATTTTTCATCAGCAACAATTTAGAAGCTAGTTCTTCTCTTTCTTTATCATTCATATTTCAATCCTCCCATTCTTTAAAATAACCATTCTATAAAAAGAAAAATCAAAACGTGGATTCAAAACTAAAAAAGAAGCACAACTTGCAGCGGCACAAGTTGAGATGGAAATTGAATACTACGGATTTTCAGAAGATGGAAATGAGCAAGTGGACAAGTTTTTTGAAAAATGGTTAGAAGTGTATAAAAAGCCTAACGTAAAACCAATAACCTATTCTGTTCAAGAGAGGAATGTAAGATTAAATATTCTTCCACGCTGGGGAAATTACAAACTAAAGGAAATTACAAGAACTGAATATCAAAAGTGGATTAATGAATTAATAAATCATTATAGCAAGGGTACGATTAGGCGTATTCACAGTATAATGAGTACCGCATTACACGATGCTGTTCACGAATTTAAAATATTACGTGAGAATCCCAATTGTACGAATAAACATTCCTAAAAATCCTGATAAAAAGATGAATTGAAATATTTCACTCGTGAACAACTTGAAATATTTCTTAATGAAGTCAAACGTCCAGTTAAAAATGCTAAATATAAACATTCTATCCAGTATTATATTCTTTTTTCTTTAATAGCTCGTACGGGACTTCGTATTGGTGAAGCTTTAGCTTTAACTTGGAAGGACATTGATTTTGAAAAAAACACATTGACAGTTAATAAAACTTTGGTCTACCCATTAAATTCAACGGCTTATTTATCAACGCCTAAATCTAAGAAAAGTTTACGAACAATTAAACTCGATAATAAAACAATTCACTTGCTTAAAAAGCAGAAGATTAATCGTAAAGAAATGTACCTAATGTATGAAAATTACAAAGCGCCAAAGTCAGATATTATCTTTCATCAACATGACGGCCGCTGGTTAAGAACAAACGTAGTAAGAGAATACTTCAAAGCGTAAACGTGCAAATTCACCAATATTATCACCACATGCTCTACGTCATTCACATGCAGTACATTTACTTGAAGCTGGTGCAAATTTAAAATACGTGTCCGAAAGAATTGGACACGCTAGTGTAAAAGTAACCGCAGATACTTATCTGCATATAACTGAAAAGATTGAGGATGATGCTCTTGAATTATATGAGAGTTACACCCACAACCTTTAATTTTTTTGTGGGTGGATTGTGGGTGTAACCTACATTATTTGGTTAAAATCATTGATATATCAAGATTAACCAATGCTACCTTCCATTTCGAATTTAATCAAACGGTTCATTTCAACAGCATATTCCATTGGCAGTTCTTTAGTAAATGGTTCGATGAATCCCATGACGATCATTTCAGTTGCTTCTTGTTCTGAAACGCCGCGGCTCATGAGATAGAAGAGCTGCTCTTCGGATACTTTAGATACTTTTGCTTCGTGTTCCAATGAAATGTTCTCATTAAGAATTTCATTGTATGGAATTGTATCAGAAGTGGATTCATTATCCATTATCAGCGTATCACACTCGACATTGGAGCGGGAGTTCGCCGCTTTGCGTCCGAAGTGAACGATGCCGCGGTACGTAACATTTCCGCCGTTTTTCGAAATGGATTTCGATACTATTGTTGAAGATGTGTTTGGCGCTAAGTGCATCATTTTAGCGCCTGCATCTTGGTTTTGTCCTTTGCCTGCGATGGCGATGGATAATGTATTGCCTCTTGCCCCTTCACCTTTAAGCAATACAGCAGGATATTTCATCGTTAATTTTGAGCCGATGTTGCCGTCGATCCATTCCATCGTTGCATTTTCGTACGCAACAGCGCGCTTAGTTACGAGGTTGTATACGTTGTTTGCCCAGTTTTGGATAGTTGTATAACGGCAGTAAGCATCTTTCTTAATAATAATTTCAACTACTGCACTGTGCAAAGAGTTTGTTGTATATACCGGTGCTGTACAGCCTTCAACATAGTGAACTGATGCGCCTTCGTCAACGATAATTAATGTCCGTTCAAATTGCCCCATATTTTCTGAGTTGATGCGGAAATAAGCTTGCAGCGGCGTTTCGCACTTAACGCCTTTAGGAACATAGATAAATGAGCCGCCGGACCATACTGCGGTGTTTAGCGCTGCGAATTTGTTATCGGAATAAGGGACAACTGTTCCAAAATATTCTTTGAAAAGATCTTCATTTTCTTTTAATGCGGAATCAGTGTCTTTAAAGACAATTCCCATTTCTTCAAGATCTTTTTTCATATTGTGGTAAACAACTTCAGATTCGTATTGCGCTGAAACCCCGGCAAGATATTTTTGCTCAGCTTCCGGAATGCCAAGCTTGTCAAAAGTCCGCTTAATTTCTTCAGGAACTTCATCCCATGAACGTCCGGATTTCTCTGAAGGCTTCACGTAATATGTGATGTCATCAAAATTAAGATCATTTAAATTACCGCCCCACTGCGGCATTGGTCTGCTGTAGAAATGTTCAAGTGCCTTTAATCTGATATCAAGCATCCACTGCGGTTCATTTTTTCGTCTGGATATATCTTCAACAACTTCCTTAGTCAAACCGCGTTCTGTACGGTAGACCGAGACGTCTTTATCTCTAAAGCCATATTTATAATCGCCAATTTCAGGCATTTTCTTGGCCATTGAAAACCCTCCTTAATATAATGGCGCTGCCTACTATTAACATGCAGGTTCATTGTAACATATTCGTTTTCCCGATACATGCTTATTTTGATTGTGTTCAAAGAGTCCGGAAAAGGAGGCTCTATTTATCCTTTTTGAACATGAACTTTATTGCTTTTGTTCGTTTAAAGCCTTTTCCATTGCTTTCCACGCCAAGGTTGCACACTTAATTCTTGCCGGGAATTTGCATACGCCTTGCAACGCTTCTACATCCCCCAGATCAAGTTCATCTTCATCATAATCTTTTCCCTGAACCATGTCAGAAAATATTTCAGACATGTGCAGCGCATCATTAACCGATAATCCTTTAATGGCATCCGTCATCATTGATGCCGAAGATTGGCTGATTGAACAGCCTTCTCCGGTAAATTTCGCATCTGTAATTTTTCCATCTTCAACTTGAAGCTGAAGTTGAATACGGTCGCCGCAAGTGGGATTATTCATATTAACAACTAACTTGTTATCTTGATCCAATTCGCCGCGGTTTCGTGGATTCTTATAATGATCCATAATAACTTGGCGATAGAGTTGATCTAAGTTATTCAAAGACATGACCGAAATACTCCTTTGTTTTCTTTAATCCGGCGGCAAGTGCGTCGATGTCTTCTTTCGTATTATAAAGATAAAAGCTTGCTCTGGCAGTGGCATTAACGCCAAGCCATTTCATTAAGGGCTGTGCACAATGGTGACCCGCGCGTATAGCAATGCCTTCAGTATCAAGGACCGTTGCAACATCATGAGGATGCACCCCGTCAATATTGAAAGTAACCAGACCGGCACGTTCTTTTGGTCCGTATATTTCAAGCCCTTCTATTTCTGATAATACATCCAAAGCATAATTTGCCAGTTCTTCTTCATGTGCATGGATGTTGTCAAGCCCTACTTCATTTAAAAAGTCTATTGCGGCACCCAAGCCAATCGCACCGGCTATCACAGGTGTACCCGCTTCAAACTTCCAAGGAAGTTCTTTCCATGTTGAATCATAATAATCAACATAGTCAATCATTTCGCCCCCGGTTTCAACCGGTTCCATTTCTTCAAGCAATGCTTTTTTTCCATATAAAACGCCTATACCCGTAGGGCCAAGCATTTTATGACCGGAAAGAGCAAAGAAATCAGCGCCAAGCTCCTGAACATTAACCGCTAAATGAGGTGCACTTTGCGCACCATCAACAACCAAAACAGCTCCGTGTCGGTGAGCGATATCAGCAACCTCTTTTATAGGATTAATCGTGCCGAGGACGTTTGATACATGTGCCATAGCAACAATTTTGGTTCTTTCTGTAATGGTCTTTTTGACATCATCTAAATTAAAGGTCCCGTTAGGCTGAAGCGGAATGTACTTCAATGTTGCTCCCGTTGCTTTTGCGACCTGCTGCCAAGGAATAAGATTAGCATGATGTTCCATGGCATTAATAACGATTTCATCGCCTTCTTCTAAACGAGCGCGTCCGTAGCTGTAAGCGACAAAATTAAGCGAAGTGGTTGTGCCGCGTGTAAAAATAATTTCTTCAGTGCTTGCCGCGCCGATAAAGCGCCGTACCTTTTCACGAGCAGCCTCGTAACCGTCCGTTGCTTTCGTTCCCAGCGTATGCACGCCTCGATGAACATTAGAATTATATTCACGATAATATTGACTGATGGCTTCAATCACGGAAACAGGCTTTTGTGATGTTGCAGCACTGTCTAAATAAACAAGAGGGTGTCCATTGACTTGTTGATTAAGGATTGGAAACAGCTCGCGAATGTTTTTAATGTTCATTATTGAACTTTCCCTTCGATAACCTCAGTTAATTGAGCTCTAACCTCTTCGATCGGCAATTGATTAACAACTGGCGCTAAGAAGCCATGAATAACGAGACGTTGGGCGTCTTCTTTTGTAATGCCCCGGCTCATAAGATAAAACAGCTGTATTGGATCAACGCGTCCGACTGAAGCAGCGTGGCCGGCAACAACATCATCTTCTTCAATGAGAAGAATTGGATTGGCATCACCGCGTGCTTGGTCACTTAACATAAGAACACGCTGCGTTTGTTCACCGTCTGATTTAGAAGCGCCATGTTCGATTTTTGTTTTGCCATTAAAAATAGAGTTAGCAGAATCTTTCTGAACACCGTGAATAAGCATGGCGCTTTCTGAATGTTTGCCGAAGTGCCTGATAAAGTTGACAAAGTTTTGCTTTTGGTCTCCGCGGCCAACGCTGACAGCTTTAATATCAGCCGCTGAAGCTTCGCCGATAAGATCAGTTAAGTTTTCAGAAATTGTGTTGCCTTCATTCATTTGGCCAAGCGCCCATTCTAATTTGCCGTTATTTTCAACACGGCCCCGGCGATTAAAATAACTTGTCATGTTTTCTGAGAAGTTATCAACAGAACCGAACTGAACCTTAGCATTGTCCCCGACAAATACTTCAGTGATAACATTTGCTACAGGGGCTCCGCTCTCTTCTGTCGACAAATAGTTTTCAACATAAGTGACTGAGCTGCCTTGTTCAGCGACTACGATAACATGGTTAATAAATCCTGCATTTGGATTTTCCTGCCAATAAATTGTTTGGATTGGTACATTGACTGCTACATTCTTTGGCACATAAAGGAATGTCCCGCTGTTGACTAATGCTGCATGAAGAGCTGTTAAACGATTTTCATCTGCTTTCACTGCATCGGTAAAATAATATTTTCTAATTAAGTCACCGTGATCTTTAAGAGCCGTAGCAAGATCGGTGAATATGACACCTTTATCTTCTAATTCTTTTGTTAGCGAGCGAAAAGCAGGCGCACCGTTATGCTGTATAAGCACATTGCCTGATTGATCGCCTTGTCCGACCAATTGTTTGATTTTTGCCGGCAAATCTTCAAGCGAAGAGAAAGATTTTGCTGATGGCTGATGTTCAAATTCAGTAAAGTTCCAACCAATAATCCTTGTTTTTTCAGGTTTTGGCATTGGAAGTTCTTCAACCCATTGCAACCCTTTTAATCGAAGATCCGTAAACCACTCCGGCTCATGACGATCCTTGGAAAAGCTTTTGATATAATCCGAATCGTATTGAACCCCTGTTACTTCCGTTGACATATTATTCCTCCTACCTCATCAAGATCATTTGAATGCTCTAGCGTTAAAAAGCTCTCAACCTTATACTTCTTGTTCTTCCGCTTCATCTACAATGCCGAGTTCTGCTTTCAGACCGTCATAACCTTCTTCTTCAAGACGCTGTGCAAGCTCAGGTCCGCCGGATTTGACAATACGGCCTTGCATCATAACGTGGACTTTGTCAGGTGTAATATATTGTAATAAGCGTTGATAGTGAGTAATGATTAAGCATCCAAACTCAGGAGAACGCATTTCGTTAACGCCTTTTGCAACGACTTTAAGCGCATCGATGTCCAATCCTGAATCGATCTCGTCGAGGATAGCAATCTTTGGTTCAAGCATCATAAGCTGAAGAATTTCGTTGCGTTTTTTCTCACCGCCGCTGAATCCTTCATTTAAATAACGTTGTGCAAATTCTTGGTCGATGTCGAGCAAATCCATTTTTTTATCAAGCTGCTTAATAAACTTCATTAATGGAATTTCATTTCCTTCGCCGCGGCGCGCATTGATCGCAGTTCTTAAGAAGTCGGCATTTGTTACACCGCTGATTTCACTTGGATATTGCATAGCTAAATAAAGGCCGGCACGAGCCCTTTCATCGACTTCCATTTCTAGAATATTTTGGCCATCAAGTATCACAGAGCCTTCTGTAATCTCATATTTAGGGTGCCCCATTATAGCAGAAGCAAGCGTTGACTTACCAGTACCATTAGGACCCATAATCGCATGGATTTCCCCGCCGTTGATTTCTAAGTTAAATCCCTTAACAATTTCCTTATCCTCTATAGAAACATGAAGATTTTCGATTTTAAGATTTGGTGCAGACATGGTCATACCTCCGTTAATTGATGTCTTATCTTTACTTTTCCTATATTTAAATAGGAAGATTTATTCATTATTATTCTCATTCTATTCTCATTACAATCTTATATCAAATCCAAATACATTTCAAATAATGTTATGTAAAAGTTTTTACCTATAATAAGGAGAAAAACCAGCCGTAAAGACTGGTTTTTATGATGTCTATAACTAAATTATTTTATGGTCCTGCTCAGCTGCAATGGTGTTGCATTTTCGATAGTCTTTTTCGCGTGTTTTTTCAACTTGAATTCGTTTTTCCAAGCTTCTCTCGTATTCAGCATAACCAATACCATGACAATGATGCATCGCTTTTTCCATTTCGCTGGTGTGTAACAGACGAATCTGGTTTTGGGTGTTGATATAAACCATCCCTTTCAAAATGTTTTAACAAATTCAAGGTTAACATATAAAATATCTGCACCCAAAACGCAATTTAAAACATTTCGAACGATAGCCGGCATTGTCGCTTCCTCTAATGCCCCTAACAGTATAAAGGGAAAAATAGCTGGATATTCCTCTGTTTTTCAATATTGTCTAGTGTTTCATCTGATTAAGCTCATCCAAAGTATCCTGGACCAATGTCACCGACTGGCTGATTGCTGCGCCGCCGCCAAAAGCGGCTGTCACACCAGCTGCCTCTAGAATTTCTTTTTCCGTACATCCTTGATCCATACAGCCTTTAGTATGATATACAATGCAATACTCATCTTGAGAGTATATGCTGATGCCGAGAGCAATTAATTGTTTTTGCTTTTGGTCAAGTTCACCTTCTTTAAAACATGCTGCTGTAAATTCATTATACTTATCTGCAATATGAGGCATTTTCTTTTCAAATTCATGAAGTCCGGATTTGTAATCCAAAATAATTTGTTCAGTGACATTTGCAGATGTGTGTTCTTTTTCCACTCTCATACCTCTCTTCTACAGAAGTTCAGGTTTTAGTATGTCAAGAACACGTATAATTATGCGATGCTTTAAAACATGTTAAAAGGAGTAACTATAGCTGCTCCGGGCTGTGTGAAAAGCGGCTGTGCGACTACAAGAAATCCAACAGCGGCGCGCACGCCATAAACACAGCGCCAGACTCTTGCGTCCAACTTCTTCAGACTATTTAATTGGAACAACAGCGCCCTTATACTTCTTATTAATAAAATCTTGGATTTCTTTTGAATGAAGCACCTTCACCAGTTTTTTAACAGCTGGATTATTTTCATCTTTTGCTTTCACAACGATGGCATTGGCATATGGAGATTTTTCATTTTCCATTGCAATAGCATCCTTTTTTGGATCCAGACCCGCGTCTAATGCGTAGTTCGTATTGATCAGCAAAGCATCTCCTTCGCCGTTTTTATAAATTTTAGGAAGCATAGCAGCATCATATTTTGCTTCTATTTTTAAATGTTTTGGGTTAGACGTGATGTCATCAATTCTTGAGTTGACATTGCCGCCATTTTTCAATTTGATAAGCCCCGCTTTTTGAAGGAGCAGCAGCATCCGCGGCTCATCAGAAACTGAATTGCTCATAATGATTGTTGCGCCGTCGGGGAGTTGCTTTAAGCTTTTATATTTTTTTGAGTAAATACCAATCGGTTCGATATGGATGTTTCCAACATCTTTAAAATTGTAATGGAGTTTCTTTTCTTGCACTCTTAAATAAGGAATGGTCTGGAAATAGTTGGCATCAATATCCCCTGCTGCTAAAGCTTTATTTGGTGTGACATAATCTTGGAACTTAACGATTTTTAAATTAACACCTTGCTTTTTCAATATCGGTTTTGCCTTTTCAAGAATTTCCGCATGAGGAACAGGAGTCGCCCCGACTGTTAACGTATTCGTTTTTTCGTTTTTTCCATCTTTTCCAGCTCCGCAAGCAGCTAAAAGAAATACTAAGCTTAGACTTATGACCAATGCATATATCTTCTTCATTCTTTGTTTTCTCCTATCTTTTATCTAATTTTTTCGTTATAAAATCTCCTATAAATTGCAAAATAAAAACAATGATAAGTATGCAAATTGTCGACAGTATCGTGACATCGCTATTTCCGCGTTCGTAACCTTCGTTATAAGCAAGCGTTCCTAAACCGCCTGCGCCAATAACGCCCGCCATCGCTGTAAAGCCTACAAGAGCAATAGCTGTCACCGTTATTCCGGAAGAAAGCGCCGGCAATGATTCAGGCAAGAGTACTTTCCAAATAATTTGCCATTTGCTTGCTCCCATTGCTTGGGCGGCTTCAATGACTCCTTTATCAATTTCCCGCAGTCCAATCTCTACCAAACGAGCGTAAAACGGAGCCGATCCGACTATAAGTGCAGGAAGGGCAGCTGTTGAACCGAGCATTGTGCCGACCAAGATCGTTGTCAGCGGAATCAGTAATATAATAAGGATAATAAACGGAATGGAACGAAAAATATTGACAACAGCTGAAACACACTTGTAGACGATTTTATTTTCAAACATATTTCCTTTGGCTGTTACAAATAATAGCAATCCCAAAATAATTCCTAATATGACGGTTGCCGCAATCGAAATAACCGTCATATAAAGCGTTTGTAATACGGCTTGCCAAAGCTCGCTCCAATCAGCGTTAGGAAATAAGCTGTGCAGCATCTTGTATCACCTCAACTCCAACGCCTTGTTGTTCTATATAATCTATAGCGCTTTTTATCTCGCGGATATTGCCATCTATAAGAAGCGTTAATGTTCCAAACGCCCCATTTTGTGTTTGTGAAATATTGCCTTCCAAAATATTAATTTCAACACGCTGCCTTTGAAATAACTCATTAATGATCGGACGTTTGGCTGAATCTCCTTTAAACAATAATTTAATAATGGTGCCTGATGGATGCGTTTGTTTCATAAGGTCAACCGCTTCATCCGCTTCTTCCTGATGAGTGATTTGCTTCACAAATTCCTTCGTAATAGCCATTTTTGGATTTTGAAAAACGTCTAAGACATTGCCTTCTTCCACAATTTTCCCTGTATCAAGCACCGCTACTTTATGGCAAATCTTCTTCACAACATGCATTTCATGCGTAATCATAACGATCGTTAAGCCTAATTTTTTATTAATATTGAGAAGCAAGTCTAAAATCGAATTTGTTGTTTTTGGATCGAGTGCAGAAGTCGCTTCATCGCAAAGCAATACTTTAGGATTATTGGCCAAAGCTCTTGCGATGCCGACACGTTGTTTCTGACCGCCGCTTAATTGTGACGGATAAGCATTTTCACGTCCTTCTAATCCAACGAGTTTAATTAACTCTTGGACCCTCTTTTTTCTTTCAGCTTTTTTCACACCGGCCACTTCAAGAGGAAAAGAAATATTCCCTTTTACAGTTCTTGACCATAACAGATTAAAATGCTGGAATATCATACCGATGTCTTTTCTTGCCTCACGCAATTCTTTTTTTGATAAGCTGGAGATTTCTTTGCCGTCAACGATTAAACGGCCGCTCGTCGGTTGTTCCAGCCTATTGATCAATCGGATTAAAGTGCTCTTGCCAGCACCGCTGTAGCCAATAATGCCAAAAATCTCACCTTGTCTGATGCTTAAATCAATACCGCTCAATGCTTCCACTGCACCGTTTTTTGAAGGGTAAGATTTCTTAATGCTCTTCAGTTGGATCATGCTGTCACCCCTAACCGTATAAAATCCGTTAAAATTAAAAATCTCCCTACCTGAACAGATAGAGAGATTAAGTATCCAAACTCTTCTCCCTCTTATCTGTCAAGCCTCAGCTTGCAGGAATTGGCACCTTACCCGCACTTAGCATGCTGCATGATTGCAGCTGAGTGCCGGGTGGGTTGCCGGGTTTCATCGGGCCAGTCCCTCCACCTCTCTTGATAAGAGATATTTCATTCTTTTAATTCTATTCTATATATTTAGTATATTATCACTAGGTCTTTATTCTGTCAATGAGAAAATAATCACCTTTTGCCCGGGACAACACCCAAATCATTGACATAGACGGTATATCATTTAAATAATGGAACAGCGCGGCGCTTCTTGCTTATGTCCTTCAATGGTTTATTATTCTTAAAAAGTGAAACAAAATCTTCCATGATGGCGCTTGCTGTCGGAAAAGCCCCGGCTCCCGGCCCGCTTAAAACTAAATCATCCGCAAGATCGGTTTTAATTCTGACAGCATTATTCACCCCTTCAACCGCATAAAGCGGGTGATCCTTTTTGATCCTTACTGGCTCAATACTGGCTTTAATACTTCCATTAGACGACCGTGACAGAGTAGCCATTAATTTGATTTTTTCTTGGGATTCAATAGCAGCATTGATATCTTCTAAAGTGACTTGATCGATCCCTTTTCGGACAACATCGTTCCAATCCGGCTGTCTATGATAAATCAGCTCGCTAAGAATCATTGTTTTATAAAATGTATCCCATCCTAAAATATCATTGGAAGGATCAGCTTCCGCATAACCTAGACGCTGGGCTTCAGCTAGAGATTGTTCAAATGATTGCTTATTATTTCTCATCGCCGTTAAAATAAAATTAGACGTCCCATTCAATATCGCTTCAAGCTTTTGAATACGGTTTACTTTAAGATAATTTTTAATTATGTACAGTATCGGAATACTCCCTGCAACAGAAGCTTCAAAAATGAGTTCCGTTTGATGACGATCTGCAGTGTTCATTAATTCACTGCCCTTTTTAGCCAAGAGTTCTTTGTTTGCTGTAATGACAGGTATCTTTCTTTCCAGGCATTTTCTTAAATAGCCATAGACAGGCTCGCAGCCGCCGACCGCTTCAATAACGGCATCAATTGGATATTTGAATATATCATTAAAATCAGTTGTTATTTCAACGTCTCCACTTATGCTTCTGTTTTTACAAGAATCCTTAATTAAAATGACAGGTATCCTGACAGACTCGCCAGCCGCTTGCCGTAATTCTTCTTGATGACTAACCACTGTTTCGTAAACCCCTTGACCAACCGTTCCTAATCCGAGTAAAGCAACATTAACTGTCATCTTACCACTCCTAAGTCTATTTGGTTTTTGGGTATAAAAAAAACCCTCCGATAAGAGGGGTTATCACCGCTCTTATCTTTCAGGAGCACAGTGCTCCTGCAGGAATTAGCACCTTTCCCTGCACTCAAAAACGTCAGCTGTCTTGAGTGCAGGGAGGTTGCCGGGCTTCATCGGGCCTTTCCCTCCGCCTCTCTGGATAAGAGAAAACTTTATTCAAATTTATAATTGTCAGTCAATAAAACATTATAGTTATAGTATCACTCAAATACATGAGTGTCAACATAAAATTGCCGCTCCATAAGCGTTTAAACCAATTCACCATTGCATAAGTTCTTGCAGCGGCAAAACGGGAATGAAAACGCATACATAAATATTTTCTAATTAGACATATGTAATCGGTAAAGTTATACTTTCCTATAGAAGATTTTTAGAAAAATTGCCTGCGAAAGGGGTATGAAATTGAAAGCGCCAGACTTTGAACTCATCAATTTGCAAACACAAGAAACGGTTAATCTGTCTCATTATAAAGGCAAACCCGTTATGATTACTTTTTGGGTATCTTGGTGCTCTGATTGTCAGAAAGATTTGCCTAAAAAAGTCGAGTTTTATCAATCACTAAATAAAGATGAACTCGTTTTCCTAACTATTAATGTAACGGGACGTGAAGGAAATGAAACAGACGGTCAGCGTTTTGCCCGTGAATATAAACTTCCTTTCCCGGTGCTTTTAGATGAAGGAACAAAAACCTACGATGCCTATCATTGTCATAGTGTGCCAACAACGGTTATTATTGACCGCCATCAACAGATCACGCATTCCTTCGATGACAAATCGTCCTTTTACGATATTATAAAAGCTTTAAGTTTGGTCGTATAGCGGCCTGGAATCACCCTTTGTCAATAAAAACAGGGATTCTAATGCAAGCAAGTGGCGCCCGGGGCCATCTACTCTTAAGCGCCCTTCCTTTTCTAGGGTCATTAATCTTTCCTTCCCATTGATAAGAGCCTTGATTTGTTCTTCCTCCCCGGAAATATATACATCAATTTGATTAGGCCGTTCATTTAACAAAGAACAATCGCCGTCTTTAAATGATATCCAGACAGTGTCTTTTGTATCATTTAACTGCAAAGTAAAATGTCTATTTTTATATAATGGCTGCAGTACAGGTTTTTGTAACAAAACTTGAACGAAGCTTTCAGATGTTTCTTTTAACATCATCTTTCACCTCTTCATAAAGTCCGCGATTCGCGATAATGCAATCTTTTTCCGCTGTTTTTATTAGGCTGGCGAGCCGAGCGGCTTCATGATATCGATTTAATCTTGATTTTCTGCCGATGGCCTATCCGCCTTGTTATTCTGGACTTTCTCCCTGTCTGAGGGGGAATCGGCATGACTGATAGTCTGTAAATCCTCAGTTCTTTTCGTTTGCTGCTGTTTTGTTTTTGCGGAAGAATGAGCCCTCTCTTCACCATGTCTATCGCTGTTGTTCGATCTATTCTTCTGTTCTTCAGCCGGCTTTATTTGCTTATATGCAGATGTGCGGGTTCCTTCAGATTGATCATTTTGATTAGTGATATGAACTTCAGATGGTGAAGTTTTGCCATTCTCAGACCGGCTTTCTTTATCAGTCACAGATCTTGTTTGAATAGAATGATTAATATAATTGCTGCTTGAATCTGTATTCGGCTGAGTGTAGGCCTCCATATCTTTGACCGATAATTTTTTGGCTTGATCAATGGTCAAGTCCTTTTTATATTTAGAAGCATCTAAGTAAACAAGGTATTTCCCGGTTGATAATCCTCGCTTTTTAGCCTTATTGTGCATTTTAAGCGTTGTCGGCCGCACTTCACAATGACCCAAGTTTTTTTGAAAAGTTTCCTGATTAGACAACCTGTCAACGGCTTGATCTATTTGTTTGGCGAAATCTTCACGATTATTTTTGCTAATATGATTTGTAAGCGCTGTTGTGATTAAAACCTCCGGTCGGTCTTTAAAATATCCCTTATGCGCAAGCTTGCTGGCCATTTTTAACACAAACGTTTCGAGAGGCATTTTAAAATACTGTTTAGGGTCATGCAAAACAGCTCTTGCATCATCATTTAATGGTTTAACAGAAAGTACATGCAACTTTCTATTAACGCTGACTTCAATGCTTGGGTTAATATCCAAACTTACGTAAGCAGCCACAGCTTTATTTTTTATCATGCCGTTGATAAAAAGTAAGATACATATAATAGAAAAGCAAGCTGCCAGAGTAGGAAGCCAAATTTTCATATAAAAAGGAAGCGGACGGGAAAGATCATTTTCAAGGATAGCTTCTCCAACATCCACATCAGCTGTCCTTTTTAATTTAATAGTTTCAAAGGCGCCATCGTTTGTTAACAAAACACCGCGACGCCCTTCTTTTGACATTAGTATCCCTCGACTCACCTACTCCCTCCTTCCTGCTACGGGGTTTCCGGCTCTATATAAGACTGCAGCGCACTGAACCCTCCGATGTATATAAGCGCAACTGCTATTATATACTTTCGGTTCCTTTCAATCGTTTTACGACTGCATGACACAAATTGAAGAAGATCTTTAATCGGCAATTGCTTTTTCACTTTAAGATGCTGGGCCATTTCAGGATTTTCAGCAAGCGTTTTGGCTACACGTTTGGCGTTCTCTCGAGCATCTACATGTTTTGGGCAATTTTTGCTTAATACATTAAAAGTGATCCCATATTCTAATAGTAATTGTTTATAAACTTCGATCTGCTCGAGCCTTTCCTCGACTTTACATTGTTCTTCATAATAATCTATTGCAGCCCGCTGCTGAATATAGCTTTCTTCCTGCTGCCCTTCTTCGTCTACTTCTGTTTGGTTTAAGTAAATCGTTTTGGTCTGCCTTGCTTCCTTCCTAATGTAGTCAATGATTCTCCTTCTTATAACCATATCGGCAAAGGTCAAAAACTTGCTGCCTTGTCCGCTTTGGTATTGATCCATAGCTTCATTAAAGCCGATTAATCCTATACTGTATTCATCCATTGTATGATCGATGAATCTATTGCACACTTTTGAAACAACTTTTTTTATAAAGGGTTGATAAGAATCTATAATAACGTTTCTAAGTTTCTCGTTGCCTTGTTGAATTTCATAAATTCTATCCTCAAGGGTAAATGCATCATTTGATTTTGATGCTGCGGGTTGTAATTTTTGGGCTTTCACGATCTCACCTCTCACTTTTGAAAGTCATCTTTTTTAGCGGTCATTTATCATTAACGTCCAACGTATCTTTTAATTGAAAAAAATAAATATAACTTAACCAATTTTAGTATAGATAAAAAAAGTTAGTTTCATAGAAAATGTGTAAAAATCTTTAAAAGTTTGTCCGCACTGTCAAAGAAAACGGACAGCCCTAAAAAGGCCCCGTTATCTTTTATACCATTCTTTAACCGCTTATGAATATACATTTTATTAACAATAGAAGAACTTTCACTTAACAATTGTAATCTTCAACCCAATATTTTCTATAAAAATGAGAGGTGTTGTGTCGCCTTCCAAACATCACCATTTCAAATGATGATAAAGCTTGGTTACTGATTCAAATGCATAAACTTGCAACTTTTTTGAATTGTTTTTAATAATGGCCAAACACGGCACACTTTTTACTTTTAACTTAGCAACTGTTTCGGGCCATTCGGATACTCGGCATTTATATACCGGAAAATCGGGTTCTGCTGCTTCGATCGCAATGTTTAACATTTGTTCAGCCAGCTGGCATGTACCGCAAAACGGGCTGACAAAAAATAGTCCGGCGTCTTGTTCGTTTTTTGCAAAAAAATCGGATTCAGATATTTCTTTCATCTCATCACCAAAGCCGCTTTTATATTCCATTCCTAAACTGCTTGGAACTAATAGAGCCTGCTAGATTATCTAACAGGCATTATAAACTCATTCAATTTGATGCTTGTCCTAAAGAACCTTATTCCTCACTAATCATTTTCTCGTAAGCATCTGCATCCATCAATTTTTCAATTTCTGATTCGTCGCTTGGCTCAACGACAATCATCCATGCTTTTTCATATGGAGATTCATTGACAAACTCAGGAGAATCGTCTAAATCTTCGTTAACTTCCAAAACTTTGCCGCTGATCGGCGCATATAACTCAGATACAGTCTTAACAGATTCTACACTGCCAAACGGCTCATCTGCTTCAACTTCGTCGCCGGCCTCAGGGAGTTCAACAAACACAATGTCTCCAAGTTCATCTTGAGCAAAATCGGTAATGCCAATGCGCACTTTGCCGTCTTCAACTTTGACCCATTCATGTTCCTCTGAATATTTCAATTCCTTAGGTATATTCATTGATAATCCCTCCAAAGTAATAACAATTATAATCTACATATTTAATCTTATTAAAAAATAAAGTTATCAGCAAGCCTTATTTGTTTCCCCAAACATCATGAAACATTTCTTCGTTGAATCCAACCGTTACATATTCATTATCGGTTATAATCGGCCTTTTTATAAGCTTTCCGTCTGAGGCCAGCCAATTGAGCAGCTCATCTTCATTTGCAGTTTTAATTTTATCTTTTAAGCCGAGCTGTCTATATCTTTGCCCGCTGGTGTTGAAAAATTTGCGCAACGGAAGGCCGCTTTTTTTATGAAATTCAGCAAGTTCAGCTTTTGTTGGCGGCGCTTCAACAATATGTATTTCTTTATACTTCAGGTTATGTTCATCAAGCCATTTTTTCGCTTTACGGCAAGTTCCGCAAGTAGGATAACTATAAACCGTTAACATTTTCAAAAACCTCCAATGCTTTCGTCATAAAGGATGCTTAAAAAGTCCGGACAATATCGAAGCCGTTCAAGATGCCATGCTCGTTCCTTTCTAACAAGCATCCCCATACTAGACTAGAATTTAAGATCTATATGATTCCCTTATTTTATTTATCCTCTCAATTTCTTTGACAAGATCTTGATCTGCCTCGATAAGAATAAGCATTAAAGCTAAAAGTTCATATGTTAAATCAGCGCCGCCAATTTCCAATTCCCGAAAATTCACGCCATCTTTCGTACGCTCAATTTCCAAAACGCTGCCATGTACGCCAGACGAAAGCTTAACATATTGGCGACCGGCACGCTCAATTAATGAAACGGTATAATCCTCCATCTGAATTTCATTAATAATTTTTTCCATATAATGGCCTCCTTCTTGCATTTTAATATACTTTCGACAATCATCAAAAGTATAAGACTCTTTCGGTGCGAGGCTGACTCGAAAATGCTGGATAAGCTCACTTTAAAAATAAGGCTGCTTAACTTATCGGCATTTGCCTTCCAGACCGCCTGCATGGCTGGCTTTCATGCGCCTCGGCAAGTTTTCTTTATATTATATCAAAAAAGTCTGTCTCTTAGTATGAAAAAAAGCTCTCCAAAAAAATTGGAGAGCCCCATAAGGAATACGTTTATAGAAGGTTTTCGGAAAAATTATACGGTAAACTGTTCTTCCTTAATTAAGGTTTTGGCAATTGAACGCTTCTTTTCAACCAAATTGCTTGGCGTATAACGGGTTAACTTTCTCAAAACAGATAACATCATGCGGAGCTTATCCCCTTCTTCCACCATTAATAAAGATTCTTTCGCCAATTTCTCGATGTCATCAAAGGCTTCTTGGCAAAAAACTTCTGTCATCAGCAGCTTTTGTTTGGACTGATCGACGCCAGTATTGCGTATAGATTTTTCAGTGCGAACAATAACAGATTCCATGGCATAAATGTTGCTTACAATGTCAGCTACATTTGCCAATATCTCTTGCTCGCCTTCCAGTTTTTTGCCGAACTTTTGCGCGCCTAATCCTGCAACCATTAGGAAAATCTTCTTCGCATGGTTTAACAAATATTTTTCTTTTTCAAGCGGTTCATCCCCTGGTTCTTCAGGCATTAACATCATTAATTCCTCTTGCAGGGTTTGAGCTTTTTCAAAAAGCGGCAATTCGCCTTTCATTGCTTTTTTAAGCAATGTTGACGGAACAATCAATCTATTGATTTCGTTTGTGCCTTCAAAGATTCGATTGATGCGGGAGTCACGGTACATTCTTTCAACTTCATATTCCTGCATATAACCGTAACCGCCATGAATCTGTACAGCTTCATCAACGGCATAGTCCAGCGCTTCTGATGCAAACACTTTATTTAGCGAGCATTCTAGTGCATATTCAGCAATGGATTCAGCCATCTTCTTACCGTCATTCGCTTCTTCATCGGACAATTGATCCAGCCGGTCACGGAACAGTCCAACAGTACGGTAGACCGAGCTTTCAGTTGCATATGTTTTAACCGCCATATTCGCAAGTTTATTCTGAATAAGCGTAAAGTTAGAAATCGGTTGTTTGAACTGTTCCCGTTCATTGGCATAACGAACAGCTAACTCCAAGGCGCGCTTGCATGCGCCAATGCATCCAACCGCTAATTTATAACGGCCGATGTTTAAAATGTTAAAGGCGATAATATGGCCTCTGCCGGGCTCACCTAAAAGGTTTTCCTTCGGTACTGGTACGTCCTCTAATATTAATGTCCGGGTTGACGAAGCTTTAATCCCCATTTTATGTTCCTCGGCACCTGTTGAAACTCCCGGATAATCTTTTTCTACAATAAATGCCGAAAAGTCTTTTCCGTCAATTTTGGCATAAACAACAAACACATCGGCAAAACCGGAGTTTGTGATCCATTGCTTTTCGCCATTTAAAATATAGTGCGTGCCTTCATCATTTAACCTTGCTGTTGTTTTGGCGCCGCGGGCATCCGATCCTGAGCCCGGTTCAGTAAGCGCATAAGCTGCAAACTTGTTGCCATTAGCGAGATCCGGCAAGTATTTCTGCTTCTGTTCTTCCGTTCCAAATAAAACGATTGGCAGCGAGCCAATGCCGACATGAGCGCCATAGCTCAATGAAAAAGAATTGGCTAAAGAGAATTTTTCCGTAATTAATGAAGTGCTAATTTTGTCAAGGCCTAATCCGCCGTATGCTTCAGGAACATCACCTCCAAGCAAACCTAAGTCCCCTGCTTTTTTCAGCAGTTTTTTTGTCAATTCCAAATCTTTGTTTTCCAGTTCTTCAACGTGAGGAAGAACTTCCTTTTTTATATAATCTTCAGTTGTTTTCGCTATCATTTTATGTTCTTCAGAAAAGTCTTCAGGTGTAAATAATTGTTCAGGGGAAAGAGCATCAATGAGAAAGGCACCGCCCTTTAAGACTTCACTCGTTTTTGACATATTGTTTTCCTCCTTAAATTAATCATTAATTAGTTCAAAAACGCCTGCGGCTCCCATGCCGCCGCCGACACACATAGTCACTAAGCCAAATTGAGCATTCCGCCTCCGCATTTCATGAATGCATGTAAGCGTTAATTTAGTGCCTGTGCAGCCAAGCGGATGTCCCAGTGCAATGGCCCCGCCGTTGATATTGACAATTTCTTCATCTAAATTAAGCGACCGGATCACTTGAACAGCTTGAGAGGCAAAAGCTTCATTAAGTTCAATGACCCCTATATCGCTTAAAGTTAGACCGGCCATTTTAAGCGCTTTAGGAACAGCTTCAATCGGACCGATTCCCATGACTTCCGGACGCACACCCGCAACTGCAAAAGAGCGGAATTTCGCCAATGGCTTTAACCCTTCGCTCTTAGCCTTTTCTCTGTTCATGACCAATACAGCAGCCGCTCCGTCGCTTGTTTGCGAAGAATTTCCCGCTGTAACCGAACCTTTGCGATCGAAAACGGGTCTTAGCTTTGAGAGGGCTTCCATCGTTGTATCCCTTCGCACACCTTCGTCTTGCTTTACGGCAATGGTTTTTTCTTGCACTTGGTTGTTTTCATCGACCCAGCGATTAACGACTTCCACAGGGACGATTTCTTCATCAAACTTGCCTTCGTCTTGTGCTCTCGCTGCCCGTTCATGACTTCTCATGGCAAATGCGTCTTGTTCTTCCCTTGACACACCGTATTTTTGTGCCACCTGTTCCGCAGTTTGCCCCATTCCCATATAATATTCCGGCGCGTCTTCTACTAATTTGCGGTTTGGCTTGATTAAATGGCCGCCCATAGGGATAAGAGACATCGTCTCCGCTCCGCCGGCAATAACAGCATTCGCCCTGCCCACCATAATGCTTTCAGCTGCGTTTGCGATACTTTGAAGCCCTGAAGAACAATAGCGGTTAATAGTTATCGCCGGGGTTTGTTCTGATATACCGGAAAGCGCGCCGATCATCCTCGCCATATTTAATCCTTGTTCAGCTTCCGGAATTGAGCAGCCGATGATTAAGTCATCAATTTCCCCTTCATAACCCGAACGCCTTAACGTTTCTTTCACGGCAACAGCGCCGAGGTCATCAGGACGCATATGCCGAAAACTGCCTTTATTCGCTTTGCCTACCGGTGTTCTGGCACCTGAGACAATCACTGCTTCATTCATTTTTTTCTCTCCTTTCTATGAATACATGTTGCGGACTTTTTATATTTCAGGTCATTTGCCGCCTTTTGAGGCTATTAGCACACTTTCTTTAGTTTCTGAGCGGTTTTCCTTTCAGAAGCATATGCTGCATACGCTGTTGAGTTTTGGCTTCGCCTATAAGGCTCAAAAACGTCTCGCGCTCAAGGTCAAGCAAGTATTGTTCTTCTACTTCTGTTCCTTGAGGCAGCAGTCCGCCTGAAAGCACTTTAGCCAGCTTTTCAGCAATTTTCAGATCGTGTTCTGAAGCATATCCCGACATTGCCATTGACTTTGCCCCCATTAGCATGGCTGCATAACCCGCTTCGCCTGAAACAGGAATTTTCTTTTTAGCCGGCGGCTGATAACCGCTTTCATAAAGGCGAATGACTTTTTGTTTTGCATCATACAATAGGTGGTCATTATTAACACTAATACCATCCGATCGGCGGATAAAACCGTTTTCAACAGCTTCATTTGCGGATGATGATACAGCTGCTGTTGAAATGAGTTTAAACACTTGATTGGAAACTGCCGTTAAATCGACAGGAACGTCTTTTGGCAATTGCTCAAGATGCCTGATATACAACTCCTTGTTGCCGCCGCCGCCTGGGATAAGACCAACGCCGACTTCAACAAGCCCCATATAGGTTTCCATTGATGCCTGCTGAGCGCTTGTATGCAGGCAAACTTCAGTCCCGCCGCCCAAAGTCATATTAAACGGGGCCGAAACAATCGGTTTCCTGGCATATTTCATAAACATCATCGTTTGCTGAAATTTTTTCGCAACATTTTCAAGTTCAAAGAAATCGTCATCCTGAGCCGCCATGAGCATAATGGCAATGTTAGCCCCTACACAAAAATGGCTGCTCTGATTGCCAATAACAAGACCTTTATAATTTTTTTCCACTTCTTCAACCGATTTATGGATCATTTCTAAAATGTCCAACCCTATGGCGTTGTTCGGCGAATGGAATTCTAGACAGCAAACGTCATCGCCTATATCTATTAAGCTGGCGCCTGAATTTTTCTTAATGACACGTTCTTCTTTTTTTAGTAGATTTAAGTTAATATGCTTTTTCGAGCAAGGGATGGGAACGTACTGTCCTTCATGATAATAGGATGGAACGCCGTCGACATCTTTATAGAAAGAAGTAAAGCCTTTCGCAAGCATGAGTTCCACCCAATCAGGAACCGTATCGCCTTCTTTCCAAATGCGTTCTATTGACGCTTCAAGTCCAATGGCATCCCATGTTTCAAATGGACCGTATTTCCATCCGAATCCCCATTTCATGGCCAAGTCTATGTCACGGATGTTATCAGCGATTTCATAAGCTTTTTCAGCAGCGTACAGCAGCGTTTGTTTCAGCGTCGACCAAAGAATTTCTCCGGCCCGGTCATCCGCAAATGCGAGCGCTTTAATTTTTTCTTTGGTTGACTTAAGCTGTTTAGCCTTTTCTATAGATGGTGCTTTTAATTTTTCGCGAGGCTCATAGTCCATCGTTTCTGGGTTTAATTGAAAGATTTCCTTGCCCTGTTTTAAATAGAAGCCTTGCCCTGTTTTGGCGCCAAGCCATCCCCGCTCAAGCATGCTGTTGACAAAATCAGGTATCTCAAAAGCCCGTTTCTCGTTTTCTTCCTCAACATGCTGCCTGACATTTTTTGCTACATCAACAAAAATATCAAGTCCAACGACATCTAAAGTTCGAAATGTCGCGCTTTTAGCCCTGCCGATAAGCGGGCCGGTAACTGAATCAATTTCTCCTATGCTATAGCCTTTCTCAAGCATTGTGTTAATAGTTATTTGGGTCCCGTATGTTCCGATTCGGTTCGCTATAAAGTTAGGTGTGTCTTTAGCTGTAACGACACCTTTGCCAAGTCTTTCTTCACCGAATGTTTTCATAAATTCTGTTACTTTTTCATCTGTATCTTTTGTTGGAATAATCTCTAGAAGTTTTAAGTAGCGTGGAGGATTGAAAAAATGCGTGCCAAGGAAATGCCGTTTAAAATCATCTGAACAATCTTCAGCCATTGCTTGAATAGAGATCCCGGATGTATTCGAACTGACGATTGCCCCTTTTTTGCGGTAACGGTCAACTTGTTCGAAAACTTGCTTTTTGATATCCAAATTTTCAACAACGACCTCAATAATCCAATCTGCTTCTGATAATCTTTCCATATCATCTGCCATATTTCCAGGAGTGATGAATTGAATATTATCTTTTACAGTTAATGGTGAAGGCTTTTGCTTTAAAAGTCTTTTAACACCCTGAGTACTGATGCGATTTTTAACCGCTTTATCATTAAGGGTAAGTCCTTTTTTCTTTTCTTCCTCTGTCAATTTTTTAGGAACAATGTCTAGCAGCAAAGTCGGTATACCTACATTGGCCAAGTGAGCAGCGATGGCAGCTCCCATTGTACCAGATCCTAATACAGCGGCTTTTTCAATTTTATACATTTATGTACCTCCTTTTATATGTTTTGAATGAATACTCATTCATTTTATTACTAGAATTATCCGCCTATATTAAATATAAAACATTTATAAAAAATTCTCAATATTATTTTAAAAGTTCACAATGTGTATTTTTTTAAAACAGTTGGTGACATTAAGAAAGAGGAGGTATCAAGTATGAATCAACAGCAACAACAGCAGCAAAATCAAAACGTTATGGCTCAGCCGCCTTCCGTTATTACAACAAAAGATCATCTCTACTTACAGGATATGCTGTCTTGGAATTTAAATGTCGTTAAAAAGTTTAATTTCTTTGCCCAACAGTGCCAAGATACTGAAGTTAAGCAAGCCATCAATCAAGCCTGCCAAATGCATCAAAATCATTATCGCACCCTTTTAAACCATATTCAGCGGCATATTCAAAATAACACAAATCCAAGCACTGGAGGGATGCAATAATGCAGCAAAGCAATAAAATCCAAAACCCTTCCACGCAAACACCTAAGACTCCGCAAATGAACGACCGGGATTTTTTAAACGATTGCTTGGCAACCGAAAAATATTTAACAGCATCATACAGTATGGCGCTTCATGAAATGAGCCACCAAGGCCTTTACCAAGACCTTTCAAGAATTTTCAACGAAACTGAAGAGTGCCAGCGCCAAATGTTCAATTTAATGTTTAAAAAAGGCTGGTACGCCATGGATGCCGAACAAGGGCAAACACTTCAGCAAACTTACCAGCAATTCTCGCAATATGAAACTGAGCAATTCCCAAATCAAGGTACCGTTCAGTAAATTTTTATAAGAAACCTGGCGGCCTTTGAAAAGCTATTTGGCTGCGACTATTTGGAAGATGATCTCTGTAATTGAACAGAGGTCATCCTTTTTAAATGCCATTGATATCTGCGGTTATTGCCATATGTCATATATATGTACCCGTCAGTTCCATAATAAAACCGGCATAAAGCCGGTTTTCTGCATTTATTGGTTATATTGCGGTTCTTCTTGTTGAATTTCTTGAAGTCGCGGTTCAAGCTGATCACAAATCATTTTTGTTTGTTGAGCAGCATTTTGGTAAAGTTGCTTGGCTTGTTGATTGTCTGTTCCTAAAGCAAATGTTTCTAAGCTGGCTTGAGCACTCTTTAAGCTTGCTAAAGTTTGTTTAACTTGGTTAATGACAGTCATTTAGATGCCCTCCTTTTTTTATTCCGAAAAAAATAGTTCATCTGTTTCAAGAAAGCTTTCTTGGATCAATCGGTGAACCACTCCGACTGTTATAGATTATGTCATTTGCTTCTTGTTATGCGGCTCTCCAGATGACTTTTTTTGGAAAGCAAATACAGCTGTAAACCATCATATATAAAAGCTTTATGCCTAAAATAAAAACGTATCCGGAATCGGAAACATGCCCGGTTTTTGCCCCGGGCATGCATGAATAAAAACATTTAATTAAAATTTATGGTTCCGATAAAGCAATTCCAAATCTGTCTAAAAGACGGTCCAGTGATGCCCGGCTGTACCCTTCCGTTTCAATAGAATAAGCTAAAAGATCGCCGTCTGGCGTCTTAACATATCCTGACAAAGCACGCTGCATTGGCATTGAACCCGTAATCCCCCGCAAGCGATGTTCGGCACTCGTGCCGCGCATCCAGTTGTGCAATAAACCCTTTTCACCCGCTTCAGGCAATGAACGATAAAAGCTTTCAAACGTTGATTGATGTGTTTGGGCAGCAAGCAGAGAAACCAATTGTTCAGCGGAAACTTGGTTGTATCCGGACAATCCTGAACCATCCATCATATCAAATGGAGATAAAATGCCGAGATTCTTTAAATGATCATGAACCGCATCAATGCCGTTTTCGAATGTTCCTTTTTTGTCTTTTTCAAGTCCTAATGTTTTTAATATCATTTCTGCACAAAAATCATTATTATAATGGTTCATATAGCTGATGATATGTGACAATGGCGGAGAATGATAAGTTTTTAAAAGTTTAATGCCATCATGTACTTTACCGGCTTTTATTTGAGTATCCGACAGTAAGCGCACGCCTTTTTCTTTTAACTGATCACGCAATAGATAACCGGTATAAAGATAAGGTTTTTCTACAGTGACACTTGTATGACCGCCGTTATCATTTGCCGGCAGGCTTCCTGTGATACGAATAATATTTTTGCCGCGGCCGCGCTGAATTTTCAGATTGCTTTTCGAGTTCTTCTTGCCGGTTACTGCTTTATTTATCACGCTTACATAGCCAGCTGCTGGTATCTGCTTTAATCGAATCGGCATGCCTGGCTTTTTTCCTGGACTATAGTCAAACCGCACCGTCCCTTGATTGACGGATAATGCCGAAATTTGCGGTTCAAAAGGTTTGCTTTCATTATCCCATGTCCAGCCGGGTGCATATATCTCATCTGTAAAAGCGCTTGTATCAACAAGAATATTTCCTTTGATGCGATGAATCCCCGACTTTTTAATATCAGATGCCATACGTTCTAAGGTCGGCCCATTCAGTGGATTTAAGGAACCTTTCACAGATATCGTTGGGTCGCCGTAACCTTTTATAATCAGATCACCATTTAACAGTCCGTTATGAATCTTTCCGGCTGTATAAATGTTTGTACGAAAACGGTAATCCGGGCCGAGTTTTGTCAAAGCGGCAGATGCCGTTAATAATTTTGTGTTCGACCCGGGCGTTAATAATCCTTGGGCGTTGTTTTCATATAGCATTTTGCCGCGTTTCGTTGAATAGACCATCGCCCCTTTTATAACCCTGCGATACTTTTTGTCATTTAAGATCGGATCTAATTTTTTTGAGAGCGGATATTTCCTTTGATCAGGTATTTGTCCCGGATCCGGCAAATCAGGATACTTAGCCATAGCCACCGCCATCTTATCTTGAAGCGCCTGTGCATATTTGCTCTTATATACACCGCCTGTCATGATAGAAAAGGCCAGCCTTTCCCCATTTTTGCTCTTTACAAAACCGACCAGAGAATTAACGCCGTTCATGCTGCCTGTCTTCGCTTTGATATTCCCTTCCGCAGGGGTGTCTTTCAGACGCTTTTTCAAAGTGCCGTCAACACCTGCCACTGGAAGATAGGATATAAAGCGTTGACGGTAAGGCTTATTATCAATTCCCTTTAATAATTGAATAAAGTGATCTGGTGAAATGACATTTAAACGGGATAAGCCTGATCCGTCCTTTTGGACAAACCCGCTGTCAACCCCTAGAGTGCCTTGGACATAATCTTTTATGACGCTAAGTCCGGCCTTTGTGCTCCCTTCATGCCGAAATCCAGCGCCTAATTGTTTTGTTAACATTTCGGCTATAAAATTATCGCTGTCTTTATCTTGTTTCTTTAAGATTTGATCAAGCGGCGGAGAATAAACTTTGGCCATTAATTTTCCATGCTTATCGATTTTTCCTTGCTTAATTTGCGGTGTATGCTGAAATGAAATGCCGCAATGTTTTAGTTGATCATAAAAAACGCTCCCTGTATAATGCGCCGGATCTTGAATTGACATTCCTTCTTCATAATAATGATGGCCATTGTGTTCATCACCCTTGTAGTCTTTTCCAATTGAGCCTTTGATAAGGATTTCATTCTTTAACCTTTTACGGGTTATGGTTAAATCTTCATCCTTTCCCGATACCGTTTCGGCATGGTTTATAACTTTAACATATTCAGGCAAAGGCTTAATTAAAATCCTTGGTTTATGGCTGAGCTCGGACGGCTCCACCATAACATTGACTGTGCTTTCATTCACTGACAGCGCCCCAATTGGCGCGGCATAATCGTACGGCTCATCATCCCACATCCAATTAACTCCTAAGCGCTTATTATCAAAATAACTATCATCTACAACAAGCCGGCCCTTTACGCGGCGCACACCCTTATCTTTTAGGGATTTGGCTAATGCTGCTAACTTTTTTACAGTTAAAACGGGGTCTCCATAACCTTTAAGTTCAATATCCCCATTTAAAACACCTGAGGAAGAGAGCTTCCCGCTCATATAGACTTTTGTAGGGAACCTTTTATCCTTAGACCATGAACCGCTCGCCGCTGCCGTTACCAGCAATTTCAAAACAGATGCCGGCACAAAAGTCTTATCTTCTTGATAGGAGGCCAGCGTCTTATGCCGATCCAAAGAATATACTTCATAGCCGACATTCATGCCTTTGGCATCAGTTTCAGAATGCAAATCTTCAACATAATGGCGGAGGGTATCCGCCAAAACTTTATCCGAACCTTGGGTTTCCCGGGCACCTGCCGGAGAAGCAAATCCTATAAGCAAAAGGACTGAAAGAAATAAAGATAAGACCCTATAATATGTAAAAATGACTTCTAAACCTCCTTTTTATATTTTGTCTTCTCAGCATCCCTTACAGTGATTGCCCAACTGCATCTATAATGCGCCTTCACCTTGAACACCATGACGTCTCACTAAAAAAAACGCAGTCATCCCAATCGTATGATGGCACCGGAAAAGAATGACCCTAAATAGCCGAAAAGCTTTCTTGGGGTAAATGAATCGTACAGGATATAACATGCAAAATTAAAACGTCTCTTTCCTTCGGCATATTGCAACATCGATAGCTTCCCGCATTCAGAATGTTTTAATTCTTAACAAACAAAAAAATCCATTTGGCCGTGATCAAAATAAAAAAATCAGAGCAGGCGCAGCATGAGGTTTTTCCATAAAAATACACTTTAGTTTTTAATCCCTTTATCTTTCAATATATTCTTTTAACACTTTCACATGATTATGCATTTCATCTTTTGCAGCGTAAACTAGCGTCACAACGCCATTTTCCAGCCGTTCTTTAACTTGTTCGACAGCCTTTTGCTTTTCTGGTTCTGTTTCTAATTCCTCGATATATCGCGCTTTAAAAGCTGCAAATTTATCCTTATCATGTGCAAACCATTTTCTTAGATCGGGACTTGGCGCAATATCTTTTAACCATAAATCAATATGAGCGCTCTCCTTTTTCACACCTCTGGGCCATAATCGGTCAACTAATATCCGAAAGCCGTCTTCAGCCTCAGCCTTTTCAAAAATCCTTTTCATTTTTAACTCAGACACTATAAACGCTCCTCCTTATTTTCTCTACTCATATTCTGCCCGCAAATGGACTTTTTCTGCCGAATAATGATTTACTTATTCTATCAAACTGGTAATTTCCAGCAATAATAAAATAACCCTTACACATCTCCTATCATCTCGAAGGCTATAAAGTGAAGGAGGGAATCAATCTTATGAAAAAAATATTAGGCATCGTCCTTACAAGTTTATTGGCACTGCCGCTTTTTGCTGTACATCATGCCGATGCGGCTGGACATGAACATCGTCAATCCGCTCAAACAAACTCGCACTCTATCCATCATTATAATAAAGATAAGAGCAAGAACAATGATCAAACAAAACCAGCCGCAACTGATCAAAATAATAAAGCAGCTGGAAACGATCAGAACGCTGGCCAAACTGGCTCAAGCAAAAGCCAACTTAATGCTTTTGAACAAAAAGTGGTAGAACTCACAAACCAAGAGCGTCAAAAGAAAGGCCTTAAACCATTAAAGGCGGATAACCAATTAGCAAAAATGGCTCGTGACAAATCACAAGACATGGCTGACAAAGGTTATTTCGACCACCAATCGCCAACATACGGTTCTCCATTCGATATGATGAAGACTTACGGCATTAAATATACGGCGGCTGGAGAAAACATTGCCGCAGGACAGCAAACGCCTCAAGATGTTGTGAATTCTTGGATGAAGAGTCCAGGACATAGAGCCAACATACTTAATAAGGACTACACATACATCGGTGTCGGCTATGTTAAAGGCGGTTCTTACGGTTCGTATTGGACTCAAGAATTCATTAAGAAGTAAAAAAAGTCTCCAAAAAATAAAGCAAGCGGTGAAAAACAGTCGTTTTTCACCGCTTGCTTTTATATTTTTTAATGATTTCATCTGCTGCTTCTTGCAGTTTCCCTTAGGGGTTCTAGTTTGAATCAGAATACATATTAGAACGCAAACGGATGAACCGATAGAGATGTGTAACGATAACTTTCAGAACCGCATAGCCAGGAACAGCCAAGATAATGCCAACTATCCCAAAAAGATTCCCAGCCGTTAAAATGACGAAAATAACAGTAATAGGATGGATGTGCAAGCTTCTGCCCATAATTTGAGGCGAAATGACTTTGCCCTCAAGTAAATGAACCACTACCCAAACGATAGCTAATTTGAGAATCATTAAAGGTGAAGTAACAATAGCCAATACAGCAGCCGGCAAAATTGCAATAAAAGGGCCCAAATAAGGAACGACATTGGTCACCATAGCAATTACGGCGAGCAACAAGGCATAGTTCAAGCCAATAATTGAGTAGCCAATAAATAATAAAATGCCAACACAAACGGCAACAAAAATCTGCCCCCGAATATAAGCGCTTAATGCATGACTCATGTCACTTAAGATTTTCTTTGCTTCTTGATGTGTTTGATTCGGCAAGAAATTAACGATATAATCCGGCAGTTTTTTACCGTCCTTCAACAAATAAAAGAGAAGGAAAGGCAAGACAATAATTGATAGTATAACCTCAGTGATCGTGCCGACAAATGTCACGATTCCTTTGGAAAAACTAGCGGCATATTTACTCAAGTATTCTGATATATCTTTAGTTATTTTACTGATGTCAGTATTTAATGATGAGCCGGCCTTATGAATAATTTTGCTCTGTGTAACTTTATGAATAATCCCTTGTATTTCATGACTGAGGTAGGGAATACTTTTTATTAAACTTTGAATTTGCTCTTTCAATGGCGGTATCACCGATCCAATGATAAACGCAATAATACCGATGATAGCGATATACAGCAATAGAATAGATAAGATTCTCGGAATTCTCAGTTTCTCTAAAAAGTCAATGATAGGATTAAATAAGTAGAAACAGACCCCTGCCAATAATACCGGCAAGAAAACCGTTTCTATGAAAATGATAACCGGCTTTAAAATAAAGGTAATCTCTGATAAAGAGAAGATCGTTATACTGATAATAAAGATGATTATTGTATAAACAACGAACTTATTATTTAAAATTTTCTCTTTAAAAACCGTCCTTTTTGAATTCTTGAACTCCAAATCTATCACTCCTTCACTTAAGGACATAGATGCTTATTTTTTATACAGTCATCATACCATAATGACTTTAATTGGAAACCTCTTTAGATTCATTTTTCATAGCATCGCTTTTTGTCAGCCTTTAATAGAGACTTTATGTCCGATAAGATTATTATATTTGAAATGAATTTAAAAAGGAGCACCCATTTTTAATAGGATGCTCCTTTTTAAATTTAGTGTTTATTTTGTAAATTTATCTTTTAGTTCACCTGCTTTTTCTTGAATTTTTCCTTTAACTTTATCTTTTTCACCTTCAGCGGCTTTTTGTTCATCATTAATTAAATCTCCCCAAGCTTTTTTCGCTTCACCTTTAACTTGATTGGCTTTACCTTTTAATTTATCATTGCTCATCGAAATTCCTCCTTTATTTGGTTATTTTTCTTTACCCGTACAAAAAGATCGTTAAACATTAAAACAATATAGATAAATGCACTTATCAAGCCTGGATAACCGAATTTCGTGATCGGTCAATCCCTTTTTTTCAAGCGATCCATTTCCTCTTTGTGCTTTATTTTTAAAGCCTCAATCTTATTAACGATATTTTTCATTTCTTTAGCTGTCTTAACCCTCTTTAATTTATGCCTCAAAGACTTTAGTTTCATTTGATGCTTGAGTATGTTTTGACTGACATGACTAGAAATATGTTTCATCTTAAATGCTTTCCTTTCCGATATTAGCGTTGTAAGCTTTTCTTCTGAGAAGGGATATCGAGCTCTCCTTATTTAATATCATGTCCACTCCCTATATCAATGACAGTAAAAAATCGAGAACTGTAATGTTCCCGATTTTTATACTTACTAATCTTCAGCTTTTCTCGGTTTTTCTTCCTTTTCAACCGGCCTTGATTCATCAATATGAGGACGTTGATATCTATTGTCAACAGTCCCGCCGGCCAGCCCTTCATCGATCATCCGGTCAACATCAAAGTTATATGACTTCTTTTTTCCACTGTCATTGTTTTTATTCTGTTCAGTCAATGTCATATCACTCCTTTACTTTCCTCATACCCGTTCAGCAGCATATTCTAAACTTCAAATATTCCTAATTGTCCTTTTAATTAATCTTTTGTATCAGTGTACATATCAGAATGCAAGCGGATAAACCGATAGAGATGGACAGCAATGACTTTCAGAACAGCATAACCAGGGACAGCCAAGATCAACCCGCCAATGCCAAAGAGATTTCCAGCCGTTAAAATAACGAATATAACAGTAATTGGATGAATATGCAGGCTTTTGCCCATAATTTGAGGTGAAATCACTTTGCCTTCGAGCAGCTGGACAACGACCCAAACAACGGCTAATTTCAAAATCATAAAAGGAGAGGTGACAATGGCTATGATAATGGCCGGCGAAATGGCTATGATAGGTCCCAAATAAGGAACAACATTAGTCACCATAGCAATCACTGCGAGTAATAATGCGTAATTTAAGCCAATCATTGAATAGCCGATAAACAGCAGCATCCCTACACAAACAGCAACAAAAATTTGGCCGCGTATATAAGCGCTTACCGCATGATTCATATCTCTTAAAATTTCCCTGGCCTCATGGCGTATTTTATTCGGTAAATGCATAACGATATAATCAGGTAATCGCTTGCCGTCTTTCAAAAGATAAAAAAGCAAGAAAGGCAAGACGGCGATCGATAATACAACTTCAGTGACCGTGCCGACAACATTCATGATGCCTTTCGATAAACTTGCAGCGTACCGGCTGATGTAACCCGTCAAATCCTTAGTTATCTTACTGATATCGCCATTTAATGCGTCCCCTGCTTTATCTGCAATTTTGCTTTGCGTCAATTGATGGATCATGCTTTGAATGTCATGGCTTAATTGAGGAAGATTGGAAATGAGACTTTGAATTTGTTCTCTTAACAGCGGAATAACAGATGTAACGATAAGCGCAATGATATCAATGATCAAGATATACAAAGCAAGAATAGATATCATCCTTGCGATGCCTCTTCTCTCTAAAAAATCGATTAACGGATTAAATAAATAAAAACAGACACCAGCTAATAAAATAGGCAAGGCAACCGTTTCTATAAAAATCAACAACGGCTTTAAAATAAAACTAATCTTTGCCAGAGAAAACATCGTCAAACTGATGATAAAAACAATGATCGTATAAACGACAAATTGATTATTTAATATTTTTTCCTTAAAAATTGTCGTCTTCGCGTTTTTCGATTTCAAATCTATCCTCCTCGCTTTGCAAAACGCTGACATTTCAATATTGCTCCGATATAAGCAGATAAAATATTAACCTTGTCATATCATATTCTAAAATCATAGATTTATGATTTTAGACTTCTATCTTTAGGTGAAAAAATTGAGGAGGAAGATGATTTCTAATAGCTGAGCATTGATATCCGGTTCAAGCAGATTCACATGTTAGGAATAAAAGCATCATCTCAGGACAAAAAAAGACACCGCAGTCAAACGGCGATGTCAATAAAGATCAGTCTTTCTTATATAATTAATATTTTGCAGCGTTTCTTTAATCTGCCGCAAATCATTTTCAGAAAAAACCGGCGCATGATTAAGCTGGTTCCTGATAAATCCGCATAGATCCTTTTTGTTTGTCAATCGGTAGGTGTCCCCGTCATTTGATAAATCTAAGACACCTTGTTTGTAAGCTTCATCTTTGACAGATTCGTAACTAAAATAGACGATAGGCGTTACATAAATTTTATGATCCAAACGCTCCGACAAATACTGACCAAGGACTTGAGCGGAGCGTTTGGCTTGTTTGGCCGGATCTCCATAAGATTTGATCTGTACTGTCGGTATTTCAGCATCATCGTCTGTACCTTGTACAAATACAAGCGTTTGATCATCATGACTATCTTTTGCACCCATCATATCATTAATAAATGAAAACATTCCCGCATTATGTTTATTTAACCCATGGATAACCTTTCCTCGCCAACATTTTGTTTCCACAACAAATAAGCCGGCAGGCAGCAAAATAAGGTGATCCATTTGACGGGTTTTTGTTATACCATCTTTATCCGTATATGGAATAAATAAATTAGGCAAAATAACCATCTCAGAAGAAGCCAAATGGCCTTCTTTCATTAATTGCTGTTTTAGCTCTTCAAGAATCCGATGCGTTTCAATTTCACTAGCATTCTTCGAATACATCTGCAAATCTATCACATGCTGCTGCAGTGCATCTATTGATCGATTTAATTCATTAACCTGCTGATAATAAGCATCCTCCATCTCTTGAAGCTTTTGCTGATAATCAAAATCTTTCTGTTCTTGCTGGGTTTCAAATAAGCTTTGAGTCGCTGCTATTTCAGTTTTGTGCTTCTTAATCAGCCGCGCTTCGGTTTCTTGCATCTTTTTTCTTAGATTATATATATACCAAACGCTCGCACCAAGAGCTATTATCAATAAAATCATAATGAAAATGCTCATTGTTATTCCCCTTTCTATAAACTCATTCGTTATAGGAAGAAAGCTTGTGACTACGGTAAGATGTTACCATTGTTTGCGACTCAGCGCCATTCCTAAATGTCAATTAAGGAAATAACTCATTATATATCTAATGTTTCAATACTAATATTAAAACTTCTATATTCTATAGATTTTTCCTTCCAAGCCGTTAATCAATGAACTTGTATGTTTGCCATAACAAGAATGATAAAATAATGAATAAGGTTCTTTAACTGCTTAGAACATTAAGGGGGTCTTTCGACAAATCGAGGAATATGACATCATGCTTGACTCTGCACATCTGATAATTTTAAACCATGCTGTAAAACTACAAATTAACGGAGGTTGCTTAAAGAGATAGATGTTTAATATAGGTTACAGAACGATTAAGACCGCAATCGGAGCCGGTATTGCCATTGGCATCGCACAGTTTCTTGGATTAAACTTTTATATCTCCGCAGGAATTATTACCATTTTATGTATCAAACCTACTAAGAAAGCGTCATTATACAGTGCATGGCAACGCTTTATCGCCTGTCTCCTTGCCATGCTGTTTGCTGTCGCTTTCTTCCATATACTAGGATATCATCCTTGGACAATTACACTTGTTTTGCTTTTATTTATTCCATCACTTGTTAAGTTAAAGGCACAAGACGCTGTCGGAACAAGTTCGGTTATTATTCTGCAGTTATACTCACTGGAACAAACATCATGGGCAATTATCTGGAATCAATTTCAAGTGATTGTAATCGGAATCGGCGTTGCACTTTTGATCAACTGGTATATGCCAAGCATGGAGAGACGGATTAAACAATACAGGAAACGAATTGAGGAAAACTTTTCAATCATTTTAAAGGAATTTGCCGTCTACTTGCGCAAAGGCGACTCTGATTGGGCAGGCAAGGAAATTATTGAAACAGGCGACATTCTAAAAGAAGCCAAAATGCTTTCGCTTAAAGATATCGAAAACCATCCGTTTCGTGAAAAAGACAGCTATTACACATATTTTAAAATGAGAGAAGAACAATTTGAAATTTTAGAGCGGCTGATGCCAATGATTGCGTCGCTTGATAAGACTTACAAACAAGGTGAACATATAGCCGATTTTTTAGAGCGCTTAAGCCAGAAAGTATCACCCCAAAATACAGCAAACCTATTCTTAGAAGATCTAAGAGCGATGCGGGCAGAATTTCGCGAATCACCGCTTCCGAAAGATCGAAAGGAATTTGAGATTCGTTCGGCTCTTGCTCATTTTGTAAACGAAATGGAAAAATATCTTGAACTAAAAAGCAATTTACAGAAAACTTCTGATTTAGAGGAATCAAAACGGCAGATGCTGTTCCAGCGTCTATTTGGCCGAACAAACTGAAATAGATAAGACTAGACGCAAACGAGCCGTCTAGTCTTCATTGTTTTTTTAAGTGGAGGCACAATAGTAAAAACAGACCAAAAATAATTTCGACGTCTGCGATATTAAAGATTACCGGACAGGCATGAAAAGAAATAAAATCAACAACATATCCGAAACATAAGCGGCTGACGAGATTGCCGAAAGCACCGCCTATCAATAATGAAAAGCCTAATTGCGCCGGCAGCGAAGGCACACATCTATGATACAAATAAAGAATCAATAGAATTGCGCTACAATTAATGCTAATTAATAGATTGGCATCCCCAGAAAGCAGTCCGAAACTTGCTCCTGTATTATGAACTAATTTCCATGCCAGCCACCCTGGGATAACGGTGATGAGTTGATCTGTTGTTAAATGGGTATCCATCCAATGTTGTTCCCCAATCTAAAATAAAGAAAGCGCCAATGATCCAGCTTACCCGAGTCATTGTATAACTTCCTTTTCCTATAAAGTTAAATAGGTTTCCATGTTATCTCATAAACAAATTATTCATTTTTTAAGTAAAAGTTCATTTGTCGGCTCTTATTTACAATTTTGGGCTATCTCACTATTAGTTGCAAGGGCAAGCGTCCAAAAATCCCGGCTTGCAAATAACAAGCGGTTAAAAAAGCTTCATAAAAAGCAAATGGAGTGTATATATTATAGAAATCATGACAGACATTTCGAAAGTTACAATGCCTATGGCCCAGACAAAGCAAAACATCTTAACAGAAACAGCGACCAAGTGTAATGTTTTGAACAGCATCTTATATAGGGTGCTCGTCAAAAGATTGAAATAGGAAAGGGGTAAAAATATGATTTTTTCTGAATGGGATGAAGCGTCGATCAACCATGACCAACAGAAAGAAAAAGAAACATTAAACCAAAAGCCCAACAATGAACATGGCAATATTTCACTTCTATTGGAAATCGCCAATCAGCTTAACAAGTGCAAAACAACATTAGAAGAAGAATATGGAACAAAAGCAGCAAAGCTTGCTGAAATCCCATTTAATCGGTTAATCCATCACATTTTGGATATTTATGATGTTACAAACGTCGATATAAAAGCGAATCATATTAGCATTCAACTTTCAAATTCGTAATTTCCGAAATATAACCTATGTCTTACACTTGCCAGAAATCTAGATTTATAAATTCGAAAGGCCGGCTTAACCAGAAGCCGGCCTTTCGTTTTGACTGGAACGAATAAATGTCCATCTCTTACGGCTTTATTTTTCCTCACAGATACATTATCGAATGCCTATTGAAACTGACCAATCGTTATAGTCAGCAGATTTAATTTTTATTAGAATTCTGCATTGCTGTCAGATTAATAAGCCCGTTTCCTTGAGCTTTTCTGCTTACACCTAAATCCTCAGCATGCTTGCATAACTGGGCATATAATTCCGGTTCTGTCAGAGTGCGGCCGAATTGCTTTTCTGATATTTTCTTAACTAATGCTGCCGCACCCGAAACATGCGGTGTCGCCATTGATGTTCCGCTCATTTTTGCATATTGGCCGCCTGGATAAGTGCTAATAATATCTACCCCCGGAGCAACGAGATCTATTTCACTATTAGTATTTGAAAAATCAGCTATATTTTTGTTTAAATCTACTGCACCGACTTCAACGACTTCCGGATACGCCCCTGGATAATCTCGTTCATCTGTATCGGGATCGCCATCCCCTTCATTTCCTGAAGCGCAAACGACAAGAATATTATTTTGAACAGCTTTCTTGATCAGTTGATGCTCCTGCTCATCAGCCTGGCCGCCTAAAGACATAGAAATAATATTAACCTTTTCTCCTTTTGCTCCCCGCCAATTTATAGCATATTCAATGGCATTATTAATCCATTGAGATTCACCTTCACCTTGCTGATTGAGCGCTTTCAACACCAGCACCTTGGCTAATGGAGATACACCGACGACACCCCTATTATTTAGAGAGGCCAGTATCGTTCCTGATACATGAGTGCCATGACCGTGATCATCTTGATAATCGCCAGTGCCAGTAAAATCCTTGCCATCTATAATTCTATCTTTTAAGTCGGGGTGATTTTTATCGATACCTGTATCTATTACAGCAACGATCGCTTCTCGTCCATAATCGGCTTCATTCCAAACCTTTGGCGCATGAATCAATTGAATGCCTTTAGGAATATTATCTTTTATCTCCTCGGCACTCATTATTTTTTCAATTCTATGCGGAATGAGTCTTTTATTCATAAAATACCCCTTTCAAAAATAATCTCTCTCGAAAAAGAGAGATACGCTATATGCTATTAAAAAACTTTAAAATGGCTTGGACATATGTTTCATTCTCTTTAAAAAGTGTTAAATGACGACAAATTCTATTCTAGTTCTGAGCTTAAAGACATAACGAACAACCTGAATGACTTTAGCTCATAGACTTTTATCAAACGAAAACTGCATGGGATTAGCTGAGAATACAAAAAACCACCGAATTTTTTCGGTGGCTTTTTGTAGAATTAAAGTCTTATCCTGATAAAATTAATAGCGAAAATAGGTATTATCACGAGGCGTGTAATTTCTTCATATCCTGTTACCGTTTCGACGATTTCAATAATGCCGTCTTTGACTTTCACCAATATTCCTTCAATCAGAACATGGTCAGTAGCAACCTCAACTTTTTTGCCTTTAATTTCTTTTAATTGCTCTTCAGTTGTTAATGACATAAGAAAACTCCTTTATTCTAAAATAGTTACGAATTGAATATTTGGCAATAAAACATACACAAAAACAGAATCGGATTCCTCAAGAACCGCATAACCGTCTTTAACCTTTATCAATGTTCCAACGACCGGACCAAACTTTGTCACAATTTCCACTTTTGAATTTAACAATTTTAAAAGCTGGTGCCGCAATTCATCGCAGCAAGGTTCGCCAATTTTTTTATTCAGCATTTTAACTATCCTTTCTTAATAAATTACACCTTAAAAGATATTCAACAAAATCTCTAATGTATAGTTTTCTTTACTAAAATTACCAAAAATAGTTATATATTTATTTTTTCCTACACGACGTTTCAGCTCAATTACCATTTTTATCAAATTCCGTTTTTTGCTCTCACTTTTAAAAGTTGGTTTACATAGTAATAGTCGAGGTGAATTATCATGTTATATAAACGGACTAAGGGTTTAATCAGTGTGGTTATTACATGTTATAATGTTGAGTCTTTTATCGAAGATTGTTAAGACGGTCTTCTGAACCAAACCTATAAAAATATTGAAGTGATTATAGTTAATGATGCTTCTACTGATCAAACTGTTCAGAAGATAGAAGATTGGGAGAAAAAAATGGATCCCCATTTCGACATTAAATTAATTGATCTTCCAAGCAATGTCGGTTTTTCCGGTTCACTGAACATTGGCTATTTTTTAAGTTCGGGGGAATTTATAGCCGTCCACGACGGTGATGATATTTCACATCCGGAACGATTAGAAAGACAGATTAAATTTTTGAAAGATAATCCCGATATAGACCTTGTCGGTACTAATTATTCATATTTTCCGACAGGAGATTTTTCTAATCAAACAAAGGCAAATTGGCTAAAGTTTGGCGATGATATCCTAAAAACCTACGCTCATGGCGGGCATTGTGTTTGCCATGGAACGATCTTATTTCGCGGGAAGGTTTTCGATCAGTTAGGCGGGCCTACAAGAAGGGTTAAAGGCGCTGAGGATTATGAATTTATCGTGAAATTTCTTAATGCTCAATTAAAAATTGACAATTTGCCGGAAGTTTTATATTACTACCGCAGTCACCCTAATCAACGTTCCCGGCAATTTTTCACAAAGGCAAGTGATAAACAATGAATGTTCAATCTGTTCGGATATTGATGGCGTTGGATAGCTTAGATGTGGGCGGAACGGAAACGCATGTATTGAGCCTGGCTGAAGAATTGATTCAACGCGGGGTTTACCTCGTTATCGCCGGACGAGAAGGCAAACTGCTATCTGAATTCAAAAAAATCGGATGCCCCATTTATCTGGTAAACTTTCCTTTGACTTTAAATATTGAAGAAGAACAAAAAAAGGACTTATATGAAAAAATACGCACTATTATGGAAAAAGAAAAAATAACGATTGTTCACGCCCACCAAACACCTTCAGGATTCATAACTTTTTCTGCAGCCAAAGATTTAGGAATCCCTGCTATTTTCACAGTTCATGGCACATACTACCCCAAATCAGAAATCATCCAAGTATTAAAATTAAGTTCATTGATCATTTGTGTCAGTCCGCCGACCCAAAAATATATTGAAGAATTAAATGATCAGTCTTCTATTATTATTCCTAATGGCATTAATACAAGCCAATATACTCTGATAGATGACAGCGAAGTTTTAGATTTGAAAAAGCAATTAGGTATTCCTCCTGACGCCGCTACAATATTGTACAGCAGCCGTTTGAACTGGGCAAAAGCCAATATTTGTATGATGTTATTAAGAGCTTGCAAAGACATCAAATTATCATTCGCTCCAAATCTTCATGTCATTATCGTAGGAGACGGACCGCGATTTCACGATATTCAAAACCTGGCAAACCTCATCAATCGAACTTGTAAAGACGAATTTATCCATCTTATCGGAGAAAAATATCATGATATGCAAAAATATTATTCTATGGCAGACTGTGTCGTTGGGACTGGAAGAGTTGCTCTTGAAGCCATGGCTTGCTCAAAACCCGTTATTGCAGTGGGAAACCACGGCTACTTTGGATTGGTCAGAAAAGAAGAGTATGAAGAGGCTTGGTATTGTTATTTCGGTGATCATGCCTCTAAGAAATCATGCAGCAGATTCACCCTGGTTCATGATCTCAAACCTATTGTCTCTTCAAAATCATACGCAGAAAAAATTGGCTCTGATGCAAGGAAGTGGGTCGTTGATCAATTCGATATTCATCAATCCGCGGAAAAATTATTAAATTTATATATTTCAATGTTAGGAGATACTGCCACATGAAAAAAATTCTCTATATAGGCTGGATTGGGTTTGGCAACCTTGGAGATGAATTGTTATGGCATATCTTTAAGGATTTAAGCAATTATTATTTGAATCAGGAAGAAATAAAAATTATCCCCTCTCTTCCTGATTTAGATATTCAAAATATAGAACCCTATGATGCGATTGTACTTGGCGGGGGTTCTTTATTATTGCCTGGTTATATTGAAATTCTATATAAGGCTATTGAAAGGCAAAAGGAAATTTTTATCTGGGGAAGCGGCATTGATTGGATTGATAAGGAAGAACTGGATTTAATCTTGTTAGGAAAAGCGCCTTGTTTAGAAAAACTTTCCCCAGAACGAGAGGCTGCAATATTAAGAGAAACTTTCGCAAAAGCCAAATTTGCCGGAGTAAGAGGACCTTTAACAAAACAAGTGCTTGCGTCTCTAGGCGCAAACAGCAAAAACATTCAAATCATAGGGGACCCAGGATTATTGTTGGAAACACAAGACATTCCAAATATCAAAAACCAAGAAAAAATCGTAGGAATCAATTGGGGAACAACTTATGACCGGCTTTACGGACAAAATGAAATAGAAGTCGAAGATGCCCTGGTTAACGTCTCAAAAAACTTAATTAAACAAGGCTATAAAATTTTAATCTATACTGTTTGGGCTGCTGACTCCCCTTCTTGCCAAAGGCTGTTTGAAAAGATTAACAGTCCCGAAAATGTTAAATTTGACGATACTTTATATAACGAACAGGAGCTCATGTCTCAATTATCTTCTTGTTCAATGACCATCAATTTTAAACTCCATGCCAACCTGTTATCGTTGGCCACTCATGTGCCTTGCATCCCGCTCGGTTATCGTTTCAAAGTGTTTGATCTCGCTTATTTGCTGGGTTTGGAGAAATATATTGTATCAACTGATGCCCCGCTTTTAGATATAAATATATTGGAGCGCGTGAAATTAATCGAAGATAACCATTCGGAAATACTCAAGCAATTTCGGCTGACTCAAAAATATTATAATCATAAATTATTGGAACCTTTTCAAAATCAATTTAAATGGCAGGATTAACGATTTCAAAACATGAGCTTATCGTTTTTTAAATATTCCCCTTTAACAGGATGAATCAATAATAAAAATAACCAGCTTAAAAAATAAGCTGGTTTTTCCACTTACAATACTTCTAATGGATGACTGTGCAACATATAAAAGAACTTTTGGCTTGACGTCAATCTATCAAATAAAAACATCCGATACTGCCCGGCACGCAATATTTTAATTTCTACGACATCTTTTGAAAAAGGAACAGGCAAAGCTTTTCCATTTTTGAAGAGGATTGTTGAATAACCGGGTCCTTTGTCAATCACTTTTCCTATATGATGATGGGAAAGCCATATGCACATTTCATTATTCGGCGATTCAAGCGGGAAAACAACAATGCCGCTGACATCATTTATCACAATTGGCTGCATTTTAGTATAGTTCATCAGTTTCGTTGTTCCGTCAACACGCCCCGTATAAGTCGACCCGCCTGCATAACAGCTGTCTTTAACAATATTAAGGGGTTTATTCTCGATTACGAGAACTTGATCAGATTCATAAATTTCCGTATATACTTCACCTTTTTCATTATAAAATGGCACAAGCGCCATCGTTTTTGGATGAATCACATAAGTGAATCCAAGATATTCCACGTATATTCCTCCTTTTATTTACTAAAAAAAGAGGGTATACTAACAATATGTTGGCATACCCAACATGTCTAATCCCTTAAGTGTGTGCTTTTGCAGGCTGTACACTTAAGGGATTTATTTTTTTCCTTCCAATATCCATCACCCCCCTTCCATCCATTCCACAAGCTTAAGCAATGTTTTTTTATCTTTGGATAAATGATAATAGTTTTTGTGTCCCCTAAAATCACCTGCAAACGTTTGCCACTTAGGATGATGAATGCTCCAATCAATGTTTAATAACCTCGCCATCCGCTCTTTGACAATCTTTTTCCGTGCGTTCAATGACTTATTATTCGTTCTTCTATTGACATAATAAGCAATGGCCCGAAGCATAGGGAATCCGGCTAATATCGTATGTTCGTAATTCCCAATCGTTTCGGGATCATGTAATTGAAACAAACAGTTTAACCACTCATTAATGAGTTGAATATACTCTTCCTCAGATAAATAATAAGGAGTCTTTCTTTGCTCAAAATGGCTGTTAATTTCTATGCCGATAAATATGCCGACGATTTGTTTTAATTGCGACAGTGAAAGAAGGTTTTTGTTTGTCGGCTTGATGACCGCCCTTTTTTCTGTTTCAACGCCAGCCGTCTGTAAATCTTTATTTGTAGTCATTAACTTGTTCGTAATGACGTTTAGAAGGTTTCGAGAATCATAAGAGATTCTTTTTGATAGGGCCACTTTCTTCCCTTTAGTATTAAAATCCACGAAGAGCTGGTTACATTCTTCAGAGGTTAGGCCGCTAAACATCTGTACCGCGATTTGAGCATCTTTTAATAGAAGGGAGAGAGCGATATAGTTTTTAAAATCTTCGCCCGTTCTATGTTTATTATTTTTCATGTCTTTTGCGAGTTGGCATAAAGCCAAAACCCTTTTACTTCCATCAATGACTCGAAAGTATTGCGGTTTTTGAACAAGATGGGCATCTGTATTGGCTACTATCGGCGGAAGATATATTTTCTTTTCCTTTGCATTGTTAAAAATATATTTTTTTAAATGCCTTACTTGGGATTGATTAGTTTGCCTGATCGTTATAAGTTCTTTGTCCATCAATTGTACTAATTCTTCAACAGAATAGGTGTACATACATTGTTCAATAGACAACGCTGCCACCTTCTTTGCAAACCAATGACATAAACTTTTTTGATAACTTTTGAATGGCTGAAGTGCTTGAATGGTTCTTAATTCGCCTTGTTGAGGAGTCATAGAAGTTTTTAAAAAGCGGATCAGAATGGAGCCACGTGCAATGATGCGTTAATTTTTTAATTGAGTTTATCGCTTCGCTGTAAGTTAAATCGCAGCTGTTTGCCAATTGAAAGACTGTATAGGCTGTTGCGACTTGAATTCCCGATAATCCTGTGACATATTTCTCCCTATCATGCATATTCCTTGGAAAAACGTCTAACCAAGATTCAAAGAATGCAACGGCAATATCAAACATTTCATCTTTTCTGCACTTTTTTGGATTTGGTGAACCTTTTTTCACTGTTAGAATGCCTTCGAATAAAGCTAAAAGACACCGTCGCATAATCGTTAGAGAAGTCACTGAGCTATTTTGAACCGTTAATCTTGACAACTTCATTTCAATATCAAAAGAATTTTTCAACTGATTCGCAATTTGTCTCGTTAGTTCGATATATTCATCACGATGATCATATTGCATAATAAGTCCATAATGCGCTTCTTTTCTTTCTGTATTGATGTCTGTAAACAGTTGGCGCTCATCTTCTTTTGATAAATTTAAATATATTTGCATCGAGATCGGATAATTCCTGAGTTTCTCAATATCCTTTTTAATGACTTGAATGTCCTCTTCCCGCTCTGGAAAGGATCCTTCAAGAACAGATAATTCACTTTGCAAATCAAGAATGGCTTTCTCCATACTTTTGTAGCGGTGCTGCCCGTCTAATATAAACAGCCGCTTACCCGGGGGTATTTCCCATGTACCGTTGCTGTTTTCGACACTGTCTCGGGCTGAGAATATAAATGGCGAAAAATAAAATGTGCCTTCCCGGACGGTATGTAAAATAAACGCCTTAATATCATTGCACTTCTTAATATCTAATTCACGCTGCACCTCTCTATCAATATCGAAGATAGATTCTAAATACCTGAAATATACAGTTGAAACTAAAACTTCTTTGCCAAATTGTTGATAAATGTCCCCATTCAGGCGCGCAGTTACGCCAGAATTCATCATCATTTGCACCTCCTATTACAAAATTCGTATTCTTATGCCCCATTATAACTTATTATGATAGATTATGAAACATAATTTCTCGCCAATTCTAAAATTTCCGATTAAATAATTCTGTTTTATTAAATATTTGATTTTAATCATTCTCCTTAATCATTGACATTTATAATTAAATATAATATAATTTCTATTTTTACAAAAAACAACTAAAAGCGGCTTTTACAGACCTCTCTCCAGCAGCAAAAAAAAACACAGTTATAAAAACTGTGCTCGTGGTCAGAACATTTAAGATTTATATATCTATCTTCTAAAAAATGAAGCGATAAACTAAATTCGTTTCATTTATAAAATTTAATAGCAACTCTGCTTAACAACAGCATCTGTGTCTTCTGCAATGTTTGCGGCGGCATTTCCTAAAACAGCAGCATTCTTCTCTTTCACAACAGTGTCTGCGTCTGCAGCAGCATTCTTCTCTTTCGCAACAGTGTCTGCGTCTGCAGCAGCAATGATGTCTATGTCGGCAATGGCATCTATGATGACATCTATCACATTCATGACAACATTTATTTGTAAAGGACATAAAATCCCTCCTTCATCATTCTTTCTTTATATTTAATGATGGAAAGGGATTTTTTGTATAGACGACCTTCTTTATTAAATCTTTTTTGGTCTTTTGCTGCATGCCATTTTTGCTTTAGCATCCCTGATATCTTTTGTGTTTCTTATACTGTGCTATTGTTTGCTCTGGCATATCGTATTTCAAAAAATTATAAATCCATTTTTCTCCTAATTATATGATGGAAGCGATCTTGACAAAAAATCATATAATATATCAACAACTACATAGATAAAAGGGTTTAAATATTTTTTACCTCCTTTTTTTATCTAAACCCTTTGCCGCTTATTTTAATCAGCTTTCTATGTAGTTGTTATTTGTGCTCCTTATTCTATTTATCATTCTTCATTCCAGTGCTATCGCACATTTTTTCCGCCCTCCACCTTTGACCATACCATTATTAAAAATAACAATAAAATATAATAAAAAAGGAGGTCAATCCATTATGGGTCATAAAAACAACCTATTTGATGATTGTTGCTTTGAAAGAAAAGAATTATGGATAAAAGAACGCGATCATCATTGCTGCGAAGAAGATTGTGAATTTAAAGAAGAACACTGTGAGGAAGAATGCTGCGAAGAAAAATGTGTCGGTGTCGTCACATCAGGATCTTTGCTGACTCTGGCTGTTACAGGCGCCCCTATTCCTCTGCCTTTAACGTCTCCTAAGCTGGTGACAGATTGTGTTCGTATATCTCCTACCGGCGGTATTATTGTGGAAGAAGAAGGCGACTATCTTGTTGAATTTACAGCTAGCGTACTTGTTGTATCCGTAACAGGCAGTCTTTCCGTATATGCAGATTCTAAATTTTTAGGAAACGCAGGTCCGCTGTCTGCTGTTGGTTTGGCTAATTTTGCTGAAATCGTTCATCTTTGTAAAGGTGATCTCGTTCAAGTTGTAGCGAATGGACCTATTGCTGCTGGTGTACTTGGCCAAGGTACTTTAACTGTGGCAAAACTAGATGAATGTTAATTATAAAAGAGCATAAGAGTAGGCCATTTTTAAACGGCCTGCTTTTTCATATTTGTCTCGCAGCCAAGATGAGGAATGATCGAAATAGAACCTTCACGTGCTCTTCTTCTAGAACAATCGCACATTTTCCTCCTCTTCCGCCTTTGACCATACCATAATAGAAAATAGCAATATGATATAATGAAAGGAGGTCAAATAATGAGCTTTGATAATAGACATAAACCTAACCTTTTTGAAGATTGCTGCTTTGAGAGAAGAGAATTCTTTATTAATAAAAAATTTGAAGATGAGTGTTGTGAACGCGAGAAAGAAGAATGCTGCGAAGAAGAGGAATGCGTCGGTGTCGTCACATCAGGATCTTTATTGACTCTAGCCGTCACAGGAACTCCTATTCCTCTTCCATTAACAACCCCTGTCTTAGTGACAGATTGTGTTCGTATTGCTCCTACCGGCGGTATTATTGTGGAAGAAGAAGGCGACTACCTTGTTGAATTTACAGCCAATGTATTAGTTGTTTCAGCAACAGGCGGTCTTTCCGTATATGCAGATTCTAAATTTTTAGGAAATGCAGGTCCGCTGTCTGCTGTTGGCTTGGCTAATTTTGCTGAAATCGTTCATCTTTGCAAAGGTGACCTCGTTCAAGTTGTGGCTAATGGACCAATTGCTGCCGGTGTTCTTGGCCAAGGTACTTTAACTGTAGCAAAACTAGATGAATGTTAATGAGAAAGCAATAATATTGCGCCTCTAAAGGCTGTCAGTCCGACAGCCTTTTTTACGCTTGCGGTTTAGCTAAGTTTATTTAGATATTAATATTTATATGAGATCACCAGCTGCCTTGATATATATATCACTCATTAGCACTATAAGGGTATAAGATATAGTTTCATCTTTTCGGGATTGCGGATTTGGCAATAATGTAAAGCTATGGTTTCAAAGCGCTCGAGTCAGTTTCTTCATTTGCCGTAAAAATGGCTCAGCTGCGGCTGGCAGTCATTCGGAACCATTCACGAGGATGATAATGTATTTGGCATTTCCATTTCTTCGGCTGAATAACATTGTTAAAGAAAGGTGAAAGGAGTGGGTTGCCAGTGCAAAATATATTCACGGTTCTTGAATGCAGAAAGTGTAACAAAGCCTATAACGTCAAACCTGAGAAAATGCTTGCTCATTATGCCAATATCCATTGTCCGCATTGCGGAGCCATGGCAAAGATGCCATCCGCATTAGAAAAATATTATCATTCAATGAACGATTTTAAACAGCATCTCAGCGGCGCAGCGAAAACTTAACTTAGATGCGCCGCATAAATCTCTTCTAATAACTTAAACCAAGCTGCTCTTTAAAAGAATGCCATCTCCTTTTAACTGCCATGCCTAAACGGCAATGCTATTTTTTTCGATAAAGGATAAAAACATCATAAAGATGATTTAGAATAGCTTTCCTTTCTAATTGGAAAGCTATTTTTATATTGGGAAAAAATCACATCATAAATACAAATATGACTTCACGGGGAGAAAAATGTTTCAATGGCTATTGAACGAGCTTCAACAACATTTACATTGAAAAAGAAATGTTTAATTAAAATATGGTTTTTTTGGGAACGGATTTATCATCGGCTTAATCGTCTGAGTTTGGGCCATGAAGAAGATTTGCTTTATTTTAAGGTCAAGATTTATAAAGGTCGGCCGTTATTGCTCAATGACGGTGAGTGTATTAAGAAAGGCGACTTGATACTTGAACTTCATTTCAATAACAAAATGCTGTTAAAAAAAGCTTCGAAAGCCAAAAATAACATTCATTTGGCTTTAAGTCTTATCCACGCCATGAAGACAACATTAATACGAATAGGTGCTTATATAGAAGAAATCGAACGCCAAAAAATGACTATTAAGGCTCTGTATGGGATATCCATTTTACATAAAGGCGCTCATCAGTTTGGCTTCAATGTTATTGATATACAGGAAAAATGGTCAGAAAAATGGCAGCGGTTGTTCTTGCAAATATTATTAGTTGTTGTTCACCCCAGCGGCAGAAAAGGAATGATCACAAAAAGCCATGATTTATATCCAAAAATAATCGCAGTATCGAAAAAAACATTTAAAGATAATCTAGGCAAGCTTTATTCAAATTAAGAAAGTACCTATCACAAAAGAAGAGAGATAGGTACTTCCTATATGGCTTATTGGTTTTGCTGGTTTTGCTTATTTTGCTGGTTGCTGCTTGTCGTATTTTGTGCTGTATCACTAATCGCTTGAGCCGTTTGACTCACAGCATTTGTAGTGATATTTTTCGTTGCTTCCAATGTATTTTGCGCAGCATTAAAAATAGCCTGTGTCCCGGTATTAACCGTATTCGCTACTCTGTTTGCAACATTTTGCTGACCTTGATTCTGACCCGTGTTTTTTTGATTTGCCATTTTTTCACCTCCAACTTTATATTGCGGCAATAGATATCAAAATAACCCTTGATTTTTTTGTCAAAAATATAATAAGCAAAGGTTTAATTTGCCTTAAAGGTTTTGATCGCGGAAGAAAGAGGTTAAAGATGTTATCGAATATCTTGATTGGATTTATAGTGCCATGGATCTTCGGCGTATGGTTATATTTAATCAACCCTAAAGCAGTTTTAACAATAGCTCCTTTCATGTCCGTGATAGCCTATACCGTAAACCAATGGGGATTTTATGTTGAATTTTGGGATTTAATGCCCGTATTAAAAGATAAAACAGCTTCTGCTGTTCCATTTAATCTTGGCATTTATCCGGTTCTTTCCAGTCTTATGATTCATTTTGTCCATACCCGCAAATCCAATCCTTATTTATGGATTTTTATCGCAGCGTTATTCACTACTTTTCTTGAACTAACATTGTTAATATCAGGTAAAATAGTCTATCACAACGGATGGAATATATTTTGGACATTTATCTCTTATTTGCTTCCATACTGGTTCGTATACCTATATTACAAAGTATTAAAACATCATGGCGTTTTCTGAGCCAAATCTTAAACTCACCAAAAAAAAAAACGATTCTCCTTAATTTTAAGGGAATCGATTAGTTTATAACTGAAATAAGCTGCCGCTAAGACACTCAAGCAAATGGCGGCGGCCAAACTTTTATAAAATCTCCGGCGAAGGCAAAATATCCTTTACAAAGGGTATACTAGCGGGAGAATGTTAGCTTTTTCAGCATTGACCTAAATGGTTTTTAAATAAATTCTCCAAAGTTCAAAAATATCGGACAAAACATTCTCCATACTTCGGTTTATTCGTAAAAGCTCCTGCGCTATCGCCTAAACTTATCATTAATAATCAGCGGATCTAGCCCTGCACCTTTTCTACATATTGAGGATTCGCGGTTATATAATTTCCGCTTTTAAGCTTATACATTTCAGATCCCTCGACGGTTAATATGTCAACAACTGTAAAAACATCGCCTTTATGAACTATTCCAGCCTTAGCATGCCAGTCAGGCTTATTATAGTACCACAAAGAATCCGCTTTCACGCGAATCAAAAAAGTCCCTGAACCAGACTGGTCTTTTAAGCCAAAGGCTTTAACCAGTCCATTAACGTGTCCGCGTGCAACTGCTGTTATCCACGATGGATCCTTCATTTTTGCCGCATCACCAGCATTATCAATAAAACCATTTTCCGTTAAAACCGCAGGCATTATCGTATTCCTTAGAACATAGTAATCGGCTTTCTTTTCGCCGCGATCCCCCAATCCGTTGACCTTGATTACCTCTGAATGAATATCGTTTCGAATTTGACCGGTTCTCGAACTGTCGGATAAACCTGTATCAATATAATCTTCATAGCCCTCTCCGCCGCCGGAATTAATATGAATACTGAGGAAAAAGTCAGCTCCCCATTGATTGGCTTCATTAGTCCGTTCGGCTAACGTTGGATAGGTATCTCCTGTACGCGACATTTTAACACTGACATCGCTGTATTCGCTTGTTAAAATATGATAGATTTCTTTTGAGATTTCTAATGTAATATTTTTTTCCTCGAGACCGTTCCCTTCAGTACCCGGATCACTTCCACCGTGACCGGGATCCAAAAATAGTTTAAATGTCATACTCTATGGCTCCTCATTCATCAAAATATTTTTAATATATTTTATTTAAGAGGACTCTTTTTTGATTATACAATTATATTAGTCGATTGGTTGGATTTACATGAAAAGGATTTAATTATAAGATGATACCAATAACTAAAATTATCAGAATTAACGTAATTTTAAATTTTCTTATAGGAGGATTCATATGACACAAAAATTAGGAATCATCATCTTACATGGGATTGGCAGTCAGAATAGACACTTTGCAGATGATTTTATTCATGAACTCGGGAAAACTTTTAATAAGAAATTAAGTCAACACACTTCGCAATTCGACTCAGAGCTCGTCATCAAACCTGTATTTTGGGGCAAAGTGTTTGAAAATGAGGAAAACAAATTATGGGAAAATACACGTAAAGGAGGCAAGATGGATTATGCTTTAATGAGAGAGTTTGTCATTGATTTTATTGGGGATGCCATTGCCTATCAACCTACTTTATCCGGCAATCCCAACTACGATAAAGTCCATGCAGTATGCGCTGATGCCATCCATGATATTAGCGAAGCCGCCGGTTCCAAAACCCCTTTATTTGTCATTGCCCATAGTCTAGGAACCGTTATTGCCAGCAATTACTTCTATGATTTGCAGTATATTCCAAAACGCATTTCGAAAGCCGTAAAAGGCAAAATTCATCATACACCGATTGAAGAAGGCAAAACATTGACCGCTTTTTATTCATTAGGTTGTCCTATTCCCCTTTGGAGCCTCCGTTATACTGATTTTGATAAAACTATGATTGTTCCTTCAGCATCCCTATCAGATTATTATCCTCACCTTGAAGGAGAATGGTTAAATTTCTACGATAGAGATGATATTTTTGGTTATCCGATAAAAACAATAGATAAAGCCTACGCTGAGATTGTGACCAAAGATATTGAAGTGAATACCGGCGGATTGCTGACAAGCTGGAATCCTTTGTCTCACCTTTATTATTTTAAAAATCAAGAGATTATTAATACCATCGCTGAATCCCTTGTGAAAACGTGGACATTCATTAACTTAAAAATTAAAGATCTTAACTTTAATTAGCCACGCTCATCCTACTGCACTATATTAAAGTGTACCCTTTGTAAAGGACATTTTAAAAAAAGCCTAGGCTATTTTTAGAAGATGATCTCTGTATTGAACAGGGGTCATCCTTTTTAAAT
>NZ_JAFBER010000019.1 GCF_016908855.1 Scopulibacillus daqui | reverse complement strand
AGTAAAATTGGCTGGTTTAAGCCCAGTACAATACCGAGCTCAAACCAGCCAAACAGCTACATAATTAAAACTCTAACTTTTGGGGGTCACCACCAATGCGGGCTTTTTTTATTTGCGGAATGAAAGCTCGCCGGCTGGCGGGCTTTTGTCTTTCGAATAACGGGGAGGCAATTACACACACTAACATTGTCCAAAAGTAAGGGAGGTTAGGAAGATGAGCGTTTTAAGCAAAATAACCGGGAAAGAAAAGATTCCAAAAGATCTCTTACTTTTATTGCTCATTGGCGGTCTGTACTATTTGAGTATTGCTCTTTCTAATACTTTCGTGAATGTATACATTTGGAAGCAATCGAAAAGTTTGATTGATATTGGCTTATATAATTTAATGATCGTCATATTTCAGCCTTTGACTTTTATTATTGCCGGCCGATGGGCAAAAAAAATTGACCGTGTCATTGTCATGAGGCTTGGTGTCATTTCGTTGGCGGTTTTTTTTATCACGGTATTGCTTTTGGGGAATCATGCCAAACAGTTTTTGCTTTTATTAGGCGCCTTAATCGGCATTGGATTCGGGTTTTATTGGCTGGCATTTAATGTTTTGATATTTGAAATTACAGAGCCAAAGACGAGGGATTTTTTTAATGGATTTTTAGGTCTGCTATCATCATTGGCTGGTATGGCTGGGCCTTTAACAGCCGGTTGGATTATTTCTTCCATGGTTGACGAAATAGGTTATAAAGTCATTTTTGCAATCTCTTTATTTTTGTTTACCTGTGCTGTTGCGGTAAGTTTTTTTATAAAAAGAAGACATGCCAAAGGCGAGTTTCAAATTAAACGCATTTTAAAAGAGCGGCAAAATAACGATAATTGGAAGTACATCCTTAATGCACACTTTTTTCAAGGTTGCAGAGAAGGTACTTTTTCTTTTATTATTGTGATTTGGGTATTTATTACAACTAAAAGCGAAATGTCATTAGGTGCCTACAGCTTTGTTGAATCCGGCGTCATGCTGATCAGCTACTATTTGGTTTCAAGGCTGATTAAACCAGATAAGAGGATTCAAGCGATTTTGTGCAGCGGACTAGTTCTTTATGCGGCTATTTTTTTGCTTATTTTTCATTTGAATTATAAAAATTTAATGATCTATGCCGTTTTAATTGCCTTAGCTTATCCTGCCCTTGTTGTCCCGTACGGATCGTTGACATTTGATGTTATTGGCAAAGGGTGGCGTTCAGCATCTATGAGAATAGAGTATGTCGTTGTTCGGGAAATTTTTTATAACAGCGGACGAATCACCTCAATTCTATTGTTTTTGGCGGCTGTATTATTATTTAAAGATGAACAAGGATTACGCTGCTTATTGTTAATCATTGGGTTGGGCCATCCAATGGTTTACTTTTGGATACGTCACATAAATTTAACAAATGACAGTTCAAAACAACTAACGGCTGATTCGCCAAAGAAAATTCGCGATGGAGAAAGCGGTTCGACTGTATAAAGCTTTGACAAGTCATTTTAAACTAAAGTAAAATAGGAACAGCGAAATATAAGACATCAAACGACAAGGTGTCTTATTTTTGGGAGAGTACAACAATCGTTAACACGTGATGGAGTGAATTGGATGGGGAAAGATAAAAAGAGAGGCAGAAGCAATCTTCCTTTTCGTTTGAATATGCTGTTTCTTTCGGTGTTTTTGGCCTTTTCAATTTTAATCTTACGACTTGGCGTTGTCCAAATTGTTAAGGGCGAAGATTATAAGCACGAACTCGAAAAAACACAGCATGTTAAGGCGAAGCTGGATTCGCCGAGGGGGAAAATTGTTGATACAAACGGCAAGGTTCTAGCCGGAAATAAAGCGGAGATGGCTGTTGTATATATTAGGCATCCGGGCACTTCCAGCGAAGATAATTTGAAAATTGCCCGTAAGCTTTCCAAGTATATAACAATGGACACAAAGAAAGTTACTGAACGTGATATGAAAGATTACTGGATTCTTACCCATAAGAATGCCTATGATGAAAAGCTCACGAAAAGTGAACAGAACAAATATAAAGAAGATCCGCAGAAAGAATATAATGCGCTTTTAGATAAAATTACTAAAAAAGACCTGTCGTCGATCACCAAAGAGGAAATGCAGGTTATTGCGATTAAACATGAACTCGATCAATCGACTACTTTAAATCCGCATACGATTAAAAAAGGACTAAGTGAAAAGGAATTAGCGCTTATAGGCGAGCATTTAAATGAATTCGACGGCATGATTGAAACCTCTGTGGATTCAACAAGAGATTATCCGAACGGAAATCGTTTTTACCTTGGAAAAGTAAGTGATATTCCTCAAGAAAAACTTGATCAATACTTGGCTGAGGGTTATAACCGCAACTCAAAAGTAGGGGTCAGCAATTTAGAAGAACAATATGAAAACGCCTTGCGCGGTATACCGACGATCCTCGACTTTACGACAAAAAATAATCACCCAATCGATACCCCTAAGAAAACTGAAGGACGTCGGGGTGATGACATTCAACTGACGATCAACAGTGATCTCGAAGACAAATTAGGCAAGCAGATGGAAAAACATATTATGCAGGCTTATTCACAGTATGCAGGTACAGACAGTGCGTATGCTGTTGTGACAAATCCGAAAACGGGTGCGCTGCTTGCGCTGGTAGGCCGAACATATAATCCGAAAACAGGAAAATTCGATGATACATCTTATAAAACAGCACTAAGTTCGTTCCAGGTTGGATCAGCTGTTAAAGGTGCAACTGTTTCGGCTGGTTACCAATATAATGCTTTGCCTGGTACGATCATGGATATGCCGATTCATTTTAAAGGCGGAGGCACCTTTAAATCATTTAAGCCTAACATCGGCTATGTTGACGCCGCAACAGCTTTGGAACATTCTTCTAACATCTATATGGGTACAATAGCAGGTAAAATGGCCGGCTTCCAGTTCTCTAATAACGGCAACGGCTACAACGTACGCGTTTTCTATAATGACCGTTATAAGAAAGCCTTTGAAGAATTGAGACAGGTATACAGCCAATTTGGATTAGGTGTAAATACCGGTGTTGATTTGCCATATGAAAGCATCGGCTATACGGGCGGTATTCCGGAAGAGCCAGGTAAGATTATGCAGTTTGCCATCGGACAATTTGATACTTATACACCGCTGCAGCTGGCTCAATATATTTCAACGATTGCTAATGGCGGAAACCGGGTTGCGCCGCATTTTCTTGAATCAATTCATGCACCTGGAAAAGACCCTGATCAGCTGGGGCCGGAAATTTATAATTATGATCCAAAAGTATTAAATCACATTAATAATACTCAGGAGCAATTAGATACGATACACGAAGGTCTTCATTTGGTTACCCATTCCCCGCAAGGGACTGGCGCAAAATTAGGATCTGATCCGCACGATATTTCAGCCAAAACAGGTACAGCGCAAATTGACGTAGAAAAAGACCCGAATCTTTATAATAAGACGGCTGTAGCTTATGCACCGTCCAAAAATCCGGAAGTTGCTGTCGCAGTTGTGGTTCCAAATATTAAGACGGCAGAAATTAACTTAGACATCGCAAAAGATGCTATTGATGATTATTTCGACCTTCAAAAAAAAGGAAGCAAAAATCAATCATCTTAAATAACAAATCGCCCGCTTATCACTAAGCGGGCGTTTGTTTATTTCATGTTTTCCAGTCATCAAATACAGCTGTTTCTTAACATTTACGTGGTTATTTTATTGACGATTTCTGCTAAAGACATATTGTTGCCGAGATCATAATGGCCGGGTTGTATCTTTTCTTCTAGATTGTGCTCTTTGAGATATTTAAGAAAGTCTTTTTTATTTTTTATGATTTTAAATTCCTGTAGATTGCCGGCAATATCCTCAGTTGACATGCCTGATGTTATGTATAGTCTCGTCCGGTAAATCACTTTATTGTTCTTGTGAGGTTTAGATTTCTGCAAATGATGATATTCTTTCTGGTCAACAGCAACTAAATGATGATCAAGTAAAAATTTATGAACATTTTTCGATGTTAATGTTTCGCTTGAGTTTGTTTTTCCGCCGTTTGCCGGTTGGAAAATCTGATAGTAAAAGAAGGCTATAATGCCGCAAGCGACAAGCATCCCTGCAGCAAAGCCCCGCATGCCTCTTTTTGTCATAAATAATCACCTTTATCTTTCGCGATCTTCGATTAATAGTTCTTTTTCTAAAATCCGAACTTTTTTCTTTACTTGATTAAGTTCTTGTATCATTCCAACAGAGGTATTTTCAATTTGGTCTTCTAATTGCTTAAAGCTGTCTTCCTTGAAAAAAGAAACAATTAGAATGACGAGACCAATGACGACAAGAACTAATATTAAATAACCCATACTACGCCTCCTAATATTTCGGTCTACTCATTACTTATATCATAAGTTAGCCGTATGAAAAAGGGGGAACGGTCGAAAACTGGAGATATTTCTCAAAAAATGCCGGCCGCATCCTCTGTCAGTTAATATAACCGATTGCCTCATGGTTTCAGAAGTTTTGCCTATGGCTTATTTTCAGCTTGAAGGAAATCTTTTTATTTGATAAAATCATATAGTGCTTATTGCAATGACAATCATAGTATTGGAGGGATACACATGCGCGTACAAGTAACACTTGAATGTACTGAAACTCGCGATCGTAACTACATTACGACAAAAAATAAACGTAAAAATCCTGAACGCATCGAATTAATGAAATATTGTCCGCGTTGCAAAAAACATACGCTTCATCGCGAAACAAAATAATTAAAATATTAACGCCGAATGTATGTGGACTCGGCGTTTATTTTTGTCAATCATTAAAAGGCGCCCTGTTGAAGGGCGCCTTTTAATGATTGATATATTGTATGCCATGGGAACATTCTAAGAAATGCCAGGCATCTTCTAAATTAATAAACGTAAGCTGCACCAACAATAATTAACAAGATAAAGAGAACGACGATTAATGCAAATCCGCCGCCGTAGCCGTAGCCAGCGTAGCTATAGCCGCATCCGCATCTGCCGTAGCCGCCAAAGAAGCCCATTATCTCACCCCCTGTAGGAAGCATATGATACTCTATGTATTAAATCTTTTATTTGATAGGGCAATGCGCTTATTTTCCAAAGAATAGACCGCATTCTAGTATTAAAGCGGAAACCATTAATTTGACAATGGCGCATGGTAAAGATTAATTTTGAATAGAGGAGTCAATCAGAAGATAAGGGGATGTGTGATGAACGAGAAGACGAGATTGCGAAAAGAAACATTAACAGCTTTAAAACAACTATCAGATCAAGACTTTAAAAATGACTGCCTTGCCATTAAAAACAATCTTATTAAGCAAGATGAATGGCGGCATGCTAAGGTCATTGGCTTGACTATATCAAGAGACAGGGAAATTCAAACTCGGCCAATAATAGAGGCGGCGTGGCAAGAAGGAAAAATAGTTGTTGTCCCGAAATGCTTGCCAAGGTCTAAGCAAATGGTATTTAGACAAATCACTTCATATGACCAATTAGAAACGGTTTATTACGGATTGCTGGAGCCTATTGAGGACAAAACAGCTGCTGTAAGGAAAGAAAAACTAAATCTAGTTGTCGTTCCCGGCTTAGTTTTTGATCAAGCAGGGTACAGGATAGGGTTTGGCGGCGGCTATTATGACCGGTTTTTAGAGGGTTATAATGGGAATACAATATCCCTCGCGCTCGATGTTCAAATTAAAGAAAACATCCCGAAAGAGCCGCATGACATGCCTGTCCAAAAAATTGTGACGCCGACTTATGTGATGTCATGTTCATGATTAGTTTATATTTTATTGTCTTAGCAGCTGCAGGATGGATGTCATATAAGAAAGATCTATTGACATTGGCAGGTGCAGCAGGGATGACGGTGATTGGAATCACGATTATCCTGGCATTTGGTTTGCCGGGACTCGCGATCATTTTTGTTTTCTTTATTTCATCGAGTCTGATCGGAAGTGCTCTAAAAACGAGTCATAAATTCGAAAAACCGAAAAGAACGATTTGGCAAGTGGCCGCTAATGGCGGGATTCCATTTATAGCTGCTGTACTGTTTCTGCTTCATCCCTCACAAGTCTGGTATGGTGTTTTTATAGGGGGGATTGTTGAAGCCGCTTCAGATACATGGGCTTCAGAGATCGGCAAGACAAGTCGTGAGAGGCCGTTTCATTTTAGATTAAAACGAAGGGTGACCGGGGGGTTATCAGGTGCTGTAACGATCAGAGGAACAACAGCCTCTGTCATTGGTTCATTTGCCATTGCTCTGATATCGGCTGTTTGGTTATCAAGTATAGGAATGAACCATTTTTTGTTTTATATTATTTTATTTACAGCCGCAGGCTATTTAGGCAATTTATTAGACACATTTCTTGGCGCATGGCTGCAAGCGCAATATTATTGCCGCAAGTGCTCTTCTTATACGGATCAGCCGGTTCATTGCAATATGAAAACAGAATGGCAGCATGGATACTATTGGATGACAAACGGTTTTGTTAATTTCCTTTCCTCCCTTTTTGGAGGTTTGCTGGGGGCTTTGGTGATGCTGTTATGAGAGCGTATCATATTGCAGGCGTTCTTTTGTGCGGAGGTGCTTCTCGGCGTTTCGGCCAGCCCAAAGCTTTCTATCCATATAAAAATAAACCGATGTTTATGTATACGTACGAAAGTTTACAAGCTGAAACAGAGAAAACAATGGTTATCACCCGTTCTGAATTCATCAGCCGATTTCAAAGTCTTAATATAGGTGAAGTCTTTGAAGACAGGCCTGCATTTTCCGGCAAAGGACCTCTTGCCGGACTATATACAGCGATGCAAGAGATTCCGGCTTCATGGTACATGATTTTACCTTGTGATATGCCCGGTATAACACCGGCCTTCGTCAGGTATCTGAAAGATCAGGTTCTTAGAGAACAGCAAAATCAATGTTTGATACCTTCGGTTAAAGGATATAAACAGCCGGCAGCAGCGGTTTATCATAGAAGCTGCCTGCCGCATATTGAGCTTTTATTAAAGCAGGAACAATTGAAAATGACTGCCTTATTTGAACGGGTGAATACGTGTCTTGTTTATCCGGAGCAAGCAGGGTTTCCATCGAAAATGTTCTGCAACATTAATACGAAAGCCGATCTCTCCGAAATGGCGCATCTTTATGATAGTGATAAAAAGGTATAAAATAGCCCTCTTTCATTCATATTAAACTTAAGGAGGGTGACGCAGTTGAGAATGCCTATAGTCAGATTAATATTAATTATGCTGTTAAGCTGCTTTGTTTATCATAGACGCCATAGAATTTTTCGTCTAATTGTTGCCATGGCCGGATTTGGCTATGTTATTCTATCCCAGTCAGACCGTATAAAAGAAAATTTATGGAATCTGTTTTTTAAAAGTCGCAGCACGGAAACTGAAATCAGTTAGGCTTTTATTTTCTGTTTGAATAAAGCTAATTTTCCGCTTGCGGTCTTAGTAATAATTAAAAAATGAGTGCTGTTTTTATCATATAAAATGAATGGCACAGAACTGCCGATTGGATTTTCAGTTTGGTTTTCCTTAAGCTTGATGCCTAAAATATAGTTTTTATATAATCCTTCCCATAGTTGACTAACAGCCCTATGGGATGTTTTTTTGTCTAATCCCGGCAACGTATTCTGGTTATAAATATGAAGATATGTTAATGGAAAAATATAATACGATGCCAGATGAATATGAAACTGTTTAGAAGCTTCTTCCAGTATTTCTTGTTGATCCTGCTTAACCGCACTGTCTAAAACGTGATACCAGCCCAATTCCTCAGGTGTGACGGGTACTTTAAAAAATGATATTGGCTGGTTTTTCGGCGCCATCACATATCTTTGATCATAGGACATGATATCTTTTCCTGTATAAACGTTTTGATTTGTATGTTTCTCGGCATGATGAATCGTTATCGCTTCGAAATGTCCGCTGTCATGAAAACTGAGCGTTTTTTCTTGATGAATAGTTTGGGCATTTTTGCGCCATTTCGACAGAATAGAAGCCAAGCGGCCATTTTTAAACAACAGCGAGACATCCTCGCGCAAATAAACTTTTTGATTGGTTTTTGACCCCGTTTGCCACAAAATCTTAAATGGTTTTGATTGGTTTTGGGGCTCGATTGTTAGTGTTGTTTTGTTATAAATATAACTTAATTCACTATCTTCCGGAAAATAAGTGATGCTTTCTTCCAAGTCAGAATGTCTTGTAAAATAGTATAGTAAGAAAGCAACTAGAAATGACAATGCAACAATAAAGAAAAAAGATCTGTATTTTTTCATAAAATGCCCCCTATAAAGACAAACTGCCTCCTTGTCCCATTCTATGCATGGACGGTTGTCAGTTATGATTGGCAAAGTGTATGAAACGAAAAGAATGTGTCAATGCTGTTTTTGGTAAAGAGGGGATAAGGCATCGATTAAGACCATCCAGCTGACCGCATGACTCAAGGTCTAAGGTGCTTTTATAAATATGCCGGTTCATCATAAATATGAAGAAACAACTGCATATGCTGAGATAAATGCTGAAGCAAATCTTAAGATAGTGATTTGGAAGTATGGAAGATGTGATTTTCAGGACTTCGATGCTCCGCAAAAAATCGCCGTCCTGTCTCATTAAAAACAAAGGATCCTGATATTTAAAGGAAATGCTCAGTTATATGACTGGACATTTCCTTTATATTTTAGGAAAATAGAAAAGGTGTACGTTTAAAATAGTTTTGTTAAGTATCAAGAAAGACATAAGGGCAGGGTTTGATAATGAGTAGTAATAAATGGTATATAGGTATTGACCTAGGCGGAACATCCGTTAAAATGGCGTTTATTGATGATGAAGCACAAATCATTGATAAATGGAACATAAAAACTGATACAACAAACAATGGAGAAAATATAGTCAAAGATATTAGCGAAAGCATAAAAACAAAAATTGAAGAACATCAAAAAGATAAAGACCATATTAAAGGCATCGGCATGGGATCCCCTGGCTTTTTAGAAATAGATGAGGGGTTTGTCTACCATTCGGTAAACATCGGATGGAAAAACTATCCGCTTAAAGATGAATTAGAAAAGGCAGTCGGACTGCCGGTTATCGTAGATAATGATGCTAACATAGCTGCGATCGGCGAAATGTGGAAAGGAGCCGGCGAGGGCGCCAAAGATGTGCTTTGTGTGACATTGGGAACCGGCGTCGGCGGCGGTGTTATCACTGATGGCGAAATTGTTCACGGTGTCAATGGCATGGCCGGGGAAATCGGCCATACGACGGCGGTATTAAAAGGCGGTGTGCTCTGCAATTGCGGCAAGACCGGCTGTCTGGAAACCGTTTCATCTGCCACTGCTATCCGGAGAATGGCCATTGAAGGATTTAAGGATCACCCTGAAAGCCGCTTGAAGAAAAAGTATGATAAAGAAGGCGATATCAGTTCTAAAGATGTTCTCGATTTCGCCAAAGAACAAGACCATTTGGCGATGGCCGTAGTGAAAAAAGCTTCTTTCCATCTAGGGTTTGCCTTAGCAAACTTTGCTACGGTAATGAACCCTGCAAAAATAGTGATTGGCGGGGGCGTTTCCAAAGCAGGGGATACGCTGCTGGATCCTGTTAAACATTATTTTAGAATGTATGCTCTCCCTAGAGTTAATGAAGGTGTGGAAATAGTCGCCGCTCAATTAGGCAATGATGCAGGTATAATTGGAGCGGCATGGTTAGCTAAGACAAAGCTGTAAAGCCTCCGGGATAAAAACAATAAGTCCCTCTCCGCGTTATATCCTTGTTTCATTTCTCATATTTTTATCAAGACCATTCATAGGATAGATATAGGAAAAGACGAGGAGGGGGAAATAATGAACGTTAATGTTCGAGAGGGCGATACCCTGTGGTACTACAGCCAATTGTTTGATGTCCCGCTGCAATTGGTCATAGATAGCAACCCAAAGATTAATCCCGAAAACTTGACACCTGGACAGACTGTTGCCATCCCGGGTTATATCAGACATAAGCATACATTGGAGAAAGGGGAAAGCTTTTGGTCAATTGCTACAAAAAGGCGTTTGCCTCTTGACGGCCTGTTATTATTAAATAAAGACATAGACCCAGAAAACCTTCACGTTGGCGAAACGATCCATTTACCTTTAAGGGTTGAAAAATCAATTGTCAAAGGCAGAAGGAAATACGATTATGAAACATTGGTCCGGGATTTGAAGCGTTTGGAGGCCGTTTATCCATTTATAAAGAAGGAAATCATCGGCCAGTCGGTTGAGGGGAAGCCATTGTATGAAATCCGTTTGGGAAATGGCCAAAAGCGTGTTCATTACAACGGATCATTTCATGCAAACGAATGGATCACGACACCGGTCATTATGACTTTTTTAAATGATTATCTCGTTTCCTTAACTAACCGCCGGACGATTCGCGGATTAAGCGTAGCGCCGTTTTATGATAATGTCACGTTGTCTATTGTGCCAATGGTGAATCCAGATGGTGTTGATTTAGTATTGAACGGACCGGCTCCGGAAAGCGAATATCGGGAAAATGTATTTGAATTAAATAAAGGGCAAAATGATTTTAACGGGTGGAAGGCAAACATTCGCGGTGTTGACTTGAATGATCAATTTCCTGCCGACTGGGAAGTTGAACAGCAAAGAAGAGAGCAGGCCCCGTCGCCGAGGGACTATCCTGGTACAAAGCCGCTGTCTGAACCAGAGGCAAAGGCTTTGTCAGAATTGACAAGAAAACGTCAATTTGATCGTGTATTGGCCTTTCATACGCAAGGTGAAGTCATTTATTGGGGATATAAAGAACATGAACCTCCAGAAACAGAGAAAATTGTTAAAGAATTTGCCAGAGTCAGCGGTTATGAACCAGTCAGATACGTAGACAGTACGGCAGGCTACAAAGATTGGTTTGAGCAAGAATGGCAGCGCCCGGGTTTTACTGTCGAATTGGGCAAGGGCAAAAATCCTCTCTCTTTGAAACAGTTTGATGAAATCTACCAAAGAAGTTTAGGGATTTTTTTGGCGGGTTTATATATGTAGGAAGATCTTTAAATTGAAAGAGCAGGGGCTCAGATGATAGGCTCCCTGCTCTCGTTATTTATCAGCTTCCGACTTGAACCCCGCCGCCATTAAGAACATCAATAATGGTCATAATAGAAAACCAGCCGAATACAGCGAGTGTGATAACAGCATATCCCGCTCCAAAGAAATTTCTGCTTTTAAACGCCCTGATGGCACCGATCAAACAAAGAATAGCAATAAGCAAAAAAATAATGCCGACGGCCACGAAATATCACCTCCCAAACAATTCTAAAAATTCACCTAATTATATTTCATATTTTACCTTTTTATGATTCGTTTGTCGAGGTTATTTAAATTGTTTATACTTTAGTCAAGCACAAAAAAATAAAATAGCTCTATAAAAAGGGAGGCAGAAGAATGAAGTGGACACAAATACCTTTAGGCGCTATTCAAACCAATTGTTATATCCTTGAAAATGAAAGTAAAGATGCCTTGATTATAGATCCGGGCGATGAATACGAAAAGATTGTCAGCTTTATTGAAGAAAATAGCCTAAAACCATTGGCGGTTCTTTTAACACACGCCCATTTTGATCACATTGGCGCAGTTGATCAAGTACGGTCCAAATGGAAAATTCCTGCGTATTTACACATTAATGAATCTGATTGGTTACAAGATCCGGAAAAGAATGGCTCCGCTCATTTCCCGATTGTGGAGAATTACCATTGTAAGCCGTCTGAGGAAATAATTGGTTCTGAACAAGAGATGTCCATCGGCTCTTTTCGTTTCAAGGTATTAGAAACACCAGGACATTCTCCTGGGAGCGTATCCTTTTATTTTAAAGATAAGGGAGTTATTTTCTCCGGTGATGCACTATTCTATGGAAGCATCGGCCGCACGGACTTATATGGAGGCGATCAAGAAGTTTTATTAGAAAGCATTCACCAAAAGCTTTTGCTGTTGCCAGAAGAAACGATCGTAGCCCCGGGCCATGGTTTTGAAACAACCATTAAAAATGAAAAAGATACTAACCCTTTTTTATAACATTTGAGTTCGAACTTCATCATAAGTGATTGTATTTGTTTTAGAATGCTGTGTATGAACCCCTTTGCCTCACTCTACATAAAATATGTTGATTAATAGGGTAAAGGGGAGGCAATTGTGAATAATCGTAGATACATTGATTTTTTGGCAAAAATGGGCATTAGCAGTGCTCATCCTGGAGGAAAACCGCTGACCGAGGCGCTTTTTTATCATGTACAGCTTGGAGAAAATGAAAAAATTTTAGATGTTGGCTGCGGTACAGGCGAGACTTCGTTTTATATCGCGAATAAGTATCGCTGTGATGTGACAGGAATAGATTTGCACCCGGAAATGGTTAGAAAGGCTCAGGAAAGATCAAAAAATTCATCCGTTCCTTTTCAAATCATCCAAGGCAATGTAGAGAAAATGCCGTTTAAAGAACAAAGTTTTGACAAGATCTTATCTGAATCAGTCACTGTCTTCACGAACATTCCTGTAACGTTAAAAGAATATTGCCGCATATTAAAAACGGGCGGCCAAGCATTAGCGATAGAGATGACAGTTGAGAAACCGCTGGAAGAGAAAGACGCTCAAGAGATACAAAATCTTTATGGCGCCACAAAGTTGTTAACTGTAAATGAATGGATAAATGAATTTAATCAGGCGGGTTTTTCGCAAGTTGATGTTATCCGCGGCGAAAAAATAATCGCCGGACCTCAAAGTATTAGTGATGTGTCAACCTTTAACTTCTCAAATCATCTTGATCTTGAAGCATTTGAGGTATGGTGGGACCACATTCAATTAATGGATAAATATCGGGGAGTATTAGGTTATCGCATCTATAAAGCGATAAAATAAAGACGCTGGGACACTTCACCTTCCCGGCGTCTTTTCATTTATGAATAATTATTTTTTCTCTTCAGCGATTAGCCTTTGCCGGGCATCATCATAAAGGCGGACCAATATGTAAAACCGACAAAAAATAATGTTAAATATGCACCAAAGATATAAATATATACACGTTCAGATAAGTTCAAAAAGCTGACAGCAAAGAAGAAGACTGTTTGCGCATAGAATAGCAGAGCCATTGGCCAGAGGTCGCCAACCATAGCCATTACCCCTATAGCCGCAGTGAAAAAACCAAGCACTCGATACATGTTCGGCATTTCTGTCCCTCCTTTAGAGAACTAATTTTCTTAATATTATTATAAGTTTAAAAAAGTATATTGTAAATGTTTTTAAGCAAAAAGTAAACCGTTTTAAAGAGGCGGTGCCGATGGTTTGATTTTTTTATTATTTTTTTTAAAAAAAAGAAGGATTTTGTCTGTTAAAGGCGAATAATTAGCGTAACCAAATAGAAAGAAGGTGCCAAATTGGATGGAGTAGAAGAAAAGGGGCGGCAAATACTTTGCGAAGCCTGCAGCATAGAAGCCTCAGATATCCACTTTATTCCCCGCCAGAACGACACGCTTATTGAACTCCGCATTCACAGTCATCTTTATGAACTTGAGATCCTCCCGAAAGCATTCAGCGAAAGAATCATTTCACACTTTAAGTTTTTATCAGGCATGGATATTGGTGAAAGAAGAAGGCCGCAAAACGGTGCGATGACCTTAACGATAAATAATCAGAAAGTTAACCTAAGGCTGTCAACGCTGCCTGCCGCGTATGATGAGAGTTTGGTTATCCGCTTATTGCCGCAAAACCGCCAACTTAAGGTGGCCGATTTGTCTATTTTTTCTGAGTCAACATCACAATTATTGTCTCTTCTCAACTATGACAATGGCTTAATATTATTGTCGGGTCCAACAGGTTCAGGCAAAACAACCACGCTTTACACACTTCTTTCCGCCGCACAAAAAAGTTACAACTCCCGGATTATAACATTAGAAGACCCCGTTGAAAAAAAGCATGAATCATTCGTTCAAATGGAAGTAAATGAAAAAGCGAATTTTAACTATGCCGACGGCTTTAAGGCTATATTGCGGCATGATCCAGACATGATTATGGTAGGAGAGATCAGAGATCTTGAAACCGCTAAAATCGCTGTACGAGCGAGTCTGACCGGGCATTTAGTATTTTCAACAGTCCATGCATCGGATACAATGGGAACCATTCAACGCCTTATAGAATTAGGTATTCCCCGTTTTGATTTAAAGGAAACTTTAGTTGCCGTTATTTCCCAAAGACTCGTTATGATTCATTGTCCCATGTGCGGGGCGGTTTGCAAGCCGGACTGTCTGAACCGCGGTCACCCTAAAAGAACAGGGATTTTCGAGATTTTGGCCGGAATGTCTTTACATGACATTCTCACTAATGAAAAGAGAAAAACACGCGTGTCCTTTAAAACATTAGATGATTTTATAAGGCAAGGCATATCTGCAGGCTACATTCCGAAACAGATGCCATTAAAACAGCAAGGTGATCATTATGTTTACCCATAAATGGAGCAAAAAGGACCGTGCCCATTTTTTAATAAATACCGGAAAATGCCTCAGTCAAGGATATCCCCTGCATTTAGCCATTAAACTGCAAGGCTATCATCAGAAAAAAACAGTGATGAGGCTTATAGACAAAATGCTTGGTTTATTGCAGAAAGGCTGCCCCCTTCATCTTGCATTGAATGATTTATCTTTCCCAAATGATGTTTGCAGTTTCATTTATTATGCTGAAAAAAGCGGTCAATTGGCCAATGGTCTTTGTGAAAGCGGCGAAATGCTTAGCAAGCGGGAAGAACATAAAGAAACGATGCAAAAATTGCTCCGCTATCCATTATTTTTGTTATGGATGTTTATGATGATGATGTTTTTGATCTCGCAGTATTTATTTCCGAGTTTTCAAAGGCTGTATCAGTCAATGGACATCGAATTGCCGTTGTTCAGTAAACTTCTATTGTTAGTCAGCGATCATTTGCTGATAATCGGAGGCTTTATTCTGATGTCCGCCTGTTCTGCTGTTGCTTTGATCTTGTTCCTCTATCATCGGCTATCCCCTGACAAGAAAATTTTTATTCTGCTTCATATACCAATCTTACGCATCTATACCCGCCTCTATCTAACCCATTATTTTTCCTTTCATTTTGGCAGTTTGCTTAAAACAGGAATGTCTATTAACGAAGCATTAAAAACGCTCGCGGAACAGCAACTGATGACTTTTTTCCAACATGAAGCCATTAAAATGCAATCTGATTTAAAGAGGGGAGAACGCTTAGAACAAGCCATCCAGTCCCGGCCCTTTTATGTTAAGGAATTCTCTCACGTTATTTACAACGGGCAATTGAACGGCATGCTTGGCGCGGCTCTCTTTGACTACAGCGGCCTAATATTAAGAAAAATGGAGGAACAAACAAAAACATGGCTGGCCGTGATACAGCCAATGACGCTTGTGTTTATCGGCTTGCTCGTCTCGCTGCTTTTTTTGTCTATTATGTTACCGGTATTCAACGTTATGAACGGATTATAAAATGAGGAGGATGTTTCAGGTGAAATGGATAAAACATAGCCAGGATGGTTTTACTCTGATAGAAATGATGATTGTACTGATGATTATTTCAATTTTATTGTTAATTGCTGTGCCAAGCATGTTAAAAAGCAATAAAATTGTAGAATCAAAAAGCTGCCAGGCAACGATAAAGTTAGTCAATGGACAAGTTGCAGCTTATAATATGGATCATGATGCCAAACTAGCGAACCTTGAAAACTTAAAAACAGAAGGATATGTAGACAGCATTAGTTGTCCCGATGGAAGCAAGCTTGTGTTAGACAGTGATGGTAAAGTGGTCAAATCCGGAAAGAAATCATGAATCAAGAAGGCTTTGCTTTAATCGAAACTTTGATTGTCGCATCAATTGCTTTCATCATTATTCCTATATCTTTTATTAAGTTCTCATCTGTCCATCAAACACAATCGCTTGATTATTTTGTAAATCAATTGAAGGAAGCATTGCATCAAGCGCAAATAACGGCAATGGCAAAAGGAAAAACTGTAAATGTGCTGATTGATGATCAAAATCATCTCGTCAAGATTCAAGAAGGCGGAAATGACATTAAAAGTTTTCATTTTGATAAGGATATTGAAGTTGAAAAAGGGACTCAAGGGAAAAAAATAACCTTTTTAAAAAACGGACACATTCAAAAGACAGGTACGATATTTCTAAAGTTGGGAAAAAAGAAGTACAGACTAGTATTTTTACTGGGACAAGGAAGGTATTACTTTGAAAAACAATAGCGGTATTTTTTTAATGGAAGCCATGTATGCGCTGTTAATGATTGTTGTCGCAGTGCTGACTCTTTTTCCAATGGCTTCCCGTGTCTATACAGAGAAGATGAGTATCAGTGAAACGCATTGGGCGATTAATATCTTAAATGACCAACTATTAAACTGGCAATTAAATGATACAGTGCCTCCCAAACAAATCAATGATCATGGAAAGATATTTTTGCTGACTTCGCATTTAATAGAAAAGAACCATTTAAGCGTCTGTGTCCAATGGAAAGGGAGCAATGAACGTATGTTGAAACAATGTGCCGAGGCAAAAAGATGAAAAATCAAAATGGTTTTACCCTTTTATCGATGATGTTGGCAGTTAGTGCGTTAGGAGCAGCTGCTTTTATGTTAACATTAATCATGACAAGTGTTGAAAAAGGATCTAACCCGCTTAAAGCGAATAGCAAAGAAGTGTATACTTTTTTTCATCAGGTTACATCAGAAATTCATCAATCCTCATCGCTGGACTGTAAACACAATAAGCTTTATTTGGATAAAGACAGCGACCGGGTGTCATATCAGCAGTCGCGTCAAAGGGTTTTTCGCCAGGTAGAGGGAAAAGGCTATGATATTGTTCTTCAGCAAGTTTCCAATATAAAGTTTTTCTGTAAAAAAGACAGGGTAACCATAATAGTTAAGGATCTCAACGGGAAAGAAAATCATTGGGCCGCTTCTCTGGTTATTCATACGAGGAAAAAGCCATGAAACAGCAAGGGTTTATTTTGCCATTAGCTGTAATCGTCGTGTCCATTTTTACCTTTTTCCTTCTTCATGTTATCCTCATCTCCGAAATAGACCGCGATTTTCTTAGAGAGAGAATCAGCTTATTTGAATTTGGAGAATTAGGTCAATTAGCCAGAACCGATATAACGGCAAAAATAACAGAAAAGAATGTTCCCAAAAAAGGGAGCATGCATTATGCCGCCGGAGATGTCAAATACCGGACGAGAAAAATAAATGATGATGTTGTAGAGGTTGCTATGACATTAGAAAAAAGGGCGATAAAGAAAAAGCAAACGTTTCATTTTGATATAAAGCAAGGTCACATTGTGAAATGGGAGGAAGGACAATGACAGGTGAAACAATCTACTTAACCGGTTTTATGGGAGCTGGCAAAACAACAATCGGCAAGAAGCTTGGCGAAGAACTATCGATGACTGTGGTTGATACCGATAAGATGATTGAGGAAATATGCCAGAAAAAAATTTCAGATATCTTTAAGGAAGACGGCGAAGTGCGCTTTCGGGAATATGAAAGCCGGATTCTTAAAAGCTTATCGCTGAAACATGCGATTGTAACAACTGGCGGCGGTATCATTAATAGTCAAGAAAATCGGCGTTTTATGAAGGAAAATGGCATCGTGATTTATTTGCATTGCGATCCTAAGGTCATTTTAAGGCGGCTGCGTGATGACACGACACGTCCGCTCCTTGAAAAAAATAAAGATAAGACAGTGGTGAATATGCTTGATGCGCGTCTGCCCTATTATTTAGAAGCGGATTATACAGTTAATACAACGATGAAGAGTGTCGATACGATCATTACAGAAATGACTCATTTTTTGAATAGATATTCGTTTTGTTGGGCACAACATAAATAGGTGATTCTATGAAATCAAATGATTATGTGAAATTTTTGACTGAACAATTCGTTCAGTATATGGAACAGCCGAGAACAGTAAGAAAAAATATAAGGCAAGAAAAGCGCCAATATCGAAAGCCTCTTAAGAATGAATTGTTTGGTCTGATTCCAAATGCTTGCTCCCATTATTATCATTCAGCCAAAAACAAAATATTAAAAAAACGAAACAAATAAAAACGGGCGAATTTTCGCCCGTTTTTATTTGTTTGTTTCATATTCATGTTGGGTCCGGCATGTTATGATACCAGTAAAGGGGGATGAAAATGGCACGGATGCAATCATTGTTAAAGGATAAGCTTCATAGACCGCTTCGGGATTTGCGTATCTCTGTGACCGATCGATGCAATTTTAGATGCACTTATTGTATGCCAAAGGACGTTTTTGATAAAAACTATCCTTTTCTGAATAAAAGCCAGCTATTAACTGATGATGAGATCATCAGATTGTCAAAATTATTTGTTAAATCCGGTGTAAAAAAAATTCGCATTACTGGCGGTGAGCCGTTATTAAGAAGAAACTTAGACAAAATAATTTCCCAATTATCCAGGATAGAGGAAGTTGAAGATATCGCCTTAACGACAAACGGCGTATTGCTTCCTAAAAAGGCAAAGCAGCTGAAAAATGCCGGGTTAAAAAGGGTGACCGTCAGCCTTGATTCATTAAGTGATAAACGGTTTGGAAAAATTAACGGACAAGGCATTCCTGTATCTTCTGTATTGACGGGTATTGCTTCGGCTGAAGAAGCCGGTTTAGAAGTGAAAATTAATATGATGGTACAAAAGGATGTGAACGATGATGAAATAATAAATATGATCAGACACTTTGAAGGTTCGGGGCACATTTTGCGTTTTATTGAATTTATGGATGTTGGAAATTCGAATCAATGGTCATTAAAAAAAGTATTGACCAAAAAAGAAATTTTAGAGAAGATCAAACAATTTTATACAGTTGAGCCTTTAGATCAAAATTATTTCGGAGAAGTCGCCTCAAGGTTTCGTATAAAAGAAACGGGTGAAGAAATTGGCATTATTTCTTCAATTTCTGATGCTTTTTGTTCAAGTTGTACAAGAGCGCGGTTATCCGCGGATGGTTCGGTTTATACATGTTTATTTTCTTCGTACGGTACCAGCTTAAGAAATCCCTTGCGCAACGGCGAGTCTGATGACATGTTATTGGAGCGGATTGAAGAATTATGGCAGCACCGATCGGATCAATATTCTAAAGAGCGGCGACATATACAAGACGATAAGAAAAGAAAAATCGAAATGTCTTATATCGGCGGCTAAAAGAAATATTGGCTTTCATAAAAATGAGCCGGTACCGGTGCCGTCACTTGAACCAATGGGTCTTCGCCGTTGTTAGCCGGTATCGACTCCTGCTTAAAAACCTTTATAGGAAAGTTGATTGATCCAGGTAAAAAAGGCCTCCATTAATCATTTGAACAATGACTTTTGGTTCGTATTGTTCTTTTAATGCTTCTTTTTCCTTTATATAGGCATTGAGAACATCTTCGTCTGTTTCGTTTTCATAAAATTGATCCAGCAATTGCAGATCTTTTTGCCACCGCATCTTTGCCTGTTTGGCCCATTGATGGTCTTCTTCCTTTATTTTTCCTTCAATAAAATGCTCTAAGCGTTTTAACCCGCTGACTGGCTTGATCATTGGCGTTAAGGTATAGCAATAATCCGGAATTTTAGGTGTCAAAGGCATCTGTTTCAGATGCGCATGAAATCCTTCGACAATCGCACCGTTCATTAAATTAAGGCCAAGGGACAGCAAATCATCTTTTTTTAAATCACATTGGCAGCTGACTTTACTATTGATGCAAAGCCAAGGAACTAATGGTGTGAAACGGCCCTTTGTGTCCGTTTCTTGATAAAGCCTGATATATGGCGATAATTGCTTTGCAGCGCGAAAAATTTGGTGCAGCCTTGGGGAGCCAAAATGAATTAATTCACCGTCTTTATCTTCTGCAGGTTCTGTTTTTAACGTTAGTGTCATCGTTTCCGGAACCCCGCCGGTTTTTTCAATATAATGCCAATAGAAAGGTCTATTTGTAAGCAGCTTATCCAGTTCAACGGTTAATTTTACTTTTAACAGACCATTCTTGTTTTCTATGAGTTCGCATTCATTAGCTTTGAAAAATTGCTCAAGAAAGTTATGAATAGCCGCTTGCTGCATTCCCTTTATCCTCCTCTATGTGATCCCGTTCTGAATTAATAACACTTGTTAAATTGTCCATTTTAATTTTAATTTCCCCGGCTGATTCCGATTCCTCAAAAATGGCAGCGATTTGTTTATCGAGATTTTTTATATCCAGACGCGTTAAAATGTCATCAAGTTCGCCGATAACATTTTCAAAGAGGTGGATTTTATCGTAAAGCAATCGCAGAATGTGTTCTTCAACAGTATTCTTCGTCGCAAAATTGTAGATATAAACATCATGTTCTTGGCCAAGACGATGGACTCTGCCGATTCTTTGCTCTATTCGCATAGGGTTCCATGGCAGGTCATAATTGATGATATGGTGGCAAAATTGCAGATTTATCCCTTCCCCGCCGGCTTCCGTAGCGATTAAAACCTGTGCATTGTTTTGGAAGAGTGTTTTCATCCAGTCTTTTTTACTTCTTTTGAATCCGCCGCGAAACGGAACAGATGAAATGCCATTTTGCTGAAGAAACCATTGAAGGTAAAGTTGAGTTGCCCGATATTCGGTAAAAATGATCACTTTGTCGTTAATCTTTTTAATCAGCTCCAATGCTTTTTCTGCTTTAGAATTTCGATTGATATTTTGGATCTTATCCATAATAGGCTGAATATAATCTGCCATCATGCTATGTTCATCAGCATTTTCAAGCATTTTTTTTAAGGTCATATAGACAGCTTCACGGCTTGAGCATGCTTCCCTTTGCAAGGTTAATAATGAGAATCCTTGTATAAAAGAAGCCTCTTTTAATTGATTAAGTGAGTCATATAAATCGCGTTCTTCGTTGGACAAAGGGATTTCCACAGATTCAACGATTCTTTTCGGCCAATTCATTTGAGTGTCCTTGCGCCGGTTTCTTACCATCACTTGATTTATGAGCTCACGCAGTTTCTCTTCATTTTTGATATCATTTTTCCCGGACCGGTAATCTTGAGCAAAGCTATCAGCATTGCCTAAGTAACCCGGCTTTAACAGCGAGACGAGATAAAACAATTCATCTAAGCGATTTTGGACAGGTGTTGCGGTTAATAATAGACAAAATTTCTTTTTTAATGACTGGACAAATTGATAATTTTTCGTTTTATGATTTTTTAATTTATGAGCCTCGTCAATCACAATAAGGTCGTAGTTTTGTTTTGAAATAATGTCTTTATGCGGACTTCGTTTCGCTGTGTCAATCGATGAGATAACGACATCGCATTGTTCCCAGACATAAGACTTCCTTTGGGGAACGGCCGGAATATAAAATTTGCTGTTCAGCTCGCTGGCCCACTGTAAAACTAATGAAGCCGGAACCAGTATCAATATTTTCTTTGCCAGGCCTCTAATCATATATTCTTTCATAATCAATCCTGCTTCTATGGTTTTGCCCAATCCGACTTCATCTGCAAGTATCGCTTTGCCATGCATCTTTTCTATGACCGTTTGGGCTGTTTCAACTTGATGGGGAAGCAATTTAAGATTCGGCAGCTGTTCGGGAGCAATTAAGCCATGAAAAGACGGAACAATCAGCTGTTTTTCGGCTTCATAAGCAAGCTTATACATATCCCAATTCGCCCATGGACCATCCGTGTCAATTTTTGAAAGGAATTCCTCATACCAAGAACGGTGAAAAACGATTTCGGGACTCATATTGTCCATCCTTTCATCCTAAATTAAACATTGCAAAAATTGATGAAAAAAGTTAGGATAATACTTGTAGTATGAACATTATCATTGAGACATATAAGCATGAGTTAAAATTGAAGATTTGAGCGAATGAAAGCAAGGGGAGAGACCCGGCAGTCAGAGCATTGAACCCGGGCGCCGAAGGAGCAAACAATATTTGTGAATCTCTCAGGCAAAAAGACTCTTGCTAGACGCACCTCTGGAGAGCGCTCATTGAGCCACCAACGGGGAATCCAATTCAGCTTATTTTTGGCTGCTTTGGGATAAAACTTTCAGGTCTAAGGACAGGGGAACACAGTCATGTAATGTGTTTCTTTGTCCTTTTTTTACTGTCAGAAACTTTTGTTTTTTGAAAGTTGATGAACAGACACTTGATTTTTCGCTTAAGTCAGATTTTATCAAGACTATTAATGGAGGGGATGGCATGACTCAAGGAAAAAAAACACCGATGTATGACATTTACAAGAGCCAAGGCGCCAAGCTGATTGATTTTGGCGGTTGGGATCTTCCTGTTCAATTTGCAAGTATTAAAGAAGAGCATGAAGCAGTCAGAACAAAAGCGGGTTTATTTGATGTTTCTCATATGGGGGAAATAGAAATTACTGGAAAAGATGCAGAATCCTTTATACAATATTTGGTTACCAACGATCTGTCAAAGCTGTCGGAAGGCGCTTGTCAGTATAATGCTATGTGTTATGAAGACGGCGGAACCGTAGATGATCTCATCGTTTATAAAAAAAGCCATGATAACTTCCTCCTGGTTGTTAATGCTGCTAATACAGATAAAGATTTTGACTGGATTAAATCGCATCAAAAGGGCGATGTTGAGATAAAGAATATATCCGGCGAGATTGCTCAGCTTGCGGTTCAAGGTCCAAAAGCGCAACAAATTTTACAGAAGCTGACAGACTTTGACTTGAGCACAATCGGTCCTTTTAAATTTAAAGAAATTGATGTGAACCGCGTCGGCGCATTGGTGTCCCGAACAGGCTACACCGGCGAAGATGGCTTTGAAATATACTGTTCGTGGGACGAAGCGCCGGGTTTATGGAAAGATATTCTTGATGCAGGAAAGGACGAAGGCATTCTTCCTTGCGGATTAGGCGCGCGGGATACGTTAAGATTTGAAGCAAAGCTGGCGCTGTACGGACAGGAACTCTCAAAAGATATTTCACCGATTGAAGCGGGCATCGGTTTTGCTGTAAAAACAAAGAAAGATGCTGAGTTTATTGGCAAAGAAGCTTTAAAAAAACAAAGAGAAAACGGCGCCCCTCGCAAACTAGTAGGGATAGAAATGATAGATAAAGCGATTCCGAGAACAGGTTATCAAGTTTTTGCCGGGGATAAAAACATTGGCTTTGTCACCAGCGGCACGCAATCGCCGACATTAAAGAAAAATCTGGGCTTGGCCTTGATTGATACAGATTATGCAGAAATTGGCGTCGAATGTGAAGTTGATATTCGCGGCAAACGCCGTAAAGCTAAAGTTGTAAAATCACCATTTTATAAGAGAAGCTAATAAGGGGGCGATACCATGACAACATTTCGATATCTTCCTATGACAGACCAAGATCGTCGTGAAATGCTGGATACTATCGGCGCAGCATCCGCAGATGAGTTGTTTTCTGATGTGCCTGAGAAAGTGCGGTTTAAAGGTGATTTAAAGGTTGAGAAAACTTTATCCGAACCTGAACTTCTTAAGTTCATGTCAAAGCTTGCCGAGAAAAATGTTAATACTAAAGATATCCCTTCTTTCCTAGGGGCAGGGGTCTATGATCATTATATTCCGTCTATCGTTGACCATGTTATCTCACGTTCTGAATTTTATACCGCTTATACCCCTTACCAGCCGGAAATATCGCAAGGCGAATTGCAGGCTATTTTTGAATTTCAGACGCTTATTTGTGAGTTAACGGGCATGGAAGTCGCAAATTCTTCAATGTATGACGGTCAGACTTCGCTTGCAGAAGCTGCTATGCTAAGCGCTTCTGTCACACGCAAAAAGAAAATCATTGTATCGGGCAGCGTCCACCCTGAAGCGCGTCAAGTCTTGAAAACTTATGCTAAAGGGCCGAAAATCGAAGTTATTGAGGCCCCTGTTAAGGACGGAAAGACAGACTTGGAAGTCCTTAGGGCAATGGTTGACGATGATACAGCGTCCGTAATTGTTCAATATCCTAACTTTTACGGACAAATTGAATCGTTAAAAGAAATAGAACAAGTCGCAAGGCAGGGCAAGAAAACAATGCTTATCGTATCAAGCAACCCGCTGTCATTAGGAATGCTTGCGCCGCCTGGCCAATTTAATGCTGATATCGTTGTGGGCGATTGTCAAGTATTAGGTATTCCATCCTCCTTCGGCGGTCCGCATTGCGGCTATTTCGCAACAACAAGCAAGTATATGCGTAAAATTCCTGGCCGGCTAGTCGGAGAAACAGTTGATGAAGAAGGGCGCCGCGGCTATGTATTAACGCTTCAAGCCCGTGAACAGCATATCCGGCGCGATAAAGCGACATCAAATATTTGTTCAAACCAAGCTTTAAATGCCCTTGCATCATCAGTGGCAATGGTGGCGTTGGGCAAGCAAGGCATCCGGGAGATCGCTTATCAAAATATACAAAAAGCCCACTATGCGGCTGAACAATTAAAATTAAATCATGTCGATGTAGTGTTTGAACCTTCTTTCTTTAACGAATTTGTCATCAACTGCGGCAAGTCTGTCAAAGAAGTCAATCGCCGCTTGCTGGAATCAGGACTGATCGGCGGATATGATCTTGGGCGCGACGATGACAGTTTAGCCGGGCATATGCTGGTGGCCGTTACCGAACAGCGTACAAAAGAGGAAATTGACCGCTTCGCAGAAGTGTTAGGGGGGCTCGTTCATGAATAAACAAGACCAGCCATTAATCTTTGAATATACTAGACCGGGACGGGTTGGCTATAGTTTGCCTGAACTCGATGTACCTGCTGAAGATGTTCACGCATTTATTCAAGACGATTATATTCGAAAAGAATCACCGGATTTGCCAGAAGTATCCGAATTGCAAATTATGAGGCATTATACGAGCTTGTCCAAGCGCAATCATGGCGTAGATTCCGGTTTTTATCCGCTTGGCTCATGCACGATGAAATATAATCCGAAAGTGAATGAAGTGGTTGCGCGTATGCCGGGTTTCAGCCATATTCATCCTTATCAAGATGAAGAGACTGTTCAGGGCGCTTTAGAGATGATGTACCGACTTCAGAAAAACCTCGCGGAAATTACCGGTATGGATGAAGTCACACTTCAGCCGGCAGCCGGCGCCCACGGTGAATGGACCGGATTGAGCATTATTCGCGCTTATCATGAAGCTAACGGCGACTTTAATAGAACAAAAGTGATTGTCCCGGATTCAGCTCATGGCACAAATCCAGCATCAGCGACAGTCGCCGGATTTGAAACGGTGACTGTTAAATCAAATGATCAGGGTCTTGTAGATCTTGAAGATTTAAAACGTGTCGCCGACGAGCATACAGCCGCTTTAATGTTGACCAACCCAAATACACTGGGCTTATTTGAAAAAGATATTCTTGAAATAGCCGCAATTGTTCACGAAGCGGGCGGCAAGCTGTATTATGACGGGGCAAACATGAATGCCATTATGGGCGTCACGAGACCTGGCGATATGGGATTCGATGTTGTCCATCTTAATCTTCACAAAACCTTTACCGGACCGCACGGCGGAGGCGGACCGGGTTCCGGGCCAGTGGGTGTTAAAGAAGAGCTTGTTAAATTCTTGCCAAAACCTGTCCTTGTGAAGAAAGATGATAGGTATACTTTTGATTATGACCGCCCTGAATCTATCGGCCGCGTCAAACCGTTTTACGGAAACTTTGGCATTAATGTCAGAGCCTACGCTTATATCCGTACGATGGGGCCAGCCGGTCTTGCTCAAGTATCCAAAGATGCTGTCTTAAATGCTAATTACTTGATGAGAAGATTGGCGCCTTACTTTGATTTGCCGTTCGATCAGCACTGTAAGCATGAATTTGTTCTGTCCGGCAGCCGTCAGAAGAAACAAGGTGTCAGAACATTAGATATGGCTAAACGGATGTTGGACTTTGGCTTTCATCCGCCGACCATTTATTTTCCAATCATCATTGACGAATGTCTCATGATTGAACCGACTGAGACGGAATCTAAAGAAACACTTGATGAATTTGTAGATGTAATGATTCAGATTGCCCGTGAAGCAGAAGAAAACCCGGAAATTGTTCAAGAAGCGCCTCACAGCACCGTTGTGAGCCGTTTGGACGAAACCAGGGCTGCAAGACAGCCGATCCTGCGTTATGAAAGGCCAAAACAAGAAGTATAAAAAAAGACTGACGCAACCGCATAACAGCGGTTTAGCGTCAGTTTTTTTATTATCCGAAGCGGTCTTTTTGGCTCGAATTAGCGCGAACCAAGTTTTCTTATTTTGAGTTTTTTATTTTACCGGACCACTTTTTGAATCCGCCTTTTAGAATACTGATATCATTGCAGCCGAGTTTCTTCAGCATGGCAGCAGCTCTTGTGCTTCTCATGCTGTTTTGGCAATAAAGATAAATGGGCTTATCTTTGCGAATTTCCGTTTGGCGCATTTTGAGTTGTGTAAGAGGAATATTTCTCGCCCCTAGAATATGTCCGTTGTCAAATTCATTAGGCTCTCTTACATCGATAAGCTGTGCTTTACGGTAGCCGGAACGGAATTCTTCTTCCGATAGCGTTTTGATGTATGTCCGTTGATAGAGAGCTCTGGCTACGCTAATGATAATTATGATAGCAATAACAGCCAATAGAATAATCCATTGCAGCATTTATATCTTCTCCTTTAATTATTGTTCAATGATTAGTTCGATTTCTGGGCCATTTTCTTTTATTATAACTTTTTATGTTTATTTTTTAAATAAAAGAGCGATATTAAATTGACTTTAATAGTTAAAAGTTGGCTTGTGCAAGAGCATTGCATTTTAAACAAAATGATGTGATAATGGACAGGCTGATTTTGTTTTTTAACCTCTCCCATTCATCATCAATAATCAACTCACAAAATTATTCAAATAAAATGTTTTTATAATAATAACTCGTCTAAACTTCAAAAATCGCCGGGTTTTGACGTTTTTTGAAATTGACATTTTCTCATAAATCATATTGAATGTACAATATGTAGTGTATGTACGGATATTAAACACAATATATTGTGTCTTTTTAGGAAAAAGGATAAAATAATCATAGTACATAACATGAACGCGGCATCGACAATTGTTTTGTCTATACGGCTTTAAATGTCTAAGGAGGATGGTTATGAGTACGGTTATGTCGGACCATATGGTTATTAATAAACATCAATTGAATGAGGATATCAAGGAATTCCCTCAAGTATTTCCAATTACAGACGATATGAAAATCACCCATAGCGGTGTATCGAGATTAGTGATGCTTGATAGATATTCTTTTAAAGATACAGAAAAAAGAACATTGAAAAAAGGCGATTTTGTCGTTTTAACTGTTAAACAAGATCCGAAATTTCCGGCTAGAGGACTGGGATTTATTCAATCCATAGACTGGGCGGAAAACAAGGCGGATATTCTGATAAATGAGGAGTATCGATCGGTTCTTGAAGATGAAACAGAACGAGAAACGGGTTTAATTACGAGATCTCTTGACATTATAGACAAGCCGTTAGAAGTTTATTATGAACAAATTGCTAAAAGAAATGCTAAAGGCTTATCTGATGTAGAGGAAACCGAAGAAAAGCAGCAGGAGTCATTTGAACGGTTTTATCATGAATTGGTGAATATGAATTTTGTTCCTGCCGGCCGTGTTTTGTATGGGGCGGGAGCAAATACTAACGTCACTTACTTTAATTGCTATGTTATGCCTTATATAAAGGATTCAAGGGAAGGGATTGCTGAGCATCGCAAAAAAGTAATGGAAATTATGAGCCGCGGCGGCGGTGTAGGCACAAACGGATCAACATTAAGGCCAAGAAATACTTTGGCGCGAGGTGTTAACGGCAAATCATCGGGATCAGTATCATGGCTCGATGATATTGCAAAGCTGACGCATTTAGTTGAGCAGGGCGGTTCAAGGCGCGGCGCACAAATGATCATGCTTGCCGATTCTCATCCGGATATTGTTGAGTTTATCATCTCAAAAATGCAAAATCCGCGGATTCTCCGTTACCTCCTTGAGACAAGCGAAGATGAAGAAATCAAAAAAGTTGCTCGTGAAAAGTTAAAATTCACGCCGCTCTCTGAAACAGAAAGAGCGATGTATCAAGGCATTGTTAACTATAAACATATCCCTGGCCAAGGCGGCTTTGATCCTAAAGTCATAAAAGAAGCTGAAGATAAGCTGGCGGCAGGCGGGAATTATACAGTTAATAACCCTGATTTTCTAACAGGCGCCAACATTTCCGTTTGCTTAACCAGAGACTTTATGAGAGCGGTCGAAAATGATGAGGATTTCGCCTTGCGGTTCCCGGATGTTGAACATTATTCTCCTGAAGAAATGGAGATTTATAATAAAGAATGGCATCTGTGCGGAGATGTTAGAGAGTGGGAAGCACGCGGATATGCGGTTCGTACTTACCGTAAGATCAGAGCAAGAGAGCTGTGGAATTTAATTAATGTTTGCGCAACATATTCAGCGGAACCGGGGATTTTCTTTATTGATAACGCCAACGATATGACCAATGCCAAAGCATACGGACAAAAGGTCGTTGCAACAAATCCTTGCGGCGAGCAGCCGTTAGCGCCTTACTCAGTATGTAACCTTGCAGCTGTGAACTTAGCGGAAATGGCTGACAAGGAAAACAAAACCGTCAATTATGAGAAGCTGAGAAAGACGGTTGCTGCGGGGGTCAGAATCCAGGATAATGTGATAGACGCAACGCCGTACTTCTTAGAAGAAAACCGCAAACAGGCTCTTGGTGAACGCCGCATTGGCTTAGGTGTTATGGGTCTTCATGATTTGCTCATTTATTGTGAAACTGAATATGGTTCAGAAGAAGGAAATAAACTTGTCGATAAAATATTCGAAACGATTGCCATTACCGCCTATCAAACATCGATTGAATTGGCGAAGGAGAAGGGCAGCTTCCCGTTTTTAGCCGGAAAAACGGAAGAAGAAACAAAACAGTTAAGGAAAAAGTTCACAGAAACAGGCTATGTCAAGAAACTGCCTGAAGATATTAGAAAAGATATCTTGAAATACGGCATCAGAAACTCCCATCTGCTCACAGTGGCGCCGACAGGTTCTACAGGAACAATGGTAGGTGTATCAACTGGCCTTGAACCTTACTTTTCATTTTCGTATTTTAGAAGCGGCCGTTTAGGCAAATTTATCGAGGTAAAAGCAGATATCGTAAAAGAATATTTAGAAGCTCATCCTGAAGCTGATGAGAATCACCTGCCGCATTGGTTTGTTACGGCTATGGACTTAACGCCGGAGGCTCATGCAGATACGCAATGCGTCATTCAGCGATGGGTGGACAGCTCGATTAGCAAAACGGTTAATGCGCCTAAGGGATATACTGTCAAACAAGTGGAAGCAGTATATGAACGACTTTACAAAGGCGGCGCTAAGGGCGGTACCGTGTATGTTGACGGCAGCCGAGATTCCCAAGTATTAACATTGAAAGCCGAGGAAAACAGCCTTGATGATGAGCTGAATGATCATTCTGATGATCAAAAAAAGGTTGTGCTTGTAGACACCATTACCCAGCTCGATAAAACGAATGTCACGTACGGTTCTGAAGTGGGGGATACTTGTCCGGTCTGCCGCAAAGGAAAGGTCGAAGAAATAGGCGGCTGCAACACATGCACAAACTGTAACGCTCAATTAAAATGCGGCCTGTAAAAACATTAGCTTCCTTTGTTAAGCGCTGCTTAAACGCTTGACTGAACTGAGATGATACGATGTTAAAAGATTGGACCCTGTCCAGTCTTTTAACATGTTTAATGACGCTTAACACGCTTGTTTTTGAAAAAGATGTATAGTAAGATTTTATTAGAAAATAAAAATTGGCGACAATGTTAGGGGGGGACCACATGCCGCCAACACCGAGCATGGAAGATTATATAGAACGAATATATTTATTGATTCAAGATAAGGGTTATGCCAGGGTATCGGATATCGCCGAAGCCCTTGAAGTCCACCCCTCTTCAGTGACGAAAATGGTTCAAAAGCTTGATAAAGACAACTATCTGATATATGAAAAGTATCGCGGCTTTGTGCTTTCGCCAAAGGGCGAGAAGCTGGGGAAAAGGCTTGTCGACCGTCATGAACTATTAGAAGGATTTCTCCGGGTTATAGGAGTAAATCAAGATAATATATACGCGGATGTTGAAGGTATCGAACACCATTTAAGCTGGGATGCTATTGACAGGATAGGTGATCTTGTCCAATATTTTGAAGAGGACCCTTCTCGTATAAAACAATTAAGAGACATACAACAACAAAATGAGAACATGTAAAAAATACCGGAATATGCCGGTATTTTTTTGCGTGTGCCATTGACGGCTTTATTTACCTTCGCGGAAACTTCCTCTGAGATGCCTCATTATAAGTTTAAATGAAACGATGTTGTATTAGCGGAAGCATCACGAAGTCATCCAACGCGATGAAGCCCGCCAGCCGCAGTTTCGCGAACCATTATGGTAAGTGAAAACCCTGCTGATGAAGTTTCACTTTATTGGTCTATTCTCACGTCATTTAAACTAAACATCTAAAGTAAGAGGGGAGGGGCAGCTTTGTGGATTGACGGCGTTTTTTCAGGCGGCGGCGTTAAGGGATTTGCCTTTGTAGGTGCTCTGGAAGTCATAGAAAAAGCCGGATTTCGTTTCCGGCGGGTAGCCGGAACAAGCGCTGGATCAATTATAGCAGCATTGTTGGCAGCTGGTTATACGAGCGAAGAAATTCATTATCATATGGAGAATATGCACCCGGATATTTTTCTTGACAAAAAATCATTCTTTCGTTTTCCGTTTTTTAAATGGTTAACATTATACTGGAAAATGGGTTTGTTTAAAGGGAATGTTTTAGAGAAATGGATGAAAGACCTTTTATATGATAAAGGCGTTGAATCATTTTCCGACTTAGGCACTGATACGCTTAAAATTATTGCATCGGATTTATCGAGAGGATCATTAGTTGTTATTCCTGATGACTTGGTTCATTACGGCATTGATCCAGACAAATTTTCTGTGGCAAGAGCAGTAAGGATGAGCTGCGGTTTGCCTTTCTTTTATGAACCGATCACGCTCTATAATCAAAAAGGAGAAAAATGCCTTATTGTTGACGGCGGTGTGTTAAGCAATTTTCCGCTTTTTGTGTTTGATACACAAAATAATTTGCCGGTAAGGCCTTTTTTGGGATTTCAATTAAGCGGTCAATCCGAAATGTTCACGGCAAAAAAAATTAAAAACGCAGTGGATCTTTTTCATAGACTGTTTCTAACGATGAAAGAAGCCCATGATGCGAAATATATATCAAAATACGCGGCATCAAATATTATATTTATTCCGGTTGATAAAGTGCACACAGCTGACTTTAAATTAACTAAAGAAGATCGGGATGAACTTGTCAATATTGGGAGAAAGCGCGCTGAGAAATTCTTAAAAAAATGGACATATTAAAAAACGGTTTGGAGATGATATCCAAGCCGTTTTTTACTTGATTTCTTTAGAAAAGCATGCGTTTCTTCTTTTTATTTTTTTTGCCGTCGATAACGGTCAAATGCCCGTGATTTTTTCGTTTTGTCACAGATGATGGTCTTTTATTCTGCTGTGAACGTATGACCTTGAGATTTGAATTTCGGGCGGCACGGGACTTGTGAGCCGATTTTAGCCGCTTTTTTGATTGTTTAACCGCTTTTCTGTAGGCTGCTGATTCATTGTTCTTATTAGATTGATGGTTGATGAAGCGTTTATAAAGTAAAACCCCTAACCCAATCACAAGTCCACCTATTGCCACCTGAATGATAAGAGATACAGGATCAGCTGCTATGAATGAAACTAATCCAATGATACTCAAAATGATTAAAAAATAGAAAATGAGGTTATACACAGACGCGTTCATCACCAATCACCTCCTTGGAATTTAAAAACAAAACAGGCGGTACAAATACTCTATACCCCTTTATTTACTTTTAAAGAATTGAGATTAACTTGACTCTTTTCGTAAATGGCATCGCGTTTTCGCATTTCTTCAAAAGCGCAGATCGCCACTTCGATTTGTTTTGGCTCAGGTTCTTTGGTTGTTAAGAGCTGCAGCCATAAACCTGGATACCCTAACCATTTTAAAACAGGAATATGCCGAAGTTTATTTGTGAAACGAAGCACCTCATAAGCGATTCCTAAATCAACCGGAATTAACAAAATTCGATAGATAAGCCGCAGCCAAAGCGGATAAATTGGCACAAAAAAGTATAGGGCAATACTGATGATCGCAGTAAAAAGAATGTAGCTGCTTCCGCATCGATAATGAAGGCGCGATTGTTTTTGCACATTTTCAACGGTCAATGGAACGTCATTCTCAAACGCATTAATGACTTTATGCTCGGCGCCGTGATATTGAAAAACACGCTTCATTAATGGTGTTAAAGAAACGAAATAAATGTATCCAAGCAATAAAATAACCTTAAAGAAACCTTCTAATAAAATCTGTGATGTTTGTCCTCTAAAAATAGCAATCGGTTTAAATAGATCTGCTATTACTGCGGGAACAATGGTAAAAACAAATTTCGCAAAAATAAACGATAGAACGCCAATGATGGCAATGCCAATAATCAATCCCGCATTTGACGTTTTCTTCTGTTCTTCACTATTAATAGATGACCGGTCTTTTGGGCCGGCATCATAGGCATCCGAAGCGAAATTTAAATGTTTTGTACCTAAGGCGCTTGCTTCTAATATGCCAACTATCCCTCTTATAAATGGAATCTTTTTTAGCATATTGACAAGAGGGAAGGATCTTTTGGGGCATTCATAATACTCAATTGAATGATCCTTAAGGCGAACAGCTGTTACTGTCGTATGTTTTCCGCCCATCATAACGCCTTCTATGACTGCTTGCCCGCCATAAGCAGGCTGCTTTTTATCCATGGAATCACCAACCTATATGACTTCAACTTGTTATTCCCATTTTACTAGAAATAACCGAAAAGCTCTAGCAGTCACCTTATTCGTATTTTTACCTGGCAGAATAAATTTATACACTCAAAACTCATTATCTTTTTATATCTTTTGGATATACTACCTTAAGAAAAGGATTGGAGGTAGTGAGTGATGAGTGGATCTTCAAAACCAGAACAGAATAAAAAAGCAAAACAAGCGACCTCTAACGGCCGGGTGGCGCTAATTGGCTTTTTCGGCGGGTTGATTTGGAGTTTAATCGGCTATTTGGCGTATCTGATTCATTTTTCAAAAGTAGGTCCATCCCTTATTTTAGCGCCATTTGTATTAGGAAAGTGGAAAAATAAAATTGGCGGTCAATTTTTGGGAATATTAATCATTTGCATTGTTTCCATTCTTATTGCGCTCTTATATAAGTATGCTCTTGGAAAAATAAAATCCATGTGGGTCGGCATCATTTTTGGACTAATGCTTTGGGTGATTGTTTTTTATGTTTTGCAGCCTTTAATACCTGGATTAGACCCCGTAAGTAAATTAGGAAAAAATACGAATTCGATATCTTTGTGCTTGTATGCATTATATGGCTTATTTGTCGGGTACTCCATTTCCTTTGACTTAGAAAGTTTAGCAAATGAGGAAGCTGGATCAAATCAATAGCCCAAGAGCGGGAAGTCATTATGTCCATAATAAAAATTTCTACATCCTTAGGGACAAACCTGCAAAATTTAATAAAAAATTCCGCTTAGCCTGTCAATGATCTGTCTTTTCAGGGAGCTAAGCTGTTTATATAAAACGGTCGAAACGAAACAGGATAATGCCCTGAGTCCGTGAGTAAAAATTTACTCTGAATGTCGATTTTCATTGCCACAACGACATTATACAGTTAAAATATTTTAGGGAGAGCTTACCGTTGGAATTGAAAGGAACTAAAAGTACATAGTGATAAGGTTCCGAGAAGTTAGAGGAGGAAAAGTTAATGATATCAGTAAATGATTTTCGTACAGGGTTAACAATAGAAGTGGACGGCGGGATTTGGTCTGTTATCGAGTTCCAGCACGTTAAGCCTGGAAAAGGCGCTGCCTTCGTAAGGTCTAAGCTTCGCAATTTAAGGACCGGGGCTATACAAGAAAAAACATTTCGTGCAGGTGAAAAGGTAAATAAAGCTCACATTGAAAACCGTAAAATGCAATATTTATATGCTAACGGTTCTCAACACGCTTTCATGGACTTGGAAACTTATGAACAAATAGAATTAGACGCCGAACAAATTAAAGATGAATTGAAATTCTTGAAAGAGAACATGGAAGTTAATATTCAAACGTATGAAGGCGAGACGCTTGGTGTTGAACTGCCGAATACCGTTGAACTTGAAGTGACTGAAACTGAACCTGGCATTAAAGGTGACACCGCTTCAGGCGGATCAAAACCGGCTACATTGGAAACAGGCTACGTGGTTAACGTTCCATTCTTTGTCAATGTAGGCGACAAACTTGTCATTGACACACGTTCCGGCGAATATGTCTCCCGTGCATAATCAGTCATATAGCAGAGACTGTCTGTATCATTTTACAGGCAGTCTTTTTGTTTTAGCGTTTTTCTCCTTCATTATCTAACAAACCTCCTTTTAATATTTTCCTCCCCAATCTCTCTTTATATCGCATAAAGCGTACAAGCCTGCATATATTGGTGTTAAGCAAATACAAGCATTCTATTAGAAAAATAAGTTCAGAAAGACAGAGGACTTTTCTGACTTTTTGAAGAGGATGATGGTGATGAATGAGGTCATTCGCCTTTTGCCAAAAACGGTTAAGGAATGCATACAAAAATTGCCTGAACACAAAAAAGATCTTATCGAAGAAATAAGGCTCCGTGTTCAACGTCCCATTGAATTATTGATTGAAGGAAGCCCTTACACATTAAATAATCAAGTGATTTTTTCTGCCCAAGAAGCAAGGGAACTGATAGATCGGCTAAGCGAATTTTCCCTTTATACATTGGAAGAAGAGCTTAGAAGAGGATATGTCACTATTAAAGGCGGTCATCGTGTCGGATTAGCCGGAAGGGTGATTACCCAAAAGGGACAGGTTAAGATGATTAGAGACATCAGCTCCTTTAACATCAGAATTGCTCATCAGCAAATAGGCGCAGCGGTCCCGCTTATTCCCTACTTATACAATCGCGGACGGTGGTTAAGCACGCTTGTCATCGGCGCCCCCCAAACAGGGAAAACAACCATGCTGAGAGATTTAGCGAGACTCATCAGCCAAGGGGTTAGAAATAGACAGATTTTTTCGCGAAAAGTAGGGATTGTTGATGAACGCTCAGAAATCGCAGGGTGCGTCAAAGGTATTCCGCAAAATGAATTAGGGCATCGCGTGGACGTATTGGATGCCTGCCCAAAAGCGGAAGGGATGATGATGATGATTCGCTCGATGAGTCCTGAAGTCTTAATCGTAGATGAAATTGGAAGGAAAGAAGATGCCGAGGCGCTGCAAGAAGCTTTAAATGCAGGGATAAGTGTCATTGCAACAGTCCATGGCAGCAGTTTGGATGATTTGATAAAACGTCCGACGCTGAAATCATTGTTGGAGGGGTGCATTTTTCAAAGGTTTGTTGAGTTAACTCGCGACAAAAGGGCAGGGCGAATCCGCCGGGTGCTGAATGAGAATGGCAAATCCATACGTTTGATAGGCGAAGCCACATGATGATAAAAATCATCGGCGCTTGCATGATTATCGCGTCGACAACAGGGGCTGGCATGTTCATTTCAAGGCAATTCAGTGAAAGGCCTAAACAGCTCAGACAATTAAGGTCTGCTCTTCAATCTCTTGAAGCAGAAATTATGTATGGATTAACACCCGTTAAAGAAGCAGCATCCCGTCTATCCGGTCAACTCCCTAAACCTTTATCTCTGTTCTTTGAAAAATTGGCAGTAAAACTTTCCGAAGAGGAAGAGGCTGTTACCTTACAATCCGCATGGAAGGAATCATTGGAAGCATTTTGGCAGCAAACCGCCCTGCAAAAAAATGAAAAAGAAATTATGTACCAGTTCGGGGCAACATTGGGCAAGCATGATAGCGAAAATGAAAGAAAACAGATCAGACTTGCTCTTGCACATCTGGAAAGAGAAGAAAATGAAGCCCGCAACGCGCAAAGCAAATACGAAAAAATGGCAAAAAGCTTAGGGCTGCTTGCCGGATTGCTTATTGTTTTGCTGCTGTTATAAAAGGAGGAAGGTTCATGTCATTTGATGTCAATACCATCTTTCAAATTGCCGGCATCGGAATCATCGTTGCCATGATTCAAACAGTGTTAAAGCAAATGGGAAAGGATGATTGGTCTCAATGGGTTACGTTAATAGGATTTGTTGTTGTCCTCTACATGGTGGCATCAATTATTAGTGACCTATTCGATAAAATTAAAAGTGTTTTTTTATTTAAGTAGCGAGATTTTTTGTTTTTGTTAAGGAAATTCCAATTGGAGGTGATGTCGATTGGTATTTTACAAATTGTCGGCTTAGGATTAGTCGCCACTTTTCTAGTCTTAGTCCTTAAAGAGCAAAAACCTGTCTTTGCATTTTTATTGACCGTTTTTGTCGGTGTCTTTATCTTTCTATTTTTAATTGACCAAATCAAAGAAGTTATCAACATGTTAGAAAAAATAGCTGAAAGCGCCCACCTTAATCCTGTATATGTTGAGACGATTTTGAAAATCATCGGCATCGCCTATATTGCAGAATTCGGCATGCAAATTACTAAAGATGCGGGACAGGGCAGTTTGGCGTCAAAAATCGAACTCGCCGGAAAAATACTTATTCTCGTGATGGCCATCCCGATTATGACGGCCATAATTAAAACAGTCATAGACCTCATCCCCCATTAAACAAGCACTTCGATGATTAACTTCAGCGCAGCCAACACGCCTGCGCCTATTTTAAAGGAGGGGATAGCATCCAAAACCATGGACATTCAAGCGGCTCTCCATTCATTAAGCGTCATCAGAAACTTTTAAGAAATATTATGGTCGTTTTGTTCATCGTGATCATCTTTTTATATTTTTACCCGCATTTGGCGCATGGACAAACTTCCCAACAAGAATGGGTGAACAACCAATTATCAGAGCTGGATACAAAAGGTATTCAAGAATATTGGGACAAAGTCATTACAGAATATCATGGTTTTCTGCCAGAAAGCCAAACTATGGATTTTCAAAGCTTTTTAAAATCAGATAAAAGCGATCTTTTTCAGAGCTGGATCAAGGGCTCATTGAAATATTTATTTCAGGAATTGCTTGCCAACGGAAAATTATTAGGCATGCTGATTTTATTGACTGTTTTTTCAATGATTTTGCAAACGATCCAAAATGCTTTTGAGCATCGGGCGGTATCGAAGGTTGCTTATGCCATTGTTTATTTAGTGTTAATGATTTTTATTTTGAATAGTTTCAAAGTTGCCATTTCATATACTACCGACGCTATCAGCACGATGAGTCACTTTTTGTTAGCCTTAATGCCGCTTATTCTAGCTTTAATGTCGTCTGTGGGCGGCATCACTTCAGCCGCCTTTTTCCATCCGATTATTATGTTGTTAATCAATATCAGCGGCTGGCTGGTCGGAAAATTTGTTTTGCCTCTTTTGTTTTTGTCGACGCTGCTGCAGATCGTCAGCACGCTCTCCGATCATTATAAAGTGACTAAGCTTGGGAGCCTTCTAAGAAACATAGGTGTAGGGACTTTAGCTGTTTTCTTCGCTATTTTTTTAGGTGTGATGTCGGTGCAAGGATCAGCTACGGCCATTGCAGACGGTGTTCTTATCAAAACCGCAAAGTTTCTGACCGGAAATTTTGTTCCAGTCGTTGGCAGAATGTTTACAGACGCAACAGATACTATTGTCAGCGCCTCCGTACTTTTGAAGAATACAGTCGGTTTAGCAGGGCTGTTTATCCTTGTTTGCTTAATCGCTTTACCGCTGATAAAAGTATTTACAATAGCTCTAATTTACAATTTAGCAGCGGCAATTTTGCAGCCTTTAGGCGGGGGGCCGGTTATAGAGAGTCTATCAATTATGGGGAAAAGCATGATTTATGTCTTTGCCTCGCTGGTTATGGTCTCTTTAATGTTTTTCTTAGCCATCACCATCATTATAGCCTCAGGTAATCTATCATTAATGGTTCGATGAGGAGGAGTTTATGTGTCGTTTATTTCTAACTGGTTGACACAGATTATATTAATTATCATGTTTGCTATCATTTTGGAGTTGCTGCTGCCGAACGACAATTTCCAAAAATATGTCAAGATGGTGGTCGGTTTAATTATTATCATCGCCTTATTAAATCCAATTATGAAGCTATTAAATGTCGATGTAGACCATATTATTGCCAGTATAAGTCAGGCGGGGCATCGGCAGGACCCTTTAAAAAATTCAATAAAAATGAAGAAAAGTGAAATAGAACAGACCCAAGCTGCATATATTCATAAACAAGTGGCTGTCCAAATGAAAAATTATGCAAAGGGGGCTTTGGTCGACCGCTATGGATTAACTATCAAAGATTTAAAATTAAAACTAGATGAAAAAACCAACTTAAATCAAAACAACAACTTAGATCAAAACAATATCCCTATACAGCATGTCGATGTGGTGGTAGGACAAGCAAACAAACAACAGCAAAATCAAGACAGCAAAAGTCAGATTAAACCGATTAGAGAAATTAACGTCACTATTGATCAAACCCAAAAGGAACATCAACAAATAACCGCCCGGGAAAGTCAAAAAGAAAAAAAAGTAACAGCGTTTCTTGCCAGCAAGTGGGGTATCAATCCGAGCAAGATAACGGTCCATATGGAAGGAGGCGATGGCTAAACAATGAATCTGCTAAACCGGCTGTTAGAAAACTTGAGAGCGGCATTTTTCACAGATAAAGGCTATCAGGAAAAAGCAAAAAAGAAAAAGTCGCCAATCCGCACTTTAGCTCTGCTCTTACTATGCGGGGTTGCTCTTATGCTTGTCAGTCATTTTACAACAGGGCGGTCTGCTGATGAAAAGGCCGCATCGAGCGAGGTGCTCAGCAACCAATCTAAACCACAAAAACTATCAGCCATCAATTCCAAACTGGACAAGAATAAACACTTTTCTTCTATGGGTGAGTATGAAAAATATTATTCCGATCAGCTCAGAAGTATTTTAGAACAAATCAACGGCGTATCCGATGTTTCTGTCATGGTTACCTTAGCTTCTTCAGAGAAAAATATTTATCAGGAAAATGAAAAAAGGCAAACGAACCGCACTAAAGAAACAGACCGCAATGGCGGAACAAGAGTCGTTAATGAAACGAATGAAGACGGTGAAGTTGTAACGGTTGAGAACGGCCAAGAAAAAAAGCCGGTGATCATCGGAAAGGAAAAACCTGAAATCCGCGGCGTACTTGTTGTCGCCCAAGGCGCAGAAAGCCCGACGGTTAAAGCTTCGATAATGGAAGCGGTCAGCACCGTGCTTGATATACCTGATTATAAAGTTCAGGTGCTGCCAAGAAAATCTAAGGGGGATTACTAATGTTATTAAAAAAACAGACAGTATGGCTATTGACGATGTTGAGTCTTATTATTGTACTTTCAGTCTATTACATTACTTCTCCGGGACAGTCGCCAAGTGAAAAGATTGTTGCCAATGATCAAAAGCAAGCGAAAGAGCAAACCAAAAATAAAGGTAAAGAAAGCGCTGCTGTTACGGCTCCGGTATCAAGTGATAAGCTTGCAGAAATTCGCTTGAAAAAAGCTGACGACAGAAAGAAGCTTGCTGAACAATATCAAGAAGCCATTTCTTCCAGCAAAAGCACAGCCAAAAGCAGCAAAGCATATGATAAGCTCGAAGCATTGAACACATTATCAAATAGTGAAAAACTGCTCGAAGATATGATAAAGTCGAAAGGATATTCTGACGCAGTCGTCGATACAAGCGGAAATGATGTAAATGTTTATGTCGCCTCCGACAACATGTCAAGCAAACAAGCAGCGCAAATTGTTAATATGACTCATGAATATTTGGGCAATAACAAGCTTGTCAGCGTGAAATATGAAACATCTAAATAACACCCGCCCGAGCTGTTGTAAAAAAACAACAGCTTATTTTTTTGTTTTAACGCTGTAAAACTATGGATAACCCTCTTGCCATACATTTAAAATTGAATTATGTTATAATAAGCTTAAAATTATTGTTTGATTTAAAGGAGTGCTAGGTCTTGTTAAAAATACAAGAAATAAAAGAACTAATTAAACTTATTGATGAATCTACAATTGATGAATTCAAATACGAACTAGATGAGTCCAAAATAACAATTAAAAAAGCAAAACCGGAAATTGTACAAGCAGCCCCCGCTGTCCAATCTGTACAACCTGTACAGCCAGTGCAGGCTGCACCTGCGCCAAAAAGCGAAACGAAAGAAATCGCTGCACAGGATGAAAGTGCCGAAGCGAAACAAGAAAGCAATTTACATAAAATTGAATCGCCGATGGTTGGGACTTTCTACGCGGCTTCAAACCCTGATTCAGAACCATTCGTAAAAGCGGGATCAAAAGTTGATGAAAAATCCGTGGTTTGTATTGTGGAAGCCATGAAATTATTTAATGAGATTGAAGCGGAAATAAAAGGTGAAATAGTAGAAGTCCTTGTTGAAGATGGACAACTTGTTGAATATGGACAACCTTTATTTTTAGTTAAGCCAGAGTAAGGGGATTGACATGATAAAAAAATTACTTGTAGCTAATAGAGGAGAAATTGCAGTTAGAATTATTCGTGCTTGTAAAGAGTTGAATATTGAAACTGTAGCTGTTTATTCACAGGCTGATAAAGAAGCGCTTCATGTCCAATTAGCAGATGAAGCTTATTGCATTGGGCCAAAGACCTCAAAGGACAGTTACCTTAACTACGCTAATATTATGAGCGTTGCTACCTCTGCCGGAGTCGATGCCATTCATCCTGGCTACGGCTTTTTGGCCGAGAATGCCGACTTTGCAGAAATATGCGGAGAATGCAACATTACATTTGTCGGTCCGAGTCCAAAAGCTATTAGTAAAATGGGAATCAAAGACATCGCAAGAACAACAATGAAAGAAGCAGGGGTTCCTACTGTGCCGGGGTCAGAAGGCGTCATTGCATCGATCGATGAAGCGATACAAGTCGCTGAAGACATCGGCTACCCGGTCATTATTAAAGCGACAGCAGGCGGCGGCGGAAAAGGCATCCGCGTTGCCCGCAACGAGGAAGAACTGCGCAAAGGCGTCGCGATTACCCAACAAGAAGCGGAAACCGCGTTTGGCAATCCGGGTGTCTATATTGAGAAATATATTGAAGACTTCCGTCATGTGGAAATACAAGTTTTGGCGGATAATTATGGAAATGTTATTCACCTTGGAGAAAGAGACTGTTCCATTCAGAGAAGGCTGCAAAAGCTTGTTGAAGAGGCTCCGTCTCCAGCACTGACAGAAGAAAAACGCCAAGAAATGGGCGAAGCTGCGGTCAGAGCCGCAAAGGCGGTCGATTATTCCGGCGCGGGCACCGTAGAATTTATTTATGATGCTGACGGAAATTTCTATTTCATGGAAATGAATACGCGGATTCAAGTGGAGCACCCGGTTACTGAGTATGTCACAGGCATTGACTTAGTTAAAGAACAAATATCCGTTGCTTCAGGAAACAAATTGAATTACAAACAAGAAGATATTAAATTAGACGGCTGGGCTATTGAATGCCGGATTAACGCTGAAAATCCAAGCAAGAATTTTATGCCGTCACCGGGTAAAGTCGGATTGTATTTAGCGCCGGGCGGTCCTGGTGTCAGAGTAGATTCCGCTGTATATCCGGGTTATATGATACCGCCGTATTATGATTCAATGGTTGCGAAAGTTATTACGCACGGCAAAACAAGACAAGAAGCTGTTGATAAGATGAAGCGCGCCTTAGGAGAATTTGTTATTGAAGGCATTCACACAACAATTCCTTTTCATCTGAAGTTATTGAATCATCCCGTTTTTGCCGGCGGAGATTTTAACACGAAGTTTTTAGAAAACTATCCATTGATGGAACAGGATTAATTATGGAGGTGATCAGGATTGGAAGAAAATAAAATGTTTGAAATGGAAGAAACCCAATCCGACCTTGGAAAAGTCGAAATTTCGCCTGAAGTCATTGAAATTATTGCCAGTTTGGCAGCGACTGAAGTGAATGGCGTTGCTGCCATGCACGGCGGATTTGCGACTGGAGTTGCCGAAAAAATCGGCAGAAGAAATTATGGGAAAGGCGTTAAAGTGGACCTGACCGACGAAGGCATACTAATTGATGTGCAATTGCATATGAAGTATGGCGTATCTATTCCAGAAGTGGGTCAGCAAGTCCAAGAAAACATTTTAGAAACACTAAAAACAATGACCGCTTTGGATGTTAAAGCCATCAACATTCATGTTATTGGTGTACAATTCGAACATCAAGATAAAAAAAGCATTGAAGAATAAACCAACTTAAAATCAAAGAGGTTTAACCTCTTTGATTTTATTTTACATTAAGGGAATGGATAGAAAGCTGCAGCATGAAAAAACCTTAGCAGTTTGCGGCAAGAAAGGGCGTTTCGCTGTTGAATTCCTTTGAGCCCCGTTTCCTTTTAATCAAACAGCGCCTTTTAAGGCTTGCCATTCGGCAAGTTTTCTTTACTTTTGGAGAAAATTTTAGAATGAAGTAGTGTATAACTAAAGTTGAATGTTATACTTCATTATGGTTACTATTTGATAAACGCTTAAAAACAGAGGAGTCAAGTTATGAATCGAAGACAAGCCAGAGAAAAAGCTGTCCAAGCCTTGTTTCAAATCACCTTGAGTGATACAGACCCGGAAGAGGCAATTGAAAATGTGACCCATCAAAAAGGGGCCGATCCGTTCTTAATGCAATTAGTTCAAGAAACAGTCAGCCATTTAGATGATATTGATGAGGTCATTAAAACCCATCTAGTCAATTGGCAATTTAACCGAATCGGCAATATCGATAAAACAATTTTACGGTTAGCCGTATGTGAATTGAATTATTTTGAAGATATCCCTTCTAATGTAACGCTGAATGAAGCAATCGAGTTATCAAAAACATTTGGTGATGAAAAGACAAGAAAGTTTGTCAATGGAGTGCTTGCTAAAATTGTAAAATAATAAGTTTAAGGGAGAGGTGCCGAATGACTGCAAAATTAATCAATGGCAAAGAAATTGCCAAAGACAAACGCCAAGCCATGAAACAAACCATTGAAGAGTTAAAGAACAAAAATATTCATCCCGGGCTTGCGGTATTATTAGTTGGGGAAAATCCAGCTTCCTTATCTTATGTTAAAGGAAAGATTAGAGACTGCGAAGAAGTTGGCATCCATTCTGAATTGAAACAGTATCCAACATCAATATCTGAAGATGACCTTTTAAATGAAATAAAAAAATATAATCAAGCGGATCATATTGACGGCATCCTCGTGCAATTGCCGCTTCCGGATCATATTTCCGAACAAAAAGTGATTGAAACAATCAGCCCGGAAAAAGATGTAGACGGATTTCATCCGATAAGCCTCGGGAAAATGTTAGCCGGACAGGACACATTTTTGCCGTGTACGCCATTTGGGATCATTGATATGGTTAAGCGCATGAATATTGAAATATCCGGGAAGCACGTTGTCATTGTCGGCCGCAGCAATATTGTCGGCAAGCCGGCAGGACAGTTGTTTCTTAATGAAAATGCTACAGTTACATACTGCCATTCAAAAACTCAAGATTTGCGTTATTATACCAAACAAGCTGATATTCTCGTTGTTGCCGCAGGTAAAGCAGAACTCATCGGCCGGGAGGATGTCAAAGAAGGCGCCGTCGTTATTGATGTAGGCATGAATCGCAATGATTCAGGCAAGCTGGTTGGTGATGTTGCATTTGATGAAGTAAAAGAAAAAGCGGGCTATATTACACCAGTCCCAGGCGGTGTCGGACCTATGACACGTACAATGCTCCTTCATAACACCATTAAAGCGGCAAAACTCCGCAAAGGAAAGGATATATAATAAAGTGGATCAAGAGAGATACATCAGTGTCAGTACGCTGACCAGGTATCTTAAGAGAAGATTGGAATCTGATCACCGCCTTCAAGATGTTTGGTTAAGAGGAGAAATTTCAAATTTCAAAAGACATACCCGCGGGCATATGTATTTAACCTTGAAAGATAATCACTCGCGTATCCAGGCTGTCATGTTTTCCAGTCAAAACAAAAAATTGCCTTTCCACCCAGAGGACGGCATGAAGGTTCTGATCCGCGGGGAAGTTTCCGTATATGAGCCTTATGGGCAATATCAGCTTTATATTAAAGAGATGCAGCAAGACGGCATCGGCAACCTGTTTCTCGCCTTTGAGGCTTTAAAAAAGAAATTGGCTGAGCAAGGTTTTTTTGCGGAAGAAAAGAAAAAACCTTTGCCGGCTGTACCAAGTGAAATTGGTGTCATTACTTCGCCTTCTGGAGCGGCCATAAGGGACATTTTTACAACTGTCAAAAGACGCTTTCCGGCTGCAAGGATAACTGTATTTCCTGTTTTAGTTCAGGGGGATAAGGCTGCAGATTCTATTGCCCGGGCAATCAACCATGCCAATGCCATGGGTTCTATCGATGTCCTGATCGTCGGCCGCGGCGGCGGATCTATTGAAGAATTGTGGGCGTTCAATGAAGAGATTGTTGCCCAATCAATTTTTGATTCTGCTATTCCAATAATTTCAGCTGTCGGCCATGAGACGGATTTCACAATCGCCGACTTTGTCGCTGATATTCGGGCGGCGACACCGACAGCTGCGGGCGAGTTAGCTGTTCCGAATGTTGAAGAGCTGATGAGCCGCATAAATGATCGGCTTGGCCGGCTCAATTATGCTATGAAACGAAAAGTGGAGCAGGAAAGAGAGAAACTGCACCGCTTAAAGAACTCATATGCTTTCCGTTATCCTGCCCAGCTGATGAGGCAAAAAGAGCAAGATTTGGACAGGCTGATTGCACAAGTAATGAAAAATGCAAAAAGACACTTACAACTGAATAGGGAAAAGGCTGGCCACCATTTGCGTTTGTTATATAAACATCATCCAGCCGAACAAATAAAACGATCAAAAAAACAAGTCAATGATTTATCAGTTCGTCTTAAACGGGCCATGGCCATTCAAAATAAACAAAAGCAAAATGATTTAAAACAATTAATAGCCCAGTTAAATGCGCTTAGTCCATTAAAAGTAATGGAACGCGGCTATAGTCTCGCTTATGATGAAGAGAACCGTTTGGTAAAAACAGTGGAACAAGTACAGCCCGGTGATCCATTAAAAATAAAAATGACGGACGGTATCCTTGATTGTCAAGTTTGGGGAATAGAGGAGAGTGAGTCCTATGTCCGAAGAAAAGAAAAAGGAAAATGAACAACATCTGAGTTTTGAAGAAGCCATGGCGAATCTTGAGGAAATCGTTAAACGTTTGGAGGAAAATGATGTTCCTCTTGAAGAGGCCATAGATTTATTTCAACAGGGTGTTTCCCTATCAAAACAATGCCATCAAAGACTGCAAAAAGTTGAAGAAAAAATGGACCAAATCATTGAAGCAGATGAAATAAGACCGTTTAAAATTCAGGAGGAAGACATGGGTGAATAACGATTTTAACCAATATCTTAAGGATAAAAAGCAATTGATAGATACAGCTTTGCCCGACTACATTACAAAATTGCAAGCTCCCGATCTTTTGAAAAAATCAATGATTTATTCGTTGAAAGCGGGCGGCAAGAGACTGCGGCCAATCCTTTTAATAGCTTCAATTGAAGCGCTGGGCCACGACGGACAAAAAGGCATTGAAACGGCTGTTGCTCTTGAAATGATTCATACGTATTCATTAATCCATGATGATTTGCCGGCTATGGATAATGATGACTTGCGGCGCGGGCAGCCAACCAATCATAAGGTCTATGGCGATGCCACGGCAATACTCGCGGGAGATGCTTTACTTACTTATGCTTTTGAATGTATTGCAAGCATTGAGCATCCGGAAATCGACAGCGATATGAAAATGGCTTTAATAAAGAAACTGGCAAACGCTGCCGGACCTGAAGGAATGGTCGGCGGCCAACAAGATGATTTAATCGCCGAAGGAAAATCATTAACCATAGAAGAACTGGAAAGCATTCACTTGAGAAAAACAGGCCGGCTATTGGGATTTGCTGTTGAAGCGGGAGCCATTCTCGGTCAAGCGAATGAACAGCAAGCCAGTCATCTTTCAGATTTTGCGAAACACCTCGGGATTGCCTTTCAAATTAAAGACGATATATTAGATATTATCGGCGATCAAACGAAACTGGGCAAACCTGTCGGCAGTGATGTCACTAATGATAAGAATACTTATCCTAAATTGCTGACACTGGATGGCGCCAAAGAAAAAATGAATAAGCATGCGGATGCTGCTCTGCACCACTTAACAGCGGCGAATATTGACTCATACCTATTGCAGCAGTTAATGGGCTATGTTTTAGACAGAAACCATTAAGAACCTTTTTGCATTTTTGATAATAAATTATCACATTGAGTCTTATACTATAATATGTTATGATAATAGGTAGAATGTAAAGGTGGTGCAGTATTCTAGTCAGTCTTCCTGTTTCTGAAGGCGGGGCTAAAAATCCGCCAAAGGGCACATCGATGAAGTTCTTAGTGTTGGCTTGGGGCGCCCAGCCTTGGGTCAATGCTGGGAGTAAAGAAAGTAGGGCGATCCACAAGGGCATGTGGGCGATGACCCTGCTTTCGCGGAGGCTCACTTTTGACTATTCAAAAGTGAGAAAAACCTGGTTGTTGGCCGAAGATTCGGTACGACAAGCAGCGTAGCCTGCCTTGAGTGGAGTTTGAGGGGATTATGATTATTTAGGAGTATGATCTGTTTGGCCGACGATCAGATTTCTTATCATATGAAATCATCTCTGCAAAAGAGGCTAGGAAACAGCGTTGGCTGTTGAGGAAAACTCCTAGACTGTTCGCATTTCGACATTTGGAAAGGATTATAGTGCGGTCTAAGTGGCGATCCAGTTCAACGTTTGGCGACAGCGTTGGCAAGGCTTTAAAAGGAAACTGCCAAGGTGGCGACGCCTCGGTAGCCTTGCGGGAAAACCTACTGGACCTTAAGCCGCAGCGTTTACTTTTCAAATGACCACCTTCTCTTATTTTTTACATAGGGGAGTAACATGAAGGTTGATATAAAGAAGTCTTTAAAGTGGACCATTAGCATAGCCGTTATCACATTCGTGTTAGCGGCTCTTTTTTCAGTTGTTTCTAATATTTTACTTAATGGCGTCAGCTGGGCCACCGGAATGATCATTGTTTTGGGCATTGTCCTGATCGGTATTTTTTTTGATATTATAGGCGTTGCGGCAACAGCCGCCCAAGAAATACCATTTCATGCCATGGCTTCGGAAAAAGTTAAAGGCGCTAAGCAGGCGATTGCCATCACTCGCAATGCAGACCGGGTCGCTAATTTCTGTAATGACGTCATAGGCGATATATCCGGCATAGTAAGCGGAACAGCCTCAGCTGTTGTTGTTATTGAGCTGGTGGTTCAATTCGGAAAAGGTGAAGGGACAGCTCTGCAAAATACGGTTTCTGTTCTGCTTACTTCTATCGTTTGCGCTCTTACAGTAGGAGGCAAAGCCTTTGGAAAATCGTTTGCTATGAAGTATTCAACAAATATCATTTTTCAAGTTGGCAGGGCCTTTTACTTTATTGAAGAACATTTTCATATTAAATTATTAGGCAGCGGCAAAAAGAAAAAGAAAACCGCCGGCAGAAACGTCAAATAATTAAGGTGAGTGATGACTCATGAAGCTAAAAGATATTAAGAACCCGGATGTTTTAAAGGGCATGGATGTTAAAGAAATGGAGGCCCTTGCAGCTGAGATCAGGGAATTTTTAATCACCAAGCTTTCAAAAACAGGTGGACACATTGCTCCTAACCTAGGTGTGGTGGAGCTTACTTTAGTTTTGCATAAATTGTTTGAAAGCCCGAAAGACAAATTAATATGGGATGTTGGACATCAATCGTATGTCCATAAAATTTTAACCGGCCGCTCGGAACAGTTTAGCACACTGCGCCAATACAAAGGTTTATGCGGTTTCCCTAAGCGTTCGGAAAGCGAACATGATGTATGGGAGACTGGACATAGTTCAACGTCGCTGTCCGCTGCAATGGGCATGGCAGCGGCTCGGGATATTAGAGGAACGAACGAGCAAATAGTGCCTATTATTGGCGATGGCGCACTGACTGGCGGCATGGCTTTGGAAGCACTTAACCATATTGGACACGAGAAGACCAATATGGTTATCATCTTAAATGATAATGAAATGTCAATAGCTCCCAATGTAGGGGCTATGCACAATATGCTTGGAAGGCTGAGAACTGCCGGAAAATATAAGAAGGTCAAAGATGATCTGGAATACTTAATGAAGAAAATCCCGGCATTCGGCGGAAAAATTGCAAGTGCTGCTGAACGCTTAAAAGATTCAGTGAAGTATATGCTTGTTTCCGGCATCTTTTTTGAGGAGCTTGGCATCACTTATTTAGGGCCTGTCGACGGACATAATATCAGCAATTTGATTGAGAATATAAATTATGCTAAAAAGACAAAAGGTCCGGTGCTTGTTCACGTTCTAACGCAAAAGGGAAAAGGCTATAAACCGGCTGAATCAGATGTTTCCGGAAAATGGCACGGCACAGGTCCGTATAAAATAGAATCAGGCGACTTTATTAAACCGGTCGATGCGCCGCCGGCATACAGCAAAGTTGTCAGCGAAACACTAAGAACGGTTGCCAGAAAAGATGACCGTGTTGTGGTGATCACTCCTGCAATGGTTATCGGATCTAAATTAGAGGGCTTTGCGGAAGAGTTTCCAAACCGGCTCTTTGATGTGGGGATTGCTGAACAGCATGCGACAACGATGGCGGCAGGTTTGGCTGTTCAGGGCATGAAACCCGTTGTCTCTATTTATTCAACATTTATGCAGCGTGCTTATGATCAAATTGTACACGATGTATGCAGACAAAACCTGAATGTTGTCTTCTCTGTTGACCGTTCGGGACTCGTTGGCGCTGATGGAGAGACGCATCAAGGCGTATTTGATATTGCGTTCCTTAGAAGTTTGCCGAATATGGTTATAGGCATGGGCAAAGACGAAAATGAATGTCAGCATCTCGTATATACCGCTCTAAAATATGATAAGGGGCCTATTGCGGTAAGATGTCCTAGAGGCAACGGACTAGGTGTTCATATGGACAAAGAATTGCAAGAGCTGCCAATAGGCAAGTGGGAAACATTAAAAGAAGGCAGCGACATTGCTATCCTTTCATTTGGCCCTATGCTTGAAACGGTTATGGAGGCAGCCAAGCAATTGCAGGCGGACGGCATTTCTGTTAATGTGATCAATGCAAGGTTTATTAAGCCGTTGGATCATGAGATGTTAAGACATATCGCTGAAAGGCATATGCCTGTTTTAACTGTTGAGGAAAGCGTGTTGCAAGGCGGTTTTGGAAGTGCAGTACTGGAATTTTTCCATAATGAAGGCTACCACGATATGGTGGTTGACCGAATGGGCATTCCTGATCGATTTATAGAGCATGGCAGTGTGAAAGATCTGCTTAAGGAAATTGGATTGACCTCCGAGAATATTTACCGCCATGCCAAAAAATTAATTCCAAACCATCGTCAGAGGGCATAATTATGAAGGAAAGAATAGACATCATGCTCGTCAGAAAAGGCTTTTTTGATTCCAGAGAAAAAGCGCAAAAGGCCATTATGGCGGGCTTGGTTTTTTCTAAACAGCAAAGAATTGATAAACCAGGTACAAAAATAGACAGCGATGCAAGCATTGAAGTAAAGGGCAACCCTCTTCCGTATGTCGGCCGGGGAGGGCTAAAACTAGAAAAGGCTCTCAAGGTTTTTAATTTCCCAGTTGAAAATAAAATCATGCTGGATATCGGTTCTTCGACCGGCGGTTTTACTGATTGCGCGCTTCAAAACGGGGCAAGGCTTGTCTATGCATTGGATGTTGGCTACAATCAGCTGGCTTGGAAGCTTAGAAACGATGATCGGGTCATTGTTATGGAAAGAACCAACTTCCGCTACTCAAAACCAGAAGATTTTCAGCACGGATTACCGGAAGTCGCTACAATGGATGTTTCTTTTATCTCAATAAAAAAGATGCTGCCGGTTCTTTCCCATATTCTGATTCCGGACGGACAAGCAGTTACTTTAATAAAGCCTCAATTTGAAGCTGGAAAAGAAGAGGTTGGCAAAAAGGGGATTGTAAAAAATCCGGCGACCCATTTCCATGTGATTAGAGATATATTGGATTTTGCTTCGTCTTTAGGTTATGACATCATTGCGCTTGACTTTTCCCCGGTGACAGGCGGAGACGGCAACATTGAATTTTTGGCCCATCTGGAATGGAAAAGCCCAAGCATGACAGGAAGAAACATCAGTGACAATGATATTCGCAAAGTTGTTGATGAAGCGCATGCTCAATTAAAATAGGAACTCGTCAAGAGGACGGGTTCCTTTTTTGCGTTAAAATAGTTTTAAGGATTAGTGAACCGCGATTTTCTTGACTTGACGAAATGAGACGAATCACGTAACAATAAATAGAGAACAAAAATTCGGGTCAATATCAGATAAAGGGGTTTAGTTACTTTGCTAATAGAATGCCGAGTTGAAAATTTTGCAATTATAGAAAAGTTGAATATTTCTTTTGAACAAGGGCTGACTGTATTTACAGGTGAAACTGGAGCGGGAAAATCAATTATCATCGATGCGATTAGTTTGCTTATCGGCGGAAGAGGCTCTGCAGAATATGTCCGGCATGGCGCCAAAAAAGCTGAGATTGAAGCGCTGTTTGAAATTAATGATACACATCCCGCATTATCTGCTCTAGAAGATTTAGGCATTGAATGCCCTGATCAAATGATCGTGATTCGCCGGCAAATTTCCGAAACCGGAAAGAGCGTATGCAGAATAAATGGTAAATTAGTCACGTTATCTCACTTAAAGGAAGTTGGCCAAAAACTCGTCGATATTCATGGCCAGCATGAGCACCAAGAGCTAATGCACCCGGAAAAGCATATCGGGCTGTTAGATCGGTTTGGCGGCGAGCAGCTGCAAAAGTTGAAAAAACAATATCAAGATTGTTATACAGAAACACAACATATATATAAACAAATTCAAAAACTTAATAAAAATGAGCAGCAGTTAGCCCAGCGAATCGATCTTCTTAAATATCAAATAAAGGAAATTACTGAAGCCAATCTCAAAGATAATGAAGAAGAAGAACTTTTAGAAGAACGCAAGCAACTCGTTAATTTTGAAAAGTTGTATCAATCAATGCAAATCAGTTATGAAGCCTTATACGGCGAGAATAAAGGACTTGACTTTATAAGGCAAGCAGTGAATCACCTAGAATCGATTCAAGAATTAGATGCAAATATAAAAGCGATTTCTAATGCCGTTTCTAACAGCTTTTACATATTAGAAGAAAATGCGTTCGCCTTAAGAGAACATTTGGAACAGCTGGAATACCAGCCTGAACGATTAAATATGATTGAAACCAGATTAAGCGAAATTGGTTTATTAAAGAAAAAATACGGACAAACTGTTAAAGACATTCTTGAATATTTAAAGAGTATTGAAAAGGAATACCAAGATTTATCTAATCATGATCAAACCATCGGCGAACTCGAAAAGAAACTGGCGAAACAGCTTGACATTCTTAAGGATAAAGCAACAAAACTGTCGCTTAAACGCCGCCGGATTGCAGCTGATTTATCCAAGGCGATAAACCGTGAATTAAAAGATCTGCATATGGGAAAAGCGGTATTTGAGGTTAAAATAACAACGCCTGATCAGTTGGATGATTTTAATTTTTATCATATACAAGGCATTGATGAAGTCGAATTTTTAATTTCTACAAATCCGGGCGAACCGTTAAAAGCATTGGCTAAAATTGCTTCAGGCGGAGAAATGTCTAGAATTATGTTAGCCATTAAATCAAATTTTAAATCGTTGGTCGGTCTTACTTCGATTATATTTGATGAGGTTGACACGGGTGTCAGCGGCAGAGTGGCCCAGGCAATGGCGGAAAAAATTTATCAATTATCTCATGCTTCTCAAGTTTTTTGTATTACGCATTTGCCCCAAGTTGCTGCAATGGCTGATCAGCACCTTTATATATCCAAAGAGGTATCGAATAAACGGACGGCAACAAAAGTGAAAACTTTGGATGATAAGGAGAAAATTGCCGAAATAGGCCGGATGATTTCCGGAGTAGAAATGACTGACCTTACAAAAAAGCATGCTGAGGAACTGCTAAAATTGGCTAAGGAAATAAAATCATAACTAAGAATCGCTATCCAACAATGGATAGCATTTTATTTACATCGGGTTATAAATATCTAAGGCAAAGGCAAACTTATAAATGCAACAAATAAAGGGTGTGGGTTAGGAGTGAGGAGAGTGATTTATGAAAGACTGGATAAGGCGGATAACAGGTATAGTTCTTCTCGGCTTTATTGTAAGCTTGGGATTTCTCCAACCTGTTAAAGAATATTTAAATATACCTGATCATATGACTTTATTTCAAAATCAAACATCTGCACTTGCTTCGCATATACCGCAGGGGATTCGCTTGAAATTCCAAAATAAAGCAGTTGCTAACGGTTCTGCAGCTCATCAACAGCTTCATTTAAAGGGGAATTTAACCGGAAAGACGGATATGCTTTTAACAGCGGGACATATGCCCGTTAAAAAGGTGGATGTGAGAGTGTTGCCCGATCTTCGCTTAATACCAGGCGGTGAATCCATTGGTGTTAAACTCAACACCTTAGGAGTGCTCGTTGTCGGCTATCATTTAGTTGATACAGAAAATGGACAAAAATCCCCTGGTGAAGCAGCAGGGGTAGAAGTTGGGGATATTATAACAAAAATTAATGGAAAAAAGATCAAAAGCATGTCGGATGTTAAACAACTAGTAACTGATGCGAAAGATCATGAACCATTAAAATTAAATATTATCAGGCATAACCAAAAAATAACTAAAAAATTGACACCGTTAAAAGATAAATCCGATCATAAACCGCAAATTGGGTTATATATACGCGACTCCGCGGCCGGCATTGGAACATTGACTTTTTATGATCCTAAATCTGAAAAATACGGAGCCTTAGGCCATGTTATCTCAGATGTCGATACTAAACAGCCGATTGTTGTCAGTGATGGACAAATTCTTAAATCGACTGTTACGGCTATTGATCGCGGCGAAAATGGACAACCTGGCGAAAAGATTGCTTCATTTCCCGCAGATGAAAAGCCAATAGGCAAAATTAATAAAAATACACCGTTTGGCATATATGGCAGTTTAAATCAAACTGTAAATAACGGTATAATGAATAAGGCACTGCCTATTGCATTATCAGATGAGGTCAAAGAAGGGCCCGCAAAAATTTTAACCGTATTAAATGGAAATAAAGTTCAGGCCTTTGATATTAAAATTTTGAGTTCTGTTCCGCAAAAATTTCCTGCAACCAAAGGTTTGGTCATTAAAGTAACTGATAAACGATTATTGAAAGCAACCGGAGGCATTGTTCAAGGCATGAGCGGCAGTCCCATCATACAAAACGGCAAAATTGTCGGTGCGGTGACTCATGTTTTTGTTAATGATCCGACCTCAGGCTACGGTGTTCATATTGAGTGGATGCTTCAGGAAGCCGGCATAAATATATATCAAAATAATCATGAAAGGAAGGCAGTGAGCTAGGGAATCCAAGCTCCTTCCCTTCTTTACATATTTTTCGACAAAATAATAATTGCATAAATGTCAAATGACTAAAATGGTCGAATGGGGAAGCAATTGCATGAAAAAGAAAGAAAGGCATAAAAAATAGTATTATATTCACAAAAAAATAAAAAAGGGGAAAATATTATTCGTGTCGAAATCATATGATGTAGAAATATGATCTGGAGGAGGAACAATTTGTGGAGAAAATAAAAGTATGTTTGACAGATGACAATCAGGAACTTATAAAGCTTATCCAAGAATACTTAGAAAATCAAGAGGATATTGAAGTAGTTGGTACGGCTTATAATGGACAGGAATGTCTTTCACTTATAAAAGAAGTTAGACCGGATGTTCTTGTTTTAGATATCATCATGCCGCATTTAGACGGATTAGGGGTGCTTGAACAAATCAGACAAGACGCCGAACTTCCCGACCCAAATGTCATTATGTTGACAGCATTTGGACAGGAGGATGTGACGAAGAAAGCTGTGGAATTAGGCGCGTCGTATTTTATACTAAAACCATTTGATATGGAGAATCTGGTCAATAATATTCGTCAAGTTGCCGGAAAACAACGCGCTTCCGTACCTCAAGCCAAGCGAAATTCAGTCATAAATACCGCAAATAATAAACCTCAAAACCTCGATGCAAGCATTACAAGCATTATTCACGAAATCGGTGTCCCTGCCCATATTAAGGGATATATGTACCTTCGTGAAGCTATTTCTATGGTTTATAATGATATCGAGCTGCTTGGCTCGATTACAAAAGTGCTATACCCAGATATCGCGAAAAAATACAAAACAACTTCAAGCCGTGTAGAACGGGCGATTCGTCATGCCATTGAAGTAGCTTGGAGCAGAGGCAATATTGAATCCATATCTTCGCTTTTCGGGTATACGGTGTCTATGTCTAAAGCCAAACCTACTAACAGCGAATTCATCGCGATGGTCGCTGATAAATTAAGGATTGAACATAAGGCAGGATGAAACATTTAGATATTCACGCCGGCAATCATTACAATAATATTATTAATTTTAATAAACCAACATATATACTAAAGGATTTAAAAAACCTTCATTTTTGTGATGCAAAAATGAAGGTTTTTTAAGATCTTACTTTTGATATGTTTTCACAAAAATATAAAACGATAAAACAAGGGAAAGCCAAGCCGCGCCGATAAAAATTCCTCCGATAATATCTGTAGGATAATGAACCCCGAGGTAGACCCGCGACCATCCGATTAAGATAACCAATAATAAAGCAGGCGCCATGCCCAGCCAGCTCTTCGATTGTTTGCCGTTTTTGATAAGAATATGAATTAAAAAAAATAAGAGTGCGCCATAAAAGAACACAGAATAAATCATATGCCCGCTTGGAAAGGAACCGTCACTTGCAGGAGCTAAGTGAATGTTATTCGGGCGCGGACGATATAGCATATATTTTAAGGCTGTCCGGCAATAGCGTGCGCCGATGAATCCAACCAGAAAAGTTATAGAGCTAAAGTATTGACGAAGAAAAAAAAGTATAATGCTGATAATAACTGTCATCGTTAAACAAAAGTGGTAATCTCCAAGATGGGTAATGACCAATGCACAAGATGTTTTAAAATCGTTAATGTATCCTCTGGACAATTTTGTGAGGATCTGATCGATAATCCGGACATAGGCTTGATGGCTTTTTATCGACCATGCTGTTAAAAAAAATAAAATCGTGTTGATGAAAAATAACCCTATCCACGTTCCGGGCTTATACATCGCATCTTTCATAGAGCGAATCCCCCTAAGCGTTTATCTGGTTTATAACGGCTTGTTTTCATTCATATGAATGGATATAGCCGTTCATTACAAAATGTTGGACGGCTTTTAAGGATTCACTGACGAAGCTGATTGACTGTCAAGGAGAAGCGGTATCAGCACGTCGGCAGACTTGAATAATCTGAATAAATATAATAATATAAATAGCATACCAACTAGTTAGTTAGTAAATATTTGAGGATTCAGTATATAAAGTATTTAAGGTCTAACAGTTAATGGCATTGTTTGATTTAACAGGACAAAGCAGCTTGCAGTCAAATGGGTCCCTCACAGCCTATTAAAAGAAATTCTTGAAGCCGAATAGACAACACGAGGCATTTTAGCATCATCGGCAGACTATAAAGAAAGGGTTGCTGCAAGGAAAAACGCGGCCGATATAAATGGCTAAAATCAACCAGGAGTGAGAATATGGCATTTCAAACAGAATTTAAAGTGCGTTTTGGAGAAACCGATCTGCTCGGACACGTGAATAATGTCAGTTATTTTACTTATCTTGAACAAGCAAGAGTTGATTTTTTTAAAGCAATCACGCCGGATCCGGAAACTGAAGATTGGTCATACATATTGGCCTCTGTGAAGTGTGATTTTCGTGCACAGGCCTATTTTGATCAGCGCCTTAAGGTGATAACAGAAGTATCGCGTATAGGAGAAAAAAGTTTTGGACTCCATCAGCCTGTCTTCGATGCTGAGACTGGACAACTAATAGCAGAAGGCGATTCAACCATCGTCTATTTCGACTTTAAAGAGCAGAAATCTAAATCGATTCCTGGCAACATAAGGGCAAAACTGCAAGACTACCAATACAGCCTTCATCAATAGGTCTGTATTACAGCCGCCCGGAAAAAGAAATTGAGAAAGTTTTTATTGCAGCAGAGCATCATTAAGAATGTTATTAAAAGCATAAAGGTAAACATTAATAGATCAAGAATCAAATAGATAGTAATCATAGAGGAGGAACAATGATATGAAGCGTTTTGAGGGAAGAGTCGCATTTATTACAGGAGCCAGTAAAGGGATAGGCAAGGCAATTGCGGAGAAATTTGCGATAGAAGGTGCAAAACTTTGCATTATTGATGTTGATGAACAAGTATTGTCGAAAACTTTTTCAGAATTTAAAGACAAAGGGTTTGACGTTTTTCATCAAGTGGCTGATGTATCCAAAAGAGAACAAGTGGAAGCATTTGTTGACAGCGCTGTCAAAGAGTTCGGAAAGATTGATATTCTTGTCAATAATGCCGGTGTTATCCGCGATAACTTATTATTTAAGATGGAAGATTCTGATTGGGACATGGTCATGAACGTCCATTTGAAAGGCTCATTTAACTGCGCCAGAGCTGTTCAAAGATACATGGTAGACAACAAATACGGCAGAATCATTAATTTGTCGTCAACATCTGCGCTTGGCAATCGCGGCCAAGCCAACTATTCAACAGCAAAGGCCGGGCTGCAAGGCTTTACAAAAACTTTAGCGATTGAACTTGGCAAATTCGGCATTACAGCTAACGCTGTTGCTCCGGGCTTTATTGAAACAGATATGACGAGGGCGACCGCAAAACGAATCGGTATTTCATTTGAAGAACTAGTGAAGCACAGCGTCAGTCAAATTCCAGTCGGCAGGAGCGGCAAACCTGAAGATATTGCCAATGCCGTTTTATTCTTTGCCATGGAGGAATCATCATTTGTTAACGGTCAAGTGCTTTATGTCGCCGGCGGGCCAAAAGCATAATAAAAATAATAATGAAGAGGTGACGCGAATGTTTGAACAAGTGATCGGCACCCGTTCAAAAAAAGTTTGCAATATAGTCGAAAAAGGCGCTGTCAAAAAATTTGCCGAGGCTATCGGCGACCCCCATCCAATTTATTTAGATGAAAATTACGCCGAAAAAACAAGATATAAGAAAAATATAGCCCCTCCGACATTTCCAAGGGTATTTGAGTATGGTACGATTCCGGGCTTGGAGCTGCCAAAAGCGGGATTGATTCATGGCGAACAGCACTATGAATATCGCCGGCCGCTTTTTGTCGGCGAAGTGCTGTACTGTTATTCGGAAGTAGAAAATTATTACGAAAAACAAGGAAGCCAAGGAAATTTAGGATTCTTAGTCATTAAAAGCGTCGGTGAGGATGAATTAGGAAATGAAGTCTTTACGTCAAAGCAAGTCGTTGTCATTACTGATGCCGTAAGAAAGGAGATCGCAAAATGACAAATCTTGCAAAACTTCAGCCCGGTGATACATTAGCGGAGGTGCAGCTGGCTCCGGTCTCGAGGCTTGATCTAATTAAATATGCCGGTGCATCCGGTGATTATAATCCGATTCATACCATAGATGCTGAAGCAGAGAAAGCGGGACTTCCCGGCATTATTGCTCACGGCATGTGGACGATGGGCAATTTAAGCAAACTTTTCACACCATATCATGAGGAAGGATTTATCGAGCAATTTTCCACTCGTTTTTCCGGCATGGTATTTTTAAACGATGTGATTACATTAAAAGCCGAATTAACGGAAAAAGAAGCAGGCTGTGCCTTATTTGATGTCATCGCTGAAAAGCAGGACGGCACCCGCGTGATTAAAGGCAAAGTTAAATTCAATCTATATGAGGATAATGAATAAGCATTAAAAAGAAGCAAGGCAGCATAGAAAAGGCTGCCCTGCTCTTAAACTACTATTCTGTTACCTTTAGCAGTTTATGGAACTCTTCTTCCTCTTCGTCTTGATAGCCTTTAAAAATAACTTCCGCAATATCCTCTTGATTGAAAACGTTGGAATACTCGGGACTGATATACCCTTCAGGATACATAACGCCTATGTAATCGTATTCCTTTGTTGTTTCTTTGACTAAAAGCTGACGTCTCCCATAAATCATTAACTTTTTCTTGCCTTGATTTAATAAAACAATCGAATCGTTAGGAAGGAAATTTTGTTCCACGATAATCTCTCCTCAAATAAAACCTTTTATTGTGCATTGGTTTTGTTATCCTTATGTTGTCTTTTTCTTTCTTCTTTTCGCTTTTGCTTTTCTTTCTTTTTTCGTTCTTTCTCTTTTCTTATTCTGTTTTTCGCTTTTATTTCTGCTTTCAGCGGTTTCTCGAATCGGACCAAGTGAATGTTTTTTTCATAAAAAAATATTTGTGCAAGTACATGACACCGCCATATGCGAATAATCCTGAAAAACTTAAATACCAAATGTTCATAATAAAAGCCATGCCAAGGTCATTAAGGATGCTGAAAAGAAAATTAGCTGCGATATATCCGAGACCAATGGCGTAACTGATTGAATCAAATTGAAACATGCCATAGACAAACTTAAATGAAACAACGATGTATCCAAGAGAAATAATGAAGGATAGAACACCGTAAAAAAGGACGAATTCTAATTGTCTATTATAAGGTTTTATACACATTCTTAATGCCCATATATTTATAAAAATAACCGGTAAAATAACGATATATAAATACAAAGGTATAAATGGATTACCGGAAATAGGTTCTATTATAAATGCATCTACAAACATAATAGTTATAACAATAGCTACCCATCTTATATAAGATACTGGCAGGAAAGACAAGTAAACTTGGAAATGTTCAGGCAACTGGCTAAATCTTTTGTTTTCTATTTTCATTGATGCAGCCACCCTGCCGCAGCTTTTAACCCATTATTTACTTTATCTTTTAGATGATCGGTAAGACTTTCTTTTTTTTTACCTACTTTATCCCCTCAGTAAAATAAGATAAAGTAACAGAAGCCCCGAAAATTAGCAGTTTACAATGGTAATCGGCTCTTGAGGCAACTGCAGTATGCATTTCTATATAACTATCTTCAATAAAATGAAAAGATTTGTAATGAAATGGCTGGCATTTGATTTATCATTTTTAAGGCGTTTGCTATCGTATAATTATAAGTAGCAGTTCTATGATTTGCCTTCTTTAAGGATGTGAACAAACGATGCCAAGCATTTTAATAGCGGATCGCGATCAAACGGAACGAACCGGCATCCGCTGGTTCATTCAATCGAACCGTTTGAATTTTGAAACTATTGGTGAAGCGGCGCAATGGGATGAAATGATTGAATATATTAACAGCTATCAACCGGATGTGGTTTGTTTAGAGTTGGAAATGGTGCCTTCGCATAAAATGACGGAAATAACGATGCTTTTGCGGCAATATGTCAAAACTGTTATTTGTTTAACGGCTGAGGCGGTTTTTGAGCGGGCTGTCCAAGCCATTGAATTTCATGGTATTTCGTTATTAATCAAGCCGTTATCACATGAACAATTAAAAAAGAGTTTGTTTCAAGCCTCTCAAAGTTCCTTGGACAAGTTTCGGCAAAACGAAGCCCTGGAATCATCCGCAGGGCAAATTTCTTATCCGGCATTATTTAAAGCTCAGCCTTTAGAGCAAAATGCATACAGCATGATGATTCTGCGTCCCGATAAGAAAGAACATATGCCGATTTTATCTCACTGGCTGGAACAATATACAATCCCGTATCCTGTTCAATATTTTACTTTAAGCAAGGATGTTGTATGCGTATTGCAGATTCCAAAGCAAAATGAAAGTATTATTTTGCAGCAGGAAGGTCAAAGGATTTTGCAAAGGTGGTCAAGTGAATATCCCAACCGCCGGTTAAATATTGCCATTCATCCTGCCTCTGTTTCAGCAGCAAGTCTAAATGAAATGTATTTGAAAACGGTTAATTTATTTAAATTAAGTTTTTTCAAAGGTATGCAGCAGCTGTTTTGGGCGGACAGAGATGTCAGTTTTTATTCTATTGATCCGTTCTTGACTCCAGAAGAGCAAAGGGAGTGGATGGCTTTGCTTGAAGAAGGCAGCAAACAGGGAATCAAAAATTGGCTCTATGAAAATTTTACAAACTTTAAAGCTCCTTATCCCGAACCCGAACTGCTTCGCGTTCGTTTTACAAGCATTCTTGCACAGCTGCGCCGTTTCATGAAAACCTATTATTTAGATCAAAATCATGAGCTGGAAGACTATTACCATAACATTTTTAATACTGTGTTGTTTGATCCCGTTTTATTTAAAATTGTTCAAGAAGTTATTTTATTTGTTTTTGCTTTAATTGACGGGGCGGAGCGCCAAAAAGAAAAGGCGGCTACCGATGTGATTGAACGGGGACTGCGATTTATGGAACAAAATTATCACATTCATCAGTTAAGTTTGAAAGATATTGCCGAATATGTTGGATTGAGCCCGAGCTATTACAGCCACTTAATGACACAATCTAAAGGCCGGTCATTTCGCAGCATCTTGACTGATATCCGGCTTAGGAAAGCGCGGCAGCTGTTGGTAGAAACGACATTGACAATACAAGAAATTACTGACCAAATCGGTTTTACAGATGCTAATTATTTCAGCCGTGTTTTTAAAAAAGCGGCCGGAAAATCTCCAAGGGCTTACCGTCAACAAGAAAAAAGCAAGAAATCAAAAGAGAAATAAGAGATTATCCTCAGCAGTAAAGCTAAAATATGATAATATCTATACTGAGTGCAGCTGAATTTTAAGATGCCTTGGATTGGAAACTTTAATCATTAATCGCATTGATTCAGCAATAACGATCTACAATTGATTTTAAAGCCAATTAACAAAATACGATCCAAAGGAAGGGTGCTATGAAAAAGCTTTTAACCATCGGCATTTTATTATTAGCATTATTTTTAGCTGGCTGCGGCAGTCAGGAAGAAATGAAAGACATGAATCAATCGAACAAGAGTAAAGAAGATATGTCCGATATGGTGCACGATAGTACCGTACCGTTGAAGTCTTCAAAAGGGAAAAACGAAATCACTTTTCCGAAAATATTAAAACCTGATTCAGTTGATGGCCATCATGTCAGTTATACGATAACTGCGCAGCAAAGAAAGACAGCATTTTATCCGGGCCATAAGTCAGATACTTTCGGCTATAACGGCAATTTATTAGGACCTGTAGTGAAATTAAAAAAGGGCCAGAATGTGAAAATTAAATTAGTCAATCATTTGAATGAGGATACAACGTTTCATTGGCACGGATTAGAAGTCCCTGGAGATGTTGACGGGGGGCCTGATCAAGTCTTAAAGCCGGGTGAAGAAAAAAATATTTCATTCAAAGTAAATCAGCCGGCAGCGACGTTATGGTTCCACCCTCATCCCTCTCCTCACACAGGGGAACAAGTCTATAAAGGATTGGCAGGCTTAATTTATATTGAAGACAATAATAAAAATGCTGAAAAGCTGCCGCATGAATATGGCGTTAACGATCTTCCGTTAATTCTTCAAGATAAGTCATTTGATTCTAATAAACAATTAGATTATGAAAAGGCCAAGAATGATGATGGTACCACGGGCAATACAGGTTTAGTCAACGGGAAAGTCGATCCGAAGTTGACCGTGAACAAAGGATTGGTGCGATTGCGAATCTTAAATGCTTCGAATGCAAGAGTCTATCATTTAAAATTTGATAACGGCATGAAGTTTGACCATATAGCATCAGATGGCGGGTATCTAAATAAGCCAAAAAAAGTTTCAGAGATTCAAATGGCGCCGTCAGAAAGAAATGAAATACTTGTTGATTTTTCAAAAGTTAAAGGAGATCATGTCAACCTCGTTAATGAAGATGGAAAGGTGATATTGCCGATCCATTTCATTGATAGTCATCAATCATTTCAGGCATCTGATGAAAAAATAAGCACTCTAAATCTAAATAATGTTAAAGTATCTCCTAAAGAAAAGGAAATGAAAGCAACTAAAAAAGTTGTATTAGCAGGCATGGGTCAGAACGTAACCATTAATGGTAAAAAATTTGATAAAAATAGAATAGATTTAAAACAAAAAGTGAATAAAACCGAAATTTGGGAAATTGAAAATAAAAAAGGTGCTATGGGAGGAATGGTCCATCCATTTCATCTTCACGGCACGCAATTTAAAGTTATTTCTGTAGACGGCAAAAATCCACCGGAAGAGATGCAAGGCTATAAGGATACAATATCTTTAAATCCGGGACAAAAAGTAAAAATTGCCGTTAGATTTAATCATAAAGGGATCTATATGTTCCATTGCCATAACCTGGAGCATGAAGATAATGGTATGATGGGTCACATCAAAGTTTCATAACAAAGGGCTTGTCTGATAAGTCCTTAAAATGAAGGGCTTGTCTGATAAGTCCTTAAAATGAAGCAAGTGGAGAAAAACAAATTGTTTTTCTCCACT
>NZ_JAFBER010000018.1 GCF_016908855.1 Scopulibacillus daqui | reverse complement strand
AAGTAAAATTGGCTGGTTTAAGCCCAGTACAATACCGAGCTCAAACCAGCCAAACAGCTACATAATTAAAACTCTAACTTTTGGGGGTCACCACCGAGAAGCGAGTTTAGTTTTAATCTGTTTATTGTTTTACAAAACGTCCATGTTCAGGAACAGCCATGGTTTTAAAATGCTTAACGAGATCATCCAGCTGCTGGGCCAGCATGCCGCCCCCCATTGGTATACCGTGGCCGGTCGCAGCAATATGAGGTTTAAAAGAAGCTAAATATCTGACTGAATCCCATGCAGTTTCCCAATTTATCGTAAAATATGCCGGCGGTCCATGCAATTTTTTGTATTGGGAAAAAACAGCTAAGGCTGATTCCTGTTTTACTGTGGTAATGGCATCGCCAGCAATAAGAAAACGATCGCTTTCACGAAAAAGGGAAATATGGCCTATGGTGTGACCCGGTGTATAAATCCATCGCCATCCCGGCATAAAGGGGAGCTGTCCGTTATCTGGCAGTTTGACAAGGTGATTTTTGATGTTAATGCCGTGATAAGGATATATAGCGGCCATCCGTGCCATTAGGCCGCCGCCGACGGTCGGATCCGGAGGCGGATAATCTCCTCCTGTTAAGTAAGGCGTCTCCAGTTCATGTGCATACACCGGGGCATCCCAATATTCAGCCAGTTTCTTAACTGATCCGACATGATCGAAATGCCCATGGGTTAAAATAATCGCCTCCGGCGGACAGTTCTCACCAAACAGATCCTTTGCCGCTTGGAGAATTCTGTTGGCGGAAAACACGAGTCCAGTATCAATTAAAACCCATTTTCGAGGTTCCAGAACAACAAAATAAACATTAACGATATAGGTTCTTAAACAAATAACATCTATGTCTTGGTTAATGGCCATCCCAGGGTGATACATCATTTTTTGAATATCATTTTTGTACACAATACAATCCCTCTTTTATTTGCATTGATTTGTCTTAATTATCTTTTTCTAAAGTTTGATTTTGTATACAGCCACAGACAACTTGCATATTTTGATGAAATGAATAACATGTATGGATATAACGGCGAAAGGTGAGAATTTTTTTATGAGGGAAACAAGACCTAATCAATTAGCGTGGCATGAAACTTTAGAAATCCATGAGCTGGTTGCTTTTCAATCGGTGAACCTGATGCGCTTCAAACATGCGGCGCCGGAAGTAAAAGACAGAATGCTTCAAGCTTTGTACTTTCAGACAATCAAAGACTTAGAGCAAAACATTGTTGATCTTCTTCAGTATTATCCTAAGGCACAAGAGGCTGGAGAGAGAGGGGACAGCTATCGGGAACTGGACGAAGGGTATTATGCCGGGAGCTTATTAGGATTTGCTAAATCGTCGGTAAAAAACTATGCGGCAGCCATTACAGAAACAGCAACGCCGCAGCTGAAAAATTTATTAGCCAACCATTTAACTAAAGCCATTCAATGCCATACGAAAATTTTCAATTATATGTATGAAAGAGGGATGTATCCGGCTTATAACTTGGATAGACTGCTTAAGCATGATCGGGAAATGGCGGAAAGAGCCTTGCGGTTTAGAAATTAAAAAAAGACCTGCCTTAATCAGCAAGTCTTTAAACTGTTTGCAGATGCTTTTTAATTTCTTCCATTAGAATTTCAGCGCCTTCGGGACTGAGAACAATTTTGCCGTCTGCAAGAACCATATTATCGTCGGATACTTCACCGGTAATTTGGCAAGCTTTATAAGGCGCATATTTTTTTAGGACAATTTTATCATCGTCTACAAAGATTTCTATAGGATCTTTTTCAGCAATGTTTAAACTTCTCCTTAATTCAATAGGTACAACAATTCTGCCCAATTCATCAACTTTGCGTACGATACCTGTTGATTTCATAAAATAACCGCTCCCTTTTAATTGATCATTCTACATTTTTATCATAATCACATTTTAAAAAATAGTCTAGTAGTTTGTCTCGGGTAAATATGGTATTGCGGTAAACATATCACTTCCATTACAATATAAAAAATCGAAACATAAAACAAGAATAAAATAGAAAATAAAACAATTCTTATAAACAGGATCCATAATGTCAGCGTTTAACACATAAAAAGGCCAAAAGTAGTTAATATAAGAGTGTTGCGGGAACGGGAAATCCAACAATATCATAACGAATAGCAGTTTGCGTCATAAGGTGGTTTTAAAGTGAATGTTAGAATGGAACTAACCTATAAAACGCCGAAAGGGATTGAAGCAGAATTCAGCTCAAATGAGATGAATATAGAAGAAGCCCTTTTAATAGCTGAAGATGTACAAAAAACGGGGCGGGCAAAACATTTAACGTTTATAGATGAAAATGCAAGGTCTTGGACGATAAAGGAATTAAAGAAATTTGCGGAAGGCATTCAAACCGAACCCTATCATGTATCTGTGTACTTTGACGGCGGCTTCAACCGGGAAACCAGGAAATCAGGGTTAGGCTGTGCTGTTTATTATGAACAAAATGGCAAAACATATAGGGTTCGCAAAAATGCTCTAGTGGATGAGCTGGAATCAAACAATGAGGCGGAATATGCAGCCTTGGATCTTGCATTAAAGGAATTAGAGCGTCTCGGCGTCCATCATTTGCCTGTTCGTGTTATAGGTGATTCACAAGTCGTCATTCATCAATTAAACGGTGAATGGCCGTGCTATGAGGAGAGTTTAAGCAGATGGGCGGACCGCATAGAAAGCAGAATGGAAAAGTTAGGGATTACACCGGATTATCAATCGGTCTCAAGGAAGGAAAATCGGGAAGCGGACCAATTAGCTTCTCAAGCCTTAAAAGGAACTGATATCATGAGCACCATTGACATTTAGTGAAAAACTCCCTGTTTTGCCGAACAGGGAGTTTTTTGCAATTTGAATTTAGTTTTTCGGTACTTCAGTAAGTCTGCCATCCTCAATATACACGACCCGATCACATAAATCTAGCATTCTTTTATCGTGGGTAACCATGATAGCGGCTTTTTCTCTTAATTTTACTTCATCAGCAAGCATCTGAACCACAGAGCGGCCGCGTTCAGAATCAAGGCTGGCAGTGGGTTCATCCGCTAAAATAATTTCAGGATCATTCATACAAGCGCGGGCAATGGCGACCCGCTGCCGCTCTCCGCCTGATAAACTTTCCGGATAGTTGTTTTTGCGGTGACTCAACCCAAGACGTTCAAGGAGATCATCAGCTCTTTGTTCCGCTTTTTTATGACGGCTGCCGGCTAATTCTGAAATTAACAAGAGTTGATCCCGGACAGTTAAATAAGGGATTAAATTGGACGATTGAAACACAAAGCCGATTTTATTCAATCTGATTTGATTCAGCTTTTTCCCGGAAAGCTGATTAATTTCTATATCGTCAAGGATAATGCGGCCGCTGCTTGGCGAAAGCAATGCACCGGCAATTGAAAGAAAAGTGCTTTTTCCCGAACCGGAAGGACCGACAACGGCGACAAATTCACCGGCGTTTATTTGCAGCGATACTTCATTGAGGACTTTTATTTGGGAATCGCCGTCTCCAAATACTTTGCTGACATGATCAAGAACGAGTTTATGATTCATTATGCAGCCCTCCCAATAGCTTCAATGGCATCAATTTTTGCGACCCGATATAGAGACAATAAAGATCCGATCACTGAAACAACCAAAAACATCCCTGAACAACCTAGAACGAGCGGCGGTGTAAGGTCAAACGGCATGCTGTTTGGCAATACGAACGCCACGCCATATGTCAGTGCGATACTGATCACAAGACTGATAACTGTTATAAGCAACACTTGAGAAATAATATGACGCGCTAAATAGCCTGTTTTCGCGCCGATAGCCTTTAATACGCCAAACTGATTTATTTTTTGTATTGTCATGACATAGAAGAATACAGCTAAGACAAAGGCTGCAATGACAAAAAGAAAAGCAATCATCATCATGAGTGAGCCTTGTTCTTCTTGGTAGCCTGGAATGCCTTTTAAAGCTTGGCTTTTGTCAATGACAGCAACCCCGGGTACTTTCTTTTCAATCAATTGAGCTTTATCTTTGCTTGTTTTTAAGGCAGCGACATTGAAAAGCATTTGCTTATCCGCCGGCAAATTGTGAACAGCGGCCCATTCTTTGAAATTCATATGAATGACAGGTGCGTGACTAAAAGATTCGCCTTTTGTAAAGCCAACGATTTTGAATGTTTTTCCCGAGAATTGATCTTTTATATGGCCGCCTAATTTTAATCCGTCTTCTTTTAAGGAATGATCTGCAACGACTTCATTTGTTGTATGATTATTGATCATTCGGCCTTCGACAACATCCGGTGCCAGCACGCCATTAACATTTGCGGCAAAGAACGTTGCGTCAATCTGCTTTGAAGATCCTTTTTTAGTAAATGTCGTCATCTGTATACCTAAAGGTGCTGTTGATTGGCTTGCAGCAAACTTTTCGATGTCACGAAGTTTATCTTCGGACAATAGCGAACGGTTCAGACGATTATCTGCTTCCTTTTGAATGACAAAATAATCTGCGTTCATTTTTTGAATGGCGGAAGCATTATCAGAAGAAAGCCCTTTGGCAAGGCCAGAAACAAAAAGAACAAGGAAGGCAATAAGTACCATAATTAACCCAACAAGAAAATAACGCAATTTAGCGTGTTTAAATTCGCGCAATGCCAGAAACATCGTCTATTCATCTCCATTCTATAACATCTATATATTGGTATTGCTTTGTTATTGGGAATAAAGAAAAGAATGATGCCAAGCCCATGCCGGACTCTGTCGGATCATTCTTTTTTCTGCCTTGATTAAAATATAGAATGGGAATATGAACGGAGTATGAACAGGAATTTACATTACGCTTTTGGAAGAAAAATATGGAAAGTTGTGCCTTTGTCCAATTGGCTTTCAACGTGAATTTGCCCGTTGTGAAGCTCAATGATTTTTTTAGTGATAGCTAGTCCCAAACCGCTGCTGGCTTCTTTTCTGACTCTAGCCTTATCTGCTTTATAAAAGCGATTAAAGATATGAGGCAGGTCGCTTTCTGCAATGCCTATACCTGTATCCTTGATTTCTATGTGATATTTACTATCTTTGCTTCTGAGTTTTAACGAGATTGAACCTCCGTTTTCTGTAAATTTAATGCTGTTCAGTATCAGGTTCGTCCATACTTGATGCATTAATTGCTCATCTGCATAAATCAACGTCTGCGGGAGATCCATTTCAATAGCCAAATCTTTTTCGCGCCAGCCCCACTCTGTCATAAATATCACTTGTTTGATTTGAGCGGCAACATCAAAGGTCCTCTTTTCCAATAGAGATTCTTCCTTATCCAAAGCAGCGAGTGTTAATAATTGTTTACTCAGATGTGACATACGTCTGGCTTCGTCTTCAATAATGGCCAAATAATGCTGTCTTTGTTTTTCTGATAAGTTTTTTGTTTGCAGGGTTTGCGAAAAACCTTGTATGGAGGCCAGAGGTGATTGAATTTCATGTGAAACGTTTGAGACAAATTCTTGGCGCATAGCTTCCAGCTGCTGCAAATTTTTGGCCATTTGCGAAAAATGATTCGCCAATTTGCCGATTTCATCGCGCCGTTTGACATTTAATTGAATGTTATACTTTCCTTTAGCAATTTGTTTTGTGGCTTCAGTCAATTTAATAATCGGCTTGACAATGTAACGGGTGCTGACCAAAACGAAAAGCATGCTGATTAAGATGGCGAGAAGGAGAATTAATGCAAAAAAGATCCTTAATTCGCCAAATTGAAGCTCTGTGTTGGGACGAAAGAATAGGGCATAGTTGTGGCTGCCATCCGTTATGGGAACACCGATAGTATTAATAAGGGCATTATCAAAGAATCCTGTAATAAAGGGTTTTGAAGGAAACTGAGAAATGCCGTGATAGACATGGCCATCTAAAACGGATTGAATAATTTTTGGATCTAAATCTTTTTTTCTAAAGGATCCGCCAAAAAAATCCCCGTGTCCCTGACTATCGGCTAAATAGATTTGATAACCCAAATCTCCAATATTCTTTAAATAATGGTTCAGGCTGACATCTTGGTTTTTCTCATAAAATGTCTTAACATCTTCGGCCATACGGGTTAATTTTTTGTCATTGTATGGCTTAAGGCTGTATTGATAATACGCATTCGATATTAAGAAAGCGAGAACACTGCTTAAAATCATGACAATGACAGTGGTCACAACGATTCTTAAGTAGAGCGTTCTCACTTGTTTGCAACCTCCAATTTATAACCAACACCGCGCACTGTTCTAATACAAAAATCATCGGTGTTGGAAAAGCGTTCGCGCAGGCGTTTAATATGGACATCGACGGTTCGTTCATCCCCGTCAAAGTCCGCTCCCCAAATAAGCTGGATCAATTCTTCTCTTGTAAAAATTCGGTCAGGATAGCTCGCCAGCTGCGATAATAATTCAAATTCTTTCATCGGCAGCATTAATAGTTTTCCGCTGCAGTGAACTTCATAACTTTTTCGATCAATCACAGTATCATTAAGATGAATTTTATCAGCGTTAACAATTTGATAGCGCCTAAGCAAAGCTTTGATTCGAAACAGCAGTTCTTTTGGCTCGAAAGGCTTTGTCAAATAGTCATCTGTACCGGCGGAGAATCCTTTTTCCTTATCTCGAAGCTGACTTTTGGCTGTTAATAGGATCACAGGGAAATCATAATATTTTCTGATTTCTTCACAAAGTTGAAGACCATCCTTATTTGGCATCATAACATCAACGACGGCTAAATGAATATGCTGTTTTGAAAGAATAGCAGAAGCTTCTTCACCATCGGCAGCTTCGAAGACGCCGTAGCCTTCAATCTGAAGAGAATGTCTGAGCAATTCAAGAATATGGGCATCATCATCGGCAATAAGTATATTAATCATATATAAACTCCTAACTTATAGAACATTCGTATCCTAATTCATTTATACTAAAAATCACCGGCATTGCAAAGGCAATATTTAAAAAGCCATCTTAACAGCTTTTATAACGGAACAAAACCCCGGATTAGGATGCCGGGGATGATTGATATCAAAGGCCTATTTTTTATCATTTTTAGTTTACTTTGTTATTTATTTCTGAAGCCGCGCGTCTGCCGTCAATGAGCACTTCAGCAATGGCTATCATTATTTCAAGAGCTTTTTTCATTCTGGTCACTCCTTATGTTTCAGCTTATGAACTTATTATAAGGAGAGATGAAGAGTGAGAACTATCGAATTGAGTGACACAAGGATGACATCTTTGTAAGGAATGAGCATAAAGCAAAGACTTTTGGACAATATATACCGTGTATGCTCATGAACAAAAGGAGGAACGGACGTGAAGCTTACTTCGCATTAATTAAATGAGTTAAGTGAATTAACGATGAGTTGTTTTAACACAATTACGAATATGGGATTATTTTTAAGCCAGGTTCAATGCCAGGAATTGAAATCGCTTCTGCAAACACATTTTCCACTTCATGTGCAAGATTATAATATGAAAGTAGAGTTCCTCAGCAAAGCTGAAGGGCCGGCATCAAAGCTTCAGGCTCCGCCGTTAAATCCTGTATTGCAGTCGTATACGCAAGCGCCGATTGCTCCCGCTCCGGCAGCAGCGCCAAGAACAAACGCCCAAACATTAAATGATCGGGAAATTGCGACAGCTTATTTATTAACATTAAAACGCGCGGGCCGGGAATACGGAAATGCTGTTTTTGAAGTTACTCATCCAGAGCTGCGTTCATTTCTGGAACAGGCCTTTCTTATGGGGGCAAGCCATTCTTACGATGTTTATCAGTATATGGTGAAAAAAGGATTCTATCCTCTCGAAGCTGCACCTGATACAGCTATTCAAATCGTTGCATCAATGTATCAAGTCGTGCCGCAAAATCAATAGCGGCCATGCTGTGAGGCAACAAAAAGCACCTGGCAACAGGTGCTTTTTGGCAACCAAACGGGTTACTTACTGATTAATAGATTTTCAGAGACAGTCAGTATCGAATCATAAACAATATCAATAGCTTGCAATAATTCATGTTCATTCATTGATAAAATAGGCATTAATGTAATAACAGGACCCAAAGGCCTTATGATCAGCCCTCTTTTTCTTGCTTCTAATATGATTTTGTGCTCAACCCTATCATTAATCCTTTTTGGCGAATATCACCGACGATCGGCAATGCCCTTAATTTATGGAGGGCTCTTGAGATGATGGGTGTTTTCCTCTGAATATCCTCAACCAAATGACGGCGTTCGATAAGTTCGATATTTTTCAATGCTGCCGAACATACTAATTGATTGCCTGTATAAGTATGGCCGTGATAAAATGTTTTGTTTTCATCGGGATGCCCAAGAAATGCCGAATAAATGTTTTCAGAGGTTATGGTCGCAGCCAGAGGCAGGTATCCGCCGGTAATCGCCTTGCCTAAGCATAAAATATTGGGTTCAACGCTTTCCTGCTCACATGCAAACAGTGTTCCTGTTCTGCCAAAGCCGACAGCAACTTCATCACAAATCAGAAGAATACGGTATTTCTTACAAAGCTCTGCTGCCCGTTTCAGAAAACCGTTTGGATGAGTAATAATGCCCGCCGCGCCTTGGACGAGCGGCTCAATGATCAATCCGGCTATTTCTTGGTGCCGTTCTTCAAGCAATGTTTCAAGTTTTTTCAAGCAATAATCAACGATGTTATCCGGGTCTCCGTATTCTTCCATGCGATAAACATAAGGAGAAGGGATTTCAAGCCGATCAAATAATAACGGGCGGAAAATACGATGGTACAAATCCATGCCGCCGACGCTAACCGCACCGACGGTATCTCCGTGATAAGCCTCTTTTAAAGAAATAAATGTATTTTTATTGGCGTATTTTTTTGGATCGATATTCTTCCAATATTGATAAGCGATTTTAAGCGCTATTTCCACAGCGGCCGCTCCGGTGTCTGAATAGAATACTTTTGTTAAATGTCCCGGGGTGATCTCCGCAAGTTTTTTCGCCAATAAAATGGAAGGGACATTAGCTGATCCGAGCAGAGTGGAATGTGAAATCTTCTTTATTTGCTGCTCAATGGCAGCGTTTAGCTCAGGATCGTTATGCCCGTGGACATTAACCCATAAAGACGCATAACCATCTAAATATTGATTGCCGTCAATATCATACAAATAACTTCCTTCCCCGCGTTCAATAATAAGCGGCTCCTCCGCTATGTAATTTTTCATTTGTGTGAATGGATGCCAAACGTATGCTTTGTCAAATTGCTTTAAGTCTTGAACATTATACGCCATGTTGTACAGCCTCCCATATTTTTTTGAGGTTTTGCCCTTCGGGTGCCGCCGCATAATCTTTTGCAAACTTTGTCAGCGTTGTATGCAATGGTTGTTCAAGTTCAGGTATCGCTGCCAAAATAGGTATATCGAGCATTTTTTTAATGGTTTTTAAATTATCCTGATGCAGATAGTCAGATGGATGAAATTGATTCAAAATTAATCCTTGAACAGGCAATTGGTTTTGCTTGGCATAACAAACCGTTGAGACAATGTCATGAATTGCCCCTAAACCTGAAGGTGCGGCAATAATGATAGACATTTGACAATCTTTTATTAAATCTTTTGTCATATAAAAGCCATGTTCATCCTCAATGATAGGAACCGCTAATCCGCCGGCGCCTTCGACGAGAACATAGTCGTGGCTTTGGCATAAGTGATCAATCTTTTCTTTGATGAGAAAAGGTTCAATGACGGTTTCTGTCAGTTTGGCAGCTAAATGAGGCGAAGCCGGCGGTTCCATCCGGTAAAGCCCGGAATCCTTTTCTTGTTGCCCCAAAGCCGTTTTATACCAATGGATATCCGGATAATAAGCCTGACTGTTTGCTTTAACTAATCCTGTTTGCAGCGGTTTGAACACAAATGTCCGCATCCCCAGCTCTTGAAAGGTTAATTTTAAAAATGAACTAACGATGGTTTTGCCTATATCTGTTCCTGTTCCTGTAATAAAAATAGGTCTCGTCATTTTTTTATCACTCCTTGTTGCTGTATCGAAAAGCGCGGTTTAATGATCGGCATCATCCGTGCGCTTAAAATGGAACATAAGACACACAAAATAAGATCACCGGGAATAGGAATAAGACAACCAAAAATAAAGGCTTGTTTAAGTGTGATCGGAGTTGACATTATATAATTCATGTCTCCGTATAACCATAGCCAGCCAATGAAATAAACAACGACTAGACAGGAAAAGTTTGCTAGAAACAGGGCGTGAAGCCGTGCTGATTTAAGTTTTTGGGCGACCCAGCCTCCTGTAAAGGCGCCGAGTATAAAACCAATCAAGTAACCAAAAGTAGGCTGGAATATGTATTCGGGTCCGCCGCCTTTAGTAAAGATAGGAGCTCCTGCCAACCCGGCAAGGACATAGATCAGCTGGCTCATCATCCCTAATTTGGGCCCCAGCAAAGCCCCTGACAAAAAAACAGATAATATTTGTAAAGTAAAAGGAACATATGGCAGAGGAATCCGTATAAATCCCCCCACAGCTGTTAATGCGGCAAACAGTGCTATTAAAATAAGTGATTTCGTTTTAATCTTTGCCACCCTTTCTATTTATCTTGTGTTGTTTAATAGACTTTCATTTTTAGTTTGAATGATTTATAATGTTTTTGTCAACCAAAAATGAAAATGGGTTAACGAAAATGAGGTGAAAAGATGGATTGGTTAAACTTGGCGGAGAAAGTGGTTAATGGTTACCAATGTCAGCCCAAAGAGGCTTTAGCCATATTAAATGCGGATGATAAACATTTACTGAAAGTGATTGACGGCGCATATTTTATTCGCCGGCATTATTATGGCAAAAAGGTGAAACTTAATATGATTATTAATGCCAAAAGCGGCCGCTGCCCGGAAAATTGCGCCTATTGTTCACAGTCAATTTATGCCGATACTGATATTGAACGCTATCCTTTAGTAAGCAAAGATACTTTAATAGCTGGTGCGAAGGAAGCGAAGAAAAATAAGATTGGGACTTACTGTATTGTAATAAGCGGGAGAAAGCCTTCAAATCGGGAAGTCAACCAAGTTGCACAAGCCGTTAAAGACATTAAAGAACAATTAGATATTAAAATATGCGCCTGTCTGGGGTTAATTTCTGAGGAACAGGCTCATGTGCTTAAAGCGGCGGGGGTTGACAGATTCAATCATAACCTCAATACAAGCGAAAGCCACCATGCTTATATAACCACCACGCATCATTACGATGATCGTGTTAGAACTGTTAAGAATATAAAGAGAGCGGGGATATCGCCTTGTTCAGGTGTGATTTGCGGCATGGGAGAATCTGATGATGATATAGTAGATATGGCATTTGCATTGAAAAAATTGGACGCAGACTCAATCCCTATTAATTTTCTTCATCCAGTACCTGGCACTAAATTGGAACATTTAGATGAATTAACGCCAAATAAATGTTTGAAAATCCTTTCAATGTTTCGTTATGTTAATCCGACAAAAGAAATTCGCATAGCCGGCGGACGGGAATATCATTTGCGAACGATGCAAACAATGGGGCTTTATATAGCTAATTCCATATTTGTCGGTGACTATTTAACAACTGGAGGGCAAGCGGCCAAACAAGATTATCAAATGATAAAAGATTTAGGGTTTGAGGTTGAAGAAAATGCCTTCGAAACCCAAAGCCAAGATTTTAGTCTTTAGTTTTTGCTGATGATTTTGTATTTTTAAAATATTGGGGGAGGCTTCTTCGCTTATTTGTTGAATATACATATTAAAGCACTTATTTCGTGTGTGAATGTATAAACCCATATCCAGCAACGGACCAACCTAGAACAAGACTGATAACTGCCGGGTGTTTTGATCTATCCAATTAAGGAGCGATTCGAAATGGATATCTTGGATTTAGCCAAGAACGTAGGTCTCGTTGTCTTGTCGGTTATTGTTCTTGTAGCGATCGTCTCCCAGCCCGATCCTTAGCGTTTGGCATCATGGCGTTTGAAAGTCAAAAAAGCTGAACACAGTAAAATAAGCCAGTCATATCCTTTAAATTCGAAGGAGATCATGTAGTGATAAGGACTTTAGTTTTAACCGATGAATTTGAAATCAAGCAGAATGTCCCTCTTGAAGCATTGCCGGATTTAAGGGCGGCATGGTACTGGGTTGATTTTAATTGTCCTGATGAAGAAGAAGCGGTTCTTTTAGACCGGCATTTTCATTTTCATCCATTAGCTGTTGAAGATTGCTATCATTTTTTGCAAAGGCCAAAGCTTGACTATTATGACGATTATCATTTTTTTGTTGTGCATGCCCTTAATCAGAAGACCTTGGAGTCGGAGGAAGTAGATCTTTTTGTTGGCCACAATTTTATTGTTACCTTTCATTATGCTCCTTTAAAGGAAATTGACATTGTTTGGGAGCGTGTATTATCTAATAGGGAAATTTGGCATCACGGTTCAAGCTACGTCAGTTATATGATTATTGACAAGTTGGTTGACGGCTATTTTCCCGCCGTTTATCAGATAGAAGACCAGCTTAATGAGATTGAGGATAAGGAAGCTAACAGAGGTTCCTTGATGGATGAAGTTTTTGATATTCGCAGCGATTTATTAAAACTTAGAAGAACCGTTGTTCCAATGCGTGATCTATTATACCGAATTTTAAACTCCGATCGGTTAAATATAGTAAAAGAGCAAAGAGCATACTATATGGATGTTCATGATCATTTGCTGAAACTCGCCGAGATTATTGAATCAAATCGGGAAATCACGTCTGATATGCGTGACAACTATCTTTCTTTAAACTCGTTTCGCATGAATAAAATTATGATCACGCTGACAATTATTTCTTCAGTGTTTATTCCTTTAACATTTATTGCGGGTGTCTATGGCATGAATTTTGATAACATGCCGGAGCTGCATTGGCGATATGGGTACTTTATGATTCTTGGCGTTATGACCCTTATTGGGGTTTTAATGGTGCTGTGGTTTAAATTAAAAGGCTGGTTTGATGTTTTTAAGTAAAAGCGATTGAGCGATCCTGAAGCAATATTCGGGATCGCTTTTTCTTTTATCCATTCTAAAATAGATCTTTTGCTAATAAAAAATAATAATGAACAAAAAAGGAGGGGCGAAACATGCAAATCCATGTAGTGCAAAGAGGTGATACTTTATGGCAGCTTGCTCAAAGGTATGGTGTCAGTATTAATCAAATCGCCGCAGTGAATCAACTGCAAAATCGCAGTGAGTTAGTCATCGGCGAAGCGCTCATCATCCCATCAGGCAATCGTCAATACACAGTCCGGCCGGGTGATAATTTATGGTTAATAGCCCGAAAGTTTGGGGTTTCGGTACAAGACATCATGCGGGCCAATCGAATTACAAATCCTTCTATGATTTATCCGGGTCAATTGTTAATCATTCCAGAAAAGGCGAAACCAACAATTGACGTCAATGCGTTTTCGATTGATTTTAGCGAAGCCGGCGCTCAGGAGGTAAGAGATGTCGGCCGCTATTTAACGTATGTCAGCCCGTTCGCTTATCGAATGAAAGACGACGGCAGCTTAGAAATGATTAATGACAATGCCATGATTCAAGCTGCGATAACCAATCATGTCGTACCGATGATGGCTATTACGAATTTTTCGGCTACGGAAACAGGATCACAGCTGGCGCATACGATTCTTTCCGACACGGCATTACAAGATAGATTATTAACTAGTATTATTCAAACTATGAGAACGAAAAGGTATCGCGGACTGAATATTGATTTTGAGAATGTATTGCCTAATGATCGTGAAAATTACAATCAATTTCTGAGGCGGGCAGTCAGCCGTCTCCATGCTGAAGGGTATTTTGTTTCATCCTCCTTAGCCCCGAAAACGAGCGGTACACAACAAGGATTGCTGTATGAAGCCCACGATTATCCCGCTCATGGTGAAATATTAGACTTTGTCGTTCTTATGACTTATGAATGGGGTTATCGCTTTGGACCGCCGCAAGCTATTTCGCCGCTAAACCAAATAAGAGCAGTCCTTGACTATGCAGTGACAGTTATTCCCCGGGAGAAAATCATGATGGGTTTTCAAGTATATGCCCGCGATTGGCTTGTACCTCATGTACAAGGCCGCGAAGCAGAGACTTTTAGTATGCAAGAGGCCATACGCCGGGCTGTCCGGCATCATGCAGTTATTCATTATGATCAAAGAACACAATCGCCATATTTCCGCTACACTGATGAACAAGGACGCGGACATGAAGTTTGGTTTGAAGATGCCAGAAGTGCTCAAGCAAAGTTTAACCTTGTTAAAGAATATCATTTGCGGGGAATCAGCTATTGGGTGCTGGGTTATCCATTTCCGCAAAATTGGGCGCTGCTTGAGGATAATTTTCATATTAGAAAGTTATAAGGGAACTGACAGGGTTCTCTTTTTTTTGAGGCTGTTGAAATTGACTAGAAAGAAAGTGCTTATTCATGTGTGCATTTAAAGGTGTCCGTATTTAAAATATTTTGATTGTTATTAATTGTTGTTTTATAATAAATGAAAGTATATGTATTTTGCAGTTTAAAAAATAACTTCATTTTTTTTGAAAATATTTGGAAAGGACGAAAGTGAGATGGCGCAATCAGAAGATCTTCAAAAACATCTGAAAAAAAGACATGTCATTATGATAACAATCGGAGGAATCATCGGCGCCGGTCTGTTTGTCGGAAGCGGCGCGATTATTAAAGAAACCGGACCAGCAGCCATTTTCACATATTTACTTACCGGATTATTAGTATTATTGATCGCCCGCATGCTTGGAGAAATGGCTTCAGCTTATCCCGGCGCCGGTTCTTTTTCAGAACAGGTTCGTCTGGCTTTAGGAAATTGGGCCGGTTTCTCATGCGGATGGCTATACTGGTATTTCTGGGTTGTTGTCGTTGCCTTTGAAGCCACTGCCGGTGCTGGGATTTTAAAGTATTGGTTTGCCAATGCGCCGCTTTGGCTGCTGAGCTTAAGTTTAATTGTTTTATTAACGTTAACGAATATTTTTTCTGTTAAATCATACGGCGAATTTGAATATTGGTTTGCCGCGATTAAGGTCGTTGCCGTTATTTTATTTATCATTTTAGGCGCGGCCTACATATTAGGGCTGTGGCCGGCAAAAACGATGAGTTTTGAAAATTTGACGGCGCACGGCGGATTCGCCCCGCACGGCATTGCTGCTATTTTAAAAGGGGTCGTTGTTGTTATATTTTCTTTTTTAGGCACTGAAATTGCAACGGTTACGGCCGCAGAATCCGATCAGCCAAAAGAAGCCATTGCCGGCGCAACTCGATCTGTGATTTGGCGAATTCTGATTTTCTATGTTGGTTCGGCATTTATTATGGTTTGCATTTTGCCATGGAACCAAGCGGGAGTTCTTGAAAGCCCTTTTGTGAGTGTTCTTGAAAAGCTAGGCATTCCCGGTGCAGGCCAGATCATGAATTTTGTTGTCCTGACGGCTGCGCTATCTTGTTTAAATTCAGGGTTATATGTTGCTTCAAGAATGCTATTTAACCTTGCAAAAAGGGGAGACGCACCGAAATGGTTTACGAAAGTGAACAAAAAAGGCGTACCCATGAGAGCGCTCCTTTCCGGGACTGTTATCGGTTATTTATCGGTTATCGCGGCTTATTATTCTCCGGATTTGATTTTTCAGTTTCTTCTTAATTCAAGCGGGGTTGTTGTCCTCTATATTTATTTGTTCGTTGCCTTTGCCCAACTCAAAATGCGCGCGCGCCTGGAAAAAGAAAACCCGCAATTATTAGTCGTAAAAATGTGGGGTTATCCTTATTTAACTTATTTTACAATTATTTGTATGGCAGCTGTACTCGTTTTGTTAGCATTTGATAAGAGTATGCGTTCACAGCTTCTCTTAAGCACCTTTTCGCTTTTTGTCGTATTAACGGCTTATGCCGTGCGAAGCAGAAAAGCTTCTGTCAATCCATTTAACAATAGCGCTGAAGCGCCTAAAGAAAGGATCCCAAAATAATCGAGCAGCATATAAATAGACAAAGAAATAAAAAGGGTTTTTTGGCTTTGATACAGAAATATTATAAAGATAAATTTGAAAAAAATAAGATCATTTTCCTGTATAGATTTCTAAATTGATTGAATTTTGAAATATTAATAAAGGAGGGGTATTTATGCACATCAGAGAAATCATTACAAAACGGTGGGGTGAAATAGAAATTTTAACAAGCCCTATTTTTGGAACAATTGAGGAAGTCATCGTAAAAGGGAATAGTGTCAAAGAGTTTGACCCATTATTTATTATTAGAAATGAGCAAGGTGCTCTAGAAAAAATCACGGCTGGGTTGAATGGCATCATTGAATTGTTAAACGTGAAAAAAGGTGATAAAGTCGTTCCGGGAACGGTTTTGGCACATTTTAAAAATGTTTACTTCGGAAAATGATAGACTATGGATACTAGAAGAACAAAGCCCTGTTGGATAAAACCAATAGGGCATTTTTGCGTCTTTTTATCTAAATTATTAATTCTTGCAATATAGTGATTCAATAGCAGATATTTTGTTAAAATGAAAGGAAGGTTTGGATATGATAAGCTTATGGCACTGCTTATCATACGGACAGCAAGATCCGGTTAATAGTATATGGAGCGTGAGTAAATATGTATAAAGACCTTTTTACTGTCTTTGGGTACACTGTTCAGACCCATGCGGTCATATCCATCATTGCCATTATCATTGGTTATGGCGTTGCTTTAGGATTGACCCGCAAAACCATTTATTACAAACATATTCAAGATTTTATTTTCTATGCGATTATAGGCGCTATTATCGGGGCGCGACTATGGCATGTTTTCGTATTTCAATGGCCGTATTATTCCCAGCATCCGCTTGATATTATTGCTATCTGGCAAGGCGGTATTTCAATAGAAGGCGCTATTGCCGGAGGGATCATAGCGCTGATTGTTTATACATATAAGCATAAGTTAAATTTCTGGGAAATGGCTGACTATCTTGCGCCGGCCATGATGTTGGGACAGGCGATCGGCCGTGTCGCTTGTTTTTTTGCCGGCGACGCTTTCGGCAGACCGACACATGCCAACTTCGGCGTTGTCTTTCCAAAAGGAACGGTCGCGTACAGTTATTACGGCAGCCAGCCGTTATGGCCGGCTATATCATGGGAGATCCAAGGCGATACCGTGATCTTTTCAATACTGCTTATCATTTTTCTATTGGCAAGAAAGCGTCTGCCAAAAGGAATGATCTTTGTTTTTTATGTATTTATGTATGATGCGGAAAGATTTATGCTGGAATTTTTCCGGGGGGATTCACCTAGGTACAGCGGTCTTACAGGCGGTCAGTGGTCAGCGATTGTATTAACGGTCATCTCGATTATCTTAATGATTTATTTATATGTTCGCCGCCGGGGATCGAATCAAAATAAACAACAAAAGGCCGCAGAATAGACATCGAAGGAGCTGGCAGGATGAACCAGCTCTTTTTCTGTTTAGGCAGTGGTTAGCCATTATTGAAGATGCACCTTTTTGAATAAAAATAATCAAACAGCCGTTTGAATATGTAAGAAAAAGATCATAAAATATAATCAAAAGATGGTTTGAATGTTTAAAATAACGATGATGATGGAGTGATCTCATTGGAAAAATCTCATCAAGATCAATGTGAAGTTTATTGTTATGACGAAGATAAAGTCAGCCGAGTTCAAGCATTAATGGCTTCAATGGATTTTCAACATATGATGAAGGCCTTTAAAGTTTTGGCTGATGAAACACGTTATAAAGCTGCTTATGCGTTGACCCTTGAAAAGGAATTATGTGTCTGTGACGTTGCTAATATTATTGGCGTTACAACGGCGACGGCTTCTCATCACTTACGTTTATTGAGAGATATGGGTTTTTCCGGCTCCCGCAAAGAAGGGAAGATGGTTTTTTATTCCTTAACTGATGATAGCGTGAGACAGCTTATTTCAGCCGCGGAACCGTTAAGGGGTGAAAAACGTGTCAAGAAAGACAAATCGGCAATGTTGTGAGAACGGCTTGCCATGCGGCAATCATTCAGAGCAATGTTCACAAACCTTAACAATTCAAGTATCGGGCATGGACTGTCCGTCATGCGCTTTAACCATTAAAAAAGGGCTGTTAAATATTGTTGGCATCCAACATGTTAATGTCAATTATAATACCGGGAAAGTACAAATGATTTCAGATGGCACTGTTGCGTTGCAAACGATTGAGACTAAAGTCAGCCAGCTTGGCTACGCGCCAATCACAGCAAATGAAATGGAAGAGGATAAGCAGCTGCCGATGACTTTTATCTTTACAGCGGCTTCAGGCGTTCTTTTAGCATTGGGCTATTTTGGTTCATTTATCGGTCTATCGGGAATAATCAGCGATATTTTATATTTTTTCGTTCTTTTAGTTGGCGGATATAAACCCGCGAAGAGTGCTTTTTATTCAATAAAAAACCGTTCGCTTGATATGAATGTGCTTATGATTGGAGCTGCTGCCGGCTCTTTATTAATTGGCCAATTTTTAGAAGGTGCGATGATTGTATGGCTGTTCTCATTAGGAAATGCGCTCCAAAATAAATCGCTTGAGAAAACAAGATCTTCGATAAAAGATTTGATGAATCTGGCTCCGGCTGAAGCTTGGCTGAAAAAAGACGGCGAACTGATTCGGACACCGGTTGAAGCTGTTTCGGTTGGAGATATTATAAATATTAAGCCTGGAGAAAAGGTCCCTTTAGACGGTCGCATTATCAGCGGCACCTCGACGATTAATCAAGCGCCGATCACTGGCGAGTCTATCCCTGCAGATAAACAGCCCGGCGATCCGGTCTATGCAGGAACAATTAACGAATCCGGGGCGCTTCAAGTCAAAGTAGCCAAGCGAGTAAAAGATTCTGCACTATCAAATATCATTCATATGGTAGAAGAAGCACAAGAACAAAAAGCGCCGACACAAGCATTCTTAGATAAATTTGCTGCGGTTTATACACCGGCCGTCTTTTGTTTAGCTATAACAGCTATGATTCTTCCGCCGCTTTTCGGTTGGGGAGCATGGAGTCAATGGTTTTATAAAGGTCTTGAATTGCTTGTCATTGCCTGCCCCTGCGCATTAGTGATATCAACACCGGTTGCCATTGTTTCAGCGATTGGAAATGCGGCAAAACAAGGCGTGCTTATCAAAAGCGGTGCATGCCTCGAGACAGCAGGGAAACTTAAGGCGCTTGCCTTTGATAAGACAGGAACGCTGACCGAAGGAATTCCGAAAGTCGCTGTTATTAAAGCTTTAAATGCAAATGAGAATGATCTTCTTGCAGTTGCCCGGACGATTGAGGAACACTCGAATCATCCGATCGCAAAGGCTATTGTTAATTATACGAAAGACAAAGACGTCCGTTCACTCAATGGATCTTCGTTTTCTGCCTTGGCTGGAAAAGGTGTTCAGGCAACGGTTGATGGAGAGGATTATTATGCCGGAAAACCTGAATTATTTGAGGAACTCGGTATTTCGTTAGATTCGATCCAATCTGATTTAGAAAATATGCAGAATGAAGGGCTATCACTTGTTGTCATCGCTAAAAATAATTATATTTTGGGTTATATAGGGGTTTCTGATAATTTGCGAGATGTTTCGGTCGAATCGATTCGTTCTCTTGAAGAAATAGGCGTGCAAGAATGCATCATGCTAACCGGAGACAATAAAGGAACCGCGCGGAAAATAGCCGAACAAGCCAACATCGGCCGTTATTATGCCAACCTTCTCCCCGAAGACAAAGCCCGCGTGATCAAAGCTTTACAAAAAGAGGGGAAAATGGTCGGGATGGTTGGCGACGGTATCAATGATGCACCGGCTCTTGCGGCATCTGATATTGGCATTGCCATGGGAGGAGCCGGAACAGATACTTCAATAGAAACGGCAGATATCGTGCTAATGGCTGATAACTTGGAAAAGCTCCCATATACAATGAAATTAAGCCGGAAAGCCTTATCGGTCATTAAGCAAAATATTTGGTTTTCCATTTTAATTAAGCTGGCGGCGTTTCTATTGATTTTTCCGGGATTCTTAACTTTATGGATGGCGGTATTCAGCGATACAGGCGCTGCGCTTTTAGTTATCTTAAATAGTATGAGACTGCTTTTAAAAAAATAATAGAAATCATTTTTTGAAATGAGGCGTCCGCTGTCAGTCAAAGACAGCGGGCGCTTTAAAATTCATCACAGGCTGCTGTATTGAATCATAAAATCATCTTTTATAAAAATAAACTAATAAAAGCAGCGTTATGATCAATGTCTGTTCATGAAGACTGGAGCAAAGGAGAGGAAGATCATTGACTAAAAAAAAGAAAAAGCTGGATTTAAAATTAAAAAAAATGAGTACAGAAGAAAAAATAAGGGCTTTTATGGAAAAAAGCAAAGTCGACGTTCATGCCCAGGCGATTATATTAAATGCGCTGACAAATGCTTATAAAGAAGGCTATTATAAGGGATATAAACAAGGTTTGCTAGAACGCGACAGATTAATTAAGGAGCGCAAACAAGATCAATGAACGAATTCAAGATCATCATAAAGCGTGCAATGTAGGAACATTGACACTCTTACATGCACGCTTTATCATTTGTCTTACAACGCTCTCTTAAAAATTATTCTGCGGGTTCACAAAAAATTCACAGGGTCAGACCCCGAAAATTACTTATAATATAATTATTGATATATAGAGAGGAAGAAAATCATGTCAAATGGTACAAAGACCATCATCGGCATCCTTGCCATTGTAGTGGTTGTTTCTATAGGGATGTTCACATGGATGAAGGTACTGCATCATACAACAAGCGTCCATATGGTGAATCATACACCTGACAGCAAAGTCATGAAATTGTCCGCTGAACAATATGCAAGACAATATAAAAAGGATAAAACGGCGGCGGATGAAAAATATGTGGATACTGTGGTTCAAATAACAGGGACCATCAAAGAAATAAAAGATAACGAGATTATACTAAACACTCAATACCCAATTGTTGTTAATATGCAAAAAGGTGTTAATCTAGATCGCTTAAAAAAAGGTCAAGCTGTCACTTTGCGAGGATTCCCAATAGGTTTGGATCCTGATCAGAACGTGCTTGTATTTAAATCTGCAAAGTTAATCAAGTAATGCTTTATATGATGGATCGGCCCGACAATAAATATTAAAGAATCTGAAACTATGACTCGATTTAAAAGTCATGGTTTTATTTTTTATGCACGGATGAATAGGTAAATGTCAATCTGAATAATTTTCCAATAAAATCATAAATTTTGAAACAATCAGCTGTATGATCAGTCTATTTATTCAATATCCAGAAGCTGTTGCCGGTTCGTTGAACATATAGACGGCCGGTGTGAGTGCAAAAGGATTGGCGCATGATACGCCATGATAATCATTTCAAGAATTTTCTATGTTGGCACAGAACTTGCATATTGAAAAGTGAGAGAATTAAGATTTAACATCGATGAGATGAAAGGATGAAATCAATGGCTAAATTTTCTGATGTAAAAACTCAATTGCCGGGGCCGGCTGCAAAAGAGTTGCTTGATAAAAGAAAACGCTATGTTCCTAAAGGTGTAAGCAACGGTGTGCCGACCTTTGCGGATACAGCAGAAGGGGCTCTTGTAAAAGATGTAGACGGCAATACATTTATAGATTTTGCCGGCGCCATCGGAACGATTAATGTTGGGCATTGCCATCCAAAGGTGACGCAAGCTTTAAAAGAACAAGCTGACCGTTTTATTCACACTGGATTTAATGTGATGATGTATGAAGGATATATTAAGCTTGCTGAAAAACTGGCAAATCTCGCACCGGGGAATCACGACAAACAAGTTTTGTTTTTAAACAGCGGTGCGGAAGCCGTTGAAAACGCAGTTAAAATTGCGAGAAAGTATACAAAAAGGCAAGGCATTGTCTCCTTTAAAAGGGGTTATCACGGCCGGACGTTAATGACGATGACAATGACAAGCAAAGTCAAGCCTTATAAATATGAATTTGGGCCGTTTGCGCCGGAAGTTTATAAAGCGCCGTATCCATATTATTACCGCCGTCCGGAAGGCATGTCAGAAGCGGATTATGATGAATACGTTTTACAAGAATTTAAGGAATTCTTAGTCGGCGACGCGGCGCCGGAAACGATTGCCGCGGTTATTATGGAGCCTGTTCAAGGCGAAGGCGGTTTTATCGTTCCAAGCAAACGATTTGTTCAAGGCGTATACGAGCTATGCCAATCGCACGGCATTTTATTTGTTGCTGATGAAATCCAAACAGGTTTCACAAGAACAGGCCGCTATTTTGCCATTGAACATTTTGGCGTTGTTCCGGATTTAATAACCGTCTCTAAATCAATGGGGGCAGGCGTGCCGATCAGCGGCGTCATTGGCCGAAGTGAGATCATGGACAAATCAGAGCCGGGTGAATTAGGCGGCACTTACAGCGGCAGTCCTTTAGGATGTGCTGCGGCATTGGCGGTGCTGGATGTGATTGAAGAAGAAAATCTTAACCAGCGCGCTGAACAAATCGGCAGCAAGGTACTAAATCGATTTAATAAGCTGGCTGAACAGTATGATTGCATAGGCGAAGCCAGAGGATTAGGCGCGATGTGCGCACTAGAAGTCGTAAAGGATAAGGCATCCAAAGAACCTCACAAAGCCTTAACAAGCGCCATAATTGAAGAGGCAGGCAAGCGCGGTTTGCTGCTGTTAAGCGCCGGCATGTTCAGCAATGTCATCAGGGTATTGATGCCGATTGTCATTACTGATGAGCAGCTTGAAGAAGGCTTATCAATCATTGAAGAATCAATAGCAGCTGCTGTTGCAAAACAAAAAGACGCAACGCTTGTCTAAATATAAAAATAAAATTTTTTATAGAGGTGCTATTATGGGATCATCAGTTATTACTGAGGAACGCGGAGAAACAAAAGAACAACAGCCGATCAAAGAAAAAGAAAACTTAAACCTTTTTGAATCAACACAAGTCATTATTAAGGAAGCGTTAGATAAATTAGGCTATTCACCTGAAATGTATGAGTTGTTAAAAGAGCCGGTAAGACTTCTAACCGTTCGCATTCCTGTCAGAATGGACGATGGCTCGGTGAAAATTTTCACCGGCTACCGTTCTCAACATAATGATGCTGTCGGCCCGACAAAAGGCGGCGTCCGATTCCATCCAGACGTCACAGAAGATGAAGTGAAAGCGCTGTCGATTTGGATGAGTTTAAAATCAGGTATTGTTGATTTGCCGTACGGCGGCGGAAAAGGCGGCATTATTTGCGATCCGCGGGAAATGTCTTTCCGTGAATTGGAGGCTTTAAGCAGAGGCTATGTAAGGGCTATCAGTCAAATTGTCGGTCCGACAAAAGATATTCCGGCGCCAGATGTATTTACGAATTCTCAGGTTATGTCATGGATGATGGATGAATACAGTAGAATAAGGGAGTTTGATTCCCCTGGTTTTATTACCGGAAAACCAATTGTTCTCGGCGGCTCTCACGGACGAGACTCTGCTACTGCAAAAGGTGTAACGATCTGTATAAGGGAAGCGCTTAAGAAAAGAAATATTCCGCTTAAGGGCGCAAGAGTTGTTGTGCAAGGCTTTGGTAATGCCGGCAGTTATCTTTCGAAATTTTTGCATGATGCGGGTGCCAAAGTTGTCGGTATTTCTGATGCTTATGGCGCATTGCATGATCCGGATGGTTTGGATATTGATTATTTGCTTGATCGCCGCGACAGCTTTGGCACCGTCACGAAATTATTTAAAAACACAATAACAAATAAAGAATTGTTAGAACTTGATTGTGATATTCTTGTCCCTGCTGCAATCGAAAATCAAATTACAGAAGATAATGCCCATAACATAAAAGCGAGCATCGTAGTTGAAGCCGCCAACGGTCCGACAACATTGAAAGCAACAAAGATATTGACTGAACGGGGTATCTTGCTTGTTCCAGACATTCTTGCAAGTTCCGGCGGTGTAACGGTCTCATATTTCGAATGGGTACAAAATAACCAAGGCTATTATTGGACAGAAGAAGAAGTTGAACAGCGTCTCGAGCAAGTGATTGTCAAAGGATTTAACAACGTTTACGACACAGCTGTTAACCGAAAAGTCAACATGCGTCTTGCCGCATATATGATTGGAATTCGAAAAATGGCGGAAGCGTCACGTTTCCGCGGCTGGGTATAAGCCTTTCATTCAAAAAATTGATGAGGGGGGATCATTTGATTATCCGTGAATTAATAACACATCGTTGGGGAAATAAGGAACTTGTGACCAGTCCGTCATTTGGTACAGTAGAAAAGGTATTTGTGAAAGATGATATGCGGGTTTTAGAGTGGGAGCCATTGTTTATTATAAGGACGGAAAATGGATCTCTTGAACAAATCGCCGTTGGAGTAAACGGCGTGATCAATTCGGTTCACGTCAAAGAAGGCGATCATGTGATACCGGGTATGGTCATGGCTTTTATCAAAGACGATTTGCTGGATTCAGATATCAGCTGAATCCAACCTTAACTTAATCATATTAAATGTCAAATCAGAACGTAAAACCTATGCTGTATAAAGATTTAAATCCCTGAATCCCTATTATTATAAAAGGGGCTTGCGAACGCTGGCCCCTTTTTTGCAATTTCTTGCATTTGAATTGACATTTTTGCATATAATAAGATATAATAATGATTGACAGTCAGTCATTCGCTAATAGGAGGCGAAATAGATGAAATCAAAACAAGAAGAAAAATATCAGGCATTGCTGCAAGCTGCGATGAAGGTGATTACGGAAAAAGGTTTTGAAAAAGCATCTGTATCCGAAATTGTTAAAGAAGCCGGTGTGGCCCATGGGACATTTTACTTATATTTTACCTCCAAAAATTCGATCGTTCCGGCGATTGCAGAATATATCTTTGAAAAGCAGCTCGAAGAATTAAAGCTTAAAACGGCAAATACTGATAACATTTGGGATAAACTTTATGAATTAATCAATGTGACTTTTGATATTACCGAAAGGTATAAAGAACTTATTATATTTTGTTATTCCGGATTGGCTTTCTTCCACTCCTTTGAAAAATGGGAAGATATTTACTTACCATATTATCAATGGTTGGAGGATATACTAAATCAAGCAAAGGAAAAAGGTGAAATAGATGCAAGCATCAGAACGCCAAACGTGGTAAAAATGATTATCGGTGTGACTGAACATACAGCTGAAAATTTACTTTTATCAAAAGATCATGTGGATGAGCAAAATGTAAAGCCATTTAAAGAAGATTTATTCAAATTCATTAAAAAGTCGCTTGAATAGCAAATGTTTTAAGAAATAAAATGACTGACAATCAATCATTGAAAAGGAGTTTTTAAAATGAGTTGGTTACTGATTATATTAGCTGGGTTATTAGAAATTGTCTGGGCTACAGGGTTAAAATACGCCGATTCTTTATTAACATGGACCGGTGTTGTTATCATTATTATCATTAGTTTCGTTATGATGATTCGGGCCTTTAAGGAAATTCCGGTCACTATAGGTTATACGGTATTTGTTGGCATTGGGGCGATAGGAACGTTTATAGTCGGCGTTTTTCTTGGAGAACCGGTTTCTTTTGGTCAAATTATTTTTCTGGCTTTGTTATTAATAGGTGTTATAGGCATGAAAGCAACATCGGATAAAAATGAGTCAGAAACAGAAGGAGGAAAACAATAATGCATTGGATATTATTGATTTTAGCCGGTTTAGAAGAGGTGATCGCCGTCACAGCCCTTAAATATGTTGACGGATTAAAAAAGAAATGGCCGATTTTTATCATAGTGGTTGGGTTCGCTTTTTCCTTTCTCTGTTTATCCATTGCGATGAGAGCACTTCCAGCAGGTGTCGCTTATGCAGTATGGACAGGGATCGGAACGCTTGGAATAACCATCGTTGACCTCATTTGGTTCAGGCAAAGATATAAGTTGACCCAGTGGCTGTTTCTAGGATGCATTATTATAGGGATAATCGGAATGAGATTAACAACCGGCGAATAATTCAATACGATTTTGGACCATGACAAGGTACCCTTATTCAAGGGTACCTTAAAAAATCATCAGCATTTTTTTATTAATCAAAATCAAAAGTTTATAGGGTGTTGTTTAAATAATGAAATGATTATTAAAAGTTGAATATATTATTCAGTATTGAATAATGACCTTTGCCAAAAATGCTTATATCATGTCGATTTTTATTGTCAATAATGAGAAGGATGTTTGGCATAAAACTTGCAATAAAAAATGTGAGCGCAAAGCTATCAAAAAATGACTGATTATCATTTTCTCCAGGGAGGAAAAGCATTGAAATCGTATCAGATGTTCGTAAATGGCCAATGGATCGGCAATCATTTAGAACAATTTAACGTTATTAACCCAGCAAATAAAGAGATCATTGCGCAAGTTCCGAAAGGCGGAGCGGAGGAAGCCAGAGAAGCTGTTGATGCAGCCTATAAAGCTTTTAAAGCTTGGTCAGAGAAAACAGCTGAAGAGAGAAGTCATTATTTGCTTAAATGGCATGAATTGATTAATAAGCATAAAGAAGAGATTGCCGAACTCATGACAATTGAGCAGGGAAAGCCGTATAACGAGGCGCTCGGTGAAGTCAAGTACGCTAACAGCTTCATCTCTTGGTATGCTGAAGAAGGAAAAAGAATATATGGCGAGACAATCCCGGCCTCAGATAGTCGTAAAAGGCTTCTTGTTCAAAAGCAGCCAGTTGGTGTTGCAGCGGCGATTACACCGTGGAATTTTCCGGCAGCAATGATCACTAGAAAAGCAGGGCCTGCCCTTGCAGCCGGATGCACAGTTATTGTCAAGCCAGCTGAGGAAACGCCGTTAACAGCGCTTAAATTAGCAGAACTTGCAGAAAAAGCAGGCATTCCAAACGGTGTCATTAATGTTGTTACCGGAACACCTCAAGACATTTCGGAAGTGTGGCTGAAAGATGATAGAGTGAGAAAACTCACCTTCACAGGATCTACCGAAGTCGGAAAATTATTAATGAGAGGTGCGGCTGATACTGTCAAAAAGATCTCCCTTGAGCTTGGAGGGCATGCGCCGTTCATTGTGATGGACGATGCCGATCTAGATAAAGCAGTTAAAGCTGTGATTGCCTCCAAATTCAGAAATGCGGGTCAAACTTGTATTTGTACAAACCGCATCTATGTGCAGGAATCCGTCGTACAAGTGTTTTCTGAAAAGATGGAAAATGCTGTATCTAATCTTAAGGTGGGAGACGGCTTAAAAGAAGGCGTCGACGTTGGACCGTTAATTAATGAACGGGCGGTTGAGAAAGTAAAGGAACACATTGCCGACGCTGCCGCAAAAGGCGCTCAGGTGATTTGCGGCGGAGAAGGATTAGAAGCAGGCGCCGGCTATTACTTTCAGCCGACAGTCGTCCTCGGCGCCAACGAAACAATGTTATGCATGAATGAAGAAACATTTGGGCCGCTGGCTCCCATTGCGAGCTTTAAAGATGAGGAAGAAGTGATTCAAAAGGCCAATCATACGCCATATGGTTTGGCGGCCTATGTTTTTACCGAAAATATCGGCCGTGCCATCCGCATTTGCGAAAAATTAGAATATGGCATTGTCGGATTAAATGACGGGCTGCCTTCAGTTGCCCAAGCGCCGTTTGGAGGATTTAAAGAAAGCGGCTTAGGAAGAGAAGGCGGTCATTATGGAATAGATGAATTCTTGGAAGTAAAATATATATCAATCGCCTTTTAAACTTTGAAACTTCTAGAAGGTATATACTCGATAATGTGAATCTGAATAGGGGGACGTTAAATGGCAACAACGATAAGCAGTACACCAAAGCAAGACGACTTTCGTATGCCAGGGGAATTTGAGCCTCACAAAGGAACTTGGATGCTCTGGCCGGAAAGAACAGATACTTGGCGGCTCGGTGCTAAACCGGCGCAAAAAGCATTCATGAATGTCGCTCAAAGTATTGCAAGATTTGAACCGGTTACATTATGCGTCAGCGCCGACCAATTTGAACATGTTCGGGAATTAGCGCCCGATTCAATACGTGTCGTTGAAATCTCATCAAACGATGCTTGGATGAGAGATATTGGACCAACATTTGTAAAAAACGATAAAGGTGAGGTTCGCGGCATCGATTGGGGGTTTAATGCTTGGGGCGGATTGGAAAAAGGACTCTATTTTCCGTGGAACTTGGATACTTATGTCAAACAAAAAGTTTTGGAAATTGAACATATTCATCGCTATGATGCCCAAGATTTTGTTTTAGAAGGCGGTTCAATTACTGTTGACGGCGAAGGCACATTAATTACGACAGAACAGTGCCTTTTAAACGGCAACCGCAATCCGCACCTTTCTAAAGAACAAATAGAACAAAAATTAAAAGACTATTTAAATATCGAAAAAATCATTTGGTTAAAGGATGGCATGTTAAACGATGAAACCGACGGACATGTGGATGAGGTTGTCTTTTTCGTCCGCCCCGGTGTTGTAGCCATCAGCTGGACTGATGATAGAAATGATCCGCAATATGAAGTGCTGAATGCTGCTTATGAACGGCTAAAAGACGAAACCGATGCAAAAGGCAGAAAATTAGAGATTCACAAAATTCATATTCCAACACAAATTGAGATGACTGAAGAAGAAAGTGAAGGCATTGACGTTGCCCGCGGAAGCTATGGAAGGCACACCGGCACAGAGCTCGCTTGTACGTATATCAATTGCTACATATGCAACGGCGGTGTGATTATCCCAGCCTTTGGCGATCCGCGCGATAACGAAGCATTAGAGAAAATGCAAGCGCTTTTTCCGGATAGAGAAGTTGTCCAAGTTTATACGCGGGAAATTGCGCTGGGCGGAGGAAATATTCACTGCATCACTCAGCAGCAGCCGCTGCCATAAATTAGAAAGGATGATAAATCATGAAGAAAAGCAAAGTAAATATCGCACTTATTCAACACAGCTGTTCAGATGATCGTGAAGCAAACGTAGAAAAAGCAGTTAAAATGATTCGTGAAGCCGCTGAAAAAGGCGCGGAAATTATTTGTACGCAAGAATTATTTGGCGGAAAGTATTTCCCGCAAACAATTGATTCAGAAAAATACGAATGGGCTGAACCTATTCCAGGGCCAATCACAAATAAAATGCAGGCGCTCGCCAAAGAATTAGGTGTCGTTATTATCACTTCATTATATGAATACGCAATGGACGGCATGTATTTCAATACGGTAGTCGTCTACGATGCTGATGGCACTGATCTCGGCAAGTATCGCAAGCATCATATTCCGGAAGGGCCGCAATATATTGAAAAGTATTATTTTGCTGAAGGCGACAGTGGCTATCCTGTTTTTGAAACGAAATTCGGTACAATCGGCGTCTTAATTTGCTGGGATGAGTGGTTCCCTGAACCTTCCAGAATTCTTGCATTAAAAGGGGCGGATATCGTATTCTATCCGTCTGCGATTGGATCTGAACCGGAACATCCTGACCTTGATACGTCGCAAACATGGATGGATGCGATCCGTGCGCATGGCATTCATAATAATATGTTCATCGCGGCGGTTAATCGTGTAGGGCGCGAAGATTCTGATGAAGGATATATGGAGTTCTATGGACGCAGCTTTATCAGCAACCCATGGGGTACAGTTATTAAAGAAGCAGAAACCAAAGAAGATGAAATTATTATGGCAGAAATTGATTTGTCGGAAGTCAAAAAAGCACGCAATATTCTCCAATTCCACCGTGACAGAAGACCAGACAGCTATGGTGAATTATTGTATCGCGTTCTAAAATAACTTTAAAGAAAACAGCAGCTATTGGAAATGGGCCGTTACCCCTGTATCAATAATTCGACAGGGCACGGCCCTATCGCCTTAAAGAAGGGATATACAGCCATTTACAAAAATTGAAATGATTGAGGTGGATAAGAAGCACCCTTTCAGACGTTCATAGGTTAAGCAGGACTATTTTCTTAAGCGCTTTCAAGCCAAGGAGGGATAAGGGTGGAACAAAAGGCTCAACAATTTGAACGTTCATTAAAATTGAAGCATCTTGTTTTTATTGGATTGGCATATATGGCCCCTTTTGCCGTATTTGATACGTTTGGCATTGTATCACAGACGACAAAAGGACATGTACCGGCGGCCTATATATTAGTCACGATTGCTGTTCTTTTCACCGCTTTTAGTTACGGCAAGATGGTCAAGCAATTCCCTCAAGCGGGGTCAGCCTATACGTATACAAGGCAAACGATGCATCCGGGACTTGGTTTTCTCGTCGGGTGGGCGTCTTTGCTCGATTATATCTTTATGCCTATGATTAATGCACTGCTGGCAAATGTTTATCTTTCAACAGGATTTCCCAACGTTCCCAGATGGGTGTGGATTGTCGGGTTAATACTCTTAATCACAATCATGAATATTGCAGGGGTTAAAATCGCTGTATCCGCAAATATGCTTATGGTGTTATTCCAGCTGATCGTCGCGATTGCTTTTATCGTTTTGACGATTAGAGCCATTGTTGAAGGCGGTACGGGGCATTTCTCATATCAACCAGTCATTTCTGATCACATGTCTTGGTCGGCGGTCATTGCCGGCTCTTCTATCCTGGCTTTGTCTTTTCTAGGATTTGATGCTGTCACAACCCTTTCGGAAGAAGTTGTCGAACCGAAAAAGAATGTGCCAAGAGGGATATTGCTCATTTCCTTGTTCGGCGGCCTTTTCTTTATCATTGTGACATTTTTTATGCAATGCTTAATACCGAATGTATCCGTGCTGAAAAATATTTCAGGAGCCTCTCCAGAAATCGCTAAATTGATAGGGGGGACTTTGTTCCAAGCGATTTTTCTTGCCGGTGCATTTGTTTCTGTTACAGCTTCGGGACTTGCTGCACAGACTAGCGCATCACGGCTTTTATATGCGATGGGCCGAGATGGTGTTCTTCCGAAGAAATTATTCAGTTATGTGCATCCAAAGTTCAAAACACCAGTATTTAATGTTGTCATATTAGGGGTTATAGCACTTACCGCGTTATTGCTGAATTTAAAAACGGCAACGTCATTTATCAATTTCGGTGCGTTTACTGCTTTTTCGTTTGTTAATTTATCTGTTATTGCCTTTTATTTTAAACAAAAGAAGCCGCACACATTAGGCTCTATCATTGAATATATCATCATCCCTCTCATAGGTTTAGCGGTTAATGTATATTTATGGTTTCATTTGGACCGCGATGCGATGATTCTTGGGTTAAGCTGGATTGCGGCAGGGTTTGTATACCTTTTATACCTTACGAAATGTTTTACTAAAGAACCGCCCGAATTTCACTTCGATGAATCTGAGGCTTTGGCCGCTGAGCCGGAATCAATGAGCGGTTAAAAAAAGATAAGAGATTATTATGTCATGTCAGCCGTCAATGGCTGGCATTTTTTTGATTAACATTGGCCCCTTTTGGATAAACGAAAAGGAATCATTGGTTCGAATAAATAATGGCCTGCATATTAAAAATTTTATTATCCGTTTATGGAAGGGTTGGTTTCATGAGGTTGGCATAAAAATTGCAAAATAAAAAGTGATTAAAAAAATAAAAATATTGAAAAAGGTGTGGTCAAAATTGGAGCAAAATAACGTAAAATTAGTCCGTTCGCTAAAGTTGCGGCACATTGTCTTTCTCGGTTTGGCTTATATGTCCCCGTTTGCTGTATTTGATACGTTCGGCATTGTATCTGAAGTCACAAAAGGGCATGTTCCCTTGGCTTATATACTCGTGACGATTGCTGTTTTGTTTACTGCGTTCAGTTACGGTAAAATGGTTAAATTGTACCCCGCAGCCGGATCCGCATATACTTATACAAGTCAGACGATGAACTCGGGATTGGGTTTTCTTGTCGGCTGGGCATCGCTGCTTGACTATCTTTTTTTGCCAATGATAAATGCGCTTTTGGCAAACGTTTATTTGTCTTCGGGATTTCCGAATGTACCCAAATGGGTTTGGATCATCGGTTTAATTTTATTAATGACGACAATGAATGTTATCGGCATTAAAGTGGCCGTTTCCGCAAACGTTCTAATGGTGACCTTCCAGTTTTTGGTTGTTTTAATCTTTGTTATTTTAAATATTAGAGCCATTATTTTTGGTGGTCATCATTTTTCGTTTCATCCTTTTTACACTGACCACATATCATGGGGGCCGGTGATTTCCGGTGCATCTATTCTAGCTTTATCCTTTTTAGGATTCGATGCAGTGACCACGCTTTCGGAGGAGACCATTGAGCCGAAGAAAAATGTACCGAGAGGCATTTTTTGTATTGCCATGGCTGGCGGGGTTTTCTTTATTGCAGTGACATACTTCATGCAATGTCTGTTTCCGAACGTGGCATCATTACAGAACGTTTCCGGAGCATCGCCGGAAATAGCAAAATATATCGGAGGAACGGTTTTTCAATCTATTTTCCTTGCCGGTGCCCTTGTGTCAGTTACGGCATCAGGTTTGGCATCACAAACAAGTGCATCGCGGCTTTTATATGCGATGGGCCGCGACGGCGTTTTAACAAAAAAACTGTTCAGCTATGTCCATCCCCGGTTTAAAACACCGATATTCAATGTGATTATTTTAGGTATTTTAGCGCTTGCAGCATTGTTCTTAAATCTTGCAACCGCTACATCATTAATTAACTTTGGAGCGTATACGGCATTTTCGTTTGTCAATCTATCTGTTATTGTTTATTTCATTAGAAATAAAAAGAAGTATACGTTCCGTTCCGTCATCAGCAATATTATTATTCCCCTTGCCGGTTTTGCTGTTAATGCTTATCTGTGGTTCAGCTTAGACCGCCATGCGATGATAATGGGGCTTTGTTGGTCGGCTGTTGGAATTGTCTATCTTGTATACTTAACGAGAGGCTTTACTAAGAAGCCGCCGAAATTTGATTTTGATGAAACGGAATCAGTGAGCGGGTGAAGGGCAGTTTATATAGAAATAACACGGCAGTCTTCAAAACAAAGGCTACCGTTGTTTGGATCACTCGCTTTAATCATATTTGAATAAGTTATTCATGATTGCATAACCCATATCATCTATATTAAAAATATCATTAATTTTCCGTATATTTAACCTTGGCATAATTCTTGCATAATTATTAAGTGAAATTCGACTTCATATAGAGGAGTGAAAGACTTATTGCAGAATCATAACATTTCATTAGACCGAACATTGAAACTTTTGCCGCTGGTTCTTTTCGGACTTGCCTACATGGATCCGATGACAGTTTTTGAAACTTATGGTGTTGGTGCTAAAACCAGCCATGGCATGTTAGCCGGCGCCTATTTATTAACTTTAATCACCATGCTGTTTACCGGCTTCAGTTATGGGAAAATGGTCAAAGCGTTCCCGGTGGCGGGTTCTGCATATACGTATGTACAAAAATCAATTTCACCGCATTTAGGATTTGTCGTCGGCTGGGTCATTCTTCTTGACTATGTGCTTTTGCCAATGATTAATATGCTGATTGCCGGTACCTATTTAGCTGAGGTCTTTCAAGATATTCCGAGACAAGTTTGGATTTTATTCATTATAGTTGTTGTGACAGGCGTTAATATTGTTGGTATGAAATTAAATACAAAGGTCAACGGCATTCTTTTATTTTATGTTGCACTTGTTATGTTTTTCTTTTTTTCTTTATCCATAAAAGCTCTTATCAGCGGGACCGGAGAAGGAACGGTATTATCGATTCATCCATTTATGAACGCGGATGGTTCGATAAAAAATGTCATATCAGGCGCAGCGTTGGTGAGTTTATCCTTTTTAGGCTTCGATGCGATTACAACGTTATCTGAAGAAACGATAAATCCAACGAAAACGATACCTAAAGCAATATTGTTGGTTTTATTGGCTGCAGGCATTGTTTTTGTCGGAGTTGCCTATTTCGCCTATCTTGTTCATCCTGACATGACAACTTTCGAAAATATTGATACCGCTTCCACGAGTGTTGCCAAAGTTATCGGCGGCCATCTATTTAGCGCTGCCCTTTTAGCCGGGATTGTTACGGCTACTTCAGCATCTGCCTTAGCCGCCCATGCCAGTGCGGCCAGGCTTTTATTCGTAATGGGACGTGATAATGTCTTTCCTAAAAGGGTTTTCGGCTTTATCCATCCTCGTTTTAAAACACCGATTCTTAACCTTTTGATCATTGGTTTGCTTTCATGTGTCGGTTTATTTCTGAACCTTGATACAGCATCAGCTTTAATAAATTTTGGTGCTTTCGTTTCGTTTATTTTCGTGAATATCTCCGTAACCGCTTATTATTTTATCAAGAAAAAAGATCGCTCAATAATAGGTGTTATAACGAATCTTGTTTTCCCGATGACTGGAGCGTTAATGACTTTGGCGCTTTGGATTAATTTAGGCTTTGGCTCATTATCTGTGGGGTTAACTTGGCTTTTGATCGGTATTATCTATCTCATATTTTTAACAAAAGGATTTAAAAAGCATCCGCCGCAATTCGATTTGTCAGATGCGGATGAGAATGATGATATACAAAAGGAAATAACAAGCGCATAAAATATTTGAAGGTGGAGATATCCGCCTTCTTATATTTGTAACATCGTTTTCTAACTCTATAGACAGGATTTTGACACCTATTGCCGAATTATAAAGTAAGAGGGGTGATAGAAGTGGAATACGAAAAAGACATAGTTTTGAAAATTGAAAAATATTTTCATAAAGATCAAGACAGGACACTTATCAATGAAGCCTTTCAAAGCATCGGATTGTTTTTAGCTGAAATTAAAAACGGAGTCGGACTGACAAAAATAGGAGAACGATTGATCATATCAACTTCTCCGTCTGGAAGTTTACAGTTTTTTAAGTTGGGAAACAGGAGGATATCCTTTAGGAAACACGATAAAGAGATACTAGTCAGGGTTTCTGATAATGGTGTTGAAAAAATATACGATACAATAAAACTTATCAATCCGAAAGAATTAAAAAGCGAAAAGTACCAGAAAAGCTTTTCAAAAGAACTGATATATCATTATATCATGGATAATTTCAAAGATATCTTAGACTAAGCACCGAAGAGGCCGGTGCTTTTAATTTTGATCAGTTCCCCTCTGCAAACAGTCAGTTTCAAAAGGCATTGTTTTGATATAAAATAAAAGTTAGATCATGATAGAAAGGGGCTGCCAAAATGCAAACAATGATGAACAAAAAAATAAGGCCCATTTTTAGTATTCCTATAAATCTAGCAGAAACAGAATTGAAGAAACAGCTTAACCGCATTAATGAACCATTTATATTTTTGGAAAAGGATGAGCGCCCTTTTGCATATGTCAATTTAAAGGACATTCCTGCCGATGATAAGAATCGATCGCATTTAACGATAGACGCACTGAAATCCAATGCTGTTTCATTGGACAAAGCGGCTCATTTAGAACCCGATAAGACCATCTCATTGCCTTTTATATTTCAGATTCTGGGAGAGCCTATTGCATTAGTAAAAAATAATGAAGATGAACTTGCCGGCTATTTGAAAAGAGAAGATGTCCTTATTGAACTTTTTAAAGAAGATAATAAGATTACGAACATCTTAAAAGTAATGTTGACATCCATTCCGATGGGGATCTTTGTCATCGACCGCAATAAAAAAATTGTGAATTTTAATGAATCGGGACTGCGGATGATAAAGTCCTCATCTGAAAAAATGCTGAACGCTGACGCTGACTCAGTTTTTAAAAAGGAACATATTGACAGTGTGTTTGAAACAGGAAAGACTTTGCTTAATCAAATACTTGTCAATGATGAAATTGGCATTCTTGTCGATTACAGCCCGATTATCATTTCGAACGGGCAGGTCGATGGATTAATAGTCGTTGTTCAAGATTTGCCGATGGTTGAAGAGATGGCCATGGAGATAGAATCGGTTAAAAATCTTAATAGGGATCTCAACGCCATCCTTTCTACGATATACGACGAAATTATTGTTGTTGATGCAAACGGGGTTATCCTTCGTTACAGCGACCATTTTATTTCTGAGTTTTGGGAAGGCGATCTAAAGGATCTGGTTGGAACAAATATTCTTGATATGGAGGAGAAGGGGAATTTCAGCCCATCGGTTGCCAGATTAGTCCTCGAACAGAAAAAGAAAGTTTCGGTTGTCCAAGAGACACAAAACGGAAAAAAAGTGTTGGCAGTAGGCAATCCTATCTTTGATGAGGAAGGCAAGATTCACCGAATTGTGATCGCTTCCAGAGATATTACCGAAACATCAGAGTTAAGATCTAAATTAAAGGAAATGCAAAAGATTTCAAACAAATATAAAGAAGAACTTGATAATTTCAAAAGTAAAGATCAATTTTTGAAAAAAGTCATTTATTGCAGTCCAAAAATGGAAAAATTAATGATGCAGGTAAAGAAAGTTTCTGATTTTTCTTCGACTGTTCTTATTTATGGCGAATCCGGGGTAGGAAAGGAATTAATTGCAGAGTCTGTTTATAGATTAGGTAAGCGTTCTGATCAGCCGTTCTTAAAAATAAACTGCGGCGCCATACCGGAAAACTTGCTGGAGAGCGAGTTATTCGGCTATACAAAAGGTGCATTTACAGGCGCCAATGCTAATGGGAAGGTTGGTTATTTCCAACAAGCGAACCATGGCGTTTTGTTTTTGGATGAAATTGGCGAAATACCGCTTCAGCTGCAAGTTAAACTGTTAAGGGCTCTGCAAGAAAAAGAAATCATTCCGATTGGAAGCACTAAGCCTGTTAAAATTGATGTGCAAATCATTGCCGCAACAAATCGTAATTTAAAAGAAATGGTGGAAAAAGGAACGTTCCGGGAAGACTTGTTTTACCGATTGAATGTTATTCCATTAAGGGTGCCGCCGTTAAGAGAGCGATCAGAAGATATACCGTTGCTGGCGTTTCATTTTCTCCAGCAATTAAACGAGCAGTACGGAAAGAATTATCATTTTTCGCCGGATGCCCTTAATTTATTAGAAGTATACTCATGGCCAGGAAATATTCGGGAATTACAAAATTTAATTGAACGGGTATTCGTTACAACCGATGAAGAAAATATCACCGCTGATTTTGTCAGCCAGTTCCTAAACTTTGAAACAGTCGGTCATAAAAAGCCGATCATTACTGATATTTACCCGCTTCAAGAAGCCCAAGAATATGTTGAAGAACAATTGATTATGCTTGCGATGAAAAAATACAGAACAACGACGAAAGCAGCTAAGGCTTTAGGGATCAGCCAATCATCTGTCAGCAGAAAATATCAAAAGTTATTAAAAAGGCAAACACAGTCAAAATCTATAGAGTTATAAAAGGCTTGATCGTGTATGCAGTGACGGTTAAGTTATGCAAATACGCATAACCTAACCGTTTTTATTATTTTTTAATCATGCCTGCTGGAACCCGTCTTAAAGGCGGCGTTATTTCCCAAAAGCGTATCATGCCAACAATCAACCCATTATTTATTGATTTAGAAAAAAAGGAATTTTAAATATATATGGGTTTGGCATCGAACTTGCATGAATAATGGCGAGTGAAGAAATAAAAATTCAAAGGGGAGAGTAAACCGTGCTGGATTTGAAAATGTATATTAATGGACAGTGGCGGGACTCGAAAGAAAAAAGAAACGTGATTAATCCTGCTAATGGTGAAGTGATAGCTCAAGCAGCTGAAGGTACGATCGAAGATGCAAGAGAGGCTATCAGCGCTGCAAGAGAAGCTTTCGAAAGCGGCGCTTGGTCCGAATTGCCAGCTGTTGAACGTGCAAATTATTTACTTAAGATTGCAGATAAAATTGAAGAACGGCATGACGAATTAACCAAACTGGAAACAATGGATAATGGCAAACCTCATCGTGAGGCCGGCGGAGATATCAGCGACGCAGCATCCTGCTTCCGCTATTATGCGGGATTGATCAGATCGCCGGAAGGCGGTCAAGTATACGATGTTCCTGAACCTGTTCAAGCGATGGTCGTTAGGGAACCTGTCGGCGTTTGCGGCCTGATCGTTCCGTGGAACTACCCGTTGCTAATGAGCGTTTGGAAACTTGCACCGGCTTTGGCGGCAGGCAATACAGTGATTTTAAAGCCTTCTGAGGTTACGCCGATAACAGCTGTTAAATTGTTTGAAATCTTTGAAGAGGTTGAACTTCCAAAAGGCGTTGCCAATTTGGTTTTAGGTCAAGGAGCTACCGTAGGTAATGAACTTGCCGAACACAAAGACGTCGATATGGTTTCCTTTACAGGCGGTACAAAAACAGGCAGACACATTATGCAAGCAGCAACAGGCAATTTGAAAAAAATCTCCCTCGAACTCGGCGGGAAATCACCAAATATCATTTTTGCCGATGCTGACTTTGAAACCGCTGTCGACTATGCTCTCCTTGGCATTTATTGCGGCACGGGCCAAATTTGCTCAGCGGGTTCGCGCGTTCTTATTGAAGAAAGCATTTATGATAAATTCATTGACCGCTTTGTTGAACGGGCCAAGAAAATTCGAGTCGGTGCCGGCGATAATGAAAAGACAGAAATGGGACCGCTTGTCAGCGAAGAACATATGAACAAAGTGCTGAAATACATTGAGATTGGCAAGGAAGAAGGCGCGCGGCTTGTCTGCGGCGGAAACCGTCTCACTGAAGGCGAATATGCAAAAGGATATTTTGTTGAACCTACAGCATTTGCTGATGCGGCACCGGATATGCGAATTGTTCAAGAAGAAATTTTCGGACCTGTCGTCGCTTTCCAAAAATTCAAAGATGAGGAAGAAGCTATTAAATTAGCAAACGGCACGGACTATGGACTGGCCGGCGCTGTATTTACACAAGACGGCGCCAAAGCGATGCGCGTGATTAAAAAGATCCGATCCGGCATTACTTGGGTGAATACTTATCATCCAACTTATAATGAAGCGCCGTGGGGCGGCTATAAGCAAAGCGGTATCGGCCGCAGCTTAGGTACGTTTGGATTAGAAGAGTTCCAAGAAATAAAACAAATCAATATCAATTTACAAGTTGAACCGACTGGCTGGTTCGAAGGTTAATCATTTCACCTATAGATTTTTGCAAAAAGATAAGGGAGAGAATAAAATGAGTACACAAGTAAAAGAACATAATAAAAATTATGAAGAAGTAAAGAGTTATCTTGAGAAGGTTCTTAATCTTATTGAAAAAGATACCGTATCAAAAGAAGACGCTGAATGGATTACAAAAGAAACAGTTGAAAATTTCCGCGACCATGTAAACCCAGGCTTTCTCGATTATCGAAAAACAGTTACAAAAGATACCCAATTCGCAGCCGTGGAATGGTCCGACAGCGGTTCCCGCTTTAAAGATGTTAACGGCAAAGAATATATTGACTGCCTAGGCGGCTTTGGCATCTATAACGTCGGTCACAGAAATCCGAAAGTCGTTCATGCTGTTGAAAAACAATTGCATCGTCAAGCGCTTCACAGCCAAGATTTGCTTGATCCGCTGAGAGCCATGTTAGCAAAAGTATTGGCTGATATTACGCCTGGCGATCTCAAATATTCATTCTTTGTCAACAGCGGTACTGAGGCTGTTGAAGGTGCTCTAAAACTGGCTAAATCATACAGCAACCGAACCACTTTCATCGCTGCGACGAAAGCTTTCCATGGCAAAAGCTTAGGCTCGCTTTCCGGAACTGCGAAATCAGTCTTCCGTAAGCCGTTTCAACCTCTTGTCAACGGCTTCCGTCACGTACAATTCGGCGATATCGATATGCTGAGAAAAACAATGGAAGCATGTGCAACGACCGGCGATGATGTTGCAGCTGTTATTTTAGAGCCGATCCAAGGCGAAGGCGGCATTATTATCCCGCCGGAAGGCTACTTGAAGCAAGTCCGTGAACTTTGTGACAAATTTGGCGCATTGCTTATTTTTGACGAAGTGCAAACTGGTATGGGGCGGACTGGCAAAATGTTCTGTGCTGAGCATTCTGAAGTTGTTCCGGATATTATGTGTCTTGCAAAAGCATTTGGCGGCGGGGTCATGCCTGCAGGTGCGGTAGTCGCAAAAGAAGAAGTCTTTAAAACTTGGTTCCCTAATCCATTTATTCATACGACAACATTCGGCGGCAATCCGTTAGCATGTGCGGCAGCTTTAGCGACTATTAATACTTTAATTGAAGAGAAACTTCCTGAGCGCGCTACAGAAGTTGGCGAATACTTCATTAACGGCTTGAAGGAAAAAGCCAAAGGCCACGAGGACAAAGTTCTTGAAATCAGAGGTCAAGGCTTAATGATCGGCGTAGAATTCCATAAGGATGAAGTCGGTTACGAAGTTTCCAAAGGCATGTTTGATAACGGTGTTCTTGTTGCCGGTACGCTGGTTAACTCGAAAACAATCCGCATTGAACCGCCTTTGACCATCGAATATGCTGAAGTCGATAGAGTCATTGAAACATTTGGCAAAGTACTAGAGCAAGTCAAAGCTTAATAAAAATATAGCGGGATAGACGGAGGGTTAAATGCCCTCTGTTTTTTTTATATACCGATCTTCACAGGCTGCATTCTCTTAAAACATCAATTAAAAACTTAAAAAGAGCAGAGGAATCGCTAAATATCAGTAGAAAGTTATTTATAGGAAACAAATAGGAGGGAAAAAGATGTCGAAACTGACGGGGTTTATAAGCGATGAAAGCTATTTTTGGCATCAGACAGGGAACGGTGCGCTAAATATTCGTGCCGGCGGTTGGGTTCAAGAAGATACACATGCTGAAAATCCTGAAACAAAGCGGCGGGTTAAAAATCTTCTTGAGCGGTCGAGATATATCAATGAATTAAAGGTAATGGCGCCAAGATCCGCCGCCCGCGAAGACATTGAAATGAACCATCACCCGGAGTACATTGACATGGTCAAAAAACTAAGCGGCGAAAACGGAGGTGATGCCGGTGTTCACGCCATTGTCGGCCCCGATTCATACGAAATTGCTTTACTATCGGCCGGCGGTGTGTTAACAGCGGTCGACGCGGTAATGGAAAAGGAAGTTCGGAATGCCTATGCTCTCGTTCGGCCGCCTGGACATCACGCCGAACCGAATGAAGGCATGGGCTTTTGTTTGTTTAATAATGCCGCAATAGCTGCAAAATATGCCCGGAAAAAATACGGCTTGAAACGCATTCTCATCTTAGATTGGGATGTCCACCACGGCAATGGAACAGAAAGCGCCTTTCGTTTTGACCCGGAAGTATTGTTTATTTCTATTCATCAAGAAAATATCTTTCCAAAAAATCGCGGACATATCACTTACACTGGGGAAGGAGCGGGCGAAGGTTTTAATGTCAATATTGAATTGCCGGCAGGAACAGGCAACGAAGGCTATCTTTATGCGATAGAAAAGGTTGTTGAGCCTATTGTCGATCAATTTAAGCCAGAATTGATTTTGGTTTCCGCCGGTCAAGATCCGAGCCGCTTTGATCCTTTGGGGAGAATGCTCGTTACGGCAGAAGGCTTTTACCAAATGGCTCTGAAGGTCAAACAATTGGCTGAAAGACATTGCGGCGGACGCTTGGCCGCATGTCATGAAGGAGGCTACAGCACCGCCTATGTGCCTTTTTGTACCTTAAGAATAATAGAAGCCTTGAACGGCAAGCGCTGTCAAGTTGAAGATCCTTTTGATTTGGGCTACCACGAAGGGCCTCTATATCCTAATCAAAAAGAAGCTGTTCATAAAGTCATAGCTATTCAATCTTCTTATTGGGACTTTTAAAAAGCTGTCACTGCGGTACATTCAATAATGCCGTAAAAACAACCGATGCTGGCTAGGAAAACGACCTCACATCCTAGTCAGCTCGGCATAAATATCATCCAGCAGCAAAAAACGGCCTGTCTAAAGGGGGCAAATGCCTCAAACTCTTGGAGGAATAACATGAAACTTGAAGATCTTCGTGTTTTTAGTCAGGTTACATCAAAAGTTTTGATGATAAATAACAAAAAGTATCATTTTACTTGTTGTTTTATCCTCATTATAATCATAATAAGGGATTTAGAATATCGGCTTTGATCAAGAATTTTAGGAGGGACAGTGATATGTGGCATGAAAATGAATTGGCGGAATATTTAGATATAAGATATCCAATTATACAGGCTGGGATGGCCGGGGGCGTTACAACGGCTGAACTGGTTGCGGCTGTTTCCAATGCCGGCGCCCTTGGCTGTCTTGGCGCCGGATATATGAATCCGGAAGACATGAGGAAGAGTATTCGCCAAATCAAACAGCTTACGGAAAGACCCTTTGGCGTCAATGTATTTATTCCGGAAGTACCAAAGGTCTCAGAAGAAGAAATAAATAAAGCTAATGATTGGCTCCGGCCGTTTCGGGAGGAATTGAACATATCAGAACCTCCTGAGGTGAAACAACCGGATGCGCATCTTTTTGAAAAGCAAATAGAAGTTATTGTTGAAGAACAGGTTCCCGTATGCAGTTTTACATTTGGTATACCGCCTAAAAAAGCAGTTCAGCAGTTAAAAAAAGAAAAAATTACGGTGATAGGCACTGCTACGACAGTAAGAGAAGCGATAATGAATGAGGAAAACGGCTTGGATATGGTGGTTGCACAGGGCAGTGAAGCAGGCGGGCATCGCGGGACTTTTAACGGAGGATTTGAGGAAGCAATGATCGGAACAATGGCTCTTGTCCCGCAAGCTGTGGATCATGTCAATATTCCAGTGATTGCCGCCGGCGGGATAATGGACGGCAGAGGGGTTTTAGCGGCGCTAATATTAGGGGCTAAAGCTGTTCAAATGGGGACGGCCTTTGTCACAAGTGTGGAAAGCGGAGCCAATGTCCGGCACAAAGAAACGATATTAAAGAGTATCGAGGAACAAACGGTGGTGACTTCAGCATTTAGCGGAAAACCGGCACGCGGCATACGCAATGCATTCATTGAGACAATGGCTGAACATGAAAAAGAACTTCCGGAATATCCGGTGCAGAACACATTAACAAAGACGATTCGAAGCGAAGCGGCAAAACAAAATCGGCCTGAGTGGATGTCGCTTTGGTGCGGGCAAGGTCCGCGCTTAAGCAAACAACGATCCGCCGGCGAAATCATTTCAGACATCGCTGCTCAAGTTGATGACATGATGACTTTTAAGTTATAAAACGGCCTTTTGCAAAACTTAGAATACAAGAAGGGCACTGAACGAAAGCGCCTGTCATGAGATTGTTAGAATATGAGTGATATTGGATTTAATGATAGGTTGGCTGGAAATTGTCAAGTTGTGAACGGATAAGGCATATTGTTCTTAATAAGCGGTTAGAAATCCTTCAACTCGTGCTGTTGAGGGATTTTTTGCATGCCAGCCTAGAAAGTTATTTATTCAGATAATTTGAAATTGGCGGCTATTTCCTTTAATGTTAATTTAATAATTCGCGAAAAAGGAAATATATATCGAAAATGAACAAGGGGGAGATGAAAAATGGAATTTGAATTCATAGCCCGGCTTGTTTTAGCCGGAGTCCTTGGAGCGCTCATTGGATTTGAGAGGGAGAGGCGTTATAAAGAAGCCGGGCTCCGGACTCACTTTTTGGTTGCTGTGGGAAGCGCCCTTATTATGATCATTTCAAAATACGCTTTTAATGATATCTTGCATCACGATAAGGTGGAACTGGATCCAAGCCGTGTTGCAGCACAAGTGGTCAGCGGCGTCGGCTTTTTAGGGGCAGGCACTATCCTTGTACAGCGTGCATCTGTTCGAGGTTTAACAACAGCGGCTGGCTTATGGGCTACTTCTGCCGTCGGTTTATCGGTCGGTGCCGGCTTGTACTTGGTAGGGGTTCTCGGCGCATTGCTAGTGCTTTTAGGATTGGAAGTGCTGAACCTCTTATTTAGATCGGTTTTGCCTAATAAAACGTATAAATTAACAGTTTCTGCTTATTCCAACGAAATAACATCGCAAATTATAGATATTTTAACTGCTGATAATCTGACCGTTACTGAGTATCAAGTCAACTTAAAACAAGTTGAAAACGAAACGCTTTATGTGATGAACTTTCAGCTTAAACCTGAAAAGGCTATTCAGGAAAATCAAATCACAAAGGATCTGCAAAATTTGCCCCATATAGAATCCATTAAATTTAAATAACGGCAGATCTTCAAATGAACCAAATAGAATAAAACCAATTGGATGCAAAGAAAAATTAATAATCTGAACAATAAAGGGGGAAAGTCCATGTCAACCGCCGATATGGACTTTTCTTGCACCTTGCAGCATCAAAATATCTTATAAGTGACACTAATGAACAAAAAAAGACTATTCTTTACAAGAGACAAGATATAAATTAAGATGAGTATTGTTAACGAAAAAATCATAATCTTCTAATAGGGGTGAGAAAATGCATGGAGAAGAAGTACAACGCGCAGTAGCAAAATGTATGCCGTGGATACTGTTATTCAGTTTTTTCTTCACATTTAATGAAAACGCCTTCAATCTGATTGCGCCAAATCTATCAAACCAATTCGGTATCTCGCCTTCAACGGTTAGTTTAGTTGTCACCGCGGGCAAATTGTCTTTTGGCATTACTTCAATCGTTTTTGCAGCCTTGTCTGATTTTGTAAGTATAAGGAAAATGATACTATTTACTTGCTATTCTTTCCCGATCGTCACTTTATTGGGCGTTTTTTCTGAATATAGTTTTGCTTTATTAGTGATTTTTCGAATTTTATTCTGTGCAACAATTTCTGCTCCTGTGGCTTTGCAAATTATTATTGCGATGAAGTATTGCGATAAGTTAACGGCAGCCAAATACTTTGGCTATAATACGGCCGTTTACCAAATTGCTTCTGCAAGCGGAAATTTATTTGCCGGCTATATCACTGAATATTTGCATTGGAATATGACGTTTCTTCTGCCGTTAATAACGTTAATCGGCGTTCCGGTTATTCTGAAAAATTTGCCGAAAGATGAAAGCAAAAAAGGTTCATTTGATTTTATAGGTATCATTTTAGTTACAGTCATCACTGCAGGCCTCATCATATTTATGACATTTAAAATGAAATACCCATTATTCCTCATTGTATCGCTGGTTTGTATGGCGGTTTTCTATATTCACATGGTAAAAAGCAAAAATCCGTTAATAAAAATAGAACTTTTCAAAGTGAAAGGTGTCGTATGGTCGCTGATTGTTTGTTTGTTATTTTATGGAACGGAAATCGGTTTTACATTTTTATTCCCTTTTATCATTACGAAAATATACGGCATGTCCGTTAGTACCTTAGGCGTTTTCTTTACCATAACAAATATCGCTGCTTTTATCACGGGTATGATGACAGGACGGATGATTAAATTAACAGGTTATCGTAACATTACCCTATTAGGCGGATTATTGATCTTCTCCGGTCTTGCGATGGTTGCATTATTAGTCGGCTATTCGGCAGTTTTCATGTTTTTGGGAATGGGGCTGTTTAACATCGGCTATACACTCTTCTTCGCAGGTTATCTTACAAACTATACACAGTTATTGCCGCTGGAGCAGCGCGGTGTTGGCGTTGGTTTAGAAAAATTAGTGATGAACATTGGAAGTTCGCTGGGCGGCGCATTCATTGCGATGCTGTATGGACAGCCTTTTATGAATATTAGAATAATCGATTTCTCCGGTAACAAGTTAACCGCGCCATTTAGCAACGCTTCCCTTATCCTGATGTTTTTAATTGCTCTAGCAACAATCATCTTTGTAAAAGTATTTGATAAAAAATTTAATAAGATTGATAGGATGGAAGCTTTGCATTTAGAGTGAACCGAAACAAAGCGGGCGCCGAATAATCTTTATTGTTCAGGAAGGTTATAAGGCGCTTTCTTTAAAATGTCAAACAGGGTCTTGCCTTCTTTCTCTCTAATTTTTCATGGAGGCATAGACAAGGATTTATACGTTAAATGAATGCTTGGGGGTTATAGTGATGACACGTTTGATGGGGATTCAAGAACTGGCCCAGCAAGTTGCAGACGCGATTTCCGCAGCCTTAAAAATAGAAACAGAAATTATAGACGAAACCATGACAGTTGTTGCTGCAACGGGTCAATGTAAAAAAAGAATCAACACAAAAGAAGAATACGGCGAGAAGGATGCGGGTTATTTATACGGCAGGGTATTAACAACAAATAAGGCTTATGTCGTAGAGGATGCCCGCAATGATCCGACATATGATCCATCTTTTTCAACCGGTCAAATTGAAGAGGTTGCAGAAATTTGCTGCCCGATTGAATACAGCGGAGAAGTTATTGGAGTGATCGGGCTGATCGCTTTTAATGAGACGCATCACCGGCGTTTAATGGATAATAAAGAACATATGCTGAATTTCTTGCAACGAATGGCGCAATTGCTGACGAGCAAGGTTTCGGAAAGGGAAGCTGTGAAACAATGGAAGCTCGCGACCAATAAACTTAACACATTGATTGAATCCATTCATGAAGGGATAATCGCTATCGACGAAAAGGGGATCATTACCCATTGCAATCGAACAGCTGAGATATTAATTAGACAGCAGAAAGAATCGTTAATAGGAAAGGAAATTGAGGAAATATGGAAAGGCTCCCCGATGCTTAATGTCTTAAAAACAGGAAAGGGCTATACGGAAAAAGAGGAAATCTATGATTTTAACAATCATCATATGCATTTCGTTGTAACGGCCATGCCAATTAGAAATCAAGTAAAAACGTACGGTGTCGTTTCTTCTTTTAGACGGATGGCAGACGTGAGAAAACTTGCCTATTCATTGACCACCAGCCGGAAAGGCCTGTCATTTTCGGATATCATTGGGGAAAGCAAGGTATTGAAAAAGGTCAAGAAGCTGGCGATGCAAGTCAGCCATAGTGACTCTAATATTATGCTGACTGGAGAGAGCGGAACAGGAAAAGATTTTTTCGCTAACGCCATTCATACGGCCAGCCCGCGGGCAAATGGACCGTTTATATCAGTCAATTGCGGCGCCATTCCTGAAACTTTGCTGGAAAGTGAATTGTTTGGCTATGAAAAAGGAGCATTTACGGGAGCGAATAAGGAAGGCAAAATAGGCAAGTTTGAAATGGCTGACGGGGGAACCATTTTTTTAGATGAAATTGGCGATATGCCTTTGCACTTGCAAGTGAAATTACTACATGTCCTGCAAAATAAAGTGATCGAACGAGTAGGCGGAAGAAAAATGATTCCGGTGGATGTGAGAGTTATTGCCGCGACAAATAAAAGTCTGGAAACCATGATCCAAGAAGGTGAATTCCGCTCTGATTTATATTTTAGACTCAATGTGATTCCGCTTCATATCCCGCCTTTGCGCAAGAGGAAGGAAGATATACCGCTGCTTATGGAGCATTTTTTGACTGATATTAAGGGGAAACTCGCAAAATCAATCGATGGATTTCAGCCCGAAGTGATCGCGTTGTTTCAAAATTACAGATGGCCGGGAAATGTCCGCGAATTAGAAAATGCGGTTGAATATGCTGTTAATATGGAGACAGAGAACATCATTTCTGCCGCAAGCATTCCGGCGAAAATTGCCAGTCAACAAAAAGCAGCTGCTCAAGCTGAAGGTTCGCTGAAAGAACGTTTGCGCAGAGAGGAAAAAAAGATTTTAAAAGACATGCTTAATGAATATGGAACATCTTTAAAAGCCAAAAAAGATATTGCTTCACAATTGAAAATCAGCCTGGCAACATTATATAGAAAACTTGAGGAGCACGAAATTCTCAATAATGAGAATAAATTATCAAAATTGAGAAATTAGTGGCAGGTTTGTGTCTTTTAAAGGAAACGCTTTAATTTTATAAAATCGTCTCGCTGGAAACTTATCATTTTTGAGAAATTTTTTATTTTAATGATAGGTGCGTCTATATGAATGACTGCCATTTCTAATAAGCTAACACCTTGAAGCATCAGGCATGAGGCCTGATTTGAAAGATCTTTCTCATTAAAAGCAGCCATTATATCAATCTGGCATTAAATTTGCATAGAAAATGATGAAACCATAAATCTAACAAGGAGAATTTAAATGATGAGAAAGAGTAAAGAACAATGTCTGCAAAGTGCGGAAAACATTCTTTCATTGATTCAAAGCGAAACGCTAAGTGAAGAACAAAAAGAACAAGTGGTTGAGGATTCGGTTTATAACTTTGAAAACTACGTTAACAAAGCTATTTTAAAACATAGAAAAGCTGCGTCAACAGACTTTTCATTTGTTGAATGGGAAGACGAAGGGGCGGTTTTCCGCGATACAAAAGGCAAGGAATTCATCGACTGTTTGGGAGGCTATGGCGTTTATTTATTAGGCCATCGCCATCCTAAGGTTGTTAAAGCCGTTGAATCACAACTGAAACGTTATGCCTTGCACAGTCAAGAATTGGTAGATCCTCTTCGCGGGTATTTATCAAAATTAGTTGCTGAGATGACTCCCGGTGATTTAAGATATTCATATTTTGTTAACTGCGGGACGGAAGCCAATGAAATGGCGCTGAAATTAGCCCGTCTTCACACAGGGAAAAAGTGGTTTATTTCAACCGTCGGCGGATTTCATGGCAAAACGATGGGATCTTTATCGGCGACAGGCAAAGCCGATTTCCGCAAGCCGTATGTACCTTTGATTCAACAATTTCAGCATGTTGAATACGGTGATGCTGATGCTGTGGAAAAGGCCATTCGCCATTTGCAGGCTGTCGGTGAAACGGTTGCGGGCGTTATTGTTGAACCTGTTCAAGGCGAAGGCGGCGTCAACATCCCTCCTTCTGATTATTTCCCTCGTCTGAGAGAGATTTGCGATCAGTACGATTGTTTATTAATCGTTGATGAAGTGCAGACAGGAATGGGGCGAACCGGAAAATTATTCGGTGTAGACCATTATGATGTCGTTCCTGATATTATGACACTGGCAAAAGCATTTGGCGGCGGAGTGATGCCGATCGGCGCTATGGTTGCTAGGGAACACCTTTGGGAGAAAATGGAGGAAAATCCGTTTTTGCTGGGTTCTTCAACATTTGGCGGCAACCCTCTTTGCTGTGCAGGGGCGATCGCCGGCATTAAGACGATTTTGGAAGAAAATATTCCGGAGCAGGCTGCCGAAAAAGGCGAGTATATTTTAAATAAGCTCAAAGATATTCAGGCGCGCTTCCCTGAAATAATGACTGATGTCAGGGGTATTGGCTTATTAATCGGCATGCAATTTGCCGACAATGATCTTGGTTTTGAACTGGCGAAAAAATTATTTGATGATCATATTCTCGTCGGCGGAACGCTGAATAACGCCCGGGTGATTCGCATTGAGCCGCCTGCCGTCATCTCTTATGAGCAAATCGACACAGTGCTTTATGCGATTGAAAAGCATATAAGCGCCATGGCAAAATCATATATTCACGCCTAAAAAGCTTGACAGTGCCGCCAATAGTTCATTCGGCGGTACTGTGATGATATCATTCTGAACATCAATCCACAGCAATTTGTTGATTATATTTTGAACAGAGAGGAAGGTACTATGACAAAAACTTTAGTCAGCAGCGTTAATAAATTATATATTGACGGTAAATGGGAGGAGGCATCAAGCCGAGAGACAATACCAGTCTATAACCCAGCGACAGGCGAGGTGATCGCTGAAGTTGCCTCAGCGAATGCAAAAGATGCTGAGCAAGCGATACATGCTGCCCGGCAGGCCTTTGATAAAGGTCCGTGGCGTGATGTATCCGCTTACGGACGCGCTGAGCTTCTATATAAGCTGGCAAATAAGATTGAGAATCATCGCGACGAATTGGCCCGGCTTGAAACAGAGAACAATGGAAAAACGCTGCGTGAAAGTTTCGGAGATATAGACTTTACAGTAAGAACATTCAAATATTATGCAGGGCTGGCTGCCGCTCCTAATGGAGAAACGATTGAGGCCGATGCGCCTTTAACGTCAAAAGTTGTTCGTGAACCGATTGGGGTATGCGGGCAAATTATTCCCTGGAATTATCCGCTCTTGATGGCCGCATGGAAACTTGCGCCGGCATTGGCAGCAGGTAATGTTTGCATTCTAAAACCTTCAGAACTTACACCCCTTACAGCCATCCGATTATTTGAATTCATAGACGAAACAGGCTTTCCGCCCGGCGTCGTTAATTTATTAGTCGGCTTTGGCCCCCAAGCCGGTCAGCCGCTTGTCGAAAGTCCGTTGGTTGACAAGATTGGTTTTACCGGGGGCACGGTTACCGGCAAAACCATATTGCAGCACGCCGTTGGCAATTTGAAAAAAGTTTCGCTGGAACTCGGCGGAAAATCGCCAAACATTATATTTGCTGATGCAGACTTTGAAAGCGCTGTCGATTATGCGATGTTTGCCATTTTCAACAATTCAGGCCAAGTCTGTTCTGCAGGATCTAGACTGCTGGTAGAACAATCTATTTATGAAGCGTTTGTTGAAGAACTCGTCAAACGTACGAAAAAAATCAGGGTTGGAAACGGATTCGATGAACATTCGCAAATGGGACCTTTAATCAGTCAAAAACAGATGCAAAAGGTTCTGAATTATATTAAAATTGGCATAGATGAGGGCGCGGAAATAGCTGTCGGCGGAAACCGGCTAACTGACGAAGAGCGAAAAAATGGTTATTTTATCGAGCCGACGATTTTTGTCAATGTAGATCCAAAATCACGGATAGCGCAAGAAGAAATATTCGGTCCCGTTCTATGCGTCATGCCTTTTGAAACAGAAGAAGAAGCCTTAGAGCTGGCCAATGGAACGCCATATGGTCTTGCGGCAGGAATTTTTACAACAGACGGTGCGAAGGCGGAAAGAGCGGCAAAAGGCATCCGAGCTGGCGTCACATGGATCAATACATATGAGCAAAATCTCATTGAAGGGCCATGGGGCGGCTATAAGCAAAGCGGTCTAGGCAGGGAACTGGGAACTTATGGGCTAGAAGAATATACAGAAGTTAAACAAATCATTAATAACTTAAATGTTGAGCCAACGGGCTGGTTTAATTAAAACTTCATAATTTATACAGTCTCTCTTAAAATAAAGGATGGTGCATAAAAAATTGATATAACAAAGGAGGGCTGATGATGCCTGATTCCTCTAACGCAAAGCTGAAATCGAACGCTATCAATATGTTTGATAATACTGTCGTCGGTATCGCATCAACTGCTCCGGCCTATTCGCTCGCGGTGTCGTTTGGATCTCTAATCGTCATTGTTGGTTTTATGTCGCCGGCAGTGCTGCTGATTAATTTTCTTCCTATTCTCGGTATTGCCTGTGCTTTTTATTACATGAACAAGTACTACGGACCAAGTGCCGGCGGCATTTATACATGGGTTGGCGGCGGATTAAACCCGCATTTAGGCTACATGGCGGGCTGGGCCATTATCGCTGCCGATGTATTGCAGCTCATCTCCGGATCTATTCCGGTTGGGACTTATACACTTGATCTCTTTGATCCCAGTTTGGCGAATGATACATTATTAGTATCCTTGATTTCAGCCGCTTGGTTTGTTCTTGTCTCTTTAATTGTCATAAGGGGGATCGAAATTACAATAAAATTTCAATGGGTGCTGCTGCTTATCGAATATGTCGCATTAATCGTCTTTGCGGCGATTGCTTTGTATCACGCTTATGCTTTAAATGTGCCGGGATCAAGCCATATTTCATGGAGCTGGTTCATATTTCATGGTAATTTTGCTACGTTTGCCAGCGCGACGACCATCGCTGTCTTTTTCTACTGGGGTGTTGACAGCATCACTAATCTTGGCGAAGAATCTAAAGACGCCGCGACGAATCCGGGCTGGGCAGGCATATGGGCAACAGTCGGTTTATTAGTCATTTTTATGATTGTTGCCTTATCTATTCAAGCGCTGCTGCCGGCCAAAGTGATTGCTGAGCATCAAGCGGATATCCTTAACTACGTCGCAACACGGCTTGTGCCGTATCCATGGAATGACATCATGATTCTCTGTGTGATGTCATCTACACTGGCGACATTAGAGACGAGTTTGCTGCCGACAGCGCGTGTCACATTAGAAATGGCCCGGGACAAGGTATTCCCAAAAGCATTTGCCCGTGTTCATAACACTTGGAAAACGCCTTGGCTTGGCACAGCCATTATTGGATTGATCAGCTTAATCGGGATTTTTCTGCTTAATCTGAGTTCCGGCGTTGGCCATTTCTTGGACAGTGCCTTAAATAATGCAGGGATTATGGTCGCCTACTACTATGGAATAACCGGTATTGCTTGCGCATGGTATATGAGGCGGAATTTGCGAAATTGGTCGACAATCATCCTTGGATTTATTTTTCCTTTATTAAGCGGTATGTACTTGCTCATAGTGGGTGCTGAAGTGCTTATTGAGAGCGGGTTTACCAGTTCGCTTCCGGCGCTGCTGTCATTTGTGATCGGCATTCCTATTATGATTTACTACGCCATTAAGGAAAAAGATTGGTTTAAACGTCCGCTTAAGCAGCTGCCCCGCATTGACATCAAAAAATTTAGTGAAGACCCTATAGAGTATCAAAAGGAAATTGAGCAAATGAACCCGAAACCAAATGTATAACATCTTGAACGATCCGATCTAGGGAGGGGCGTCTCTCCCGGCGGCTTATTTAAACTTTCAGCGGTTTCAATGAATTTTCAGCTTTAAGGGAGGTGAGAAGCAAACCAACACACGGAAAAATATAGAAACGGGAGGCGGGACATTCAAGCAGCCTAAACTCTTACTGAATCGGCGAATTTTCTTGAAATGGAAATCTATTTAAACTTTGAAAGGATTCGAGGAGGATTATCATGAAAGCAGCCGTATTAGGCGTAGGCGGTGTTGGTCAAGTATTTGCTTCCGAAATAGTAAAAGCTGATTATTTAGATCAATTATTGCTCGGAGATATTATCACTGAGGGTGCAGAAAAATTAGCCGGAAAACTTCGCAGGAAGACGAAAGCAGAAATCGTTGTCAAAAAAATCGATGCAGGTAAAGTTGACGAGATTGAAGAAGCCCTTCGCGACATTGATGTCGTATTGCATGCGGGGCTGCCGGCGTTTAACTTCAATATCATGGAAGCTTGTGCAAGGACGAAAACAAATTATATTGATATGGCTTGTGCCAGCCCACAAGGCCTTAAAGAGCAGCTGCAATGGAATGGCAGATTCAAAGCTGCGGGCATTCTGGGCATTATGGGTCTTGGCTGTGATCCAGGTTTTTCTAATATTGCGGCGAGATATGCTGTTGATCAAATGGATCAAGTCGATGAAATCTTAATTCGCGACGGTGATAACTCTAAAATTGACTATGAAGGATTTTGCTCGCTATTCAGTCCGCAAACAGCTATTGAAGAATGTTTGGCAAAGCCAAATTACTGGACTGCTGACAAAGGATTGGCCTTTTTCTCAAAACCTTTTGCTAATAAGGAGACTTTTGAATTTCCAGAGCCTATTGGACCGTTAGAGTGCTACAGCGTTGAACATGAAGAAGCAACAACATTAGGCGACACAATCGGAAAAGCCAAAGGCTGTAAATATGTTGATTTTAAATATGCGCTGGCCCCTGAATTTGTCAACACAGTTAAGGCGATAGGCTATCTTGGTTTAGACAGCGACAAAGATATTAATATTAAGGGTACAAAGGTTGTTCCAAAGGATGTTGTCGTCGCCAACATGCCAAAGCCAACTGAACTCGCTGGAAAAGTTCATGGCTATTCTTGCATTGGCGCTGTTGTAAAAGGAATAAAAGAAGATAAGAAGAAAGAATTATTTGTGTATACGATGGCAAATCATGATGAAATCTACGAAAAAACAGGATATCAGGCAACGGTGTGGCAAACTGGGCTTCCGCCGGCTGTAGCTGTTGATCTTCTTGCTCAAGGCAAATTACAAGCCAAAGGCTGTATTCCTCCAGAATTAATTGACCCCGTCCCTTTCTTAACCCGCTTGAAAGAAAGAGGCATGTATTGGGACGTTATAGAGAAAACTTCTCCGGTACCGCAAATGGCGACTGTGTAGAGAGTTTATATTCGGAATTTTCAGTGCCGGGGTTTCCCCGGCTTCCTGTATAAAAAGGTGTAAAAAACATTTGCCGGAAAATAAAACAACTTAAAGATGATTAATTTTAGAAGGCATATAGGGATCATAAATGGATTATTGTGAATTGAGGGGGTGGCCATTGAAGTGATATATCAAAATCAAAGGCGTGAATGGGAGGTTGAGAAATTAATTGTTCGAAGCCGATTATTCCATATCCTCTTTAGAATTAAGAAAGTCAAACGATTATACTATGAAAATCTCCAAGGAGGAATACCATGAAGGTTGCCGTATTAGGCGTAGGCGGTGTCGGTCAGGTATTTGCTGCTGAAATGGCAAAGGCTGATTATCTGGATCAGCTGTTGCTTGGGGATATTGAAACAAATAAAGCGGAAAAACTTGCAAAAAAGCTCCAGCATCAAACAAAGGCAGACATTTTGGTCAAAGAAATTGATGCCAGCAGCGTTCGCATGATGGCAGAGGCATTTAAAAATATTGATGCGGTTTTGCACGCAGGCCTTCCAGCTTTTAATTTAAAAGTCATGGAGGCATGCTTACAAACAAAAACCAATTATATTGATATGGCATGCCATACGACAAAAGAACTTAAAGAACAGCTCAATTGGGACAAAAAATACAAGGAAGCAGGGATTCTAGGGATATTGGGCCTTGGCTGCGATCCGGGTTTTTCAAATATTGCGGCAAGGTATGCTGTCGATCAGTTAGATACTGTCGATATGATTTCCATTCGTGACGGGGATAATTCTAAAATCGATTATGATGGCTTTTGTTCATTATTTAGTCCGCAAATTGCTATTCAAGAATGTTTGGCGAAACCCAATTATTGGACGTCCGAAAAAGGCGAGGCAACTTTTCCGGCATCGTTTTGGAATAAGGAAAAGCTTGAATTTCCTGAACCGATCGGTTTGTTAGATGCTTACAACGTGGAACATGAGGAAGTTGTCACGCTTGGCGAAACGATCGGTAAGCCAAAAGGCTGCAAATACGTTGAATTTAAATACGTATTAAACCCGGATTTTGTTAACACAGTTAAAGCTATTGGCTATCTCGGCTTAGACAGTAACAAAACAATAGATGTTAAAGGCGTCAACATTTGCCCGCGGGACGTTGTCGTTGCAATGATGCCCAAACCGGACGAACTTGCCGGGAAGATTCATGGTTATTCATGTATCGGAGCGTTTGTAAAAGGAACAAAAAATGATAGAAATAAAGAATTTTATGTTTATACCATCGCTAACCACGATGAAGTCTATAAAAAGACAGGGTTCCAAGCAACGGTTTGGCAGACGGGCATACCTCCGGCGGTTGCTGTTGATCTGTTGGCAGAAGGCCGTTTAAAAGAAAAAGGATGCATTCCTCCCGAATTAATAGAACCAAAACCTTTCTTAAAGCGGTTAAAAGAACGGGGCATGAATTGGGATATTATTGAGAAAACGGCGCCGCAAGCAACAAAGGCAGTCTAAGAAACATAGATTAATCAAAATAAAATAGGTGTCCTGCTCCGGACGCCTATTTTTATCATTTTTCCCATTCAATTTTGTTGTCAATCTTACATCATTGAATTTAAGGCTTTAAAATGAAGGCTTCAGATTAAGAGTATAAAATGATAAGTCTGTGGATGATAAAGGGGAAACAAAAGCAGACGGAGAAGTAAGAGATATAAGAAGGAGGAGAGTTTATCAACGAAAAGAATGACCTTAACGGGACCTCTGTTCATTAATTATCGTTTCAATTGGAGCAAACAGTCGACCGGCATTTATAGACGGCATTTTTTTATTTTCTTGAAGGGGGATCATAACATGAGCACTTTGCCAAAAGCGGATATCGTATTGTCAAGTGATGCCATATTTACAGGATTGTCTGATGAACCATTTAATGGGTCAATAGCTATAAAAGATAAATACATTGTTGCCGTCGGCTCACAGGAAGAAATAAAAGCATATATAGGCCCTGGGACAAAAGTTTATGAATTTGGTGATCAGCTCATCATGCCTGGTTTTCAGGATTTTCACATCCATTTATTCCTAGGCAGTCTTGCAGAAGAGAGTGTTTCATTGAAAACAGCTAAGTCGGAAAATGAAGCCGCAGAAATGGTCAAAAAATTTGCCGATACCAGACCGAATGATCAATGGATATTCGGGTTTGAGTGGTATCACATATATTGGGATAATAAAAAATTGCCTCACCGTTCATCCCTTGACCGCCTGATCCCGGATCGCCCTGTGCTTCTCTTGAATGCTGAATGTCATGGGGCTTGGCTGAATAGTAAAGCCCTGGAAACATTGGGTATTGATAAAAATACGCCTAGTCCTCCTTACGGTGAAATTGTAAAAGATGAGCATGGCCATCCGACTGGTTTTCTTTATGAAACAGCAATGAAACTAGCAGAAAAGGCATTTCATAGTATTCCGAAGGCTCGTAAAGCTTCGCTGCTTCAAAGCTTTCTAGATAAAGCGGCCCGCCTCGGAATAACAACGGTTAGCGACATGCTTCCGTTGCCTGGGCTTGAATTAGGTGATCTTGATCTCTATAAAGCATTTGAACAGCAAAATAGATTAACCGCACGGATACAATTTTTATCAATTTTAGATGGGAATCTAGAACGTCCCAAGTATTTAAGGGAGACTTTCAATTCGGATAAACTTAAATTCTCAGGGCTTAAACAATTTTTGGACGGCGTACCTATAGCTTATACAGCATATCTTGTTGATCCTTACAACGATCGCAAAGATAGTAAAGGAGATACGCTTATCCCAAAAGACGTTGTAAAAGATTGGGTCGTCAAGGCAGATGCAGAAGGATTTCGGATTCGCCTGCATGCTTGCGGAGATGGGGCGGTAAGGTTAGGGCTAGATTGTTTTGAAAAAGCAAGGAAAATAAATGGCGCAAGGGACTCCCGGCATACGATTGAACATATTGAAGTGATTCACCCGGATGATATTGACCGGTTTTCTGAATTAGGAGTCATTGCATCCATGCAGCCTGAGCACTTGGCGGCAGCCGAAACATTTTCAGACAATCCCTATCTCAGCCGTTTAGGAAAAGACCGAGAAACTTTTACTTGGTCCATTAAGACATTACAACAAAGAGGAGCCACTATGGCGTTCGGTTCTGACTTTCCGGTTGTAGATTTAAACCCAATGATTGAAATATACAGGGCTGTTACAAGAGTTTTTAATGACGGAGAACCGGAGGGAGGATGGAATCCGGAGGAAAAGATTTCACTGGCGGAAGCATTGCGCAATTATACGTCAGGTTCTGCCTATGGGGGTTTCCGGGAGAAAGAATTGGGCACTTTAGAAGAAGGGAAGCTTGCCGATGTTATCGTCCTAGATCGGAATCTATTTAATGTACCTGCAAAAGAAATAAGAGATGCAGCGGTATTAATGACCATTATGGATGGAAAGGTAGTGTTTGAGAGTTCAAAAGAATCAGCTTCTATCAAGTAATAGCGCATGATGCTTATGAATTCAATAGAGATAATAGATGATAGCCATGTTATTCCTCATTCGCACATGAAGAGGAGAACGTGGTTTTTTATTGTTACTAAAAAAATTTTAAATATAGTCATTGTTCAGCTTAATGTCTAATATCTTAACTAAAAAAGGGTGGCCAAGTTTATGTTCAGATTAATCAACTGATGAATCTGATTAATCTCATTTGGGGGTGTGTCCAATAAAATCAATGATTTCAATTGATTAACAAATTTAAGCAGGAGGGTTAATAGTGAGTGATAAAGTAAAAATCGGCTTAATTCAAGCTTCGCATGATGTCGATGGTCAAGAACCGGTTAATGTGCACAAAGAAAGCGCTGTCGAAAAACATTTAAAGCTCGTGCGCCAGGCGAAAGAATCCGGTGCACAAATCATTTGTTTGCAAGAAGTGTTTTTTGGCCCTTATTTTTGTGCGGAACAAAATACGAAATGGTATGAATCGGCAGAAGAAGTTCCGAATGGCCCAACGACTAAATTGTTCCAAGAGCTGGCCCGTGAACTCGAAACGGTTATGATATTGCCTGTTTATGAAAGAGAAGGGATTGCGACTTACTATAATACAGCAGCTGTTATTGATGCTGACGGCTCGTACCTCGGAAAATATCGCAAGCAGCATATTCCGCAAGTAACAGTCGATAAGGAGGGGCACGGATTTTTAGAAAAGTTCTATTTTAAACCGGGGAATCTTGGATACCCGGTGTTTGACACAGCGTTTGCGAAGGTGGGGGTCTATATTTGTTATGACCGTCATTTCCCTGAAGGAGCCAGATTGCTGGGGCTAAATGGAGCGGAAATTGTTTTTAATCCGTCTGCAACAGTGTCTGGATTGTCTGAATATCTGTGGAAGCTGGAACAGCCTGCACATGCCGTCGCTAACGGTTATTACCTTGCAGCGATAAACCGTGTCGGCGTAGAGCCGCCTTGGAATATAGGGGAATTTTACGGCCAATCATATCTTGTTGATCCGCGCGGCCGTTTTGCAGCTATGGGGAGCCGTGATAAGGATGAAGTAGTCATTGGCGCAATGGATAAAAACATCATAAGGGAAGTCAGAGATACATGGCAATTTTTCCGCGATAGAAGGCCTGAAACCTATCATGATATGACAAGCCTTATTCCTTAATTTTAATTGAAACAGGAGGGTTCGGATTGAGTCATAAATCTATGCCAGCGACGGTATATACAAATGAACTGGAAAGCAACTTTAAAGAAACGGCACCCCCTTTAAGCGCTCAAGAGGCATTAGAAGAAGCCCATCGCTGTCTTTATTGTTATGATGCGCCTTGTATTAATGCCTGCCCGACTGGAATAAATATCCCTTCTTTTATAAAAAAAATAGCAACGGGAAATTTAAAAGGTTCAGCAAAAATCATTATGGAAGCTAATCCGGTTGGCGCAAGCTGCGCGCGTGTTTGTCCAACAGAGGAATTGTGTGAAGGGGCGTGCGTGTTAAATCATTCCACAAAGCCGATAATGATCGGTGATCTGCAGCGTTATGCGACTGATTGGGCCATGAAAAATAAGCAGGTGCTGTTTCAATCAGCAGAGAGAAGCGGTCACAGCGTTGCGATTATTGGCGGCGGCCCAGCAGGGTTATCAGCCGCAAGAGAGCTCGCCTTGCTGGGACATCAAGTGACGATTTTTGAAGCAAAAGAAAAAGCGGGGGGACTGGATACATACGGCATTGTCCCTTTCCGTCTGCCGAAAGAAATTTCTTTATGGGAAGTCAAACAAATTGAAAGTCTCGGCGTCGAGATTCGGACTAATATGAAGGTCGGAAGCGATATTTCAGCTGAAGAAATCATAAACGATTATGATGCTGTGATTTTGGCGGCAGGGATGTCAAAGGTTCCAAAGCTTGGGATTAAAGGAGAAGAACTTAAAGGCATATATGATGCAATTGAACTCGTAGAGGAAGTAAAGACAAAAGGCCCGCAGCATTTGGCAAAGCATTTTGCCGGAAAACGCGTGGTTGTCATCGGTGCGGGCAATACAGCGATTGATGGGGCAACTTGTTCGGTGAGGCTTGGTGCTGATCATGTCAAAATATTATACCGGAGAAGCCGCGAAGAAATGACTGCCTATGATTTTGAATATGAATTTGCAAAATTGGATGGTGTTGAATTTAGATGGCTAACGAGTCCAAAAAAGATCATTGGCGGCAAAGACGGCCGGGTCAAGCAATTGGAATGTGTCCGGATGTCCTTAGGTGAGCCGGGGGAGGACGGAAGGCGCCGGCCGGTTGAAATAACAGGTTCGGAGTTCCTTATGGATGTTGATATTATTGTTAAAGCCATTGGCCAAACACGTCTGATAAGCTTAATCGAGTCGTTTGGCGTCGAACATGAAAACGGGGTTGTGAAGGTCAAGCCAAACAATTATCGAACATCGCATCCAAAAGTTTATGCTGCCGGCGACATGATTTTTGGCAGAGGCAATGGGGAAGCGATGGTCGTATCGGCAGCCCAGCAAGGAAAAGAAACGGCATCGGCTGTTCATAGCAGTTTAGAAAAATTAAAGTCAAAAAATATATAAGGGACGATGAAATCTTAAAAGTATTTTTAGGAGGATAAGCATGGCAGATTTAAGCATTGACTTAGCAGGCATTAAATCGCCAAATCCATTTTGGCTTGCATCTGCACCGCCGACTAATTCAGGCTATCAAGTACAGAAGGCTTTTGAAGCGGGATGGGGCGGCGCTGTCTGGAAAACACTTGGCGAACCGATTTTAAATGTCACTTCGCGTTTTGCAGGATTTCATTTTAATGGCCAGCGAATGGCAGGGTTTAACAATATCGAATTAATTACCGACAGGCCTATCGACGAAAATCTAAAAGAAATCTATGAAACAAAGAAACGGTTTCCTAACCATGCTGTTGTCGCGTCATTAATGGTTGAACCGAAAAGGGATAAATGGCACGAGATTGTAAAAAGGGTTCAGGATGCAGGAGTGGATGGCTTTGAGCTTAATTTCGGATGTCCGCATGGAATGTCTGAAAGAGGCATGGGGTCAGCTTCAGGCCAGCATCCGGACTTGGTAGAAAAGCAAACGATGTGGGTCAAAGAGGCAGCGGAAGTCCCGGTGATTGTCAAACTGACGCCTAATATTACGGATATCACTGTGACTGCAGCGGCAGCTGTTCAGGGCGGGGCTGATGCGGTAAGCATGATTAACACGATTAATAGTTTGGCAGGGGTCGATCTTGATACATGGGAAACGATTCCGAGTGTGGCGGGAAAAGGGGCGCATGGCGGGTATTGCGGACCTGCGGTTAAGCCGATCGCCCTTAATATGGTTGCGGAATGTGCCAGACATCCGAAAATTAATGTACCAATTTCCGCTATTGGCGGCATTTCTACATGGCAAGATGCCGTTGAATTCATGTTAATGGGCGCCTCCGGGGTTCAAGTATGTACAGCTGCCATGCATCATGGGTTTAGAATAGTCGAGGACATGATCGACGGCTTAAATCACTATTTGGAAGATAAAGGGCTGACGTCTGTCAATGAACTTACCGGCAAGTCCATTCATAGATTTACGAATTGGGGCGATCTTGATTTAAATTATAAACGCGTTGCCCGGATAAACAATGATGTGTGCATTAACTGCAATAAATGCTACATTGCATGTGAAGATACTGCTCACCGGTGCATTGATATGTTAACGGACAATAACGGCAGCAAATATTTAAAAGTTCGGGAAGAAGAATGTGTCGGCTGCAACTTATGCTCAATTGTCTGTCCTGTTGAAGGGGCCATTAATATGGCAGAACTTCCGCAGACGCTCCCTTCAATGACTTGGAACGAACGGCAAAAGGCGATTCAAGATCCAGTTTATTAAAGATGAATGAAAATGGGGGTTTTTTACATGAAAAAGATAATAAAAAATGGAACGGTCGTCACTGCGGCTGATACTTATCAAGCCGATATTTTAATAGAAAATGAAAAGGTAAAGAGCATTGGCGATAACTTATCTGATCCTGAAGCAGACATTATTGATGCCAAAGGCATGTATGTGTTTCCGGGCGGCATAGATCCGCATACCCATATGGAAATGCCGTTTGGAGGTACAGTGACAAAGGATGATTTTGAAACAGGAACCATTGCGGCGGCTTACGGGGGAACAACGACAATCATTGACTTTTGCTTGACTGATAAAGGGAAACCGTTAAAAAGCGCCATTGAAAAATGGCATAAGAAATCCAATGATAAGGCGGTTATAGATTATAGTTTTCATTTAATGATCAGCGAAACGAATAATAAGGTTTTAGAAGAATTGCCTCGCGTCATTGAAGACGAAGGCATCACATCCTTTAAAGTATTTATGGCTTATAAAAATGTTTTTCAGGCGGATGATGAAACATTATTCCGTACATTAATAACAGCTAAAGAGCATGGAGCGCTCGTGATGGTTCATGCTGAAAACGGCGATGTGATCGAACATTTAACGAAGAAAGCATTGGAGGAAGGCCGCACCGAACCGATTTATCACGCGTTAACGCGCCCAGCGGAAGCGGAAGGAGAAGCAACTGGACGGGCAGCCAAATTAGCGGGATTAGCCCATTCTCAGCTGTATGTTGTTCATGTCACATGCCAAGAAGCTGTTGAACAAATCGCCGAAGCGCGCAGCAAGGGTTACCAGGTTTGGGGGGAAACATGCCCGCAATATTTAGTTCTTGATCAATCTTATCTCGAAAAACCTGATTTTGAAGGCGCCAAATATGTATGGTCTCCGCCATTAAGAGAGACATTTCACCAGGATGTGTTATGGCATGCGCTAAAGAGCGGTCAATTGCAAACGATCGGATCAGATCACTGCTCGTTTGATTTCAAAGGGCAAAAAGATCTTGGAAAAGATGACTTTACGAAAATTCCAAACGGCGGTCCGTTTGTCGAAGACCGGGTCAGTGTTCTCTTTTCAGAAGGCGTGAAAAAAGGCCGGATAACACTTAATGAATTTGTAGATCTCATTTCAACAAGGGCGGCAAAACTTTTCGGTTTGTTTCCGAAAAAAGGAACAATTGCCCCAGGGAGCGATGCAGATATCGTTATTTTTGATCCAAATGTTAAAAGAACAATTTCCGCTCATGCTCATCATATGAATGTCGATTACAGTGCACTTGAAGGCATGAAGGTTACCGGAGAACCTGTCACCGTTCTTTCCCGAGGGGAGTATGTCATTCGCAGCAAACAATTTGTCGGCAAACCCGGCTGGGGGAAATATTTAAAACGCGCGCGGTTCAACGCTGGCTTAGAAAACAAAAAACAAACATCAGCCTCCAATAAATACATTTATTAATCAATTGGTAATCAAAGAGACGTTAAGAGGGAGGTCTTTGCAAATGTCAACATATAAAAAATATTTAGAAGAAAAAAAGAAAATTGATTTGCTTTTTCAAGATGGCTATGCCATTCGGAAGGTAACAGAAAAGCTGGACGGGGACCTTGTAGAATTTCAAAAAGGCCAGACGCTGAAAACGCTGTTTATTCAAAATCCAGAAGCAAGAAAATACTTTTCATCCGCTATTTTAAAACAGAAGTAAGCTGACATTGACATGTTTGTTTAAAAAAATCCTCTGAGTTTTAACTTTTTGTCTAATGCTTTGATGTTCTTTTAGGTTTATACTAATTAAAGGAGCTTAAATATTTATAATATTCGATCGAAAGGGGAGTTTTCGTGACAGTAACAACATCTAAGGTAGAAACATTGAAAAATTTCATCAATGGCAAGTGGGTTCCTTCAAGCGGATCAGACATTCAAGATGTTCCAAATCCTGCAACTGAGGAGATCGTTGCACGGGTGCCGATATCAACTTCTGATGATGTAAATAAGGCGGCAGCTTCTGCGAAAGAAGCGTTTAAGACATGGTCCAAAACGCCTGTGCAAAAACGCGCGCGCATTCTATATCGTTTCCATCACCTTCTAATGGAAAATCAAGATGATCTGGCCAATATGATCACACGTGAAAACGGCAAAAGCATCAATGAAGCTTACGGCGAAGTTTTGCGCGGGATTGAATGTGTTGAATTCGCCTGCGGAGCACCAAGCTTGATGATGGGGGATTCGCTGTCGACAATCGGTCCTCATATTGATTCGGAAATGTATCGTTATCCTCTTGGCGTCGTCGGCGGCATTACGCCATTTAATTTCCCGATGATGGTGCCGTGCTGGATGTTTCCGCTTGCGATTGCATGCGGCAATACATTTGTTCTAAAGCCTTCGGAACGGACACCGGTCTTGGCCAATCGGCTTGCGGAGCTGTTGAAAGAAGCAGGGCTTCCGGACGGGGTCTTTAACATTGTTCACGGCGCCCATGATGTTGTTAACAGTCTCATTGAACACAAGGATATCAGAGCTGTATCTTTTGTCGGTTCCCAGCCTGTTGCAAAGTATGTTTATGAAAAAGCATCTTCGTTCGGCAAACGCGTTCAAGCACTGTCAGGCGCTAAGAATCACCATGTCGTGATGCCGGACGCTGATGTGGAACAAGCGGCTGACAGCATTATCAGCTCCGCATTCGGAAGCGCAGGACAACGTTGTATGGCGTGCAGCGCAGTCGTTGTTGTCGGGGATGGCGAGAGGTTTGTTCAAACATTAAAGCAAGCCGCTGATGAAATGAAAATGGGGAACGGCATAGATGAAAACGTGGTGCTAACGCCGGTGATTCGCGGCTCTCAGCGCCAAAGAGCTGTCAGTTATATAGAAAAAGGCCTTGAAGAAGGGGCAGAATTAATCCGCGACGGCAGAAAAGACATGGAGAACTTTGACAAAGGTTATTTTCTTGGTGCGACGATCTTTGATCATGTCAAGCCGGACATGTCAATCGGCCGCGATGAAATCTTTGCTCCTGTTCTGAGTCTCTATCGCGCAAAGGATTTGGATGAAGCCTTAGACATTGTCAACCGATCGCAGTTTGGCAATTCAGCTACCCTTTATTCAAATGATGCAAAAGCAATCAGGCAATTCCGTGAAGAGGCGGAACCGGGCATGCTTGGGGTCAATGTCGGCGTGCCAGTGCCTATGGCCTTCTTCCCATTCTCCGGTGCCAAAGACTCATTTTATGGAGATTTGCATACAAACGGCAAAGATGGCGTTGAATTTTATACGAGAAAGAAAATGTTTACAACAAAATATTAAAATTGGAGGTGACTGATCATGGCAATTAATGTTAAAAACGACTTGCTGAAGAAAGATGAAAAATACGTTTGGCATGCGATGAAAGGCTGTAACGAGAACGGTGCATCTCTGTTAATAACGGAAGCCGACGGCGCTTGGATAACCGATGCGGACGGCAATAAGTATTTGGACGGCATGTCAGGATTATGGTGCGTCAATGTTGGATATGGACGTCAGGAGCTGGCGGAGGCCGCTTATGAACAACTAAAAACCATGCCGTATGTTCCAATGTCGAACACCCATGAACCTGCTATAAATCTCGCTGAAAAGTTGAATGAATGGCTAGAAGATGACTATGTGATTTTCTTCTCGAACAGCGGTTCCGAAGCAAATGAAACGGCCTTTAAGATCGCGCGGCAATACCATCAGCAGAACGGTGAAGGCGGACGCTACAAATTCATTTCCCGATATAGGGCTTATCACGGCAATTCAATGGGGGCGCTGGCCGCGACTGGCCAGGCGCAGCGAAAGTTTCGTTATGAGCCGCTGGGCCAAGGATTTATACATGTTTCGCCGCCTGATGTATATCGTTCTCCTTATTCAGGGTCTTTAGAAGCGATCGGCCAGGCTTATGCGGACGAAATTGATCGGGCCATCACTTGGGAATTTAACGAAACGGTTGCCGGCGTCATTATGGAGCCGATCATTACCGGAGGCGGCGTGATTGTACCGCCGGAAAATTATTTGCCGCGAGTTAAAGAAATATGTGAGCGTCACGGCGTGCTCTTAATCATTGATGAAGTGATTTGCGGTTTCGGACGCACCGGGAAAAAATTCGGTCATATGAACTACGGTATAAAACCGGATATTGTAACGATGGCCAAAGGCTTGACGAGCGCGTACTTACCGTTATCGGCAACCGCGGTTAAACGGGGAATTTTCGAAAGGTTTAAAGAAACGGAAGATTACAACCGCTTCCGCCATGTTAATACGTTCGGCGGCAATCCGTCAGCGTGCGCTTTAGCATTAAAAAACCTTGAGATTATGGAAAACGAACGGCTGATTGAGCGTTCAGCAGAACTTGGAGAAAAATTAGCGAATGAAATGGCCATTTTAAAAGAACACCCAAATGTTGGCGATATTCGTTCCAAAGGATTGCTAATGGGCATAGAACTCGTAGAAAACAAACAGACGAAAAAGCCGGCTTCGCTAAAAGTGGTTAACCAAGTGATAGCCTCTTGCAAAGATAAAGGACTGATTATTAGCAAAAACGGTGATACGGTTGCCGGTTTCAATAATATCATTACACTGTCGCCTCCGCTCAGCATGACTGATGATGATTTTGCTTTTCTTGTAAAAACTTTAAAAGAATCCTTTGAAAATATTTAAAAAGCTTGCCGGCCAGGCAAGCTTTTTTTTGGGCTCTATCATATTTGTTGGGGTATGAGAAAAATTAAAACAAAAAAATACACGCAAGCTCCTTAATCCTTTACACTTGAATTGACGAGAAACAAGAAAAGAATA
>NZ_JAFBER010000017.1 GCF_016908855.1 Scopulibacillus daqui | reverse complement strand
TTTTATGTTTCCCCATGTTACCACCCCAAAGTAAATCTACGAACATTTTACCGAACAATTATCCACAAATCGACATTTTATAGTTTCCTAAACAACAACAAAACCCCGAGAACAATGATTGTCCTCGGGGTTAGCTGTTTCCATTACAAATAAACCATAAAAGGGTGCAAAAAACCCTTGATATGGCAATTATACAGAAAACGCGACTTGCTTATACGATACCCATTATTTGAAATCCTATAAAAGATTACCAATAAAAAGGTTCGCATAAGTAGAAATATCAGCCTTCTCCCATCCAGACTTTTACTGTCGGTTCTGGTTTCTCACCAGATCCACCGCTTGAGTGGCACTCGCACGGGTCACGGACTTAGAAGCTTCATCGGCTTCATCACCGCCGGTAGGGAATTGCACCCAACCCCGAAGGCATTCTCATATACTATTAATTTCATTATACACGAAATAGTCTTATATTGTCTAATTAATTAAGATTGATTGTTTCAAAGGCAATTCATGTTTGATTAAATCCTCATAGGTTTCCCTTTGAATAACAAGCTGGCTGGAGCCGTTTTCGACGAATACAACCGCAGGCTTCGGCATCCGATTATAATGGTTAGCCATCGCATATCCATAAGCCCCTGTACAAAAAACGGCTAGAATATCATTTGGTTCTGTTGTTGAAGGCAGCTTTGCATCCCAGATTAAAATATCTCCGCTTTCGCAGCACTTACCGGCAATCGTCACTGTATCATCCGCAGGTGCCGGAGCTTTGTTGGCCACTAAACATTCGTACTTTGCTTGATATAAAGCCGGCCTAAGATTATCTGTCATTCCGCCGTCTACAGAAATATATTTTCTCATTTGGGGGATATCTTTAAATGCCCCTATAGTATATAAGGTCGTTCCTGCTTCAGCTACTAAAATCCTTCCCGGCTCCACCCAAATTTCCGGGTACGCTATGCCCAGACTATCGCATTGGTCAACAATCGCCGAAACAATTGTATCCACAAATTCGCCAATCATAAGGGGGGTGTCTTCAGCAGAATATTTAATCCCGAAACCGCCGCCAACGTTTAAAACTTTAATCTCGAAATCATATCGCTGCTTCCATTCTCTCAACTTTTGGAACATTTTGTTGATCGCTTGGACAAAACTTTCATCGCTGAAAATTTGCGATCCAATATGACAATGCAGGCCTTTCAATATTAGAAACGGTGAATTTTGGGCTTTTTGAATAGCTTCTTCTAAGCTTCCATTATCAAGATTAAAGCCAAACTTAGAGTCTTCTTGGCCGGTCATAATGTAACTGTGTGTATGCGCTTGAACGCCGGGGGTCGTTCTTAAAAGAATGTCAATCGTCTGCTGGCGCTCTTTGCATAATTGATTTAATAAAGACAGTTCGTAAAAGTTGTCAATAATAATCGTGCCGATTCTTTCTTCTAAAGCATACTCGAGTTCAGCTTGTGTCTTATTATTGCCATGAAAATGAATCCGTTCCGAAGGAAAACCGGCTTTAAGAGCCGTAAATAACTCGCCTCCCGAGACAACATCTAATGATAAGTCCAATTCATTCATCAGTTGAATCATGGCAATAGAAGAAAAGGCTTTGCTCGCATATGCCACCTGCCATCGCACTTGATGCCGTGAAAAAGCCGATTTAAATTCCGCAACTTTTTCTTTAATTAAAGCAATATCGTATACAAACAACGGTGACCCGTATTCTTCAACTAATTTCATTGAATCAACGCCACCGATTGTAAGATGACCTTTCTCATTGATTCCTTGTGTGCCTCGCATTAAAATTTTCCCCTTTCCTAAGCGGGCACTACTCCAACTTTTCTGAAAACAAAGAAAGCTTATGAAACGAAGTACATAAGCTTATGCCGGTACCTCATTAGCCGGAATAGTACTCCACTACTTATATTATAGTAGTGACAGTTTAATGCTTCTTCAGCATTAACCCAGCAAATTATTTTTTGGGCAAAAATAATTCACTTCGGCAGATTGACCTTTCCGGCGCCTTCATAGCTGCCCATAGCTCAGATACCGTACTGATTCGCTCTGCTCCCCATACTCCTCAAATGATGAGGCTGTATAAAATTTATCTTGAATTATAACACACCGGATTTTAACTCACAATAACTATTTTGAAACAACCTATAAGAAAAGCCCGCTAATAGACGGGCTGATTAATCTGTTTTCTTTGGCTGTCTTGTATCATCAATAGATCTGACAATGCTTGGCCTTGTATAAGCAGTCGGCATAGCTGTCCTTATCATGATATTGAAAAAAGCTTTTGGATTAAAAGGAATAAACGGCCATAGGTACGGCGTGTTAATATTTTTGACTTGGGCCAGTAAAATAATAATGATTGTCGAGCCTATAGCGAATCCCGGAACATGAAAAATAGCCGTAATGATAATCAGAAATAGCCTAACGATTTTGTTTGCCAAACTCAGCTCATAACTCGGAGTGGCGAAGCCGCCGACAGCGGAAATAGACGTATAAAGGATGACTTCAGGTAAAAATATTCCGACTTGAATAGCGACTTGACCGATCAAAATGGCTGCAATCAAGCCGAGTGCGGTCGAAAGTGCCGTCGGCGTGTGTATGGCTGCCATCCGCAATGCTTCAATCCCAAATTCAGCAAGCAAAATTTGCAAGAAGATCGGTATATTGTAGGTATGTTTATTGGGTCCAATAAAGCTTAGCCAGTGAGGCAGCGAAGACCCCTCTAAAACAAGCAAATACCAAAACGGCACTAGAAAAATAGAGGCAAGCATCGCTATAAACCTGATCCATCTAAGAAAAGCGCCTGATGACGGTGTTTGCAAATACTCTTCTGCATGTTGAACATGATGAAATAATGTCGTTGGCAAAATGATAACGCTTGGCGATGTATCAACAATCATGACGATATGGCCTTCTAATATGTGTTCAGCCGCAACATCGGGCCTTCCGGTATACCTCACCAAAGGGTAAGGGTTAAAGCCCTGTTTCACGATAAATTCCTCAATTGTTTTATCGGCCATTGGAATACCGTCAATTTCGATCTGTTTCAATTCTTTTTTTATTGTCTTAATAAGCCCCGGATTAGCAATACCCTTTATATAGCTTATACAAACATCTGTTTTCGAACGTTTTCCGACTCTTATAAGTTCATTTCGGTAATTTTCGTCCCTAACACGTCTGCGAATCAATCCTGCATTAATGATTATATTTTCGGTAAAACCGTCTTTTGAGCCGCGAATAACTTTCTCAACATCCGGCTCTTCCGGCTGCCGGCCCGGATAATTGCGGACATCAACAACCAGTCCGACCGCTTCACCGTCAATCAGAACAACGATGAGGCCGCACAGCATATATAGCAAAACATCATCCAATGTTTTGATTTCCATCACTTGTTCATGCGCTAAGTGGTTTTTGATGACATCTTTGGCCTTAATATTTGGACGATGGGCATTCACTACTCTCATCAGTTCTCTGAATAAAAAAATGACCATTTCCGAATTGCACAGTGAGTTGCAATAATATACATGAACTTCCTCGCTAAGGATTTTCATCTTGCGTACGCCGACATCAAAGTTAGTCGCACCGATGTCCAGTTTCTTTGTTAAGTATTGTTCATTGTCTTTAACCTTTTTAAAGATTGGTTTCTTTTCTTTCTGTTGAGTTGCGATGATAACCACTCCTTTCTAAAATGACCTCCACCGCTTTTGTGGTTATAGGCGACCCGTTTTCAACCTTGTCAAGCCCTCTCATTTTGCCTATATCGCCTATGCCGACAATGACCGGAATATCCAAATAATCTAATACGTAAACCGTATCGCCAGAAATCCTTCCTATTTCTAAATCTCTCAGCCCTTCTTTGTCGACCCCGTATTCTGTTAATTCACCAAATTGGTCAATGCTGACATCAACTTTGGACCATTCGCGGTAACTGCTGTGAGAAGCCACTGCAATAGCTCCAAGGACTTCGATTGAAGGATGCGTGGCAACATATTCTAAGGCGGCCTCTCCAGGCCCCTTCCCTTTGAAGCCGCAATCATCAAACATGACAAGCACCGGATCATAAGGCGTTTGCTGAATTAAATCCACAATCTCCTGACCGCTTAACTGGGTGGGATTGCCTTCCGTTTGCGATATACAGCGGCAGCCAAGACGTTTTGCGGTATGCTCTACCGCCTCACGTGCATATTTATCGCCGTCAGTGATTAAAATGACATGCCGCTTCATAGAACTCATCCTCTCGGTTTAAAAATTAACGCAGCAATAAATCCAAACAGAATAGCTGATGTAATACCTGCTGATGTTAGTTTAAAGATGCCCATTGCGATGCCAATATATCCATGTTCTTTTCCTTCCGCCATCGCCCCGTGCAATAATGCGTGACCGAAGCTTGTAATCGGAACCGTTGCCCCTGCCCCAGAAAATTTAATAAGCTGATCATATATGCCGAATGAATCTAATAGAGCGCCAATAACAACAAATGTAACGACAACATGTGCAGGCGTCAGCTTACAAACATCTAAAAGTAATTGTCCGACAACACAAATTAAACCGCCGATAACAAACGCAATAAGATATTCCATCTTTACTGGCCTCCCGCCGCTTCGAGAACAACTCCGTGGGCAATGCATGGAATCGTCTCTTTTTGCTGTGATACTATCGGGCTGAATAAGGCACCTGTTGCAACGACAAATACACGATTTAATGAACCGGATGCGATTTGATTAGCAATGTAGCCGTATGTCACGACAGCAGAACATGCAGCGCCGCTTCCGCCGGCAAATACGGGCTGATCCGGTCTATAAATCATTAATCCGCAATCTTGATGCACACCGTCAACGTTATACCCTTTTTCATATAACAATTGTTTGGCGATTGGACTGCCTACACTTGAAAGATCGCCGGTCACAATGAGATCATAATAATCAGGCTGTCTCCCCGTATCTTTTAAATGGGCCGCAATGGTATCAGCTGCAGCAGGCGCCATTGCTGATCCCAGGTCATTAGCATCTTTAATCCCCCAGTCTGTGACCTTGCCTATGGTTGCTTCCTTGATTAAAATCGGTGATGCCTCCTTGCTTACTAAAGCCGCCCCGGCGCCTGTTACTGTATAAGTTGCTGTCTTCGGTCTCGGTCCGCCATATTCAGTAGGATAACGAAATTGTCTTTCAGCCGTTGCGTTATGACTGCTTACTGCTCCAATGACATAATTGGCAAATCCTGAATCAACAAGCAAAGCCGCAATCGCCAGAGTCTCCATTGATGTTGAACAGGCCCCAAACATACCTAAATACGGAATTTGATTCTCTCCCGCAATATAATTGGACGTCACCGTTTGATTTAATAAATCACCGGCCAAAAAAATATCAATATCTTGTTCTTTTTTGCTTACTTTTCTTAGACAGTGGCCAATCGCTTCCCGCATTAATGTTCTCTCAGCTAACTCCCAATTTGATTCACCGCAATGCATATCATCGTATACTTGATCGAAGCTATTGCCTAAAGGCCCTTGAGATTCTAAAGGACCCGCCGTTGTTCCTGTGGATGATAAGTAAATATTGCTCATAAATTTCCATGTCTGTTTTCCCATTTTCGGCATAATCTCGCCTCCTTCACTTAACCGAGTAAGTTCATAATAAACAAACGTATGATGCCTAATACAGCTGCGGAAACAACACCGAATACAATAACAGCGCCGGCCAGTTTAAATAAATTAGTCGCAATCCCTAAGACAATCCCTTCACTCTTATGTTCAAGAGCAGCCGATGTGATAGAATTGGCAAATCCGGTAACAGGGATTAAAGAGCCGGCTCCGGCAAATTGGCCAATCTTATCATAGACGCCTATTCCTGTAAGCAGACAAGAGAGTATGATTAATGTTCCTTGCGTGGGCGCTCCTGCTGTTTTTTCTGTAAAGTCAAAGAATCTGATATAAAAATTTTGCAGCGCTTCTCCCAATAAACAAATGAACCCTCCAACAAGAAAAGCTTTAATGCAATTCATTAAGTAATTGGGCTTTAATTGATACGGCTTAATATTCTTTTTATAATTGGTTTTATTATTAAGTTGACCCATGGAATAACCTCCTTATTAATCGTCAACGAATATCGTCCAATGGAATAGCGATCCAAAAACTTTTCCCAGAACAAGGGCCATTAATAAGATGAGTATTTGTTCATTGATGCCAATCCGTTTTGCCAAGATTGGAAGCACATTAAGCACCTCTGTTAATGCAGCCGCAAGCATTCCGACAAATATGCCCGAAGCCAAGCCTATCGGGATTAAAAAAACCGGTGCTGTCGCCAAATGTATATCTCTGAGGCCAACCCATGTTCCGAACAGCGCGCCAACAACAATGCTCCATTCATACGCCCTGATAAAACGAAATGTTTTTGTCAGTTGTGCTAAACGCGGAATAATACCCAGCACCGTCAAAAAAGCGACAAAACCGCACCCTACCGCTAATCCGCTGGAAAAACCGACAACGATAAGAAAGACATCTTTAATCATGATGTTTTTTTAACTCGCTTTTTTGTTTTTCTTGAACGATGACATATTGATCTAAATCCTGTTGGTAGTTAAACATTTCTACTTCCAGCGGACTGGGTTCTTCATTAAATCGCTTTTTAAAAATATGGTTGAAAAAGAGTATCATCCCAATGCCAATACCAAATGAATAGGGGATTTGCAGAATTAACGGCTTATCATTCGTCTTTCCGGTCATTAAATAATAAATTTTTTGATGTACACCCCTCATTGAAACATCTTCATGGAAATTCATAATGGTTAATCCGGCCCCGATAAATAAAAGCAGCCATACAATGATAAAAAACAAAGGCATCATTTTTCTTTTTTTTGATTCAACTTCAACAATGGCTTGCGGCGGACCAACTGTTTGAATGTCCAAGTCGGGATATAATTGATATATTTCTTTGATAACATCCATCACATCAATGACAATAAAGGAATTGTCCTCTTCTGTAACATGGTAAACTGCCAGTTCATTGATCCTATGTCTTAAGTTTTCCGGAGCTATGATTTGTGCCATTTTTTTAATCCGTATCACTTCATTAATTTTTGCTTTGAATTTTTGCCGCAGCCGAATATAAATAACAGCTGATCCCATTGTTATTTCCCCCTCGTATCATTAGTATGGATTGGCTTTTTTACAAACATTCTTCCGGCTTTTATTATCCATAACTTTCCATACCAAACACACAAAACTAACATTCCGCAAAATGAAAAAAGGCCAGTTGGTTTATTCAACCATCTGACCTTTAATATCCTCTAATATTTTCTTTTCTAACCGGGAAACTTGTACCTGGGATATCCCTAACCGTTTGGCGACTTCCGATTGCGTTTGATCTTTGAAATATCTTAAGTATACAATCAGCCTTTCCCTTTCTTGCAAGTGCTGAACAGCTTCCCTTAAAGCAATTTGGTCAAACCATCTGTTTTCGTCTTTATCAGAAATTTGATCAAGTAATGTGATAGGATCTCCATCATTTTCATAAACGGTTTCATGGATTGAAGAAGGTGTTCTAATTGCTTCTTGAGACATAATGACATCTTCTGCCGAAAGGTCCAAAGCCTCTGCAATTTCGTTAACAGTTGGATTTCGCCCTAACTTTTTTGACAATTCATCCTTTTTCTTTCGGACTTTATTTCCAGTTTCTTTCAAAGATCTGCTGACTTTAACTGTCCCATCGTCTCTGATAAATCGTTGAATTTCACCGATAATCATCGGTACCGCATACGTCGAAAATTTGACATCGTATGACAAATCAAATTTATCAACAGACTTCAAGAGACCGATGCAGCCAATTTGGAATAAATCATCTGATTCATACCCTCTATTCAGGAACCTTTGAACAACAGACCAAACCAGTCTCATATTTTTTTGAACAATAAGGTCCCTTGCTTCCTTATCCCCTTTTTGACTTTTTTCAATCAGTTCTTTAATTTCATCATCGTCCAGCAAAGGTTCCCGAGCCTCTTTTTTCAAATCGAGATCCATTGGCATCAATCTCCTTAGTTACATAAGGCTTTACTTTTGGATAAATGTTTAGTCAAATAAACGGTTGTTCCTTGTCCTGGAGCGGTATAAACATCAACATGATCTACAAAATTTTCCATGATAGTGAATCCCATTCCTGATCTTTCCAATTCGGGTTTAGTCGTAAACAAAGGCTGACGCGCTTCTTCAAGGTTTTCAATGCCTACGCCTTCGTCACGAATCATTAAATTAACTGCTCCGTCCGCCAGCTCAGCCTTAATATAGACTTTACCATCACCTTGGTTGTTGTATCCGTGAATGATGGCATTTGTTACAGCTTCAGAAACGACTGTCTTGATTTCGGTTAATTCATCCATCGTTGGATCAAGCTGTGCTACAAAAGCAGCAACAGTGACTCTGGCAAAAGACTCATTCTCACTGACAGCTAAGAATTCAAGTGTCATTTCGTTTTTCAATTAGGCCACCCCCAAAGTCTGTAGTGCATTTTGTTCATTTTCCTCTAAACGAAGGATTTTAAACATTCCAGACATTTCAAATAACCTGCGCACCGCTGGAGATATTGAACAAACAACCATTTCACCGCCCCGGCTTGCGATTTGTTTGTAACGGCCTAATATAACACCTAATCCCGAGCTGTCCATAAATTGCAATTCGCCGAGATTTAAAATGATATGGTTTATAGTCTGCTTTTGCAGCACGTCGTTGACTTGATTTCTTAAACTTTCCGCCGTATGATGATCAAGTTCCCCTTCTAAGCGAATACACAACACTTGATGCTTGACTTCCAATTCAATGCGAAGACTCACTGACTTCTCCTCCTCATTTCGTCACTAATAAAAAGCTTTTCTATATTTATAGCGCTTTATCCTCCATCATGACAAAACTAGTGTTGGTTCGAGGTGAATTAACCCCAATTCGTCATTTTCCCAATATTTCTTTTAAATAATTGCCACCACGATGCTTCTTTTATATCTTTAGCAACAATTAAAGGAGTTTTCGTTAAAACCTTGCCTTTGCTTGTTACCATATAATAACCGACAGTTGTCCCTTTCTTCATAGGCGCATGCAAATTTTTATTGATTTTTATCTTCGTTTTGATTTTATTTTTATCTGTACCTTTTTTAAGAAGCAGCACAACACGATCCTGCGTTACCACAGGCACCTTTCCTTCTTGGCTTTTGTTAATCTCCACTTCTTTGACAACGTGGTTCGCATCAACGAGCTTTTTCGTCTGATAATTGGCAAACGCGTAATCAAATAGTCTTGCCACTTGTTTATTTCTTTCCTTTGTCGTCGGCGCCCCCATAACAACAGCGATCACTCTCATATCATTTCTCTTTGCTGTTGCTGTTAGACAGTATTTTGCTTCATTGGTATACCCGGTTTTTAATCCATCTACACCAGGATAAGTCTTTACCATCTTATTGGTGTTAACCAGCCAAAACTTGTTGTCCGTATTTTCTCTCAAGTAATCTTCATATTTCGAAGTATAATGCAAGACTTTCTCATAATGGAGAAGAGCCTTCGCCATGATAGCCATGTCATGGGCGGTGGAATAATGATCTTTTGCAGGGAGGCCCGTTGGATTTTCAAAGTGTGTATGCTTAAGTCCTAATGCCTTGACTTCTTGGTTCATTTTTTTAACAAATTCGCTTTCAGATCCGGCCACGTACTCAGCCATAGCCATTGAAGCATCATTAGCCGAACCAATTGCAATAGCTTTTAATAGTTCATTGACTGTCATTTCTTCCCCAGGTTCCAAAAAGACTTGCGATCCTCCCATCGACGCTGCATGATCACTGATTCTGACCTTATCTGTTAATGAAATGTCATGACGATCTAACGCTTTAAAAATAAGCAGCAGTGTCATGATTTTTGTCATGCTCGCCGGCGGCAGCTCTTTGTTTGCGTTCTTGCTGAATAGCACACGCCCAGTATCTTTCTCAATAAGGATTGCCGATTTCACCTGATCTACAAGCTGCTTATTCTGCGGATCCGGCTTTGCCCAAGTCACAGCTGGTATTGCAAGCGACGAAAAGAAGATCATAAAACTTGTCAATACGGCCGCAAATGCCTTCATCTAGAATCCCTCCAATCCATAATCTCTAATATTCTTTCCAAAACTTTCATGTTTATACAAATCCGAGGGTTTATAGCATTATTTTTTGCAAAAAAAATGAGCAACATAAACGTTGCTCACGACATGATGATTATTCGCCAAGTTTTTGGACTAGCGCTTTAACTAATTGAACAAAAGTAACTTTAACTTTCTCCGTTGTTTCAATAACTTCTTCATGTGACAACGGCTGGTCTAATATACCCGCTGCCGCATTCGTAATACAAGAGATGCCAAGGACTTCCAAACCGCTGTGATTCGCTGCAATCACTTCCGGGACAGTCGACATGCCCACTGCATCAGCTCCAAGCATACGCATCATTCTTATTTCAGCAGGTGTTTCGTAACTTGGACCGCTTGTCGCAAGGTACACCCCTTCTTTAATATCGATTCCTTGCGCTCCAGCCGTATCCTTAGCCAATTTTATGAGCTTTTTGCTGTAAGCTTCCGACATATCAGGGAATCTCACGCCGAGCTTTTCATCATTCGGGCCAATCAGCGGATTAGCGCCAAGCATATTAATATGATCATTAATAATCATTAAGTCTCCAGGCTTAAATGATGTATTAACGCCGCCCGCCGCATTCGTTACAATCAATTTTTCAATGCCTAGAGCATTCATAACACGGACAGGAAAAGTGACTTGTGTTAAGTCATACCCTTCATAAAAGTGGTAACGCCCTTGCATAGCAACTACCGGTACACCTTGAAGCTTGCCAAAAACGAATTGTCCCGCATGGCCTTCAACCGTTGATTCAGGAAAATAAGGAATCTTTTCATAAGGAATGGCAACAGATTCATCCAGTTCATCTGCTAATACACCTAAACCTGAGCCTAAAATCAAACCAATTTTGGGTTGTTCCTTCAATTGCGGCTTAATGACTTCAAGCGCTTTATTGATCATTGTTTCTACTGACATCTTTATTTCCCCCACTATTTATATTTCCTTTAAAAAGCTTGTCCCGTGTTCTGGCATCGGAATATCAAAATGATCGCTGATTGTAGCGCCGAGATCTGCGAAAGTATGGCGAAGAGGTATCTCATGGCCTTCTTTAATGCCATTATAATAAACAAATAAAGGCACAAATTCCCTCGTATGATCGGTTCCCGTATACGTTGGATCATTGCCGTGATCGGCAGTAATGATTAAACAGTCTTCGTCAGTTAATTTTTCGAGAATTTCTGGCATTCGGCGATCAAATGCTTCAAGCGCTTCACCGTAGCCGATTGGATCACGGCGGTGGCCATATTTGGCGTCAAAGTCAACAAGATTCAAGAAAGACAACCCGTGAAACGGTTTATCCATGACTTCAAGAAGCTTGTCTACACCATCCATATTATCTTTAGTTCTAATGGCTTCCGTTACACCCTCGCCATCATAGATATCGCTAATTTTTCCTAATGCAATCACATCGAAATGCTGATCCTCGAGTTCATTCATAACCGTATGGCCAAATGGTTTTAAAGCATAATCATGACGGTTGGCCGTTCTTTCAAATTGACCCGGTTTTCCGATAAACGGCCGGGCAATGACTCTGCCGACCATATATTTCTCGTCTTTTGTCAACTCACGTGCGATTTCACAAATGCGATATTGTTCATCAATTGGAATAATGTCTTCGTGTGCCGCAATTTGCAAAACTGAATCAGCGGATGTATAAACAATGAGAGCGCCTGTTTCCATATGTTCAGCACCAAGTTCTTTAATAATTTCCGTACCGGATGCCGGTTTATTTCCAATTACTTTTCTTCCTGTCTTTTCTTCAAGCTGTTTAATTAACTCATCTGGAAAACCTTCCGGAAAAGTAATAAATGGTTTTTCGATTTTAAGACCCATAATCTCCCAGTGTCCGGTCATGGTATCCTTGCCATTTGATGCTTCCTGCATGCGGCCGTAATGAGCTTTCGGATGTTGAACAGGGGAAACGCCTTTGATATCGCCTCTGATATTGCCAAGTCCAAATGACTCTAAATGAGGCAGCTTAAGGCCGTTCATCTTCTCGGCTATATGGCCGATAGTGTCTGCGCCCTTATCGCCAAACTTTTCGGCATCCGGCGCTTCACCGATCCCGACTGAATCTAATACGATTAAAAAAATACGTTTAAAAGCATTTTTTTTCATAACAATAACTCCATTCCTTGACTAATCTTTAAATCGTTTAGCACAGTTATGTTACGCTTTCATTTTATAAGGAGTTCCCATCAAGAGAAAAGCGGACAATGGCTTGCGGACTGTCCGCTTGGCCTGCCGATATCTAAATCATGCCGTTAAGCCCTGGGATGATAATTGGTATAAATTTCTTTTAAGCGCTGCTTTGTCACGTGTGTATAGATTTGCGTTGTTGATATATCTGCATGTCCAAGCATTTCTTGGACGGAGCGCAAATCAGCGCCGTTTTCAAGCAGATGAGTGGCAAAGGAATGTCTTAAGGTATGCGGTGTAATTGATTTTGTGATACCAGCATTTAATGATAGCTGTTTTAAAATTTTCCAAAAACCTTGTCTCGTTAAACGATTGCCATGATGATTCAGGAATAAAGCTTCCTGCTGCTTATTCCTTAACAGTTTCGGCCGCCCTTCCTCTATATACTGCTTCATAGCTTTTAAAGCCATGCGTCCAAGAGGAATAATTCTTTCTTTGCTTCCCTTGCCCATGCATCGAAGAAATCCCATTGTCAGATGGATATCTTCTATATTAAGCCCCATGAGTTCAGAAACACGAATGCCGGTTGCATACAGTGTTTCCAGCATGGCTTGATCTCTTAATCCTATAGGAGTATTAGCCTCTGGGGAAGAAAGCAAAGCCTCAACTTCACTGAGTGACAGAACCTTTGGCAGCCGCCGCTCTGCTTTGGGGACACCAACATGATGCGACGGGTCATGATTAACAATATTTTCTCTTAATAAAAACTGGTGAAAGCTGCGAATACTTGCGGTTTGCCGGGCTAAAGTAGCAGGCGCCTTTCCTTCGTCTTTCAGATTATATAAATATTTAGTAATCATTGTCCGGCTGACATCTTGCCAATGAGTGACTTTTTCTGCGTCCCGTATGTATGCTAAATATTGGTTAAGATCCCTTCGATACGATTGAATTGTGTTATTTGCCAAACCGCGTTCTACATGCAAATAATGAATAAAATCCTCTACTTGGTCTTTCATGATTTTATTCCCCATTTCTGAAAAACTCGATCAACCGCCCAGACCAATCCATTTTTTTATTGGAATCAATAGGTTCATAGACCTTCACAGCACGTCCGCTTGGCTCATCATACTTATGGTAACTTTCATAATTGTGATCAAGCCACTTCAAACCAAAATAAAAGGCTGCTGTACATATAGTAAATAATACAGTTACTTTTATTGTATCAAAAATCACTTTTAAAGGCTCTTTCATATGCACACCCCATTGTTGGCAAAAATCATGATTAGTACAAGATATGCCAAATTTAATAGGGTTTATACATTAAAAAACCTTCTCCCTTATGGAAAAGGCATTCTGTCAATGATTCATCTGCTTATTTATTTTTCTTTATGCGCATCTTGACAGCGGTGGCATATACCGTGAAAAGTTAATCTATGATCTTTTATCTTAAACTGCCATTCCTTCTCAACAACTTTCTCAACATCGCCTAATAAATCTTCTTGGATTTCATCAACCGCCCCGCATTCAATGCATACGAGATGATGATGAAAGTGCGCCGCTCCTTCTTTTCTTAAATCATAGCGCGAGACGCCGTCACCGAAGTTGATCTTATCCACGACCTTTAATTCCGTTAGCAGTTCAAGCGTTCGATATACTGTGGCTAATCCGATTTCAGGCGCTTTTTCTTTTACGAGGAGGTAAACATCTTCTGCACTGAGATGGTCTTCTTCATTTTCCAATAGTACCCTAACAGTTGCTTCACGTTGGGGTGTCAGTTTGTACTTTTGTGAATGCAATTGCTTTTTAATCCGGTCTATGCGACTTTCCATACCCTAACCTCCCTCGCATTCTTTACAAAAATTATTATAGACTTTACGAAAGAAGGTGTCAAATTAAAATAATTTTAATTTATTTTTTATAATAATTATAATCTGAGACCGGATCAGCCAATAATCCCGCGAATGAATACAGGCGAAAGATAAGCTTCGTAGACTGAAACGACAAACATCAGGATGCTTACAGCCAACATTAACAAAGCATAGCGTATAAACTGCGGCAGGAGCGGTTTTTTACGGGTTTTCATTAACAATTGCCGGAACATTTTAAGAGAAAAGCTGACGGAGACTGCCCCCATAATGATAAAAGCCGGAATAACAATAAGATTCTGCGGAAAAACACTGGCCATGGCCACCCAAAAACCGTGGAACCCCATTTGATTGACTAGAAACCCAACGGTAAATCCAATAACAATGCCTTTTAAAAATAAAAGAATAAAAATGACAGGCAAGCCGATTACTGATAAACCGAGCACCCACATAAATCCAAGATACTGGACATACTGCAAGAAACTTTCACTTAACATAGCAGAAGGACCTGCTATTTTCCCGCCTGATAGTTCCTTGAAAAACTGATTTAAATAATCAAATAAATTTTGCTTCACTTCATAAGGCAAACTGTTAACGATAACCGCCCCGAAAATAATGCCCGTGAAAAAAAGAACAATAACAAACGTATAGATTGAAAGGTTATCTTGAATATGTTTTGCCATCCATTTTTTAATTTCCCTGCTGTTCATGAGTAAAGCCCCCTCTCAATAGACTTATAAAGAGTCTATGAGAGAGGCCGAAATCTATGACAAAAATCTAGTAAAAATTAATATAACATCCGCGCTACCGCCCTTTCACCTTACCGTACCTTCCAGCTCCGCCTGTTTCTAGCGACAAGCGGCCTTCCCTTGCTTTAATAATCAAATCCGCCGTTTTTTCTCCTGCGGTCCTTTTTAATTCTTCTTCACTGGCCTGATGAATCACGGCCATTTCCGTTCCAAAACGGCGAAGCAGCTTTTCTAAAGTTTTCGGTCCAACGCTTGGAATAAATTCCAGCGGCACTTGATGAATATAAGGCGGCCGTTCCGGCGGATGACCTGCTTGTTTTAATTCCATCAGGCGATCATAAACACCTTTGATCACCCGTTTATCCCCGCAATCAGGGCAGCGTTCGCCTTGTTTGTGGTTATTAAGGACTGTATAACAATTGGCGCAGCAAGTGCGGTGATATTTGCCCAAACGGGGATCGAGCCCATAATTAGCTGCGATTTTGCGTCCGTTAATGCCCTTTAAAGCATAGGAGAACTCTTTAAATGTCGGTTCTTTTAATAGAAGTTTTTGATATTCCCTTGCTATTTTCTTTAATGAATGTGCATCTGAATTGGTTAAGAAAGGATAACGGTATAGTTCAGGAATTTGATCAGCCATAGACGTATCCGAACTCAAGCCCAATTCAACCGCATCAATCAAATCAGGATCGAACACTTCCGTTAAGGAATAGGAAACCCCGCATCCGTATAAGCTTTTAAATGGTGTAAAAATGTGTGCGGGAATAAATAAGCCGCCCAGCGATTTCACTTTTTTCTGCAAAACTTTTGCCGTTCCTGAAAAGCGTTGTGTGCTAAGCGATATATTAGTCATATAACGAGATAGCCAAGCGCTGAAAGCCCGCATTTGCTCAAGCGTCGGCATAAAGGCCAAAATATGAATAGGCCCTTTCGTTGTTTCATCATTAACTTCAATTTCCGATCCTAAAAGCAAAGTGGTTGACCCGTATTTAAGCCCGCCGTCCGCAAGCTCTTTCACTAATTGATTATCTATCATCTTCTCTAATTGATGAATAACTTCTGGAACATGCGAATCAATAACGCCGATGATATCGATCCCTTTCCGATTCGACGCTTCTTCTAAAATCCGGTCTATTGTTAATGTTTTTGCACCGGTAATTTTGACAGGCTTACCGCTTTCCGTCCTGCCGATATGAATATGTAAATCTGCAAAAAAATTCTTCATTCAAGTTCTTTCCTTATATAAAGTTCAATAAAAGACATATTTTCCTTTACTCCGCCCATCGAGTATTTTTTAACTTTAACGATTGCTTGTAATTATAGATTAACAAATTTTAAAACTTTTATACAAAAACGTTGATTTTTTATCATATTGGGATTGTCGGCTTTATTCCAGTTATACCCGAAATTTTGAAGAGAGTTTGACAAACGAGGTATATTTACGAAAATAACCCTGAAAAAGTATTGAGAAGTTAGTATTGGTAATGTAGGTTATTGTTGAAGCAGATATTAAGGAGGAGCATGAGTTGAAAAAGATCTCATTTAGTTTTATGGCTTTATTTTTTGTTATTATCTTGTCAGCTTGCGGGAGTGAGAAAGCAGAAGCTGATAGTAAAAAGGAAACAACAGCATCCAGGGTTAATGGGGATGACTCGGGTTCGCGCCCTTATGCTAAATTAGATCATGCAAATGTTGATATGGCATTGGCATCTGATATAAAAGAAAAAGCGAAAAAAGTCCCTTATCATCGGTTAGGCCATACTGCAGAAGGAACAAAAATAATCATCGAGGGAAAAGCTTATCCAATAAATATGAATAATTATAAAGATAATGTAGGAAAAGATGACCAATTCAAAGTACGCGATCGAGATGGCAACGAATATATTATTAAGAACGAAGACTTGTCATATATAAATACTCACCAATATAAACGGGTTCGCCTCTACGGAACATATGAAGGCCAAGAAAAAGAAATTAAAGCCGACCCTAATAAACAAACAAGTACACCTCCTAGAAGCTTACCAACGATTACTGCCTACATCATTGAAAACAAACCACGTACAGCTGAAGAAATAGCTAAAGATAAGGCTATTAAAGACAGAATACAAAAAGACTTTAAAATCAATTCTGTTATAGATGAGGTTTCCGAAGCTGTTCATAAACAGTTTGGGGATAAAAACACCTTTAATAATGAAGAAAGTATTATTGGCATTAGCTATAATAAGGATAACGAAATATCAATAAAAGTTTTTGGAAGAGATAATCCATCTAAAAACTTGATAAAAAAAGGCATGTGGAAGGATATAGCTGACACATTAGCGGATTTAAAAGATCATACGGATATTAACAATATAGCATTTAACATTGTTTTCCCTATGAAAGGCAAAAACGGAAACACCTCTAATGATATTGTTATGAAAGCATCATTTGATAGAGATACATTAGATCAGATTAACCGGGATAATCCCCCATCCGATAATATTCCAAACACAGCAGATGATTATTGGGAACACCCTTCATTTAAGAAGAATTAGCCACCATCATACAGGTGGCTTTTCTTTTTGAAATATCCATATGTAATAACAAATAACAGCAGCGGCTATTATTCCCAGACTGTTTTATTCTCCTTATTTTTTGTCATACAAATTATAAAAAAACTAAAGGCTTTGAAAAAGAACTGTCCAAAGGTTCGCTTCTTGCTTTGATTGCAAGCAAATAGCCTCCCCTAAGAAATCAAGGGATTTTAACGATTAACTGCTTATCAATTGCATATATTGAACGGCATAAACAGTCTTTGCATCAAATATGCGTTGATCCCTTATCATATCAACAGCTGCTTCTAAATCCACTTCTATATTTTCTAAAAACTCGTCTTCATCCAAGTGCTTCTGTCCTTCAATTAACGAATCTGTAAAATAAATGTGAACAAGTTCATTGGCGAAGCCGGGTGATGTATAAAAGGAAACAACATGGCTCATTTCCTTGCATTTATACCCCGTCTCCTCTTCAAGTTCCCGCAGAGCAGTTTGCTTCGGATCTTCGCCAGGTTCGAGTTTTCCTGCAGGAATTTCATAAATAACCTTTTCGAGCGGTTTTCTGAATTGTTTAACCAATAGAAGCTTTCCTTCTGAATTCAGAGCGATAACCGCCACTGCCCCCGGATGATCGACGATTTCTCTTTTGCTTGTTCCTCCATTTGGAAGGGTCACATCATCTACTCTGACCTTTATAATTTTCCCTTCATAAATTGTTTTAGAATGAATTGTTTTTTCATTTAATGTGTCCAAATAAAGACATTCCCTTCTTTAAAACTCTTTTTATATACTTTTACTGTTTTTAATGTGCTGCGAATGAAAGTATAAGCGCTACTAGGCCTCTGTCTTCGCCTTTCGGCTCGCCAATCGGCAAGTTTTCTTTATACGTTAGATTGATTTATTGGCTGACCGCGGGCTGGTTCACCGTTGTTGCCAATCTAAGGTTCTAAGTATAAGTGCAACTAAGCCTCTGTCTTCGCCTCCCGGCTCGCCAATCGGCAAGTTTTCTTTATACGTTAGTTTGGTCAATTGGCTGACCGCGGGCTGGTTCACCGTTGTTGCCAATTGAAGGTTCTAAGTATAAGCGCAACTACGCCTCTGTCTTCGCCTCTCGGCTCGCCAATCGGCAAGTTTTCTTTATACGTTAGTATGATCAATTGGCTAACCTGGAGCCTTCTCGACGTTGTAGCCAATTAAAGGAACTAAGTATAAGCGCAACTAAGCCTCTGTCTTCGCCGCCGGCTCGCCAATCGGCAAGTTTTCTTTATTGTAACATAATTAATGGTTTCGTTTGAAAAATAATTTCTCTGTGTATAATTTTGAATTCATTGAATTTTATCCTTGAAAATTTTGGTTTGCATCTCTAAAATTAATTTTATCATTAAAGAGAAATGGGGTTAGAATGATGAGATCTTCCCAATCAAACGAACTGATGCTTGGCTCATTGGCAGCTATTGGCGCCTATTTCTTATGGGGCATTTTGCCTGCCTATTGGAAATTAATCGATGGCGCTGGCGCCGAAGAAGTGCTTGCCCAAAGGATTATTTGGTCTTTTGTTTTTATGTTGATTATTATTTTAATAACTAAGAACACAGTTCATCTAATTAACGACATAAAACAATTGTTTGCCAAACCAATAAAATTGCTGACTATTATCGCAGCGTCTCTTCTCATTACATTAAACTGGTATATATTTATTTGGGCTGTAGAACACGGTCATGTCGTACAATCCAGTCTCGGTTATTACATTAATCCGCTAATCAGCGTTTTACTGGGGATTGTCTTTTTAAAAGAAAAACTTTCAATGTGGCAAATGGTGTCCTTTATCACCGCGCTTATCGGCGTTGTATTAATGACCGTTCAGACAGGGACTTTCCCTTGGATTTCGTTAGGCCTTGCCTTGACTTTTGGCTTATACGGCCTCCTTAAAAAAACTGTCCGCTTAAGAGCGATGACGGGATTAACCATTGAGACATTTATTGTCACACCCGTTGCCTTATTATATTTAGCCTTCTTCGATGCTCACGCGGACCGGTTATTTAGTTTTAGCGATCCAACCTTAACTTTGTTGCTAATAGGGGCTGGCGTTGTTACTGCTGTACCTTTATTGCTGTTTGCCGCTGGAGCTAATCGGATTTCACTAACAATGGTCGGATTTTTCCAATATATTGCACCGACACTTATGCTGATTCTTGGTACACTTTTCTATCATGAGCCGTTCGACCGTCATAACCTTTTATCATTTATTCTCATCTGGTTATCACTCATCCTTTACGCTTTCTCACGATCAAAATGGCTTGTCGGTATTGAAGACAAAATCTTTCATAGAAAGCACAGCCCTTATCCGAATGAAAAATGCAGAAGCCAATAAGACTTCTGCATTTTCATGCCTTTTAAAAGATTTATAGATTTCTCAGTGTACAATCAATCGACTCCGCTCATTAAGCTATGAATTTTCTTAGATAAGAAGAGAAGGATGATCCCAATCACAATAGACACAATGCCTATAACGGTAAAGTACAAGATTTCTGTATTGGCATTAAATAACTTTACTAATTGCGCATTAATGGCTTGTGCCGAAGCATTTGATAAATACCATACACTCATTGTCTGCGAAGCAAAGGCAGCCGGCGCAAGCTTAGTGGTTGCGGAGGCTCCTACAGGAGATAAGAAAAGTTCTCCTAAAGTCACAAACAAGAAGCTGACGACAAGCCAGAGCGGACTAATCTTATGATCGGTTCCAGACATAAAAGGAATGACCATGATCAAGAAAGATATACCGGCCAAGATAACACCGATGGAAAATTTCACAGGTGTAGAAGGCTGACGTTTGCCTAATTTTGTCCACACAACCGCAAACACAGGAGCTAAAATAACAATATATAACGGATTAATGGATTGGAACCAAGATGACTGGATATGCAGCCAGCCAAGATCAAGTTTCGTTTGAGAATCAGCCACTTGAGAAAAAATAGTTGAACCTTGCTCTTGAATGGACCAGAAACAGATGGCTGTAATAAATAACGGTATATAAGCGATAAGCCTTGATTTTTCAACTTGAGTCGTTTTTTTGCTTGTGTACATCACAATAAAATAAGCTAACGGAATAACAACTCCTAAACCACTGACAACATAAGTAAACCTATTAATGGTTAACAGTCCATTTGGAATTGTTGCAATTAACAAAATAATAATCACTATAGCCCCAATGCCGAAACGTATAAACACTTTCGATTTTTCTTCCGTCGTTAAAGGGTTAGGAACATATCGGCCAGCTTGCCCCAAAGTTTTTCTTGATGTTAAGATGTACCAAATAAGGCCTATGATCATGCCAACGGCCGCAATAGCAAACCCAAGGTGGAAGCTGTAAACTTGTCCGACAGTTCCAACAATAAGCGGTGCCAATAGCGAACCTGCGTTGGCTCCGGCATAAAAAATACTGAAACCGGCATCTCGGCGATAGTCGGTTTTGGAATACAAATCACCTACGATATTGGATAGATTAGGTTTTAAAATCCCGGAGCCTAAAATGATAAGTGCCATCGAAACATATAATGCCGGCACACTTCCTGGAATCGATAAAACCAAATGTCCAAATGCAATCAGCAGGCCGCCAAATATAATTGTCGATCTGCTGCCTAAAATCCGGTCGGCCAGCCAGCCGCCGATAATGCTTGACATATATACCAGTGATCCGTAAATAGACATAATAGATGCTGCGGTCGCTTTATCAAGACCCAAACCGCCTTTAGTTGTTGAATAATAAATATAAAATAATAGAATGGCGCGCATGCCGTAATAAGAAAAGCGTTCCCAAAACTCAATTGAAAACAGGGTTGCGAGACCTCTAGGATGACCAAAAAAACCGGTCTGAGGTATGGTCTCCAGCCTTTTTTGTTTATCATCTGCCATATCAGTTGCTCCTTTTTCACGAGAAATTCTATGATGTTGTTTTTATCACTCAACAGATAATAGTGTGAAAATTCTCGATACACCCCCTGATAATCTACCTTCTCTATTTTGCCATTTCTCTATATTAACTTTCAAGAGAATGGAATAAATTTGTTAAATAAGGAAAATAACGAAAACAAGAATTATTAAAAAAGAATCGTAACTCAGATAGTTGCGATTCTTTAATAATTATAAATTTCCTTTTTATTTTTCGGTGAATGCATGCTCCCTTTCGATTTTGCATATCCGTATGACGCAGTGTTCATACCAGTCACTTTTCCCCTTTTCCTGAGCGGCCTTATGCATCACATGTTCTTTCCATTGATGAATAGCCTCCAAAGATTCCCAATATGAAACAGTTATCCCGAGGCCTGTTTCGTCTCTAACACTTTCAACATCTATAAATCCATTAGGTTTTCATATATTAACCTCTCAATCATTCAAAAATGTAAAAGGTAATGAAAATATTCGTTATCTTTTATTATTCATAGAGGTGCTGGGTAAGTCCTAAGGCTGGTAATTCCCGTTTTGTTCTCCTTCAGCCCCTTAAGAAAGTGCCTGCCTTCTGGTCTATTGGATGACGGGTGTAAAAAACTCTGTACTTATCAAAGACCGGCGTAATGAGATCAAGATCTTTGACTCCCGCTCTAATGGCTTTTTTATATGGTTCTATATAGCATCAAGATATATTATCCAATTTTCCCTACAACGTGAATGTCGATCGTTCGACTTTTCATTCTATATCCTTATATAATAAAATCAAGGATTAACAGTGGGATTTTGTTCTTTCCTACTGGTGATGACTTGAACTTATCGGTATCTTTACTGTCCGATAGCATAATCTTTCGTTTTCAGACAGGAGTCTGGCGGACAGCTGCACGGCTAAGAAGTATAAAAAAGTGATGGACAGGAGGAAAAAGCATGAAGAAAAATCAGCTAGGCACCTCTGACCTTTATGTCAGTGAAATTGGTTATGGCACAATGTCTCTTCCAAAAAGCGAACGGAATGCTGTTTACCTTGTAAATAAAGCGATTGATGAAGGCGTTAATTTTTTTGATACTGCGGACTTATACGATTATGGGCGGATTGAAGAAGTTTTAGGCAAAGCCATAAAAGGAAAAAGGGATCAGATCATTCTTGCTACAAAAGCCGGCAACCATTGGGAACCCGGAAAAGAAGGATGGTTTTGGGACCCTTCTAAAGCTTACATAAAAGAAGCTGTTAAAAAAAGCTGTCAACGGTTAAACACTGATTATATTGATCTCTTTCAGCTGCACGGCGGTACGATTGAAGATCCTATCGACGAAACCATTGAAGCTTTCGAAGAATTAGTTCAAGAAGGCATTATACGTTATTACGGTATCAGCTCCATCCGGCCAAATGTAATACGCGAATACGTAAAGAAATCTTCAATTGTCAGTGTCATGATGCAATACAGTATCTTAGACCGGCGGCCCGAAGAAGAAATGCTGGACTTTCTAAAAGAGAATAATGTCAGTGTTATAGCCCGCGGCCCTGTCGGCAAAGGGATTTTATCTGATAATGGCTTAAACAAAATACCGGAAAAAGGTTATCTTGATTATACAAGCGAAGAATGCCGGACGCTGGTGGCCCAACTCAAAGAGAAAACAAACAGCGCACGTCTTCTGTCTCATACAGCTATTCGATATGTATTAGCCCATCCGGCGGTAGCTGCGACCATACCTGGAGCAAGTCGTGAAGAGCAATTGATCAGTAACCTTCAAGCCGCCGATTCTCCAGATTTATCTGACCAAGAAATCCAAATGATTAAAGAGCTGTCAAAGGCAAATCAATATAAACAGCACCGATAGGCAGATGGCGTATTCGTGTAAGCCGCAAAGAAAGGCTCCTTTCCTTGCGGCTTATTGATATTGAAATAGAGTGATGCAAGTCTTAACTATTGCATTGGATTTGAAAAGTCATTAACTAGTATTTTGACTCGGTCCCCTTGCTGAATTTTCCCAGGCCTTTCTACAGCACAAACGATGCCTCTGCGTTTGAAGGCTGCGCTGACAAATTGAGCGGCGAGCTTAGGACGGCTGCCGTGAATGTTTTGAATCACTTTACCGGGTAAAACGCATGGCTGGTTTTCTCCCATGCAAATTAACCCTGTCCCATTTGGAAATAGAATTCGCGATCCCATAGGCAGTTGAGTCAATTCGGCATAACCGCTGAGCAATAGATTAGCCCCCAGCCATTCAGGCAGTATATTTTCTAATGACAACTTTTCAGCTATTAATAAACATTCTTCAGCTGATAATATTGAGATCTGCCTTCGGTTTAAGATTTCTGTCCCTTTCGGATACATTGGCTGACGAGAGTTTGAAGCGATCGTCATTCCGAAATGCCTGTCGCCTGGAATGCCGCCAAATTCAAGGGTGGCTTCTTCAAGCCGGCGCGTGATGAATGATTCTGGATGATCGCCTATAAGTACAGCTTCAACAACAGCCTCTAATGTTTTCATTTTGGTCCTCCATGGTAACTTATGGCTTTATTTATATTTTAACTTAATTATTTTTGACAAAAAAGAATTGATTGCATTTTCAGATAACAAATAATATACTTTTAAATAAAAGCGTTCGTAGTTTAAAAGAAGGAGCAAAAGTCATTGGTTAACAATCAAGTTAATATTCAAGGCAATAAAGTGATTTTACGAGATTTAACTGAAGATGACGTGAAACACATTTATTACTGGATTTATGAAGCCGAAGACCGAGAGCATATGAAATGGAACGGTCCTTACATACCCGTTGAACCGAAAACATATGAAACGTTTTATAATGATTACAAAGATGATCTGAAGATTGCCGGTACAAAAGACCCCCGTTCGACATTAGTCATAGAAGCTGATCAGAAGCTCATAGGCACCGTGGGATGGTATTGGGTCAGCAAACATACAAATTGGCTGGAAAACGGCATTGTCATTTATGATTCAACTTATTGGTCCGGCGGTTATGGAACGGATGCTTTTAGTCTATGGACAGATTATATTTTCGAAAATATGGATGTTGTTCGGGTCGGCATAACGACTTGGTCAGGAAACGAACGAATGATCAGGCTGGCTGAGAAAGTGGGTATGATTGAAGAAGGGCGCATTAGAAAGGCGAGAATTGTAGATGGCAAGTATTACGACTCGGTAAAAATGGGAATTTTACGAGTAGAATGGAAATCAAGGAAAAGCAGCCGCTAAATACAAGGCTGCTGACCATCACCTTACCATTCTATTTTCCGATTATCCCCACAAACCCCCAGAAGCAATGGTTTAATTTGCATTTTCCTGCCAACATGTTCAATAGTTTATTCAATAAATGATTCTTGATCTTTTTAATTAATGTTTCTTCGTTTTTATGAGTTTTCATTTATAGATATCTCTTTTTCTCCCTCATTTTTCGCCTTTTTACATGACGTTTCCTTATGAAATATGAAATATAACAAAAGATACTTAATTGCAATTCTCAATATTCTATATTTTTCTCCACACCAATATGAAAGCATTATTGTTAGAAGTTTTTTTGCTGTAAAGCGTCTGTGTCTATGCCAAAAGTTTCAAGCATTTTGGTGTGTCCAATTTCTGTAATCTGTACTGATCTTTGAATAGATCCCCTCTTAATCCACCCAAGTTCAAACAGCCGTTCAGTGATGGCCAGCGCCAGCGGCCCTGCGATATGGTGTTTTCTGACTGTCCAATCAATGTGATGCGGAACAGCATTGAAATCTATGTTTTTCGGTAAAGGATCAATGCCGAATTGACGCAGCCATTGCTTTCCCTCTCCAGTCACTTCGTAAACTTCTCCCAAATCCCGAAAATAGCCATGCTTAAGCAACGCATTTGTTAGAGCTACCCCCAGCTTCCCGGCAAGATGGCCGTAGCAAGTGCGTGCAAAACTAAGGGCTTTCTTGCGGCTTGATTCTCTTAACGACCTCACTTGCAGCGGCGGTGAAATAGCGGCTACAGCTTCAATTGCATGCGCAACCTCCTGGCTGGCAAGGCTGTAATAACGATGCCTTCCTTGCGTCTCAACAGTGATAAGCGACCCTTGCACCAATTTTGAAAGATGCGCGCTCGCCGTCTGCGGCGTTACTTTTGCCATTTTCGCAAGTTCGCTTGCCGTTAACGCCCGTCCATCAGCCAATGATATCAATATAGACAAACGGGTCGGATCACCAATTAACGAAGCTGTATCAGAAATACCAGAGTACATTTCCATTCCGCTCACCCCCAAAGAAATATCTTATATAAAAGTATACCATCACAATATTTCGATGCCACGTGAAATATCAAGGATATACAATGATGACAGTAAACGAAATGGAGTGATTCGAACATGAAGGAGACCTTGAAGCGAAATATATCCGATCAAATGATTATTTTTACGGCGAGCATCGGTTTGTTTCTGTCTACCTTAGATACTGGTATTATTAATGTTGTCCTGCCGGCGCTTGTAAAAAGCTTTCATTCTCCAATTTCAGTTATGGCTTGGACAGTTACACTGTATACCCTGACATTGACCAGCACCATCATTTTATTTGGACGATTAAGCGATAACATCGGCCGCTTAAGAATTTATTCCTTTTTGAATACTCATATGATTTCCGCCTTTTTATCGATGGTGTCTTTCTGATATGATAATAGAATAATAGGCGATTTCAGATAACTCACAATTATACGAGGGGTGGACAGATGAAAGCCGTTTTCTTTGATCTTGATGATACTTTGCTTTGGGATTCCAAATGCATTAAAGAAGCTTTTGAAACAACTTGTACCATAGCCGCCGATAAAATTGGGATCGATCCAGAGACAATCGAAAAACATGTAAGAAATAAAGCGAGAACCATATATGCCGAGTATGATGTATATCCTTTTACAAAAATGATCGGGATTAATCCCTTTGAGGGGTTATGGGGAACCTTTCACGACGGAACATTAGAATTCCCTGAATTGGAACGAATAGCACCTGAATATCAAATCCGTGTTTGGACAGAGAGTCTTCAGGAACTTGGTATGAATGATGGGCATCTTGGCAAAACACTAGCCGGTATTTTTAAGGAAACGAGACAACAGCTTGCCTATCTTTATCCGGATACATTAGATGTATTGAGACATTTAAAAGAAGAATACCGGCTTGTTCTGATTACGAACGGCGCTCCGACACTGCAAAATCAGAAACTAACATCTGCGCATGAGCTCCCGCCATTCTTTGAAAAAATTGTGATTTCCGGTGATTTTGGAAAAGGAAAGCCAGATCCAGCTTTATTTGAATATGTCCTTTCTGAAACCGGTCTTAATCATAAAGAAGCGGTGATGGTTGGCGATAATTTAAACGCTGATATAAAAGGGGCCAACGCCGTCGGCATGAAGTCCATTTGGATTAATCATCATGGTGCAGCCGCCCCCGGCGACAACCAGCCGACATACGAAGTCAAGCGGTTGAAAGATGTTCTTTCTATCCTTCGGCACCTTAAGGATACTTCCCATAGATCATCTATGTCGCCTGAACAGGAATATTGAAAACGTAAAATCATAAGCAGAACCCTTCATCACTATGGGTTCTGCTTAAAATGCCAATATACAGCGTCTAGGGCCGGGCGTTAGACAAGTTTTAGATGATTAAACCGGAACACTTGCAAAAAACTCCTCATATAGCGCTTGAACAGCCCGATATTCATCCACTTCCTTAACGCCGAACATCATGCTTACTTCTGAAGAGCCTTGATTAATCATTTCAATGTTAACGCCTTCTCGCGCCAGCGCATTTGATGCTCTGGCAGCTGTGCCGACATTTCGCCTCATCCCCTCGCCTACGACCATAATAATGGCTAAATCATATTCAACTTTTACATCATCTGCTTGAAGTTCATCCTTAATCCGCATCATAATATGCTCTTCTTGTTTACGGTCTATTTGATCTTGCCTTAAAATAATTGAAATGTCGTCAATTCCTGAAGGCATATGCTCGAAAGATAAGTTAAAGTCCTCTAAAATATGTAAAAGCCTGCGCCCAAATCCAATTTCCCTATTGAGCAGATATTTACTGACATATATGCTGCAAAAGCCGTTGTCACTGGCAATGCCAATAACAGGCGTATCTGTATGCTCACGCTCATTCACAATTTTCGTCCCTGTTTTGGATGGATCATTCGTATTTTTGATATTGACGGGTATGCCGGCACGGAAAGCAGGCATGAGCGCCTCATCATGGAAGACAGAAAAACCTGCATAGGATAATTCCCGCATTTCCCGATAAGTTAGTTCCCGAAGTTCTTTAGGATTGGCAATGATAGCAGGATTAACAGAATATACAGCATCGACATCGGTGAAGTTTTCATAAAGATCGGCTTTGGTTCCGTTGGCCAATATAGAGCCTGTAATATCCGAACCGCTTCTGGAAAATGTAACGACTTCCCCCTTCTTGTTGTAACCGAAAAAACCTGGAAAAATAAGAACCCCTGAACGTTCGCGCAGTTTATACAAAGACTTGTAAGATTCAGGCAGCACTTGTGCACAACCCGGCTCATCGCTGACAATCAGCCCAGCTTCTTTCGGATTCACATAGTGAGCCTCGATGCCTCTTTGTTTAAAGTAGGTGCTAATAAGCTTTGCGTTGTTATCCTCACCGCTCGCTTTAACGGCATCTAAGTATTTTTCAGGGCGGCTTTTATCACTGTTTAATAAAGTCAATAAATCATCATGAATGTTTCTTATGATTTCATCAGAAAGGCTCAGTTCCCTTGCAATAAGATCGTATCTTTCTATAACCGCTTCAAAGGAAGACTTCGCTTCCCCGAATTGCAAATATCCTTTGGCACAATCAATTAACAAATCTGTGACTTTAGCATCTTGAGCGTGCCGCTTTCCAGGTGCTGAAACAACGACGATCTTTCGTTCAGGATCCGATGTGACAATATTAAAAACTTTTTCGATCTGCTCTCCGGTTGCTAATGAGCTGCCGCCAAACTTTACAATTTTCATTTTTATCCCCCGCTGTTCAAAACATTCAGATAAACTTTAATTACTATTATTGCTTATGATAAGGAAAGAATCAAGAGAAAATCCGCCTCAAGTGAACATTTGGCCTTTCAGGGGATACAAATCAATTAGCTTCTTAAAGCGCCTTTTCTAAAACTTTTTCAGTGTTTTTTATTTGAATCGAGCGTTTTACCCATGTTTCCCCTCTTTTTCCCATAATAGTAAAACCTTACCGTCTGATAAATGATAAGTGTTTAAGCAAAGTTTCAGTATCTGTTACCGTCGCAAATTCATTATGCAGACTTGCTAAATTGACTTTGTGGACCTCTTCAGCCGGGTACCGGGCGCCGTCAAAGCCGACCTTATCAAATGTTGCCGTTGCATCGGAAATGACATAAACATTAAAGCCAAGATTTCTTGCCATTCTGGCTGTTGTTGATACACAATGGTCTGTTGTCAGGCCGGCAATGACTATCGTATGATATGGCGTTTTCTTTTAAATAATATTCCAAATCCGTACCGATAAAGGCGCTGTTGACGCACTTTTGAAAGATTGGCTCTCCATGTTTCGGCTTTGCATGATCTTTGAACTCGCTTCCGGAAGAATCTGAATCGGGATTCTTTGATAAATGCTGAATGTGAATAACAGGATGACCGGGTTCTCTAAATGTGTTTAGAATGCTTTCAATGTTCATCTCTGCATCAGGATTATTTCTTTCTCCCCATGAAGGATCATCAAACCCTTTTTGCACATCAATCATTAATAGCGCCGTATTTTCAGGCAGTTTTTGCATATGATGGCCTCCTTAAAGAACGATATCCGATTATATTTGTTCTTCTATTGCCCTATTATTTTAACTATTCTACTAAATAAATGAGTTCTTTACTAGACTTTTAGAATTTTACTTTGTAAAGTGTATATTAAACCAATCTAAAACATTTTCTGGAGGCATTCGATGAAAGCTATCATACATCATGATAAGACCGGTATAGAGGGGCTCAAATACGCTGATGCGATGGACAGAAATCCTGGTTATGGCGAAGTTAAAGTAAAATTGAAAGTTGCTGGACTAAATCATCGCGATTTGTTTGTTATTAATAATAGAAAGAAAGGCGATCCTGCCTTTATTCCAGGTTCTGACGGCGCCGGCATTATAACGGAGGTTGGAGAAGGCGTATCAGAGCTGACGGTGGGTGCAGAAATTATCATCAATCCCAGCATCGATTGGGATTTCACCGATTCCGTTCCAAAGAATCCAAAAATTTTAGGCGGTCCCTCCGATGGTACATTTGCGGAATATGTGATTATTCCCGCCAAAAATGCTGTAAAAAAACCCTCATACCTGTCATGGGAAGAGGCCGGCATTTTGCCTTTATCTGCGCTGACTGCTTATCGGGCACTATTTACCAAGGGAGGGCTGAGGAAAGGCGAACACATTTTAATCCCAGGCGTCGGCAGCGGTGTGGCGACCTTTGCCTTATTAATGGCTAAAGCTGCGGGAGCAACAGTCAGTGTTACATCCCGGAGCGAGGATAAAAGAAACAAAGCATTGGCATACGGTGCTGACTATGCGTTTGACAGTCACAGTGATTGGACAAAAAGTATTCAGGAAAATAAAATTGATATCGTTCTCGACAGCATCGGACCAGCAACTTTCCAAAAATACTTTGAAATCTTGAGACCAAATGGCCGGATCGTAAATTTTGGAGCGAGTTCAGGAGATAAAATAGAAATCCCTTTACGTTCCCTTTTTTATCCGCAAATAAGCATTATCGGAACCTCAATGGGAAGCGGTGAAGAATTTGGCAAAATGATGGACTTTATGAAGCGCCATGCCCTTAAGCCAATCATCGACAAAAGCTATCCTTTATCCGAAGCAATTGAAGCTTTTAAAAGGATGGCACATGCTGCTCAATTTGGGAAAATAGCTTTGCTTATCGATGAATAAAAAATCAAGAAAAATCATCAGGAATGAATCCGAAGTTCTCTTTAAAAAATAAAAAATGAAGAAAAACAGTGTATTCACCTGTACATATTCATTCGGAAATGAATATGATAAAACAAGCCGTATGCCATAAGTCAGGGCCTCATTAGTGGGGCCCTTTTTTTAATATGGCATTTTCCCGCTCCAGATCACGTATACGTTTTGTCCTAGACCTTATGTTGTTGATCTTCCGGCAGTGACGGCAAGTAAAATAATAAATATTTTGGAAGGATTATACCCCCTGAAAAAAGTGACGCTAAATAGAAGACTGAAAGAGAGACAAAAGGAAAAGAAATAAAAAAGCATATATTTTGTTCATCAAATCTATCGAAACTGGTTGATTATTGCCAAATTCTTTTATATTATATCTTTACAAGTTAATTTTTGTGAATGAGATTTGGGAGATCACAATGCATTCCTTGCCTGATGGTAAGGATAACTTGTGGTCTCTTTTATTTTTGGAAGGGGTGATTGATGAGAATAGGAAAAGAATAGCAGAAGTCTCTTAAGTATTCTATCAGGAAGCAGTTGCCAAATTCCGTTAAATTTCAGCAGGGATTTTAGGGTGTACGGATAATTATTTAATAAAAAGTCATTTGCCTCTGGCTAAATCATTTGATTGCTAGATCTTTTTAAAGTTTTAGTATTCTTGAATTTTTGGAAATGTAAGCCCTTAACCTTCAAATCATATTTCAACTATCAAAGGAGGTATAGAATCTATGAAAAATCCGTTTCATATTTATAAACCCGCCCCTCATATTGAGAGGCTGCCAGACAATCAAATTGATCCAACATACAAAAAGCTTAGATTACAAGTATTTCTGGGGATATTTATCGGGTATGCCGGCTATTATCTAGTGAGAAAAAACTTTTCGCTGGCGATGCCTTATCTATTAGATAAAGGATTTTCAACCGGCGAGCTTGGTTTGATCGCATCAGCGCTGTCAATAGCTTACGGGATCAGTAAATTTGTTATGGCAACAGTATCTGACCGAACGAATCCAAGGCTTTTCTTGCCAACAGGTTTGATATTGTCTGCAGTAGTCAACCTTATCTTCGGATTTATTCCAGCTGTTACAACAAGCTTTGCGTTCATGTTCGCCTTAATGTTTATCAATGGCTGGGCACAAGGCATGGGATGGCCTCCCAGCGGCAGAGTGATGGCTCATTGGTTCTCTGTCAATGAAAGAGGAAGAAAGATGTCCATTTGGAATGTCGCGCATAATGTTGGCGGCGGAGTTATTGCTCCATTAGCAACTTTGGGGATTGCTATCTTTCTCACTTGGAAAAGTATCTTTTTCTTCCCTGCATTAATAGCCATCGCCGTTGCCATTTTTGCTTTTCTTACCATACGAGATACGCCGCAATCTGAAGGTTTGCCTCCTATCGAGGAATACCGGAACGATTACCCTACTGATGACAAAAAAAGCTACGAAACGGAATTATCAACGAAAGAGATTTTGCTGAAATATGTCTTGAATAATAAGTTTATTTGGTATATTGCCATTGCCAATATTTTTGTTTACTTTGTCCGTTACGGCGTTATTGATTGGGCGCCGACTTATTTAACAGAAGTGAAAGGTTTCACGAATTCCAGTTCCAGGTGGTCTTTTTTTCTATATGAATATGCCGGAATTCCGGGTACACTGCTTTGCGGCTGGATCAGCGACAAACTGTTCAAAGGGCGCCGCGCACCAGCAGGAGTCATTTTTATGTTTGGCGTAGCCATTGCTGTCCTTGTTTACTGGGTTGTTCCTCCAGGATATGTATGGATTAATAACATTGCACTCATAATGATTGGATTTCTGATCTATGGCCCCGTCATGCTTATCGGATTGCATGCATTAGATTTAGCTCCAAAAAAAGCTGCAGGTACGGCTGCGGGATTAACTGGATTATTCGGTTATTTAGGAGGAGCTGTACTTTCCAATGCCGCAATGGGTTACATCGTTCAGTTTTTCAGCTGGAATGGCGGATTCTTAATGATTCTTATTTCTTGCGTTTTAGCAATGTTTTTTATGGGATTAACTTGGAATACCGGTAAAAAAGAAATGAAAATACATAACCAAAACAAGAAAACGCCATCCATGTGATCATAATCATTCAAAATCTATTAATCTATTAAATTGCAAAGTTTTTAGGCTTTTCACGGATGAACATTTCAATATTTAAAACGAGAAAGGGGTTGTGTTTTTTATGAAGGGAAACGTTTTTTTGAGGAAACTGACAGTGATGTTGTTGATGATTGGCTTAGTTATCACAGGTTCTGCAGGATCTATAGCATCTGCTAAAGAAAATAATGGGCACTCCGCTCTGCCTCACGGAAAATTTTTGGTCATTGGTCATCGCGGCGCTTCGGGATATGCACCGGAAGAAACCATCCCGTCATTCCAACTCGCAAAAAAATTAAAAGCCGACTACCTCGAGATGGATGTACAGATGACCAAAGACGGCCACCTTATTGTTATGCATGATACATCGTTGAAACGTACGACGAATGCTGAAAAGGTTTATCCTGACAGAGCGCCTTGGCAAATCAAGGATTTTACGCTAAAAGAGATTAAGAAACTTGACGCCGGTTCATGGTTTAATAAAGAATACCCAGAATATGCGAAACCTTCTTATCGGGGACTTAAGGTACCGACTTTAGAAGAAGTGATAAAAAAATTCGGCCGGAACGCCAATTACTATATTGAAACAAAAAATCCTGAGCTTTACCCTGGGGTTGAGAAAAAATTACTCAACGTCTTAAGACAATATCATTTGCTGGGGCCGAATGCCCAGTCTGGAAAAGTTATTATCCAATCCTTTAGCAAAGACAGCCTGTTAAAAATTCATAAGATGGATCCGAACATTCCGCTGGTTCAGCTGCTTTCTTATGATCAACCCGCACATATGACTAATCATGAAATAAAGGACATCAAAAAATATGCAGTCGGTGCAGGAATGAACTTCGATATGATTGATAAAGCATATGTACAAAAATTAAGGAAAAATGGACTGCTCGTTCACCCTTATACGGTAAACAACGAAGATGATATGAGAAGACTATTAAGCTGGGGAGCAACAGGAATGTTTACCAACTATGCAGACCGTTTGAACAAAGTATTAAAAACATATCATGGCTCATAATAGCCAGCGAATATGGGGGGCACAGCCCCCATATTTTATAAGAATTGTTTTAAGTTCACTTAAATTCATCATTACGAATCCTATGTTTTGTTAAGCAGAATCTTTTTTAATTATTTCAAGTAATCGTTTGCCGTCACTTGGTGTATTGTCAAAATAATTAATTGGGATTAAACAAGTCATGATCATAACGAAATTTATGATATTTAAATTTCCTATATAGTCAGAATGCACATTGAAAACAACACGTAATACGTACAAAAAAAATAGGAACAAAAAATTAAATAAAACACCACCTATATGAAAAAGGAATTTTGAAATCCTATTATTATCCGGCAATATAACCCTGCAATATCCCCAAAAAAAATAGAACTTATTTATATTGAAAATTCCCAATTTAAAAAGGCTAGGACCGTATCCTAATGATATTTCTACTACTTTACCACCAAACATCTTTCCAAAAAAAGCGTGTCCTAATTCATGTATCAGACTAGTTAATGGAAGCAGCAATAAAATAATGATAAAATTATCTATTAAAAACTTAATCAAACAAAATCCTCCATCCTATTTTAAGCTGTATTAGCGTGATAAAGTTCATCTGCATCCCAATGACACTCAATAATATAAAAAGTACAAAACTTGCACCAATTGCGCCCCAGGAATCTTTGTCTTTCTACATATAAATCATTTGCTTAGCCGCTCATATTTAATATCATTTTTATTTTATTATCTTATCTATATTTTCTATTTTTGGCTTAAAACACGAAATCATTGTCTGCTAGTCGTTCAACGTTAGTGGCTTTGAGTAGCTATCCCCCCAACCATTCGGCTCTAAATGATAGCTTATTGTAGAGAAAAATGAATATAAAAATCGCCATGACTTATTTGGCAGCAATAATATTTCACTTTAAACCCTACGGCCATTTTCTCACTCTCAATCATTTGTTTTAAAATCTTATATCTACACCGCCTTTGTCTTTTTCATCATTCTTTTCGTGTAACTCATCTTTCATCAGATATCTTTTGACCTCTTATATCGAATATAACGGACTGTTTAGTATCACTAGCCAAATCTGTTTCATTCGTCCTTCCGTTTCCCCTCACTTCGGTGTTTTTTCGCAATGACATGAAGCGGACATTTTGGATGACTGGAAAGGCTGTTTTTTTGACGGCAATTATGTATTTTTATGCTCCCAAACGATTGTACTTTTAACCTGCTGTATCACCTGCTGCCCCTTTATTTCTTTTGACTTTTTGAAGGTCTTGGTTTAAGTTTTTTCGACTTGTATTCAAATATTAACTATCCTTCTTAATATTAGTAAATATTAAGGCTATCAAAAATGATATAACAAAAAGGACAAATGCTATTAGAAAAAAATGAGGTTTGAATGAAAACGAAAAAGAAGTATCTTTAGATACAACAACAGATAAACTATTAAATAATAAATGATCTGTTGATCTGCCCATAAAAATATAATAAAAGATGATGCCCACAGAAAAAATTGGATAAATAATAAGACTAATTAAAGATGCAACTGCAATTGCCGGTTTGAAAACCATATTTATCCTCCTAGTTTATTTAAAGTGCATTGCTTTGAATGAATTTTAAACATTTTTAAATCTCCATTTAAATGAAATATAAAAGATAAAGGCATGTAAAATTTCTCCTAGAAAAAAACTATCCACTTTGTAATCTTTTGGTACAGTTATCAGCGCCTGATTTAAAATAAAGGTTAAAGGCAAAGTAAAAATAACCATCTTCTAATCCAGGTAAAATCATGTTAAAATGCATATACACGCAACTCCTATTCTTTTCTTGTTTCTCGTCAATTCAAGTGTAAAGGATTAAGGAGCTTGCGTGTATTTTTTGTTTTAATTTTTCTCATACCCCAACAAATATTGTAGAGCCTATATTTCTTAGATAAATGATGTATGGCTAACATGTAATATCCCCCTTGGGAAGGTTGCATTATAACAATTCTGATAATACCAGAGCTGTATTAGTTAAAGGGGTGGTGACAATGCAGTCCCTATTATGTATTAGGATAATATATGGCTACTGCCCTAACCGAAAATTGATCATCATTCGCAATTTATCAAATACAGACAAAAATATCATATATTGTTATACAAGGTATATTTATGTAATATCCCCACAAACAATGGTATATTTATACTATTATACAATCAATGATAAATAAGTCCTATTTTCAAACCCAGACTAGTCTTTAAGCACTATTTTTATGTGATAATCTCCCTAGATAGTAGAGATTTATAAGCTTTGTATCGTTCTTATCATCTCTAAACAAATGACATGCCATTATCGAACTGCCATTTTCAATTCTTTTTTTATTAGGGAAAATTCCATTTGTATTTTTCATTATTGCAGGAAGATGCTTCGTTCGATTTTCATCTTGCTCTACCACTAAAGTATTATCGACATATTTTTCTCCTCCTTAGAGTCATTGATAATAGATTGGTAGATTAATTTTGGTATAGTAAATATAAGGAGGACGGAAAATGAAGATAATAGATCTGCCTATTGAATTTGCATATAATGGACAAAAAAATATCATTTATCCTAGCTTGATTATACTGAACAATGAGCTAACCTTAGTCGATACTGGGTATACAAATTTTATCACTTTAATAGAAAATGAAATTTTAAAACATGGTTACGAAATGAAACAGTTAAAACATATCATCATTACTCACTATGATGATGATCATATAGGTTCTTTATATGATTTCAAAAACAAGTATCCATGGATTAACATTATAGCCAGTGAAACTGAATCAAAATATATAAGCGGTGAAATGAAGGCAGAGCGACTGGTACAAGCCGAAGATATGCTGGGAAAATTGCCGAATGAAGCAATCGAATTCGGCAACCGTTTCATACAGCAATTAAAAAATTTGAAGCATGTTCCCGTTGACACAAAAGTCAATGATGGTGATATGATTTTGGAAAACCAATGCAGAGTCATCGCTACACCAGGGCATACTTCAGGGCATATATCATTATATTTTCCAAGTTTGCAAAGTGTCATTACAGGCGATGCAGCTGTTAATGAGAATCAAGAGTTGGTCATTGCCAATCCGCACTATTGTTTAAATATTAAGAAAGCAGAACAATCTTTAAGAAAGATAAAAAATCTTAAAGCTGATGCCTATTATTGCTATCATGGCGGGACGCTCACTCTATAGCCGCGCGTTAATCGCATTTCTTGGGCCGGCAAAAAACCCATTATATTTCCGGCTCCCTTATGTTCCCCAAACAAGTTCAGCCAGAGATTTCTCTGAACAATTCTGGGGTTTTTCTTATAGCCATTCCAATAATTCAAGACGGTTTCCAAATGGATCCGAGATATAAAACCGCTGTGCCCCGGGAAGGTTATTGTCTTCAATTACATCGACACCGTTTGTCGTTAAATGCTTTTTCAGCTCTTCCAGATTTTCTACTTCAAAAGCAGGATGCGCCTTTTTAGCCGGTAAAAATGGTTCTTCAATCCCTATATGTAATTGATGATTTCCAAATCTAAACCAAACACCGCCATTTTTCTTAAGCGCTTCAGGCTTTTCTATTTCATCAAATCCTAAAATATCCTTAAAAAACTTTCTGGCAGTGTCTTCACTGCCTTTTGGGGCAGCGAGCTGAATATGATCAATGGCTTTAAAAGCAAAGGTCATTTTACCCGCCCTTTCTCGGTTCGTTATTGTAATGTCAAATTTCCCATTTTCATGTTTTCTTGTATCCAATCCTTTAAATCGGCTGGGGATCAGTGCAAGAATGGAACGCGAAACAGTCTGCCAAACGCTATATATAGCGCTCGGTATGAAAAATGCTCGCTGGCTATGGCAATGCCCAAACCGAGAATGTTGCATAGCCAAAACTATTTATCATAAGTGATTTGGCTTTCAAATTACTGCTGCTTGATGATAAAGGTTCTAGATTTTGAGAGTTAGAAAACTGATAATTTCTCTATCCTTTTCAGTAATTTTTGACGCCAGACACTTGCCAACGCCTCGACGGCTATGATTTTTTTCATACCTTCAATATCGTTTTGGCTGTGAAAATAAATTTGGTTCGCAAATAATACAGTCACTTGTTTCGAGTGGCGTTTCAGCAATCTTATGGACGAATCCCTTCTCACTGTTCCTTCTTCTATGACTCTGCAAAGATAGCCTGTATACCCTTCTTCAATTATCCTGTCGAGGAGACTCGGCAGATTCATTCTTTTTGAGATTGTACTACATGGCATTCTTCCTTGTGTGACTTGAATAACGGCATCTCCAACTTGATAGGTATCCCCGATGCAGACATCACGTTCCAACATGTTGGCTACAGTTAAGTTTTCGCCAAATGCTGAGGGAGGCAATTGAACATTGAATGCCTTTTCCCATAGAGAATAATGTTCATACGGATAGATGCAAACGGCACGATCGGGACCGCCATGATGCTTTAAATTCGCAACCCCGTCTCCTTTAAATCCTTCCTTTGATAGAAAAGCTTCATTGACAGTTTTCTTGCATATTCCTGTTTCCATTTGTTTACTATCGGCATATGTCATCATTTTAGGCCGTCCAATGCTTAAATTAATTAATTGAATGTTTCGATTAGACATTGTCTTTTCTCCCAGTTTCATTTTTCTTATATCTTATCGATTTTAAAAAAGTCTTCGACCACTTTATTGAATAATTGAGGCTCCTCTAAAAATGGATAATGGCTGCTGTCCTCGAAGACATAAAGGCGTGCACCAGCAATACATTCACTTATTTCAATTGAAAAATTAAGCGGACACTGAACATCATGTTTTCCGCAAATAATCAGAGTTTTTACGGAAATTCTTGATAATTGTTTGGTAATATCGTATAAAAATAATGCCCTGCTAAAAAAATCCATTCTAATGGCAGACATTTTTTTATGTATGTGAGGCGAAAATAGGTCTTCAAATTTATTTGGATGATGTAAAGATAGTTTTGTTCGCTCTTTCGCAAGTTTTCGCCTCTCTGCCTCGGTCAAATCCGGGTTTTTTAATAAAAATGATCGCCGCTGCTGTTAAATTCAGAGTAATGGTGAGTGACGCAAATCGGCCTTCCCCTGCCTTTAAAGAACACTTCAAATGTTCCGCGAGAAGTATTGACCATCTTTCTTTTCCATTTATCCATAAGGTTATCCTTTCCCTATAGCTTATCCTGCACCATTAAATTCGACAGCCATGGACGATATCCTTTATATCGATCTTTTTTCCTCATGGATGTGCATCAATCATTCATTCCGGCAAATAGATTTAAACACATAAAAAATTGGGAGGTGATCCCCCGCTTTAACTCCGTTTTTAGACACATAGAAACTTATAGTCTCTTAGTCTCTCTCCTTTTTACATAACGATCAATAAGGCACTGAAGCGTTGTCGTTCCGGGAACTTGACGGGGACATTTGATTGACTTCTTCTAAAGATCTCGACGTTGTATTCGGTGCAAAAATGCCTATATCAAGCATGATGATGACCATAGTCACAGCCACAACAGTGAATAAAGCCGTCGATCCGCTATTGTTTAATAACGGCACCAATATAAAAGGCATTGCCCCGCTGCTCAATCTGCTTAAACTGTATCCAACTCCCGCGCCGGTTGCTCTCAAGGAAGTAGGATAAATTTCAACTTGAAAAATATGATAGGCGTTGGAAAAAATATTACTGACAAGCGTATATAAAAATCCAAAAACAATGATTAGACCGCTGGAAGTCGATATACCGAAAAGGATGCCAAATAATGCCATAAAAAAGGCAGCTAAAACGATCAGCCATTTACGTTGTATTCGTTCCACAATCGGCAGTGAGATAAGAGAACCAAGCGGGTATCCCAAAAAAGTTAAAGCGGTAAATGTCAATGTATCAGTGACATTATAACCTTTGGCAGCCAAAACAAGCGGAACAAGAGTGCCAAAACTATAATATCCGACTGATTGAAATATTTGAAAAACCCATAACATGGCTGTACGCCCGCGGTAGTCCTTATTGAATAGCGTGGAAACAGGCAGTTTTTCTTGCAGTATCTTCGGTTCAGCCGAAGCAGCCTTCTCAATGCTGTGTCTTTCGAAGCCGGATTGACTCTCGAACCGCTGCATAACTTGCTCTGCTTCCTGTTTGCGCCCGATCGCCTCTAACCAGCGGGGAGATTCCGGCAGATTTTGCTGCAATGCCCAGGCAATCATTGCGCCTAAAGATCCAATAATAAATAGCCACCGCCAGCCGTCGATTCCTATATGCAATGGAACAAGACAACGGGCCAGAAGCCCTTCAATTGGAAACGCACAAAATTGCAATGTATAAGCCCAAGCCATAATCCGTCCGCGATTGCAGACCGGCAATAATTCGCTTAAGTAAGTATCGCACAGAGGAGGCAATGCCCCGATTCCGATACCAGCTAAGAAGCGGCAAATAACCAGCATGGCAGCATTAGGACTGAAAGCAGCCGCAAAAGTAAATACGGAGTAGATGAGAAGGTTCACCATAAATGCTTTCTTACGGCCGATTTTATCAGCCATCCCATTTAACAAAACTGCCCCTAAGAACATACCAAAAAATGCAGAGCTTAGTAATAGTGATAATGATGAAGCAGTAATATGAAACTCTTTGCCAATAACTGAGCTAAGGACACCAGATAATTCGAGGTCAAAAAACTCGAAAAACAAGCCGGCTCCGATAATAAATGTTGCCTTTCGGTGTATAGAACCGAGCGGGAGGTTATTCAACCGGGCGGCAACTGAAACATCTGACACCTTAACCACCTCCGAAAGAATCAATTAACATCGTGAACCTTTGGCAAATGTGTGTCTCATCACAAAGCAAAATCATAAGCCATTCATCGTTATATCACCCCCTTTTCTTTAGCAGAAAATATCTGTTCATCGCTCCAGCCTATAAAGATTTCAATATTGATTCCGTATCGCAGCCAATTGGTTTTCCCGTATGCTCCACTCTTCCGGGATGATGATGTAATTTCGGTACAACACCCGGCATCCACACTTGACCCAATTTTTTAACAAGAAGAACGCCAACCTATCTATTTTTCAGCTGTCCAAATGGTCCAGCGGTCTTTTTCAATATATTCATTCTGATTTTTAATATATGGACATCGCTTGCTCTTAAATATCAGGAATTTCAACAGAGAACCTCGACTGTAAATTCGCCGGGCGCTTTAACATAGAAGGTATAAGCGTGCAAATGCTGCGGAGGTTTGACGTCAAATCCGCCTTCTTTCAAATGCTGATTAATCTTGTTTACTTGGTCTTCGTTTTCTTGCGGAAATCCAACATGAAAGGTCTTTGGGTAATAAACTTCTCTTCCTTTCATTAAAGTCAGAATGAAACCATCGTCATCCAGCATAACCGCAAAGCCATCTCCTTTACTGGTTTTGCATGTCATGCCAAAATAAGTTTCTAAAAAATCCCGAGCAGCCGGAACATCTGTAACAGTTAGATTGAGATGTTTAACTTTCATTTTTACACCCTTTCTTTTAATCAGTGGCTTCAATGATATTAATGTTATGACAACCCAAGCAAACTTTCAAAATCATATGATTCAATGTAGGGCTAGCTAGATTTTCGGAATCGAAAAAGCGAATGTTTGCAAGACTTGAATGAAGCATATAGAAAAATAACTTGCTTTATCTATACACCCTTAAAGTTTACATAATAATATTATTTAATCCTTTTGTTTATTTTTTGTTTTTACTAAAAATACAAACAATTGAGTTGTTCATTTCAATATTGATGTATACAATGAAATTAGAATATTTAGAACAGGGGTGTATATCATGTCTCTGCCTGATAAAGTCACGATCATTGAAGTCGGTCCCCGTGATGGTTTGCAAAATGAAAAAAACACGATCCCGACCGAAACAAAGATTCAATTTATAAAAGCCCTTAAGCAAGCCAATATTCAAGAAATGGAACTAACCTCCTTTGTGTCGCCAAAATGGGTGCCGCAAATGAAAGATGCTGATGATGTCATAGAACAATGTCTAGATAACACCCGTAATTTTGTTCTTGCGCCAAATCAAAAGGGCGTTGAACGTTTTTACCAATCCGGCGCCAATGACATTGCCGTATTCGTAGGCGTCAGCAATACTTTTAACAAGAAAAATATAAATAAATCGACTGATGAAAGTTTAGAAGAATTAAAACCATTAATTGCCGATTTAAAGCAAAACGGCAAATTTGTACGGGCTTGTGTGTCTACCGCTTTTTATTGTCCGTATGAAGGAAAAGTGCCTGCAGAAAAAACAATAAAGTTATGCGAAGCGTTTGCGCATTGCGGCGTGAATGAATTAAGCGTAGCTGATACGGTGGGCATGGCTACGCCTAAAGAAGTTTATCAGTTATTTAACAGCTTAAAATCAATTCAGCCGAAGAACATACTCATAACCGGCCATTTTCATAATACACGAGGGACAGCGCTTGCTAATATTTATGCGAGCCTTGAGGCGGGGGTTGATCGGTTTGACAGTTCTGCCGGCGGTTTAGGCGGATGCCCTTTTGCCCCTGGTGCAACAGGCAACGTAGCGACCGAAGACGTTCTTTATATGCTCCATGGCATGGGTATTGACACTGGTGTCGATATAGAAAAAGTTATTCATGCTGTCGATGTTGTTGCCCCTTTCATGACACGAACATTAGATAGCAAACTCTATCATCTGCAGAAAGCAACAGCATCAACAGAGGCTTAGCTGCACTTATACTTAGTGATTGCTTTTCAAACGCTCTGATCTGCACTGAATAAAAGGCTGATAGTACAAACAAAAGGCTGACATTTTAACGTCAGCCTTCACTCTCCCAGCCTTTTAGCTTTTGACCCATTTCATTCTCGGGTTCATGATTTGATTCGGGCTTTTTAATTGAAAACATTGATATTTATCCAAATAATCGATAGTCATTTCTTCATTATAATAAATTTCAAATTGCGCCTGTATATATACTGGCCATTCATTCGTATCGACTCTTATATCATCAGGCTCTATTTCAGAAACATAGGCAAGATGTATCACGCCATCATTAACGCAGCCGCATCCAACGGTATCATAAATCAACTTTAAAAAGCCGCTGGCTGTGTTTTCTTTTAGTTTCCCTTTAATAATTTCTTTAGCTTTATTAGTAAATTTAATGTCCATGTTTCTCCCCTTCTTCTTTCCATTGATCTTTGTACCGCCCGCCATTTATATGTGATGAGCCTGAGTTTAGCCGAGAATATTCGCCTTTGAATTTTTCGTTTCGACTCATTAAATATTCTCTAAAAATATTTTATCGCACTGATCTTTATCATTCCTATATTGTAATTTTTTAAACTTTCGATATACTGAATCATGTGTGATATCTACAGAAAGGATAGTGAAAATGAATGCGATAACCCGTTTCAGCCTAAAAAATCCTGTAGCGATTGTTCTGATTGCTGTTTTGCTTCTCATCGGCGGCGTCTATTCCTTTTCATCTTTAAAAATGGATTTGCTGCCGGATGCCACCTTTCCGCAGTTATCTATTCAAGCGACTTATCCCGGAGCTTCACCAGAAGACGTCGACGATAAAGTCATCACACCGCTTGAGGATAAGTTTAAAGGTTTAAGCCATTTAAAAACAATGCAAAGCTCGAGTTACGAAAATACAGGTATCATCAACTTAACATTCCCTTTTAATACCGATATGGATAAAATGGAGCGTGAAGTCAATAAACTCATAGACAGCGCTCATTTGCCGGATAACGCTACAACTGAAGTTAACCAATTTTCCTTTGGCGCATTGCCGATATACAGTATTTCTTTATTTGCAAAAGGCAATGAAAACATTAATAAATTGGTCAATGATGATATTGTACCAGATTTAGAAAGAATACCGGGAGTAAGCAGCGTCTCTGCCGGCGGAGATAAGGAACGCTACTTAAATGTGATTGTTGATAAAGACAAAGCTCGACAGGCAGGTATATCGCTGAACGCCATCGAGAATGCGATAAAAGACAAATTTGTTTCTTTGCCGGCCGGAACAGTTACGAAAGGCCATACCGAAATTCCTGTTAAAGTTGATGAAAAGTTAAAAGACATTAACGCGCTGAAAAATCTGCAAATACAACCCGGAGGCGGACCAGCTCCATCAAACATGCAAAATCCGCAAGCCGGCTCACCGGGCAAAAGCGTCTCCCCAAGCATGGGTTCACAAGCTGTAAATCCAGGATCGCAGACACCAGCTGTTAAGCTCGGCGACATTGCTGAAATAAAAGAAGTAAAAGACCAAACCGAATATACCCGATACAATCTAAAACCGGCGATTTCAATAGCCGTGTCAAAGCAGCAATCAGCCAACACTGTTGATGTTTCAAACAAAGTCATGGATGTCCTGCATAAATACAATGATCAAGTCAATTATGCTGTTGGTTTTGGTCAAGCCGAAGGCATTAAAGCATCAGTAAAGAGCCTTGTTCGCGAGGGATTGCTCGGCGCCCTATTTGCTTCGATTGCTGTACTGATTTTCTTAAAAAACATCCGTGCAACACTCATTGCCATTATCTCAATCCCGCTGTCTTTGCTCGTCTCTTCGATTTGTCTAAAGGGCATGGACATTACCTTAAATGTTATGACATTAGGCGGCATGGCGGTAGCGGTTGGGCGTGTCGTTGATGACAGCATTGTCGTCATAGAAAATATCTATCGAAGGATCAAAAAGAGCGGCAAGAAAAAACCGTCCAATCACTTAATCAGCGAATCTACAAAAGAAATTTTGCGAGCCATTACATCTTCAACCATTACAACAATTGTCGTATTCTTACCACTTGGATTTGTCGGCGGCATTACGGGAAAGTTTTTCCTGCCATTCGCTTTGACAATCGTATTTTCTTTACTTGCTTCCTTGTTTGTTGCTGTGACAATTGTTCCGATATTCGCAAAACTTTCGTTTAAACATGAAGGTCAAAAGGAAGAAAGATGGGATTGGCTCAGACCGATACGAAAAGCTTATCTTTGGCTGGTACAAAAAGCGCTTAACCATAAGATTATTGTCATAATTGTTTCGTTGCTGCTGCTTATCGGTTCATTTGCGGCGGTGCCAAGCCTTGGTTTTACATTTTTGCCAAATGACGAACAGAAAATAGCCGTTGCGACGATTAATCTGCCTGCAGCAACTTCTTTGGATAAAACGAATGATGTTTCATTGGATATTGAAAAATATCTTAAGCATAGGAAAACAATAAAAGACATCTCGTCGGAAGTTGGCAGCCGCGACTTTCAAACTGGCGTGAAAAGCGATAATGTCATTAATTACTTCCTTACCTTAAAGAAGAGTGTCGATGTTGAAGATGAAGTCAAAGCGCTCACAAAAAAATTAAATCACATGGCTAAAGAAAAAGCTCCCGGATCGGAAATCAATGTTCAAGACATGTCATCCCAGACTGGACCGTCCAATAATAATGTCAATATTGATCTTTACTCAAAAGATATAAACGCACTGGAAAAAGCTGCTTCTGATGTTGAACATTATATGAAAAAGCGAAGCGACCTAAAATCAGTAAAAAACAATTTAACAGAAAAGAGAACAGAATGGGTTGTACAAGTGGATCCCAAAAAAGCGTCGGAATACGGTGTTTCCAGCGCAGCAATCTTAGGCGCTGTTAACGATCAAACACAGCCGGTAACCATTGATGACGTTTCACTCAAAAGCTCAAATTCAATTAAACTATCCTATAACAAAGACATTCACTCGGAAAAACAAATAAAGGATACGCCTATTTTTACGCAAAAAGGGATTGTACCGCTCTCTGAAATCGCTGATGTTAAACAAACAAAAGCTTTAACTGCTATTCAAAAATTGGACGGCAAAATATACGCGCGCGTATCAGCTGATATAACGAGCGATAACATTGCCAAAGCAACCGCCGATGTCACCAAGGGTGTTAAAAACCATGTTGACTTGCCGAATCATGTCACCTTTAAAACCGGCGGGGGCAGCGACGATACAGCGAAAGCCTTTAAAGACATTATCATCGCAATAGTTATTGCCATAGGTCTTGTATATCTCACCATGTTAATCACTTTTGGCAAAGCGAGAACACCGTTTGTTGTCTTAAGTTCCCTTGTCTTTGTCCCTTTTGGCGCTATTCTTGGACTTCTAATAACAAAAGAGCCGCTGTCGATCAGCGTAATGATTGGCGTCCTGATGCTTATCGGCATTGTCACGACTAACGCCATTGTCTTTATTGACCGGATTGGACAAAACAGAAACCAAAAAGGCATGACGGTCCGAGAAGCTGTTCTTGAAGCCGGGCAAACCCGTTTGCGGCCGATCCTTATGACCGCTTTTGCGACTATCACAGCCTTGATTCCGCTTGCGTTATCTACTTCTGAAGGCACGTTAATTTCTAAAGGGCTGGCCGTTGTCGTTATCGGCGGACTAACCTCTTCAACCCTTTTAACGCTCATCTTGCTGCCGGTGCTGTATGAGTTATTCTTTAGGAAAACAGCCAAAAAGGAACAACAAGACTAGACCATTTTTTAAAGCAAAAAATTATTATATCTCACAACTTTTTGGTATGCTAAGGGTAATTAATGATTTTTTGAAAGGAAGTTGAAAGATATGAAACCTATTGAAACCACTGAATCCTTCAATCAAACGATCAATAGCAATGAACCAGTCGTTGTTAAATTCGAAGCCGATTGGTGCCCTGATTGCAAGCGCCTTAACATGTTTATAGATGACATTATCAAGGACTACAACTTTGACTGGTATGAAGTTAACAGAGACCAGCTTCCTGAACTTGCCGATAAATATGAAGTGATGGGAATTCCAAGCCTGCTTGTCTTCCAAAACGGCGAAAAGATAGCTCATCTTCACAGCGCTAATGCCAAAACACCGGAATCAGTACGCAACTTTTTGGATAGCGTAGAAAAATAAAGAAAAAATATGATGCCTCATGTCAAATAAAATGACATGGGGCTTTTATTTGGGCTCTATAATATTTATCGGGGCACGAGAAGACCGAATAGGACATCATCAAAATCAATCAGTGAGATTCAGGCGCAGGAGAAATTAATTCTAGAATCTTTTTTGAACTTATTTTAATGACTTATTGGACAGCTCTCGTTATTTTTTTCATAATAATCACATTTAAATAAATATAGCGACTCTTCGTTTTTCTTCAGCATCAATCCTTTTTAATTGAATTTCTCTCACTAGAGTAGCAAAATAATATAGAAAGGTTTACTAGTGTAAACTAATTTTCTTCCAGCATTTCACCGCTATATAACACATTAAAAAATTGATAATCAGCTCAATATCCAGCAAAAATAACATTAACGATCATTATTGGAGTGATAACAGATGGGAACAATTCAAGCCTTTTTGAAAGACCGAGCAGATCAAACACCTCAAATAGAAGGATTAGTCGGCGGCAGCGAACGGCTGTCTTTTAAGGAATATAATGAAAAGGTTAACCAGCTTGCTCATTATTTATTGAAACAAAACGTCCAAAGGGGCGATCGCATAGCTATTGTTTGCAAAAACAACTATCCATTCCCTATCATCATGATGGCAGCAATTAAAATCGGAGCAATTGCGGTGCCTTTAAACCGGCAAATGACAGCCTATGAAATGGAAGGTGTCATAAAAAAATGTCAGCCTAAGGTATTATTTTATGATGAAGAATATATGGAAAACCTCTCATCTGTTAACGAAAAGCAAATGATTCCTTCAATGATTTTAACCGGCATCGGTATGGAGACTGTCCCTGCTTTTAATGATTTACTCGCCGGACAGCCAACAGATGAACCGACTGTGAGCATCGATAGTGAAGATCCGGCTATTATTTTATTTACTTCCGGAACCACCGGCAATTCTAAAGGCTGTGTCATTACCCATCAAAATCTTTACGCATGGTTTACTGAAACCGGCTCCTTAAGGGACACTAAGCCAGGTATGCGTTATCTCGGCGTTCATCCTTTTTACCATATGAGTTCATGCCTTAATATTTTGAATGGCGTTTATTATGGCATCACAGTGGTTTGTCTCTCTGATGCTGACCCTGAGGCTATATGGGATATGATCGACAAAGAAAAAATTAACACGATGATGGGCTTTCCTTCAACATACACTTACATGTTAGAGGAATTAAAAAAGCAAAATAGAACGTTTGAATCTTTTAAAACAGCTTCGTGCGGCGGTACAAAAGTCCCTGCAAGCTTAATTAGGGATTATGCTAAATACGGCATTTCTTTAACACAAGGTTACGGCAGTACAGAAGCATGGGCTGTCAGCGTATGGCATCCGGATATGGGGTACGATAAAATCGATTCCGTCGGCAAACCAATACAAAATGTCGAGGTTAAAATTGTTGATCCGGAAAGCCATCAAGAACTCCCTGCAGGAGAAGTCGGGGAAATCATTGTTAAAAGCCCTTATGTTTTCAAAGGCTACTGGAAAGATCCTGAAGCAACAAAAGAAGTGCTTCAAAATGGCTGGTTCTATATGGGTGATGCCGGCAAATTTGATGAGGACGGTTTCTTATATATTATGGACCGCTACAAAGATGTTATTGTCTATGGAGGCGAAAATATCTTTTCCGGTGAAGTAGAAAAAGTCATTCATGACATCGATGGCGTTCTAGAAGCAGCTGTTGTCGGCATACCTGATGACTTTTGGGGAGAGGTGCCGCGGGCCTATATCGTTAAGGAATCAGGCAGCCCTCTTACTGAAGAAGATATTTTAAACTACTGCAAGGAAAGGCTTTCCGAATATAAAATTCCAGAAGTTGAATTTGTCGATCGTCTTCCTAAGAACAGTTTAGGCAAAATTTTAAAACGAGAACTCAAGGAACTCGCTCTGCAAAAACAATAAGGATGCAAAGAACCCTGTTACAGGGTTCTTTTTCATATTAATCATTTGTTCTTTATTGTAACCGCTATAAATTTAAAATAAAATGAAGATATATTTGTTTTTTTCAGATGATGGGAGGTGAAGACCGTATCTTAATCATCTAGGATACGGCATTAAAATGAGTGTACATATTGAAGCAAAGAAAGGCGACATCGCGGATACTATTCTTCTGCCTGGCGACCCGCTTCGCGCCAAATATATCGCAGAAACTTTTTTTAGAAGACGCTGTCTGTTACAACGAGGTTCGCGGTATGCTAGGGTATACCGGCACATATAAAGGGAAGCGTATTTCTGTTCAAGGTTCAGGTATGGGCATTCCCTCTATTTCAATTTATGTTAACGAACTAATTCGCGAATATGGTGTCAAACGTTTGATTCGCGTCGGTACATGCGGCGGCATCCAGCCTGATGTTAAAATTCGTGACGTTATTATTGCCATGACTTCATGTACTGATTCACATATGAATAATCAAACCTTTCCCGGATTTGACTACTCGCCTTGTGCGAATTTTGATTTGCTCAAAAAAGCTTACGATACCGCTGTTGAAAAAGGATTAAATGTCAAGGTCGGCAACATCTTGTCATCTGATATTTTCTATCGCGATAACATGGATATAATGAAAAAATTAGGGGACTACGGTGTTCTTGCCGTTGAGATGGAAACAACAGCCCTCTATACATTGGCTGCTAAATATGGCGCAAGTGCTTTAACCGTTTTAACAGTCAGCGACCATCTCTTTACAGGTGAGGAAACATCAGCGGAAGAACGGCAAACAACATTTAACGATATGATAAATATCTCATTGGAAACAGCCATAAAATAAGGGGGACAATCCTCCCCCTCTATTTCATATATAATGTGACACAATTTCGCAAAAGACCTTCTGCGTTCATTAACGCTTTTTTTGTTTCAATATACCTGTTCACCCTCTTATTAATTTTTAAGCGGCGGTTATCAATCATTCGCTTTACTTCAGATGGACAAGGCCCGCCGCGAATAGACCGTCTCTTAACGAAAACGCTGGGATCAATAATGCCCTGCCATTCTTCTTTTGATAATTTAACCCCGTCCAGAATCTCATTAATGTCATCTGCTTGCCACTCGTACAGCTCTTTATGCTCTTCTGCTGATTTTTTAGCAATTTTGCTGGCGATGCCGTGAGCTTTACGAAAAGGCAGACCATGATCACGAGTTAACACATCAGCCAATTCTGTAATCGTGATTAAATGATTCCCAGCTTCTTTAGCCGCATGGTCAACGTCAATAGACATCGTTTGTACGACAGCGTTCATTAAACGCAAAGTCCGCGATGCCTTATGACAGCTTTTGTAAAGATGCGGCTGCAAATCATCTTCCGAATCGACGATATCCCCGTACGGTGTATTATGCAGCATTTGAATCACCGCCATGGCTTCACCGACAGCGCTGCTTGCCAGTGCCCGGGAATGCTCGACTGATACCGGGTTGCGCTTTTGCGGCATGATGCTCGAAATTTGCACGTAGGGATCCGCTACATGCAATAAACCGGCCTCTTTTGTTGAAAATCTGAGGAACTCCTGAATCCAGCGGCCTGTGTTAATCATGAGACAAGCGATAGATATAGCTGCTTCTATTAAATAATCGCCTGTTGCTATGGCGTCAAAAGAATTTTCGACGAGTCCTTTAAAGCCCAGCAGTTCCGCCACTCGTTCGCGGCTGATTGGAAATCCTGTCGTTGTCATCGCAGCGGCGCCCAACGGCGACTGGTTAACCGTTTGATAAGCGGCCCATAAACGCTTTTCGTCTCTATGTAAATGATCAAAAACAGCGACTAAATAATGCCCAAATGTTGTCGGCTGAGCCGGCTGTGTATGAGTGTGAGCAGGCATAACGGTTTCAATGTGTTTTTCAGCCTGATCAAGAAGAGATTCACTTAAACGGTTAACATCCCGGATCAAGGCTAATAGATATTTTCTGGCAACCAATCGATACATGCCTTCGCCCATATCGTTGCGGCTTCGGGCCATATGCATTTTTCCTGCTAAATCGCCGCCGATCAGCTCGCCAAGCTTCGCTTCCATCATAAAAAATAAGTCCTCATAATTCGGATCATATTCGACCGCTTGCCAGTTCACGGATGTTAATTTTTCGAGGCCGCCCAAAATATCTCTAGTATCCGATGCCGATAATAATTGTTGCTCCCTTAACATCACAACATGAGCTCTGTGCAGCGAAAACATAGCGTCGGTTAAATGATTTCTTTGATCATAAAAAATAGGTTTTAATAATTCATCGATATAAGTGCGCCCAGGGAATGCGGAGCCCTCTGTTTTGATAAAATCATCAGGATTTAACATTGACCTTAACACTCCTTTGTTTTATAGCCTCGCCAATGTCATTTGAACAGAATATTCCATATTATCCTTTTACCCCAGTCAAAGAAATGCCTTCAACAATCTTTTTCTGGAAAATCAAGAAGACTATCATCATAGGAATCACAGCCAATGTACTCATCCCCATAATCACATGCCATTGGATGCCCCCTGCATCAGCAGTCGAATACAATGAAATACCGACAGGCAGTGTTCGCATGTTTGCGGTTGAGGTTGCAATGACCGGCCATAGATAGGCGTTCCAATTGCCAAGAAAAGTAATAATCCCCATGGCCGCCATCGCCTGTCTGACTTGAGGCAGTGCAATCCGCCACCAAATCCTTAGTTCGCCCATGCCGTCAATTCGTGCTGCATCTAAAATATCGTCGGGGATACTCATCATAAATTGGCGCATTAAGAAAACACCGAATGCTTCAATCATCCCCGGCAGCATTAAGCCCCAATAAGTATTCACCCAATGCAGCTTGCTGCCCGCCACATACCAAGGTATAACCAACAATTCCGTCGGTATCATCAATGTGCTGAGAATCACGATAAATATCGCCTTTGCCCCTGGAAATCTATACTTTGCCAGTACGTATCCAATTAATGAATTAAATATGAGACAACTGATCGTCACGACAACAGCAACAACGATGCTGTTCAGATACCAGCGTAAATAATCCGTTTCTTCAAAGATATACTTATAGCCTGACCAGTTAAGTTTATCCGGCAAAAACGAGAAATGATAAAAATCCGGCAGACTTTTAAAAGAAGATAAGATCATCCATACAAACGGAAAAACCACAATGATAAGTCCCGCCCATAAGAAGATGTGAACCAAAAGACCGCCGATATCTATGCGTTTCTTCATCCCCAGTCACCTCCTAGGCGCTTAAATTAATCTTCGAAGTTTTTGCTTAGAACTTTCAACTGAATGAAAGTAACAATAAGTATGAGAATAAAAAGTGCAACGGTTATTGCAGAAGCATAAACCATATTAAAGTCGTTAAATGCTGAATTGTACATGTAAATAACTATGCTCGATGTGCTGTTTAAAGGGCCGCCGGCATCCCCGCTGCTGCTTGCTGTTAAGTTTTGAATCTGAGTGAATGTTTGGAGCGCTGTAATCACGCCTGTGACCGCCAGAAATATTATAGTCGGGTTTAATAAGGGGAACGTGATGCTCCAAAACATCCGCCATTTCCCGGCCCCGTCAATTTGCGCTGCCTCGTAAAACTGTTTTGGAATAGCCTTCAGTCCGGCCAAAAATATTAACATACAAAAACCCATCGCTTGCCAAATCATCATCATGCTGACGGAAATGAGCGCTTCCGACGGATCAGTTAACCAACCTTGGGGAGGAATGTGGAACCAACTTAACATTTCATTGATAAACCCTGTGTTCGGATCATACATAAGCCGCCATACCCAGCTGACTGCAACAATGGATGTCATATAAGGTATAAAATAGACTATCCGATAAAACCCCTGAAGCCGATGAACCTTGTTAATCGCCAAAGCCAGAATCATTCCAATTGCTATTTGAACTGGAACAGTAATAGCGACATAAAGAAGCGTATTGACGGCTGAACGCCAAAACACTTTATCATGGATGAGATGAATATAGTTATCGAGCGTAAAACCCGATCTATTTTCCGGTGAAAACGATAGCGAAAACGCATATAAAGTCGGAAAAATCCGGATACATAAAAAGAACAATAATGGCACCGTCAAGAATGAATAAGCAATCAAAGTCTTTCTTGTCTTTAATTTCATTGTTTTGCGTACATGGCCTTTTTTAATATCCGACATGGCCGTTCTTCCTTTCAAGTCAATTGAACGCCCAATGATTCAAATCATCAAGCGTTCATTAAAAGCGATTGACTATCGGTTATTAAAATAGCTGTCGCGAATAGCCTGTTGGCTTTTTACTAACTGATTAAAGGTTTTTTCGATTGGCGCATGCTTAAGCAAAATCGTTTGAACAGCATCATTAATATCTGTCCGCTCTTTCTCCTCGTCAACAAAGAAAGTGGCATGGGCATCTTTAAGTCCTTTAACAAACGGACCGTAAACCGGATCGCTCGTCATTGACTTGTCATTGGCTAATGAAGCTGAAGCTGGAAGTTCACCGACTTTATTTAACCATTCTTTTTGGGTTTGTTCAGAAATTAAGAATTTCAAAAACCTTTCGCATGCCTTTCGTTTCTTTCCGCTGACACCTTTGGCAATGCTGTTCGTCCAATAGGATCCGAAGTTTGATTTGACGCCTCCTTCTTTTCGAACCGGCAGGGTTGTGACCCCCCACTTAAAATTCGCTGCCGATCTGACCGAGGCGATATCAAAAGATCCATCTATCATCATGCCTGCTTTTCCCGCTTGAAAAGCCGTATTATAGTTTTGAAGAAAGTTCTGATCGCCAATGTGATGCTTTTTGGTCATGTTGATCCAATAATTAAAAGCCTTTAAACCATTCGGAGAATCATTCCATTGGACTTTTTTCCCATCTTCACTAAATGGCGTCACCCCCCACTGGCGAAGAAGCACTTCTTCGAAAGTATGATAGCCTTGGCCTTCGACATCCCAAGCAAAACCTTCTTGTTCATATTGCCCGTTAGCCTTTCGTTTCGTCATCTTTTTAGCATCTCGGATCAGTTCATCCCACGTCTTGGGGGGGTTATTCGGATCCAAACCTGCTTTTTCAAATAAACCCTTGTTCCAGAACAGTGCAAGTGAACGAACGGCAGTAGGCAGCCCATCATAATGGCCGTGAATTTTTGATGATCTTACCATAGGAATAAAAGTTTTATCGATTTGTTTTGTGCTCATGAAATCTTCCGGAATAGGCTGAATGTATCCTTTTTTTTCGTATTGGGGCAGCCAGCCGTAATATAGGTTCATCATGTCGGGTCCTTTGCCCGCATTCATCGCTGCAGCAATTTTCTGGTTGTACTTTTCATATGGAAAGTCTTGAGCAACGACTTTAATATCCGGATTTTCCTTCTCAAATTTCTGTATCAGCGCATTCATCTCTTTGACTTTAGATGGAAAAGTGTACTGCCAATAAGTAATCGTTATTTTGCCTTTAGAATCAGAACCAGAACGGCTGCTGCTGCATCCAGCTGCCATAAGAAGCAAAACTGTCAGGGAAATGGCTAATAATTTGTATACATGCTTTCTCATAAGGTCACCCTTTCAGTTTTCTGATACAAGGTCAGACATCGCCTTTAAACTACTTTCATGTTTTAGATTCCAAACGCAATATGTCCTTTTGGCAGCGGGTCATCGCGTCATTATTGCAGCCGTTCAAACATCGCAAACCATAAAGCAAGGCGCAATAAAGCGGGTCATCGCGTCATTATTGCAGCCGTTCAAACATCGCAAACCATAAAGCAAGGCGCAATAAATGGGTTCTGATTCAAGTTGGCGAACAGTAAAATCCTTGTAATTTTCTTTAATGGCATGGAGCATAGCTTCAAGCACCAAAGCATCTTTTTGCAAAACACTGCCCACAGCAATCAATTCAAAATGATCTTCATCAAGATGACATTTTTGTATGGCAGTTATACAAGCATGAGCCAAATGCTGCCCTGCTTTTTGTAAAATGCCGTTTGCAGCCGGATCTCTTTCATGAGCTAATTTGAAAATGCTTGGCGTTATTGAAGCTACTTTCTCCACTGAATAAGCTGTGCCGTTGATCCATGTTAAAAGATCATCAGTGGTTGAGAGTTGGAGCGTTTCTAAAACAACTTGACGAATACCAGAAGGCGGATCCTGCCCGTCTATCGAGCGAAAAATATGCCTCAGCGCTTCGAGGCCGATAAAATATCCGCTGCCGTCATCACTGATTCGATGTCCCCATCCGCCTACTCGCAGACTGGCGCCGCCTTTTGCCTTTCCCCAAACAATTGACCCGGTTCCAGAAACCGCAAGAACCCCCGGTCGATGACCTAATATCCCATACAAAGTGATATGGCCATCATTTTCTAAAACCATATCATTAACCTCAATACCCGATAATTGAAATGAATCTCTAACGATCTTAGAAACGGCCGTATAATCACTTCGCGTGTCCAGCCCGGCAGCTTGTTCCTCCTCCATCAATCGCAAGTATAGGAACAGTTAACATAGATCGGGAATTCCTTTTTGCAAAAATGTTTGATTGTTATATTTTGAAAACATAGGAAGCCCCCTTTAAATTTAAAAATATTTATCCAAGAGGCAACATAGTAATGTTTATTATTTTCAGTCAAAAATTATACTTAAAGGTCCTCTGCCCTTTATAAAACAAATGGCCTGCCCCTTCTAAAAAGGGAACAAGCCGCTTCGTACAAAACCTCTTAACCGCTGACAAATATAGACAGCGAGACTTGCTTAGATGCCAGTCAAGCCTTCTAGGGCAATCGTTCAATGATTGTAGCGTTCGCTGTACCGTGGCCTTCACACATTGTTTGCAAACCATAGCGGCCGCCGGTTCTTTCAAGTTCATAGATTAGCGTAGTCATTAACCTGGCGCCGCTTGCTCCAAGTGGATGACCGATAGCTATTGCCCCTCCATTCGGATTTAAGCTATTGGGATCAGCTCCCGTTTCTGCCAGCCATGCCAGAGGCACCGAGGCAAAGGCTTCATTGACTTCAAATAAATCAATGGCGTTAATAGTGAGCCCGGCTTTGTCCAGCGCTTTTTTAGTTGCAGGGATTGGACCGGTAAGCATCAGTGTCGGATCAGAGCCAACAACAGTGCGGGTCAGCACGCGAAAACGCGGTTTTAAGCCAAGGGATTCAGCTTTATCACGAGACATTAATAACACAGCCGCCGCCCCGTCGCTGATTTGACTTGAATTTCCGGCATGAATAGCTCCGTCCTCCCGAAACGCCGGTTTGAGGCTTGCTAATTTATCTAAGTTACTATCCGGCCGCGGACCCTCATCGTCCTTTATAATCGTTTTTGTACCATTTGGAAGCGTGACTTCTAACGGCATGATTTCTCGGTCAAAGCGGCCCTCTTTTTGTGCCGCTATTGCCTTTTCATGGCTTGCAAGAGAAAATTCATCCATTTGTTTGCGGCTAAAACCCCACTTTTCTGCTATGCGTTCTGCAGACAAGCCTTGGTGAATGATTTCATAACGGGATGTTAGTTCGCCGCTTAAGCCGGCACCCTTTCTATTTGATCCTATTGGAACCCGCGACATACTTTCTATGCCGCCGGCGACAACCGCATCCATATCGCCGCTGGCTATGGCTTGCGCCGCAAAATGGATAGCTTGCTGACTTGATCCGCATTGCCGATCAACAGTTGTTCCGGGCACTTCGACCGGGTAGTCAGCAATAAGAGCCGCCATTCTTGCAATATTGAATGCTTGTTCGCCTACTTGAGATACGCAGCCGTATATCACATCATCAATCACTTCTGGTTCAATTTCTGTTCTTCTTACTATTTCTTTTAACGGCTGAGCGGCCAAATCTTCGGCCCTGATCCCGCTGAGTGAGCCGTTTCTTTTTCCTACCGGTGTTCTTACAGCTTCAACAATAACAACCTCTCGCATGATGATTCTCCCTTTCTTTTTTTAATTTTTATTCTATGACTAAGCAGCGTGAGGCTGATGCTTCTCCGCTTAGGCCGTTTCTCCTGTTTGTTTCTTGATCTCCATTTCAAGCTCTGTATGCTGGACGGACTATCTCACATACATCTGGAATTTCAATATATAAAACATTTTGTATAATCTTCACAAGCCATACAATATCCACTGTATAAGGTTTCAGTTAAAATCATATATCTGAAATTTCTAATTATAAAAATTAGAGTCCGGTGTTTAGGAAGCGGTCTGAATCCCCTCTAATAGATGAAGTCAGCTTTCTATTAAACTTTAATACATCCCCTGTGAACAGCAGAAATGTGATCAAGATGCCGCAAACCATTCATAGGCGGTTTTTGCTATTCGGGCAATGGCTTGTTCGCCTTCGCTGTGGGATGCATTATCTCTAGAAAATACTGTTATCACAAACCTTCCTTTATTTTTCGGCATATAAATGATACCCGCATCGTTAATGACGCCGCCAATGGAACCGGTTTTGGTGGCGGTAATGGCATCATCAGGCAGCAAATAGGGAATCCGGTGACCAAATTGTTGACTTTTTAAAATATCAATCATTTGTTCACAAGCCCGTTTGGAAATAATCTTTTTATCAGCAATTTTTTCTAGCAAAATATTTGTTTCTATCGGTGTGGAAACATTGTTCTGTTGACTCATATCAAAGATTGCACTATCCGTTTTCTTCACGGGAGATTCGATCGCCTCATCAAGCTTCTTGTAATGATCGATGTTTTTTGAAGCGAAAGGTAAGCCGGCATATAAGCTTAACAACTCCCAAATGGAATGTGCCAAATAAGTATGGTGCAGAGCAAGTGACGTCGTAAATTGGTTAACTTTTTCTTTTCCCATTAATTCTAAAATTTTATCGGTTGCCAAATTATCGCTTACGATAATCATCATTGTCGCCAAATCTTTTACGCTGACCTCTAAGCCGCTGTCAAATTTCTGCAGCACCCCGGAACCTGGGACAAGGTCATTCGCCGTTATCTTTACCCTTTCCTCAAGTTTGAGATTGCCCTTCTCTGCTTCGGAAAACAGTGCAGCGAGAATCGCAATCTTGCAAGCACTGGCAGTCTGGAATAATTCATGACCGTTAATCTGCGCTTCTTCGCCTGTATCTAAATGCTTTACCGCTATACCGAAAGTTCCCGAAACCCCTTTCAAAGCATTTTTCAACTTTGATTGCAGAGACATCGCCTTCCCCCTTCCATTAAATAAAGAATAGTTCACTTAATATTAACATAATTCATTAAAAAATTCAGAAAATCATCCGCCGTCCACAGGAGCGATCCCCGTGAACAGCGGATGATGTCACTATTGATGCTGTTGTTCATTAGAGCAGTTGTTAAAGTCTTGGCCTTCAATTTGTATCGTTGCATGCTTTACGGAAAAATGTTCGGTTAATATATGGTTTGCATCCATTAAAACTTTATCACGGTCTGCGTTATTTTCGACAACAAGATGACAGCTTAAAGCCGGGAAACCTGAGGTTATGGTCCAAACATGCAAATCATGAAGAGCAGAAACCCCCGGAATATTTATTAAGTGATTCTTAACTTCATCCAAATGAATATCTTTAGGCTTGCCTTCCATTAAAATGTGAATCGCATCATTGGTTATCTGCCAGCCGCTTTTTAATATGAGAATGGATACGATGATGCTGGCAATCGGATCCGCATAGCCCCAATTGAAAAGTATAATGAGCAAACCTGCAACGATTGCTCCAACAGATCCAAGCAAATCGCCTATCACATGAACTAAGGCACTCTTAATATTAAGGTTTTCACTTGAGTCGCCTTTCATAAGAATCCAGGCCACAAAAATATTAACAAGCAGACCTATGCAGGCAATCACTAGCATATCAACGCCGGCGACATTCTCCGGATGATAGAATCGAAGAAAAGCTTCTATTAAAATATATAGAGAAATCACAAGTAACGCGACGCCATTAAAAAGTGCGGCAAGAATTTCGAAACGCTTGTAACCGTAAGTCTTCTCGATGCTTGCGCCCTTTGCGCCATAAACAACCGCAACAAGACTTAACCCTAATGACAACGCGTCACTAAACATATGACCGGCATCAGACAATAAAGTCAAACTATGGCTTAAAAAACCGCCGATCACTTCAACGATCATAAAGGTGGCAATAAATAGAAAACTGATGAACAAAGCCTTTTTATTTGCCGAATGTGCATGATGGTGGTGGTCATGATGATGATCATGATGATGGGAATGGCCCATGATTTTCCTCGCCCCTCTCAAAAATGCCGTGACTTTAGTATTTTTCGGATATCACAATCTATCCATTTTCAAACACATGAATATATGTTCATATTTATGATATTCAGAAATACATGTCCGTGTCAAGGTTTTTTAATGAGCTTATCAATTTAATTCAATAAGATCTATCAAAGCGATGATATCATGATCTATAAGCGAGCGGCTGCAGCGTTCTTTGAATGACTAGTACGGACCGCATCGCTATATGAGAGCAAACAAATAGACCCATCAGTTTTGATGCTAATGGGTCCTTTAAACAATTATTTTCCTTTATGAAGAATATATTTTTCAATATCATCTAGAACTAAATTGGCTGAAATCACACCGCCTGAAGTATTCCAAACCGAATCGTCAACTTTATGCGCATTCCCTTTTTTTACAACGCTTAAGTTTTTCCATAATGGCGTGTTTGTAAATTCTTTCTCAGCTTTAGCACCGCTATTATCGCCAGCCGGCTGATAAGTGTAATAGAATAAGTAATCCGCGTTCATTTTTGGAATCATTTCTTTGCTTACATGCTGTGCAGCAAAGTCATTTTTGTCTTGATCTTTTGGACGTTTAAAACCAAGCTGCTCAAGGATGTTGCCGGCAAATGTATCTTTATGCAATATACGGATATCTTGCGGCACAAACCTTACGAGAGAGACTGTTCTATTAACTTTATCTCCAAGTTTGCCGTGCAAACTTTTCACGCGCTTATCATATTTTTCGATCACTTCTTTACCCTTTTCTTGCTTATCCAATGCTTTTGCATATAACTTAAAATTCTTTTTCCAATCGGATTTTAAAGTTTCTGAAAAAACGGTCGGCGCGATTTCGCTTAACTGCTTATAAATCTTTTCTTGCCTCACTTTATTGCCAATGATTAAATCAGGGTGCAATTTAGCGATGGCTTCTAAATTCACATCGGACTCGGTTCCTACAACCTTAACGCCTTTCATTTTATCCTTAATTTGCGAATACCAAGGATCGCCTGTCCATGACTGAACCGCCCCAACAGGTTTAACACCCATAGCCAGAAGCGCTTCAGTGCCTTCATTCGTTAATATCACAACCCTTTTAGGCTGTCCTTTAATTTTAGCCGTCCCCATCGCATGCTTAACAGTATATGTATCTTTTGATGACTGGCCATCTTGGGTTGAAGCAGTATCCTTAGAACCCGAATTGCATCCGGCGAGCGCTAATATAATCATCAGTGAAAGTGACACGTATAAAAGCTTCTTCTTCAAATGCATAACCCCCCAAACAGATTAATTGATAATCATTCTCACTGAAATTGATCATAACCCTTCTTAGCCATGTTGTCAATATATCATTGTCAATGATTTTGAATTTCATTGACAATGATTCTCATTTAAAATAATATTAAATTATTCATTCTATAACATCACTGATTTTCTGAAATATGAGAGAGGCTGAACAATATGCAGGGGGTCATAAAAAAACGTTTTGCTAAAGGAACCGGCCTCATTATCATTGCCTTGTTTATCATCGTATGCATGATTGGCAGCATAGCATTAGGAGTCACCAGTATCAGCATTGACACATTCATCCATGCCTATACCCATTTTAACGGTTCTAATAACCAAGTCATTATAAGGGACGAAAGGGTGCCTAGAGCCTTAATTGCTGTCTGCGTGGGGTCAAGTCTTGCTATTGCAGGCGCTTTAATGCAAGGCTTAACCAGAAATCCGTTGGCATCTCCCGAAATTCTTGGGGTAAACTCAGGTGCAAGCCTGATGATAGTCACAGCTGTCACCTTATTTGGCGCATCATCTCCGTCTGCATTTACATGGCTGGCATTTACGGGAGCTGCGGCCGGTTCTATTATTGTATATTTACTGGGTTCTCTCGGCCGCGAGGGATTAACGCCGATTAAGCTTACTTTAGCCGGCGCAGCAATGGCCGCATTGTTTTCATCATTAACACAAGGACTGCTGACATCAAATGAACAATCATTGGATGCCGTTATTTTTTGGTTAGTGGGCTCAATACAAGGAAAAGATCTACATAATCTCAGCGCCGTTTTACCGTATTTTATCATTGGCTGGCTTCTCAGTTTGCTGATTGGTTCTAAAATCAATACATTGATGCTTGGGGAAAATGTTGCTAAAAGCCTTGGTCAAAACACATTTATTGTAAAACTCGCAACAGGTATCATTATCGTTCTCTTAGCGGGCGGATCTGTTGCCATCGCAGGCCCAATCAGCTTCATCGGCATTGTCGTTCCCCATGCTGCCAGATGGATGGTCGGCAATGACTACCGCTGGCTGATACCCTACAGCGGAATGCTTGGGGCTGTGTTATTGCTTCTTGCTGACATCTTAGCCCGCTATGTGATCATGCCGAGTGAAGTTCCAGTTGGTGTTGCAACCGCTGTTATCGGAACACCCTCCTTCATTTATCTGGCTCGGAAGGGGGATTTTAAATGAAACACAATATTGCTTTTCGAGTCAAAGGCATGTCATTTCTTATTAATAAAAAAGGGCTTTATGTCTTTTCGGCTGCTTTGATCATTCTGATAGCTGTTATCATAGCCAGTACTGCTCTCGGCGATATGAACATGAGCATGATCGAAGCTGCCAAATCGATTTTTGGCGGCGGCACCAGCCTTCACAATTTGGTGGTGAGAAGTTTCAGATTGCCGAGAATCTTGCTTGCTGCATTTGCAGGCATGGCCTTAGCTGTTTCGGGAGCGATTTTGCAAGGCATTGTACGAAACCCATTAGCTTCTCCCGATATTATCGGCATTACAGGGGGCGCTTCATTTACAACTGTTTGCTTTTTAGCCTTGTTCAATATAAATGATAAGGGAGTCAGCATAAGTATTGCCTGGCTGCCATTAGCATCCTTCGCCGGAGCGATTTTATCAGGATTGCTTGTCTATTTTTTGGCACACAAAAAAAGCATTCTGTCACCATTTAGATTGGTGTTAATCGGTATCGGCCTTTCTGCCGGCACAGAGGCTTTAACCAAATTTGTGATGCTTATCGGGCCTGTATATCTGGCTTCCAAAGCCAATACATGGATGACCGGGAGCGTTAACGGCGCTTCATGGCCGCAGGTGACCGCATTAGCCATTTGGTTTACAGTATTTTTTATCATAACGTTCATATTGGCGCGAAGATTAAACATTCTTGAATTAGGAGAGGCTGTCCCAGTTAGTCTTGGAAGTTCCTCAAATAAAGACAAAAAAATCTTGTTAATCATAAGTGCGGCACTGACTGGAGGTGCTGTAGCTTTCGCCGGAGGAATTGGTTTTGTCGGCTTAATGGCCCCTCATATGGCGAGAAAGCTTGTCGGTTCCGCATACGGTGCTTTAATTCCGGTTTCCGCTCTTATCGGCGGCATATTAGTCATCATTTCAGATACCATTGGCAGAACTGTTTTCTTGCCGCTTGAAGTGCCTGCCGGTGTGCTGACATCAGCAATAGGAGCACCTTATTTTGTATATTTGCTTTATAAAAGCCGAAATCATTAAGGAGCGTGAGTGTGATGCGCGGGCTGAAGGCAAAATCTTTGTCTGTGTCTTATGGCGATAGAACCATTATTGAGCAATTAAATCTGGAGATTCCAAAAGGTAAAATCACCGTCTTTATCGGTAAAAACGGCTGCGGCAAATCAACTTTACTTTCAACTTTCGCGCGCCTGATTAAACCTTCGCAAGGATCTATTGTCTTAGACGGGAAAAGCATTGCAAAAATGTCAACAAAAAAAGTCGCAAAGGACCTGGCGCTGCTGCCTCAATCTCCTGCCGCACCGGAGGGTTTAACAGTTTTACAGCTAGTTAAACAAGGCCGCTACCCATACCAAAGCTGGTTAAAGCAATGGTCAGCAGATGATGAAAGAGCCGTTATGAGAGCCCTGAAAGTGACCGGCATTAAAGACTTAACCGACCGGCCGGTTGAATCGCTTTCGGGCGGACAAAGACAACGGGTATGGATCGCTATGGTTTTAGCCCAAGAAACGGATATTATTTTGCTTGATGAACCAACGACTTATCTTGATTTATCCCATCAAATTGAAATTTTGGATCTGCTCTACGAACTTAACCAATTGGAAAACCGCACAATTGTCATGGTTCTTCATGATTTAAATCTCGCCTGCCGTTATGCGGACCATATTGTCGCTGTCAGCAGCAAAAACATTTATGCCCAAGGGCCGCCTGAGGAGACGATCACATGCGAGCTTGTCAAAAATGTTTTCAATATGGATGTTGATATTATCGAGGATCCGCTGTTTGGCACACCGATGTGCATTCCTCATGGCAAGGGCAGATATGTTAAAAAGAAAATGCTGAAGGCTGAGAAAGTGTCAGCATTCTAAGGTTCGCCAAATTTTAAGAAAATCTATTTTATGAAGAAGCGGCTGTTTCTGCTATTGATCAATGATGACGTCCGCTGAAAAAGTTGAGATAAAGACAAAATAAAATCTTTATAAAGAGCTGTAAAGCAAATTTAAAAGGGCTCAGAAATTCAAATATTTTTCTAAGCCCTTCAATGCTCTCTTCTTATTTATTTTAAACATCCGGAATTCTATTTTCTAAAAACCCTTCATCTTCTTAACCTTTCTATTTCTCTCCCCATTGCCCCATATCATTCTAACCTTATTGAAGCAATAAATGCGTTTACTATAACAAATTCATATAGAAATTAAACATCAGCCCTATGCTCAGTCGCCTTTTTATGCAATCTGTACAGACGATAAGACCTTGTGACAATCACTTTTAAAACAGCATAAACCGGGATTGCCAAAAGAAGTCCGACAAAACCGCCGATATTCCCTGCAACAAGCAATATCAGAATAATGGTTAAAGGATGAACATCCAGCTTCTTCCCCATGACTTGCGGAGAAACAAGATTGCTTTCAATCTGTTGAATGATTATCATACCAATCACGACATAGACAGCCATCATCGGTTCCTGAATAAATCCGACAATGACACCGGGAGCAGTGCCGATAACTGGTCCTATAAAAGGAATGACATTGGTAAACACAGCAATTAACGCCAATATGAGGGGATAATCTAAACCAATAATCCGATACCAAACATAAATGCAAATGCCATCAAAGCAGCTGATCAGGATTTGTCCCTGGATATAGCCGCTCAGCGCCTGGTCCATGTCTTTAAGGATCATGGCTCCTTCTTTTCTATGCTCAGCGGGGATCAGTTTTAATACTGTACGCGGAAGTTTGCTCCCGTCTTTAAGCATGTAAAAAAGAATGAACGGCACGGTTACCATCACAATAATAAAACCTGTTATTGAGGTTATAATATCGATAATATTTGTTCCAATGGATGCCGTAATTTTCGTTAATGTTTTTGTCACATGATCAATGATATTTGATAACGAAAACGATGTGCCTTCTTGAAATCGCTCCAAAATTTTACTATTCTGCCATGCTACAAGCTGTTTGCTTAATTTTTTAATGAGATCAGGTGCGCTGTTCACTAGTGATATCAATTGCTGCTGCAAGATAGGACCGATAGTTATGACAAGCGTTGCAATTAAGCATATAAATATTAAATAAATCAATAAAATAGCCGCTGCCTTAGGCACTTTAAACTTGCATAACAAATGAACAATCGGCCTTAACATATAATAAAGAACCCCTGCAATAATTATCGGCGCTGATAAGGTTGTAATTAAAATCCCAATTGGCCTGAACACAAAAGAGATATGCGAGCCAAGAAGAATAATAGCAAAAATTAAAAGTATCCATATTCCTAATCGAAAGTATTTTGATTGCGGCATGTTAGCTCTCCTTACTTTTGCTTATCCATATTATCCAAAGTTTCCCTCAATGTGAAATAAGTATTAACTTTATTATAGCAAAAATCATGTATATTCCTACCGTTATGGAAAGCACGCAAATTTCTAAATAAAGAGAAAACGGACACCATGCCAATATTTTAAGCAAAAACATTATATTTGATAATATTTTTAAGTTTTTTGCTTGAACCAGGCTTATCATTATATTAATCTTATACTATCTTCTCAATTAAACCTTGGGGTGGATCGATGAATCAAAAGCAGCGTCTGGAACAAATAAAAAAATGGCTGAGCATTTATTATAAAATGAGTCTCGAGGAAATCATGAATCAATTTCAAGTCTCGCGTGATACGGCTAGACGAGATCTCGTAAAACTTGAAGAAGATGGCGAAATCGTCCGGGTCAAAGGAGGCGCTATTCTCCCTGCACATCGTTACCAAATCACACACTATCATGAAAGAGACATGTCACGATTAAAAGAAAAAATCGCCCATAAAGCCTGCTCTTTCATTCACGATCAAGAAACACTTCTCTTGGATACTTCAACAACGGTAGAGCTTACAGCCCGCTATATTGAGAACAGCGGACTAAAAGTTGTAACAAACTCCGTAGATATCATAAATGTTTTAAGCGGGAGATCCGATATTGCCCTCTTTCTAGCCGGAGGAAAATTTAATCCTTACAACCGTAATTTCACCGGACCCCAGACGGCAGAAAGCATAAGCAAGTATAGCGTTGACAAATTATTTATTGGGGCATGCGGCATTGGTTTGGAAGGGTTAACGTCTCCTGATGAAGATGAAGCCTATGTCAAAAAAGCAATGATCAAAGCTGCTCGCCAAGTCATATTGCTCACTGATCATACAAAATTTCAAAAGAACTTTTTTCATCTTGTATGCGGTCTGCCGGACATTGACGTCATCATAACAGATCGGGCACCAGCCGAAACATTGTACCGAAAGCTTAAAGAGCTCGATATTGAGGTCATTATAGCTGATAAAGATTAAAAGGAGTGTATGAAATGGAAAAAATTAAAGTAGGATTAATTGGTTATGGATTTTCCGGAGCAACCTTCCATGCACCATTTCTGGAAGCATTAGAGGAGTACGACGTGGTCAAAGTCATGTCTTCAAGCAAAGAAAAAGTCCAAAAAGATTTAGGACAGGTTGAAGTCGCAGAAAATCTTGAAGACATACTCAATGATCAGGATATTGAACTTGTCGTCATTACAACACCGAATACTCTCCATTACGACATGGCAAAACAAAGTCTTCTCGCTAAAAAACATGTCATTGTTGAAAAACCAATGGTGATTAACCCTAGCGAAGCAGAAGAACTTATTCAATTAGCCAACGACAATAACCTTATGTTAAGCGTCTATCAAAATAGAAGATGGGATAATGACTTTTTGACAATCAAACAATTAATAACTGATGATGCATTAGGCGAAATTAACACATATGAGGCGCATTTTGACCGCTTTCGTCCCGAAGTAAGAAACAGATGGAGAGAACAGGCAGGCGAAGGATCCGGCATGCTTTATGACCTGGGCTCGCATCTTATCGACCAAGCCTTACACTTATTTGGCGATCCGAAGTTTATCATGGCTGATGTATTTGCCCAAAGAAAAAATGCTGTAACAGATGACTACTTCCACATTATTATGGGTTACGATAACCTCAGAGTTCTTTTGCATTCCGGCTCAATTGTAAAAGGGCACGGACCAAAATACGAAGTTCACGGCAGCAAAGGCAGCTTTATCAAATATGGCACTGACGGACAAGAAGCCGCACTGAAAATGGGTAAGAAACCGACAGAAAAAGACTGGGGAAAAGACAAACCGGAATGGTACGGTCGTTTATTTATAAGTGAAAACGGACAAGACGTTGAAAAAACGATTGAAACCGTTCCTGGATCGTATATTTCCTATTATAAACAAGTTTATCGGCACATTCGCGAAGGCGAGCCTTGTCCAGTTACCGCAGAAGAAGGATTAAAAACAATTAAAATGATTCAGGCGGCCATTAAAAGCAGTCAAGAAAAGCGGGCTGTTTTTCTTGACGAAAACTAATGCATTGATTTTCAGGCAATGGTATTCCGATTTCTGGGTCCATTGCCCTTCTATTTATTATGATCATTTCTAGCGGACTTCCAATCGATCATATAAGTTAACTAGTCATTAATGATCAAAAAAATAAAGCGTATGGTTTTATATGCGTTAAACGAATCCAAAACCATACGCTTATGATAATAAAATCAACTCAGTCAGTCCTTAGGCTTTGATGCCGGCTCTTTGTCATTATTTTTATTGAAATAATCATTAATCATATTAGCCAATGCTTGAACCGTCCTTTTGAGTTCTTGTTCATTATTATCTACGCCGCCTATTTCTATCAAGATGGCATGCGGTGACAGATCTTGGTTATAGACGCCGTTATTTCCGGCACCTTTCTTGCCAAACACTCCCCGTGATAATCCCGGATAGTTCTTCACAAGGTATTGGTTTAAATTTTTAGCCATTTCTAGGTTTTTCTCATAGTTTGGATTTTCTTCGCCAATAACAAAAGTCATTCGAGCGTATTTTTTATTATTAATGGTTACAGTTGTTAAATTTCCTCTTGAAGAATCCCGATGAACATCGATAAATAGCTTATAATCTTTCCCGCTGCTTACAGCTTTTTGCAATATTGGCCTCGATGCTTGATAAGACTGAGGATACCCCCAACCTTTTTGCTTCAATATATTTCCAATATTTGTTTTATCTATAACCGTTTTAATCCCTTTTTTCTGAAGGTCTTCCTGAAGCCAGCCATCTACATTATGAACATTTTTATCTGGACTGGCAGCTTTGTTAATATCCGGATCTCCTGTTAACCCAAGCAGCGGTAAATAAGATTCCCAACTATGCGTTGAGTAAATAAACACTTGTCCATTTTTTTCATTTTGGTCATCATTGTTTTCTGTTTTCTTGCCGCTGTCCTTCATAATATATTCCGGCGGCGGCGGAGATTCCTGCGGTACATTCGAGAAGTTTGTTCCTTCACCGGCAACAAATATGTTTGTATCATAAATTGAGAAACCTGGCAATTCATTTCCTAATAGACTTCTTGGATCATTCAACTCAATATGAGTCAGTCTTTCAAATGACAGCTTCGATAAATTAATAGGCTCATAATTTTTGGGCAAAACTGTTTTTATATAAGGACTTTCCTGGCTCATCCAATCCAAAAAAACCTCTGATTTAATCGGTGATAACGCTTGCTTGATCTGCGGAAATGATAAATAAACTTGCGCGTGTTCCGTCGTTAACAGAGAAATTAAAATAAATATAATTAAAATTCGAATTGGCAGATACATTAGAAACCTTTTTAAATTGAAGTCTTTTTTCAATAGTTTATTTATCATAACATCATCCTCATAGCCTTTTATATTATCTATATAAAAAAAGCTATGAAATATGATTAGAAATCTTTTATCTTCCACTTTCATTTGCATTTTACAAGTGCATTTTACAAGATTAATGATTAATTGATAAAAGAAGCAAACCATTGATAGTTTTTGCAATGGTTTTTTATCCTGTCAATATATATCAGAATGGATTTTTATGTAAACTTCGGCAAAAATAAAAAGATCAGATATCAATATCCGATCTTTTTAATTGATGCCTGGCGGCGTCCTACTCTCACAGGGGGAAGCCCCCAATTACCATCGGCGCTGAAGAGCTTAACGACCGTGTTCGGGATGGGAACGGGTGTGACCTCTTCGCCATTGCCGCCAGACATGTTATGCAGTTGAAGATTGAACCTTCAAAACCAGTAGCGAATATAGACATATCCATTTGGTTAAGTCCTCGACCGATTAGTATCTGTCAGCTCCACGTGTCACCACGCTTCCACCTCAGACCTATCAACCTCATCATCTATAAGGGGTCTTACTGATTTTACATCATGGGAAATCTCATCTTGAGGGGGGCTTCATGCTTAGATGCTTTCAGCACTTATCCCGTCCACACATAGCTACCCAGCGGTGCTCCTGGCG
>NZ_JAFBER010000016.1 GCF_016908855.1 Scopulibacillus daqui | reverse complement strand
AAACTGTGAAACAGTTAAACTTTTAATCGTTATGATCCTTAGCTGTTGTTGAAAGTTGCCCTTTCAATCACGCTTGGCTTTTGTTTAGTTTTCAAGGTACAATCACTGTTTTTTAAGTTATTATCGATTGGCGACAACTCTTTTATTATATCAAACTCGCAATCTAATGTCAACAACTTTTTTGTTGTTCGTCACTTTCATTTTTGCTTCTTTCAAAAGCGGCAAAATTAATAATAACATTGCAGTTCCATACTGTCAATAGCTTTTCGATAAAGTTTTAAAAGACAGCAATAGGTATGTTATCATTTCCTTTATCTTTAGTCAACATCTGACAAGCTGTATCATTTAAAGCGGATAGCACTAAATATACTATCCGCTTGATATCATTTAAATAGAAATAACACCTAATATTAAAGCCGCAATAATCATAACAGCTGCTGAACCGCAAGCCCATTTTAAAAACTTGCGCTGGAGATCGCCAAATTCTTCACCGACCATCCCGACTAATAGATAGGTTGAAGGGACGAGCGGGCTCAATAAGTGAACGGGAAGCCCCAAAAGGGAAGCACGGCCAATATCCACCGGGCTCACCCCATACGATGCTGCTGTCTTAGCGATGATCGGAAGCACGCCAAAATAAAAAGCATCATTTGACATAAAGAAAGTAAACGGCGCGCTTGCAACGGCCGTGATAACAGAGAAATGAGGCCCTAACGCTGCTGGGATATGAGAAATTAATACATTAGCCATTGCATTGACCATTTTTGTCCCCGAAAGGATTCCTGTAAAAATACCTGCTGCAAAGATTAATGAAACAACAGACAATGCATTTCCGGCATAAGATGTTATGCGTTCTTTTTGCTGCTCCAAACTTGGATAGTTAATCATCGCAGCAATGGCAAATCCAATCATAAACAAAACCGGAGCCGGCAATACTTCAGTAATCAACCCAATCAAGAGCGCTGCCGTTAAAATAAAATTAATCCAAATGCATTTTGGACGTTTAACATTTATCGCTTCTATAGCAGCTGCTTGTTGCTCAGCGATGCTTTGATCAACATCAATATCTGCAATGCCTATTCTCTTTCTTTCTTTTTTGCCGAGCACATAAGCAATAAAGAAAACAAAAAGAACGCCGCAGATCATTGACGGTATAACAGGAACAAATAATTCAGACACATTAAGATGCAGCGCTGTCATTGCCCTTGCAGTAGGACCGCCCCATGGCAATAAATTCATAACACCTGATCCGGATACCGCAATGCCTGCTAATATCAATGGTTTCATGCCTATTCTTTTATACAGAGGCAGCATAGCTGATATAGTGATCATATAAGTCGTTGTTCCATCGCCGTCTAAAGACACAAGGACAGCCAAAAGCGCTGTGCCTATCGCTATTTTTACAGGATCCCCTTTTACAACCTTCAATATTTTTGCAATGATGGGATCAAACAAGCCGGCATCAATCATAATGCCAAAGTATAGAATAGCGAACAAAATCATAATGCCTGTCGGCGCAACGTCTTTTAATCCATCCAGCATCATTGAGCCGATGCTTTTGCCAAAGCCGCCGATTAAAGCAAAAATAACAGGTATTACAATTAATGCGATAAGTGCCGAAAGACGCTTTGACATAATTAAGTACATAAATGCAATAATCATTCCGTAACCAAGAACGGCTAACATTATTCTCCCCCCTTAACAACCTTTAGATATTTTCCTAAATGCGAGAAATCGTCATTTCTGATTTAAGTGTATAATAGAAGTTTTGTTTTGTAACCGTTTTCAATTTAAAATATATAAAGATAATTAAAACTATTTTGTTCATTTTGTTCACGAATGCTTCATAGATTCATTTTAGTTATGACGATTGATAAATAATTAGAATTTTATTTATTTTGGTTTTTATATTACTTTAATAATAGATCACTTGCTTATTTAGAAAGGAGACTTACGGTGACTCAATTTAAATTTCTGCCCACCACTTGTGTGTCCGATGCTTTAGGCGGCATGAATCATTTAGATCCGCTCATTAAACCTTTAAAAGAAGAGTATCAAATATGCGGAAGGGCATTTACCGTTCAATTGCCGATAAACGATAACCTTCTTGTGCTGCAAGCGATTAAAGAGGCGCATCCCGGCGACATTTTAGTCATAGATGCCAAAGGCGGACGCCAATTTGCGGCAGCGGGCGACTTTATTTTGGGTATGGCTAAGACATTAGGGATAGCCGGTATCGTCATCGACGGCGTTATCCGGGATATCGTTGGTGTGAAACAATTGGATTTTCCGGTCTTTTGTAAAGGGACAACGGCTGCGGCCAGCCAAAAACATGGAAAAGGTTCGCTTAATGAACCTATTTCATGCGGGGGAACAGCGGTTGAGCCCGGAGATCTGATCATTGGCGATGCAGACGGGGTAGTTGTTGTGCCAAAAAACATCGAACAAGCCGTTTATAAAAAAGCGCTGGATAAAATCAAGAAAGATGAAGCGAGAGAAAATCGCGTATCCGGCAACCCCGAAGAAATCATGCATTATATTAACAACATGCTTTCAAAGGCAAAATAAAAAGCCGCTTGACACCTCTCCCCTTGACATACCATCGGCGCAGGAGTCTCCAATGAACTGGAGCTTTAAATTGGCTCCTGCGCGAATGAAGAAACCCCCGCTTTCTTACAGGCTAAAACGTTCATCTAAGCTTGGCATCAGAATGCCGGTTTCCCGCCCAAAACTGCTGACAGTCCTCAAATGTGCCTGAGTTAACAGAAAAATGACTACGAAGGCTTCACTTTATAATATTTTCGCTCCGGCCGCCCGACGATGCCGTATTCAACTTCTGCTCTGCAATAATCAGCAGAAATTAAATATTCCAGATAGCGCCTTGCTGTTGTCCTCGAGGCGCCCATTCGTCTGCCCACCTGCTCAGCGGACAAGCCGCTATCGCTTTTGTCAAGAATATCAAGAACCTTGCTCAATGTCAGTTCGTCAATCCCTTTAGGGAATTTTGAATCGTTGTTTAACTTTTCCTCATACCGCTTTCCGAATAGGCGATCAACAAACTCCTGATCAATGTCGTCTCGAGATTGAAGAAGTTCCCTTTTTTTAATATAATCTTCAATCATGTTAATAAACCGCTCCATAGAGACAGGTTTTATTAAGTAATTTTCAACGCCGTAACGGATAGCTTTTTCAAGAAAGGATCTATCCGTTGCCGCTGTGATCATAATAATATCAACATCTGGGAAACGGCTTCGTATTGTTATAAGAAGATCTGTCCCCAGCTCATCTGGCATATAGATATCCAGCAGCACAAGGTCGACCTTATTGTCTTGCAAAAGTTTAAGAGCTTGTTCTGCATTTAAAGCTTTGCCCAAGACTTCAACTTCCGGAATTTTTTCTAGAAATTTTTCATGAATATCAGCCACACGAAAGTCATCTTCTACGATAACTGTTTTAACCGCTTTCATTTGTTTGCCCCCCTCTTGAATCTTTAGGAAGGTAAACAATAAATGCAGAGCCTTCCTCTGGTTTGCTTTGCACTTCAACGATACCTTCCAATTCATTAACGGCTTCTTTTACATTAGCTAATCCGAAGCCTCTGGGTTCATGGCCGCTTTTGTCTGAAAACCCCCTATTAAAAAGCAAAGGTATATCTTCTTCATTGATCCCCATACCATTATCGGATATTTCGAAAATAATATCTTGCCCAAGATCCGTTGTAAAAAAATTAACATGAGCATTCCGAACGCTGGCAGCGGCTTCAAAGGCATTATCTATAAGGTTTCCAATGATAATAATTAAGTGCGGCAGTTTAATATGTTCAGGCAATGATTGCAATGAACTATTTGTGTCTATATTAAACTTTATTTTTTTCTCAGAAGCCTTCCCAAGCTTGCCCAAAATGATCGCTTGAACTTTAACATCTTTAATTTGGTCAAATAATATGCGGTTCTGGACATTCAGCGCCGCTGTTTCGTCTCGAATCATATCCATGGCTTTGTCATATTCACCAAGCTGGATTAAACCAGACAGCACATACAATTTATTTGTAAACTCATGCGTTTGCGCCCGCAAATCTTCAGAATACCTTCGAACTTCGGAAAGCGCATTAACCATTTGTTTAATCTCGGTTTTATCACGGAAAGATGCAACGACACCAATGACCTCTTCATTATTTTTATCAAAAATGGGCGTGCGATTAACGATGATGGTCCTATTTTGCAAAATCATTTCTTGATCGGTTTGCGGCTCGCCAGTTTGCAAAACCTCATACAAACGTGTTGCCGGAAAAACGTCTTCAATTTTTTTGTTATGAAAGTCTCCCCTTAAATTGAGAAGGTGTTTTGCCGTCTGATTCATCATTGTGATAACGCCGTTTTTATCAACAGCAATAATCCCTTCCTTCACCGCTTGTAAAATAGCGTTCCTCTCTTTATAAAGAGCGGCGATTTGATAAGGTTCCAGTCCCATAGTCTCTTTTCGGATGTTTCGGGCAAGCAAAATACTTACGAAAACAGCAACGATAAGAACAATTAAGGAAATCAGAGCGACTTTAATGATATTTTTAATCATTTGCTCTTTAATGTCTTGAAAGAGGAAACCTACCGACACAATGCCAATCACTTGATGCTTATCGTTAAGAACAGGAGATTTCCCTCTTAATGAGATTCCCAGCGATCCTTTTGCTTTTGATACATAAGACTTGCCTGACACTAGCGCCCGTTTATTATCGCCCCCGACCATCTTATGGCCTATTCTGTTAGGATCCGGGTGAGAATATCGTATGCCTTGCTTATTTCCGACAACAATAAATTCAGCTCCTGTTTCCTTCCTGATTTTCTCAACAAGCGGCTGAATGATTTTTGCCGGATCATCAGTATGAAAAGCATTGATAATCTCGGGCATTGATGAGATGGTTTTTGACAATTCAAGCGCCAGATGCCCTTTCTGTTCTTTTATTTGCTTTCCTTCTATGTACGTGAAGGAAGCTGTTAATAAAATGATGATCAAAAATACGAGCGATAAGACAAGTCCCATTATTTTGGTTTGCAATGATATTTTAAGCAGTCTTACATCCCCTCCCCGCCTCATTATAGCATTGAAAAAATCATGTATTTGGGTTATAACAAATACTTGGATGCTTTCTTTTGTTTAAATGGTTTTACATAGCTATATTTCTAAGCGTTTTTGAACACCCTCTAAAAAGAGGCACGAAATAGACCATGAACAATATCCAAAGCTAATGAGAGGCTATTTTAATATTTTCTAGAAATGGGGCAATGATATATGGATGCTTATATCATATTAATTGTTATTGTACTCCTTGGCATTCTATCAAAAAACTTAGCTGTATGGGCGGCAGGCGCTGTCTTAATTATCCTTCGCCTGATCCCGTCTGGCCAGCCATTAGAGTGGGTCAATCATTACGGCATGAAAATAGGGATTGCCATTTTAACGATGGGTGTGCTTGCGCCTATTGCGCTTGGAAAAGTTTCTTTGTCGGATCTCTGGCATTCTTTTAAAAGTTTGCATGGGCTGGCGGCGATTGCCGTGGGTATTGCGGTTGCTTGGCTCGGCGGAAGAGGCGCGGGGCTTTTGACCGGATCGCCGACCGTTGTCACCGGCCTGATGATCGGGACGATTATCGGCGTGGCCCTCTTGCGCGGAGTGCCTGTGGGGCCCCTCATTGCCGCGGGCATATTATCATTGTTTGCAGGATGGCTAAAATAAGTCCATATATAAAATCTCCCTTCTCGTTTTAAACGGGAAGGGATTTTTGAGCGATATATATCATTGTCATCAATTATAATCCTCGAAGGCCTTGTTTTATAATTCCCGCCATAACCGAATACCCTTCAGGAGACGGATGGATGCCGTCATCGCTTAACAGGACGCTTAGATCATTGCTCTCTTTAAAAGCTGTTCGAATATCAATGCTTAACACATGATTTGACTTTATTATTTTTTTTAAAGCTCTGTTATACATGCCATGCCAATGTTCAATTCCCCCGCAAGCAGCTATCCAATGTGCGATCGATTTATTGTTCATCCGCGAAATATGTTCATAATAACGTTTTGGATCTAAAGGCAGCAATGTTGACAGAATAGGCACCGCACCCATTTCTTTAATTTGGTCTATCATGACTTTTATATTGTTCAGATAGCGATTCAGCGGAACAATTGGTTCGTGTTCATCGTCCGGTCGTTTCGCAACTTCATCCCAATGAAAATTGCAATCATTGCCTCCAATTTGGATTAGGACGGCATCGGGTTTTTGAGAGAGAACATCTTTGTCCAATCTTTTGACAAGCAAATCCGAATTATCATTAAAAACACCTTTATTTAAGACTTCGTTTTGATCCCCCAGATATTCTTGAAGGATCGACGGATAGGTCTCTTTTATAATCCGCAGCCGGCCGCGGATATAAGATACCCCTCGTGTCACACTATCGCCGAAACATACAATTTTCATGATACCATGCTCCTTACAGCGGGAGTCACCCTTATTCCTTAACAAGTGCCATTTCTAATATTATTATAGCACAGACGCTTGATATCATTTACTGATTTGCTTTATCGCTTTAAAGAAAAATGGTTGTTATTTAATTGAAGAGCAATTTTCTATATAATGGGGATATGTGATTTTCAACACTAAAAACAATATTTAATAATCTTTACTGAGATTATGCAAATGATATGTAAAAAGGAGGCCAAATTTGTGGAAGTTACTTTAAAGCAGAAAAAGCGGGTCAAAGCTAAAAAAGAACTTTTTAGTTTGGGCACCACGCATTTTATCAATGATTTAATGACTACTGGCATCGTGCCGGCCCTTATGCCGCTGTATAAAGAAGCTTTTCATCTTTCTTATACACAAGCAGGTGCGATTTTACTTGTATCATCGCTAACGTCATCGGTTATGCAGCCTTTTTTTGGCCTGTTTACTGACAAAAGTCCAAAGCCGTGGTTTTTGCCTTTAGGGATTTTTATTACCGGATTAGGGCTTGCTCTAAGCGGATTTATGCCGTCTTATTGGCTGCTGCTTGTCATGATCGGCATATCTGGCATCGGTTCCGGCATATTTCATCCTGAAGCTTCGCGCGGCGCTCACCTTGCAGCCGGTCAAGCCAAAGGGACAGCTCAAGCCATCTTTCAAGTCGGCGGAAACTTCGGGCAAGCGGTCGGCCCGCTTATGCTGCCGTTGTTTCTTCTGGCAACAGGCATCAAAGGCCTTGGATGGTTTTTGTTATTCGGCCTTGCCGGCTCACTAATTATTGTTAAAATCCTTCCATGGTATAAGCAAAGCTTAGAAGAGGGCAAAAAACGCAAAAAAGCCGTTGAAGGCAAAACGCATATTTTAGGTTTGGTTGGATTAACCATTGTTGTGACCTTCCGTTCATGGACGCAGATCGGCGTCGCCGGTTTCCTGCCATTTTATTATTTGCATCACAATATACCGCTGAAAATAGGCGATATTTTAACCTTTTTGTTTTTGTTTGCTGGTGCTGTCGGCACATTTTTGGGGGGGAGATACTCGGATCGAATCAGCCATAAGTGGCTTCTTTTCATCTCTATGTTCATTACTATTCCGTTTGCATGGATACTTCCGCATGTCACTGGTGTTCTAGCAATTATTGATCTTCTTCTGTTCGGTTTCTTTGTTTTATCATCCTTTGCCATTACTGTTGTATACGGACAAATGATGCTGCCAAACAACATCGGTTTGGCTTCAGGCCTTATGATCGGCTTAGGTGTCGGCGCCGGCGGGATTGGGTCAACTTTAATGGGATGGATTTCGGATACATATGGCGTTAATGTTGTTTTTGATTTATTTGTGATTTTACCGATCCTTGGCACTATCATTACACTTTTTCTTCCAGGAGAGAAAAAACTTATTGGAAATCATGAACCTCAATCCAGCTAAGATTGAGGTTCTTCTCATTCGTTCCAAAAGGGTATTTTTAAAATATACTGAGTCCATATCTTGCCGACATCATTTCCAATAATTTGATGCCTGCGATGCTGTTGCCTTTATCATCTAATGCCGGTCCGCATATGCCAATTCCCAATTTATTCGGATAAGCGCCGAGTATCCCACCGGAAACGCCGCTCTTAGCAGGAATGCCTACTCTAATGGCGAATTCTCCCGAAGCATTATACATTCCGCATGTGACCATAAAAGTTTTCACGATCCTGGAAATTTGTCTAGGGATAATTTCCCTGTCTGTTTCCGGGTCTTTGCCTTCATTAGCAATGACCAAACCGATTCTCGCCAAATCATTGCAATTAACTTCTATGGCGCATTGTTTTGTGTACAGATCTATCAACTCTTCTACATCCCCCTGAATGATGCCGTGCTCCTTCATAAAGTAGCACAAAGAACGATTTAAATTAGCGGTTTTAAATTCAGATTCGGCAACTTTACTTGAATAAGTAATATGCGACTTTCCGGTCATATCGTGTACAAATGCCAAAAGGCGGCCTAACTTTTCCTCCACAGTGTTGCCGTTTATCATATTGGTCACTGCCAATGCACCGGCGTTAATCATTGGATTTAACGGTTTAGAAGGTATCATCGTCTCCAGTTTGGCAATGGAATTAAACGGATCACCCGTCGGTTCCATACCGACCCTTTCGAATACATAGTCTTCGCCATTATCCATAATCGCCAATGCCAACGTCAGTACTTTCGATATACTTTGCAATGTGAATGTTTTTTCCGTATCTCCCGCGGCAAGGCATCTGCCGTCTGTATAGTGAACAGCAATTGACAAGTCGTTTGGATCAGCTTGTCCCAACGCCGGAATATAGTCGGCAACCTTGCCTTCTTTTGCATAGGCTCTTGCTCTTTCCACGAGTTGATCTAATTCTTCGCTTGTTTCGCATTGCGTTATCATCTGTCATCACCTTTACATTTTATCCTGGATTAGCATTAAAATCATACTATAGTTGTAGATAAAATACATCCTTTGATGTAATAAAATTTATACTGATTAAGCAGGCATTTAAACTTTTGAATTGATATAATGTGGTGTGATAAGTTAATAATAAGGATGATACCGATGAAAATATGTCTAATCAACGGAAATGCACAAGATAAATCCACTACTCGTAGTTTGGTTAAGACCGTGCAATTTATGTTAGAAAAGCAGCAAATAGAAACGCTTTTTTTTGATGTCGGTATACATGAATTGCCGATATTCAAAGAAGGCAACAATGAACATGCCGGGGTAAAAAAATTAAGGAGCTGTGCAAGTCTTGCGGATGGTTTTTTTATTTGCACACCCGATTATCACAATGGCATGAGCGGCGCGCTTAAAAATGCCTTAGATTACCTTGGAAAACCTTATTTCAAGGGAAAGCCCGCTGCCATTGCCGCTACGGCCGGCGGCGGGAAAGGCGGAATTAACGCGCTCAATAATTTGCGAATTGTCTTAAGAGGCATGCATGCGTTCACATTACCGGAACAAATGGTCATTGATAATCAATATTTCGACAATGAACTGAAATTAACCGATGAAAAAATCATCAGACAGCTGGATGATCTGATTGAACAGTTCATTCATACGGCCAAACGGTTCCTCTAATTCATTGCTCTAAAGTTACAAAACTTGGCTTATCGCCAAGTTTTTCTCTTCAGAAATCGAGGTGACAAGCTTTGAATCCAATTATTGAATTTTGCATGAGCAATTTAGCCAGCGGTTCTTGGGATGCATTTGAGGAATTAGAGAAAGATCCTAACCTTGATGTTATTGAATATGACTGCCTGAATTTTTGCGATTACTGCTTAGAAGGCCCTTATGCGCTGGTTAATGGTGAATACGTTTCTGGAAAGACGCCGGAAGAACTTGTTAAAAACATTTATACATTTTTAAAAGAAAATCCAATGTATTGAAGCATTTTAATTGACATTTAGGCTTACAAAATGTAAGTTAATAATGATTTAAACATAAAAAATAAGCTAGGAGTGCAAAGAAATGACTAAAGTACTTTATATAACAGCAAATCCAAAACCCATCGAGACATCTTTCGGTTTGCAGGTAGGTGAACATTTTATAGAAAATCTTCATCGCAAGCATCCTGATGTTGAAATTGAAAGAGTTAATCTCTATGAGGATTCAATTCCTCTCATTGATGGGGTTGTGTTATCTGCTTGGGAAAAAGCGGCAAGCGGCCTTCCGTTTAATGAAAATGAACAAGCAGCTGTCAACCGTATGGAAGAAATCCTTGAGCAATTTATTTCGGCTGACGCTTATGTGTTCGTGACGCCTATGTGGAATCTCAGCTTCCCGCCTATGCTGAAGGCTTATATCGATAACATTGTTATAGCAAGAAGAACATTCGAATACACACCTGAAGGTCCAAAAGGTTTAATGACAAACAAAAAAGTGCTGCACATTCAATCTCGCGGCGGCATCTATTCTGAAGGTCCTGCAGTTGAAATGGAATTCACCAATAAATACTTACAAACCGTTTTGGCGTTTATCGGCATCACTGATTTTGAGCATCTGTTTGTTGAAGGCATGAATGCTTTTCCTGATAAAGCGGAAGCTATCTTGGATGAAGCAAAGATTAAAGCGGAAAAAGCTGCAGACTCTTTTATTAAACATACCTAAACTAAATGGAGGATAAGTCATGTCATTAACTGTAACTCCCGAAGCCGTTTCCTGGTTTAAAGAAGAATGGGATTTTAATGAAGGAGATCAAATCAAACTGTTTGTAAGATACGGCGGTGACAGTACAATTCATGCCGCATTCTCTATGGGCATTGCCAAAGAAGAGCCAAAAGAAATAGGTATTTCCACAACTGTCGACGGCATCACTTTTTATATAGAAAAAGATGAACTCTGGTACCTCGATAGCCGACATCTTACTGTCGATTATAATCAGGAAAAGGACGACATTGACTTTAAAATTTCCGATTAATGAAAGCCCGCCGACTGCATCATAAACTTTGCAGCAAAAACAAGAAGAGACGCCGCCTCTTCTTGTTTTTTATATCTTATTAGGGTTAAAAGATGATTTTTCGATAGCATAGACCAATGCAGTATGCCCGTTAAACGTTACGGTTTTTGCGTAGGTCATGCCTGTCTTTCTGGCAACAAAAATCGAGGCGGGATGATTCGGATTAATGATCGAAATGAGGCGGTGCAATCCCAATTGATGAAAAGCATAGTCTCTGAATGCTTTAGCCGATTCAAGAGCAAACCCCTTCCCCCAGTAATCGCGCGCCAGCCAGTATCCTAACTCGACTTCTTGCCTATCCTCGACCTCCTGAACAACAAGCCCAGTATGGCCGATAATTTCACCGCTTTCTTTAAGAACTGCCGCAAACAGTCCCAGCCCGTCATGATAACTTGGCAAAATCCAGCTTTTTAAGCTTTGGGCCGCCTCTTGACGCGTTTTCGTTTCGCCGTTATTAATATAACGAACGACTTCCGGGTCAGCCCACAACGCTCCGTAAGCCTCTAGATCATCCATTGTATATTCTCTAAATAATAGCCTTCTCGTTTCAATCATCCTCTTCCCCTCTTTCTTAAACCTGTCTGAGTTTTACATTTTTTTCATTATAACAATGTTTTTATCTGCCAGTCATGATTTGGATGAAAAATCATATTAAATATTTTGAGTGTTTATGCGAATCAATGGACGTCTACTTCCAAAAGGTTTACAATTCATGCTAAATGGTTTTTTATATCATTTATTACATAAAAGAAAGGTCGGGAAGAGGATGAAACTGATCGTTTGTGATCTTGACGGCACCCTTTTAACTCATGATCTTAAAATTGCAGAAACAGACAGAGAAGCGCTGCAAAAAGCAAATGAATCGGGTATTGAAATAGCCATTGCTTCAGGAAGAATGTATCCCGATATCAGTCGAATAATGAGTCAATTAGACATAAAAGGCTGCAGCGTCGGCCAAAATGGGGCAAGCGTTTATTCCAAAACCGGGGAACTCATTGCCGAAAAAACTTTTGATCCCGAGCTGTTTTATGATCTTTATCATGCCGGCAGAAAATTAAATTCTGCCCTTACAACACTTATTTGTACTCATAACCAAATAATTATTGAAAAGCATTCAGATGAATCTTTAATTTTGGCTAAAAAGTTTCTTTCGCCTATTTTGGAAGATCATAATATTATTTCTAAAATCGGCGCCAAAGTCCATCCCAGCAAATTGACTTTTCTCGGTTCGACCGAAGCTGTGCTTGATGTCAAAGTATTATTGGAAAGCCTTTATGGCGATCATATCGAAGTCACCTTATCAGAATCCGGATGCATAGATGTGATGCCTAAAGGTATTACCAAAGGCGCCGGTCTCAGTAAACTGATGAACAGATTAAACATCCCTGTACAGGAAATGGCTTGCATTGGCGATTCATACAATGACTTATCTATGTTTGACTTAACGCCGTATAGCTTCGTCATGAATCAAAGCCCTGATGATGTAAAGGCGCGGGCAAACTATCAAGTGTCAAGCGTAGCTGATGCTGTTCATCGGCTTCTTGATGAAACGTTTCCTGTCAAATAGACCGTTTTATTAAAAACAGCTGTCCAACTCTAAATGAAGCAAGTGAAGAAAAATAGTCTTTTTCTCCACTTGCTTTTTTGCATTACTGCTGAACGTTGCCCTTCATATTTTTATTCTCAAAAAGGTTCAATGTCCCCCAACAGCCTTAAAGCTATTTTCCGAAAAGCGCTTTAAGATTCATTTTTATTTTTATAAATTCTTCCATCTCTGGGCATCATAAAAACTCATATAAGATCTTTTTTAAAGGGGAGGTGCTCCAGATTGATATATATCTACAATTGTTTCGGAGGCACACACTCATCTGCTTTGGCGGCTGCATACCATCTTAATAAATTGCCTTTAGATCATCAACCAACAAAAGAAGACATTCTCCGCGTGGACATTTTTAATAAATTAACTTATAAAGATAGAGGAAAGTTTTACTTGCACGGCGTTGATGAAGACAATAATAAAGTCTACACACTTGGAAGAGGCAACTCAAAAGCGTTAGTTCCTGCACTTCGCCATTTGGCTCTTATCCTTCAAGAAAAACAGGCTGTCAAAGAGCCGATTGTTATATCCAATACCTCTCCTACTGTTCCGTTAGCCATGACCTTTGGCGGCTTTTTCTCAAGAGGTTTGAAGCTTCATTTCATTGGCGTTCCTCTGCTTGTTATGGGCGCAAAAAAAGCCCATCAGAATATTATTAATCTTGTTAACCATACGAAAGAGTACGGACGGACATTAAAATCCGAAATTGAAATTTTGGATAATAAAGCTTTTAAAAGTCATTCTGCGATTGACAAGGCTTAATAAAGCAAAAAACTTGGCACAAGCCAAGTTTTTTATAAAATGGGCGATAACAGGCGCGAGATGGATTCTTTGAATTTGACGCGTCTGGGACGCTGCTTATATATTTCAGGCGTTAATTCCCAGCATTTCTTTAAATCTTGTTCAAACGTTTTTTTCAGCTCCAAAGAAACTTGAGAATCATAAATAAATGCGGTCGTTTCAAAATTCAATTTTAAACTTCGGATATCAATATTCGCCGTTCCAACCGAGGCAATTTTCCCGTCAACGACAATGGTTTTTGCATGAATGAAGCCTTCGTTGTAAATATAGCATTTCACCCCGGCATCAAGCAGTTCGCCAATATGAGATAAAGATGCCCAATAGACAAAGATATGATCCGGCTTATTAGGGATCATGATTCGGACATCGACCCCTGAAAGCGCCGCGATTAAAAGGGCATTCATAACACTGTCGCTCGGGATGAAATAAGGCGTTTGGATATATACGCTCTCTTTTGCCAAATGAATCATGCTGATAAAGCCATTTTTTATTTGCTGCCACTTCGAATCAGGGCCGCTTGAGACGATTTGCATTCCCGCTTTCCCTTTCGGCTCTAAGATATTCGGAAAATATTTCTCGTCAAATTGAAGCAAATGCTGGTGCGATGCATTATTCCAATCAAGGAAAAAGCGGCTTTGCAGCAAATGGACAGCACTTCCGCATATTTTCAAATGGGTATCGCGCCAGTAGCCAAATTTCTTCCTTAACCCTAAATACTCCTCACCTACATTAAAACCGCCCAAAAATCCGCATATACCGTCAATCACAACAATCTTACGGTGATTGCGGTTGTTTAATTTAAAATTAAGGTAAGGGATTTTCGATGGAAAAAAAGCGGCCACTTCGCCGCCCGCAGCTCTTAAATCCTTAAAAAAGCGCCTCGGGACTCTTGTCCCCCAGTCATCGCACAGAACCCTGACTTTAACGCCCTCGTTCGCTTTTTTTGTTAAGATGTTCACCAGCTTTTTCCCGAGGTCATCATTTCTAATAATGTAATACTGCAAATGAATGTGCTCGCGGGCTTGTTCCAGACTTTCAAACAAAGCTTCGAACTTTTTACGTCCATCCGTAAAGATTTCAATATGATTATCTTGTGTGAAAGTAGAATGCCCTTTGTTAAGATTCATGTAGATCATTTCTTCATAATCTACCATGACAGGGTCATTATAGTGAACCAATTCATGCCTCAGTTCATTTTCTTGTTTCTGGATAGTCTCTTGTATTTCATCAATTTCCTTTGAAGATAAATGAAATATTTTCTTCTTGCTCAAATTCCGGCCAAATATGAGATAAATAATAAAGCCAGCAATCGGAATAAAAACTAAAACCATCAGCCACGACCAAGTGGAAGCAATGTTGCGTCTTTCAAGAAAAATAATCGCAGCGGCAAGAGATATGTTTAAAATTAAAATAAGAGTAAATAAAATGCTGATAACTAGACTCATCAAGTTCCTTCCTTTATTAGACCTTATTCTTCTATATCTTTAGCAAATTTTTATTCTTATACAGAATACCATAATTGATGGTTTAGTGTTTACAACAAATGATGATTTTATCAAATAAGAAGACGTCAGCCAGCTCTTTCATTCCATGATAAAAGGCATTTTAAAGCTTTCTTATTAATCATACTCATGTGGTAAAATAAAATAAAGCATTTATTCCAACTTTAAGGAGATCCATATGAAGATAAGTAAAAAGCTTCCTCATATGTATTGGTCATACACGCGCGGACAATGGATGGAACGAACGTCCCCATTCACTTTAAAGCCGGTTCGCCCTATTAAGCTCATTAGTGATAAGGAATTAAAAGACATATACTTGCCGCTTGCAGTCTTCATTAAGGAGCGTTATCAACTATCGCTTCGCCGCCGTCAGCATATTGCTTCGATGCTGGAGGAATCTCCGGCTCCAACACCATTTATTATCGGCATTTCAGGAAGCGTTGCGGCCGGAAAGAGCACAATAGCTGTTATCTTCAAAGAACTTCTCGCCCAATTGCTTGATCAGCCGGCCATTGATATCATTCCGACGGATAACTTTTTATTTTCTAATGAAATTTTAGAGAAAAAAGGACTCTTGGAGCAAAAAGGTTTTCCGGAAAGCTATGATACAGAGTCATTCATACATTTTCTTCAATCCATAAAATTCGGTCAAGGCGAACAACTTATTCCCGTTTATTCTCACGCTAGTTACGATATCATACCCAATAAATATCAAACGGTCCGTCCTTCAGACATTTTTATTGTCGAAGGCATCAACACCCTTCAAAGGGTTAAAATAAATGAGTCCGGATTGGCCGTTCCTGATTTTCTGGACTATGCGATATACATAGATGCGCCTGAAGACTATATTATAGAATGGTTCCTTCAACGGATTGAGTCTATATTTTTGGACAATCAACATATACCGTCTTCCTATTTTCATCAATTTGCCGGTTTATCGGTACAAGGAGTTCGCCAGCTGGCCAAACAAGTTTGGGAACAAACCAATGGGCCTAATCTGCGTCAGTTTATTTCCCCTGCCAAATATCGTGCGGATTTAATTTTAGAGAAAGACCGCAATCACCAAATAAAGCACATTAGTTTGAAAAAGATTTAAAGCCGCCCTTCGCAGCTGAGCGGCTTTTTCCCTTTTACAGTTTCACCTCAAGAATATCGGCGGCTTTTAACGTTAAGCTTTGCATTGAGCCGCCGGCAATCCGCAATTTTTTATTGATGTCATCGAAACCATCAATATAGCCGGCTGCCTCATGGAGAGCTCCGTTTTGAAAATAAACCACTCGTACGGGCAAACGGTTGTTTTTAGCATAGCAAATGGATTGATTTAATGCTTCAAGCTGCTGTTCATCTAATATCGGCTTAGCGATTTTTTGCTGATTTCTTCTTCGTTTTAATAAAGCTTGTTTATGTTCGGGGAGAAACATTCTCGACCCCTCCCAAAGCTTATTTCCCCGCTTAAGTTCATTCATTTATAATGCCCCCCTATCTTCTTCGCCCGATCCGCTGCCTGGCCGGCTTCGGTCAGAGAGATTGCCCTTATGATCGCATCCGGGCCGTAACGCTGCTTAATTCGGTCCATTGTATAGCCTATTTCCCTCCGCAATTCATAGTCATCAAAAAAACTGATTTGCCGTACCTTATCGCTGCATAAATGAGAAAGGTTGACCGTTATTCTGCGAACCGGCTGCCCATCCCAAAATTTTAAAAATAATTTTTTTGCTTCATGAAAAACATCCATTGTATGATTCGTAGGATTTACAAGGGTCGTTTGCCTATAAAAACCTGCGGGTGAATCGTTGTTTGCCCCTTGGCATCCCGTCGAAACAGTGTATCCCATCACACCGGATGTCCGGGCCCTAGAGCATACCTCTTCACTAAGCTCTAAAAGAATAACCTTAATTTCTTTTTCGAAATTTTGATAATCGCGGGGGAGTGTCATGGCATGGCCGATAGCTTTCTGACCTTCATGGGATGAAACCGAAACCGGCGAATGATCAATGCCGTTCGCTGTTTCCCAAAGGACTTGGCCGTTGATCCCCCACTTTTTCTTCAAGATGTCTAACGGATAGTTTGCCAGCCGGCCAATCGTTGAAATCCCCAGCCGGCGCAGATGCCTTTCCATACGGCTGCCGACACCGAACATGGCGCCAACAGGCAAAGGCCACATGCATTGCTTGATATTATTTTGGTTCAGCTGAAATATGCCGGTATCGTTCTTTTTTGAAAAATGATCGCAGGCGATTTTGGCCAAAACCTTGTTTGGCCCTATTCCGCACCGGGCATTTACGCCTGTTCTATCTTTAATGGCAGCCTTGACCTTTTGAGCGATTTCAGAAGGCATCCCAAAAAGGCGCTGACTCCCCGTAACATCCATAAATTGTTCGTCAATTGAGTAAGGTTCAACCATGTCCGTAAATTCTTCCAGTATATCTGTAATTTCCATTGCAACATCAAGATAGCGCTGCATGCGCGGGCGGACAACTACAGCCTCCGGACAGAGCTGCTGCGCTTCCCAAAGCCTATAAGCATTCTTCACACCGCGTTTTTTAGCAAGAGGACAAGCAGCCAAGACAACCCCCGACCTTCTTTCAGGATCACCTGAAACAATCACTGGATGATTTTTTAATTCAGGGTGATCAGCTTTTTCAACACTAGCATAGAAAGATTCCATATCAACGAGAAGAATAGCCTTCTCTGCCATGTTGTCCTCACCTCACCAAAAAATTTAGAAACAGAACATGCATTCCCATGACAATATTTATTTTATACGAATAAACGTTCGTTTTATACTGGTAAATAATACTTTTTACCCTTTTTGAAGAAAATGTAAACAAGAACTTCAACACCCTTTGTTTACACATTTCCCCATTGACTCATGAAAAACATATTATATAATTGTCTTTGTGGTTAATTCGTATACAAATTATTTATCTTGCTAACTAAAGTAATAGGTATAAAGACATGCTTGGTAAGCAAAAAATGTATAATAGTTGTTTTAAACATTTAGGAAACATTATAATAAGTTAAGGTATTTACCGGTCAGCAGGAGGCGACGACAAAATGTCCTCATTTCTTATTGTTTATATAGTCTGTGCCATAATCATTATTGTCGGCTTAAATGTGATGCTGCGCCGTCAATGGAACAATCGGCAAAGCAAAAAATAAGACATAGCAAAAAATAATGTGATGCATTAAAGGGGAGACAATCAAATGAACATTTATGTTGTTTATGACAGTGAAGATGGCCACACTCAAGTACTGGCAAGAGCTATCGCGGAAGGGGCTGGCGAACATCCCGGATCCAACGTCTATTTAAGGCACGTCAAAGAGGCCGATGTTCGAGAGCTTGCTAATATGGATGCGATTATATGGGGCTGTCCGGGCCACTTCGGTTCAATTAGCTCCGGCCTAAAGGAATGGATCGATAAGTTAGGATACTTATGGGCAAGAGGAGAATTGATAAATAAAGTCGGCGCCGTTTTCTGCACGACGGCGACCCACCATGGCGGCACTGAAATGACGCTTTGGAATTTAATAACGCCAATGCTTCATAACGGCATGATTATCGTCGGTCTTCCGGCCAATGTTCCTGAAAATGTCTTATACGGCTCTTACTATGGTGTAGGTATAACCTGCCCTGTTGAATACAGTGCCGATGCCCCGCCGAATATGCCTTCAGACAATGACCTGGCTTTAGGAAGAGCCCTTGGCCGTCGTGTGGCTGAAGTCACCAAAAAACAAATAAGTTAAAATAAAATAGCGGGGTGAGGAGTATATGTTATTTTTTGTCATTTGGGTTATTGTTGTTATAGTGGCATTGGCCTTATTAATGACATACAACATTATTGCTTTTAGAAAAAACGAAGCAAAACCTAACAATAAAGAAAGAAAAAATGCAAAAGAAGTAAAGGAAAATGCGCCGCCTGAAGCTGCGCCTAACCATATTTCAGACGAAGAAAAAACCTTTGATTATACTGTAAAGGAAGAAAAAAGCGACATTAACGATAATCCTTCCTTTGTTGCAGAACAAAAAAGCGTTGGCGATATGCCTTCAAACGATACAGAAAAAGCGCCTTATACACCTGATCAATCAGACATCAAAAGCGATGACAAAGATTATCGGAGGGCGCTTCGGGAATTAATGTCCGGACAAACCGCTGTTGAAGAAAAAGCCGAGGAAGAAAAAGCTTCCAGTGACTCTGAATATCGTGAAGCACTTCGGTCATTATCGAAAAAACAATAAAAAATGAACGAGACCAAGGAACATCATCGTCCTTGGTCTCTAAATGTTATTTAGCTTGTTTTTGTTTTGCCCATTGAACCACTTCAACCACACCGCTAAACAAACACTGAAATCTGAAAATAGAATCATTATTAGTGGTGTACTCTACTGTGTAAAACTAACATGCTTTATAAATAAATAGCCATTAAAATATCATCAACATAGGTTCCGTCTTCAAAACGAATTTGATTAACTTGGCGTCCCTCTTCTTTAAAACCCATTTTTTTATAAACATGCATTGCCCTAGCGGCTGGGGCGAAATTATCCTCGTTTTTATTCAATTGGATGATCACATTTATTTCTTATTCAGCAGGTTAGCAGCAGCTTTTTCAACCAATCTGGGGAAAAATTGATAAAGCCGGGCGCCGGCATTCATTGTCCAGGGAATATTAACTTCGCGCGTATTTGTTCCGATCACATTAACAACCCTTTTGGCCACTTGTTCAGGTTCAACGATATACCGGCTGACATTGGCTATATATTGGCCGCTCGGATCAGCGATGTCAAAAAAATTCGTTCGTATTGGACCAGGGTTGACAGCTGTCACATGAATATTTGTTTTCGCAAGTTCCATTCTCAGCCCATTGGTAAAACCTAGTACAGCATGTTTGCTTGCAGCATATACGGTTGATTTTGGAGTTGCAAGCTTCCCCGCAATGGATGCCACATTAATGATATGCCCCCGATTACGCTTCAACATATAAGGAACGAGCATCCTCGTGCAAACCATTAGTCCGATCACATTCACTTCAAACATTCGTTTAATATCATCGGGGGACGCTTCGGAAAAATAATCGAACACGCCAAATCCGGCGTTATTAATGAGAGCATCTATATCTTTATGTTTTTCAATCATTTCATTAAATACAAGACGCACCGCATCTGAATCGCTAACATCAAGACTATGGATATCCGGAACGATATCATAATCATGATGGATATGCCTTTGAATCATTTGCAGCTTGTCCAGAGATCGAGCCAACAATATAGGAACGGCGCCCCTGCTTGCAGCGATGATTGCCATTTCCTTTCCAATCCCGCTGGAAGCGCCCGTAATAATAATTTTTCGGTTTTTTAAGGATTTGTTTCTCATTCATATTTCCTGCCTTTATGTGTGCAACGCTTTTTTTATAACTGTTTTTATATCAGAATACATCATTTCTTTGTATATGCCGGTTTGCAAAAGCAATATATGTTAAATAAGCTTTGGAAAACATCTCTTTCCAACATCAAATGCCGTTTCCTCGCCCGATATGATGCAGCTTAACACGCTATGCCTTCGCTCTGCTTCAAACCAAGAACACAAGCACGATGATCAGATGATGCTAGTTTCCTAACACTCTCCTTATCGCAAAAGCTGCTCAACACAATATGTAAGCAATGGACGGAGTTTTCCAAATGAGAAATCCACATCTAATCGTTCTGTCCATTTATGGGCATCTTTTCCATAAGGTCCAAGGTTTAATACAGGCAAATTAAGCGTCTGCATAGCATTTATAGGCAAATCATAACGTTTCCCGTTAAGCGGCATATTGCCAAACAAATGATACAAAGAAACCGAATCCTGCTGCAAAGCTGCGTAACTTAAATCAGACAGGCCGGCAAAATAATATTGATGTTCTATATCAATGTTCTGTTCTTTTGCCGCCTTAATGACGTTAGTCACGACATCCATGATCCGAGGGTTATCTCTTGATGAAACGGCCGGATAAAACGGCGGACTGTAAAACAAAATGATCATCGGCGCCAAATGTTTGCATAGACTGGCTAAATCGTATACGAGCCTTGTTGACAAATCCCTGTCGCCAAGCTCTTGAAAATTAGCCAGGGTATAAGATTCGAGACGATCTATCTCAGATTGTCCATATAAGGCAATGGCTTCTTTTTTTAATTGTTCAAATGTCATCACTCGGACGGACATAGACTGAGGCTTAAACGAAGCCCATTGAGAGAACTTTTTTGATTGGTTAAAATGATGTTCTTCAATCTGTCCGGCCGCCGCCTTCGCAACTTTTAACAATTCAGCATTAATCTCATCAATCGGCTGGTTAAGTGTTAAAAGATTGAACATGGCAACAGCTGTATGAGGGATTTGAACAGAATAATCGATCTTTAAATCTTTTTGCATTAAATTTGTTGGCGGCGGTGTGATTTCTCCTTCAATCATTTCACAAAAGTCTGTATTTAATTCCATTAAACGGTTAATTTCTGAAACCATATAATTCGCATTAAGACCTGAAAGCGGCTCGCCGACATGCGTTTCTTTTCCGTAACAAAAAAATCCGGGCAGCACTTTCCCGATAGAACCCGTATATATATAACAAGTTTCATCACCGGGATATTTTGAGAAGGAAGGCTCAGTATTCAGAACAGCCGTATATTCTAAGTCATATTTTTCAGCTAAGTCTAAAAGCACGCTTACAGCAGTAGTCATCCCAAGAGAATTGACTTCTTCATCAGGAACAGATAATAATAAAACATTTCCAGTAAAATGGCCGGCGCTTGCTTCTTCCAAGACTGACATTTCTAAAGCTAAGCCTGCTTTCATATCCATGCTGCCTCTTCCGAACAGCCATTGTCCTTTCTCAAGGTCATCTTTCACATCTTCAGGCAAACGGTCTTTGTGATTGTTAAACGCCTGCGTTAATTCATCGGGCCTGAAAGCAAGGTTTTTCCAATCGCCGAAGTCCTCAATGTCGACAACATCAAAATGGCTGAGCAAGATGACAGTCTTTTTTGAACGGCCATTTTTTACTAAAGCGGTTACAAGTTTGCGGCCGTCATGAGTCGGATGCAATTCTAACATATGCGGATTTGCTTTAAAAAAATCGAGTTCGGATAATTTGAGCTGAATATACTCACTCATAGCAATTTCGGATGCTGATCCGGTGACGCTTGGAATCTCTACAAGTTTGACTAATAATTCCTTCAGTTGTTCTTTCGTTTGCCAATTTCCCATAGTCTATGATCACCTTTCCACGCCATATACTGTATTAAAAAATTCTATGTTTTTTCTCGAAACCCTTTAATATTTCGACATGTCATTATATGATTAGCGTATAGATTGGAGTGTCGAGATGTCAACAAAGATATTCGCTCATCGGGGTTACAGCGCAAAATACCCTGAAAATACAATGCCTGCTTTTCTTGCGGCACATCAATGCGGCGCCCACGGCATCGAGCTAGATGTGCAATTGTCAAAAGACGGCGTACCCGTTATTATTCATGATGAAGCCGTCAACCGTACAACTAACGGAAAAGGACTGGTGAAGGACATGACTGCCAGCTGCCTGACTAAACTGAACGCAGGCCAGCGGTTTAAATGGCTTAATCGAAAAGCAGCCATTCCTACATTAGAAGAAGTGCTTGATTGGCTGTCAAAAACGAACCTTATTCTAAATATCGAATTGAAAAATAGTGTCTTTCCTTATAAAGGAATGGAAGAAAAAGTTATTAAAATGGTTCATGACTTTGATTTATCATCGCGAATCATATACTCGTCATTTAACCATGACAGCCTTGTGAAAATTCATAAAATCGATTCTTCGGCGGAAACGGCAGCCTTATACAAAAAAGCTATGCCAGTGCCATGGGAATATGCAAAGTCTATACATGCATCAGCTATTCATCCGCATTACCGCAATGTAACTAAAGAACTCATTGAAACGGCGCAGCAACATCACATCCAAGTGAGAGCTTACACGGTAAATAAAACCAAACTTATTAAACAGCTTATTTCATGGAAAATAGCTGGAATTATCACTGATAATCCGTGCCATGCCCTGTCTTGCCTGGAATCTTCCAAATAACCGAATATCATCTTTTTATCATTGGCCGGCGGTTTGATCTCGCTCGTAAATCAACAGCGGATAAACAAACCGCTGGCCTTTGATATTTTTGGATCCAAAATTCGACAACGATTATTCTACAAAATATCATTCATTTTTTTGATATAATGCATTTATAATTAACTAAAAATTCACAAAAGATCAACTGTTTCACTTAAGAAAGGAGGGCTATTTATATGGGGACCGTTATCCGTGAAATACATAAGAAGCCAAACCTAAGACCCCCGAAAAAAAGAAGAAGATGGATCATGACTTTTATTTCTATTATCATGATTATCCTTTTAGCGATCATCGTCATTAGCTACTTTGTGACAAACGCTTTGATTCACCCTGCGCGGCAGCCTGTTGCTGAAAATCCCAGTGCTGTCGGACTGCCGTATCAAAACATCACTTTTACAAGCAGAGAAGGGCACTTAAAATTAAACGGCTGGCTGATAAAGGCTGAAAAACCAACGCACAAATGGATCATTCTTTCCCACGGCTACACAGAAAACCGGTTAATCTGGCCTGACATTGATTCCGGCAAACCGGGTCTAGAATTCATGAAATTCCTTCACCAAGCAGGATTCAATGTTGTCACCTTCGACTTTCGCAACAGCGGATCATCGGAGGGCAAAACAACGACCGTCGGCTACTATGAAAAATATGACTTACTGGGAGCCATAGATAAAGTTAAAAGCTTTGATCGTCATGCGGAAGTTGGCCTCATCGGCTGGTCACAAGGCGCTGCGACATCTTTAATGGCCGCTCCGAAGAACCCATCCGTTAAATTTGTTGTCGCTGATTCTCCTTTTACTAATTTAAAAAAATACTTAGAAACAAACCTGCCCCATTGGTCACACTTGCCTTCATTTCCATTCACACCCGTTATTCTTGATTTTTGGGCGCCGATTTTATCAGGGTTGGATGCGAGTGAAGTTTCACCCATCAATGCCGTCAAACATTTTAACGGCCCAATCTTGCTTATCCATTCAACAGCTGACGAAGCTATTCCGGATTCCAACAGCCTGGCCATTTATCACAAATATAAAAATCATAAAAACATACGCCTTATCACATTTGATGAAGCAAGCCATACTGAATCATTTTTGTTGTTTCCTGACCGCTATAAGAAAGCCCTATTAAACTTTTTTGCCCAAAACAACTTTACGCCTTGAGCATTTTCAATGTACCTAAAAAAACCATATGCTATAATAGCGTGCACATGAGAATATTATCACTGGAGATTTTCAAAAGGATGTGAGACAAATGGCAAAGCAGCTCTTCTCTTCTTATACAATAAAAGATTTGACGCTAAAAAACCGCATCGTCATGTCGCCAATGTGCATGTATTCTTGTACAAATAAGGATGGGAAGGTTACGAATTGGCATTTAACCCATTACACAAGCCGCGCTGTCGGCCAAGTCGGCCTGATCATTGTCGAAGCAAGCGCCGTTACCCCGCAAGGAAGGATTTCTGACCAAGACTTGGGCATTTGGAGCGATGACCACATCGAAGGGCTAAAACAATTAGTAGACCTTAACCATGAGCATGGCGGAAAAATCGGGATTCAAATCGCCCACGCCGGCCGTAAAGCGGAAATCGACGGCCCCATCATCGCGCCGTCGCCGGAAGCATTTAATGAAAAAATGAAAGTCCCTGAAGAGATGACGATTGAAGACATTAAAGAAACAGTGGAAGCGTTTAAGCAAGGCGCCCGCCGAGCCAAAGAAGCCGGATTTGATGTTATTGAAATACATGGAGCCCACGGCTACTTAATTAGTGAATTCCTGTCACCGCTCGCCAATAAACGGACGGATAAATACGGCGGTTCAAGAGAGAACCGTTACCGCTTCTTATCGGAAGTGATTGATGCGGTTAAAGAAGTCTGGCAGGGACCATTGTTTGTCCGTGTTTCAGCAAATGACTTTGTGGAAGGCGGAAATACACCGGATGACCATGTTTATTTTGCTAAGAAAATGAAAGAGCAAGGCGTAGATTTAGTCGACTGCAGTTCAGGCGCTGTAGCTCCAGCCCATATTGATGCCTTCCCTGGCTATCAGGTTCCTTATGCAGATCAAATCAAAAAAGAAGCCGGCATTCCAACAGGGGCCGTCGGTCTTATATTAGATCCTTTCCAGGCAGAAGAAATTCTGAAAAACAACCGTGCCGATTTAGTCTTTTTGGGCAGGGAACTGCTCCGTGATCCCTACTGGCCGAGAACGGCGGCCGTTAAGTTGGGAGAGGCGATTGATACGCCTGTGCAATATGAACGCGGCTGGCGGTTTTGATTAAACCGCTCGCCTTTAATAAAAGAAAATTAATCTATTTTATACGTCCAAAAGTCTTTAGCTAGATAAACAGGGCTGAAAATCTCCCGCGCTTCTTCAAGCAGCAAATGATCATCTTCTTGAAAGCGGGAACTGATATGGGTCAAAATCAAGGCGGCAGCATTTGCCGCCTTCGCTGTTTGAGCCGCTTGCGACGATGTTGAATGGAAATAGTCGTAGGCCTTTTCCTCCATCCCATGAGAAAACGTCGATTCGTGAATAAGCACATCCACTCCTTCAGCAAGGTCTACAGCCGCCTGACAAATTCGCGTATCGCCTAAGACAGCAATTTTCCTGCCTTTTTTGTCTGGTCCAATATAGTCGGAAGAATTTAAGGTTCGCCCATTAGGCAGCGTAACGGCTGCTTTTTCTTTAAACTCTCTATAAATCGGCCCCGGCATGATCCCTTCAGCCTTTAACCGATCAACCAAAAGCGTCCCCGGCTGATCCTTTTCCTCAATACGGTATCCATAGCAAGTGATGCCGTGCTCAAGTTCTTTTGCTGATACTTTAAAATATTTATCCTCATAAATAACGCCATCCTCATCGATTTCAATGATTTCCAGCGGGTATTTTAAATAAGTTGATGATATAGAAAGGCTCATCTCAATAAAATCCTTAATGCCCTTTGGGCCAAATACAGTTAATTGATCATCTCCGCCTTGAAATGAGCGGCTTCCTAACACGCCCGGCAAGCCATAAATATGGTCGCCGTGCAAATGAGTGATAAAAATCTTTTTGATTTTAGATAGTTTAACAGAAGTATGAAGAATTTGATGCTGGGTCGCTTCGCCGCAATCAAACATCCATGCATCGCCTTGATATTCAGGCATCGTAAGCACCATTGACGCCGTATTGCGCAATTTGGCGGGCACGCCGGCACCGGTGCCCAGAAAGGTAAAGTACATATGTATCATTCCTTTATATATCGAACTAAATGGCCCATTCAATTATAAAGCATCTCACCGTATTAATAAAATCCTGTCCCTTCCCTTTTTAAAAAGAAAAAAAGATAGTGCGATTGACACAATACAATATTGACAGCTTTTGATCTTCTGAAAAACTTAAGCAAAACAAAATTTCATTGTCCGGATATATCATATAAAATATCGAAACGGAATATTTATTTTAAAAGTCATACAACTCGTTTTTATTTTTCATTGGCCGGCCGTCTACACTGAGAAGCCATACATAAAATGTAATATAAAAGTCCTAAATACGCCGTTATCTATCAATCTAAGGGGGTGAAATAAACAATCCATTTTTACCATATATACAGAGGCAATAAAGAAAGCGCTATCATTATTTTATGTCATTGAAATCAAAAGGGAGGTTCAACCATGTTAAGCTTTCTTCAGCGCATTGGCAAATCTTTAATGCTCCCGATTGCCATTCTGCCTGCAGCTGCCATTTTAGTGCGTTTAGGCGACAAGGACATGCTTAATATTCCTTTCATACATGGCGGCGGACAGGCGATCCTCGATAATCTTCCGCTTATTTTCTCTATCGGCGTGGCGATAGGCTTTTCGAAGGATCAAAGCGGTACAGCCGGTCTCGCCGGAGGTGTTGGATATCTTGTCCTGACAGCCGCGGCTACCGCTATTAATAAAGATATTAATCTAGCTGTCTTAGGCGGCATTATAGCCGGTATTCTCGCTGGTCTAATGTACAATCGCTTTTACAAAATCCAGCTGCCGGATTGGCTGGCTTTCTTTGGCGGCAGGCGCTTTGTACCGATAGTAACTTCCATTGCTATGGTTATATTAGGCGGTATTTTCGGGATAATATGGCCGCCCGTACAACAAGCCATTGAAGCTGTCGGCAATTGGATCATTGACTCCGGAGCCATCGGCCTGGGAGCTTTTGGCTTTCTCAACCGTCTGTTAATCCCAACAGGGCTGCATCATGTCGTCAATTCTCTTATTTATTTTGAGTTCGGCACTTATAAGGATGCCGCCGGCCATATCGTTCACGGCGATTTAACAAGATTCTTTGCAGGAGATCCAAATGGCGGCAAATTCACCGCAGGATTTTTCCCGATCATGATGTTTGGTTTGCCGGGGGCTTGTCTTGCCATGTATGCCGCCGCACACAAACATCGAAGGAAAATGCTGGCCGGATTCTTTTTCGGCATTGCCTTCACCTCTTTTCTGACCGGGGTGACTGAGCCGATCGAGTTTTCATTTATGTTTCTGGCCCCTTTTCTATACGTGATTCACGCCTTGCTGACAGGCTCTTCACTGATTGCCGCCAATTTATTGGGCGTCCATGATTCATACGGTTTTTCTGCCGGCGCGATTGACTATCTCTTAAACTTCACTAAAGCACAGCATCCGTTGCTGCTGCTCTTACAAGGCGTTGTTTATTTCTTCATTTATTTTGCCGTCTTTTATTTTGCTATAAAACGATTTAACTTAAAGACGCCTGGACGTGACGATGACGGCAAAAACGGCCCCGGCGATACTTCCTGGTTATTTGATCAACAGGTTTCATCTCCTGCTGTTAAGGAAAAACTATTAAACGATAAATATACACAAGCTGCCTATCATTATTTGCAAGATCTCGGAGGCAAAGACAATATTGATTCACTTGATCATTGCGCTACCCGCCTGCGCTTAGTCCTAAAAGACATGAGCAAAATAAACGAAAGCGCGTTAAAGAAACACGGTGCAAGCGGTGTGATGAAAATGGGCAAAAGAAACATCCAGGTCATCGTCGGTACTAAAGTTGAATTTGTGGCTGACGCTATGAGGGAAATCATCCAATCAGACCAGTCATTTGTACCGCCAGCCGGAGTCATTCCGGAACCCGAACTTGAAAATGGCCGCCGTGATCCGTTAACTGCGGATGACTTTATGATGCCATTAGATGGCACCTTATTGCCCATAGCTGAAGTGAAAGATGAGGTCTTCTCAAGAAAAATGATGGGCGACGGGTTTGCCATTGAACCAACCGAAGGAACGCTGATCTCGCCTGTCGATGGTGAAGTCATTAACATCTTCCCAACCAAACACGCTATCAGCATCAAGTCGAAACAGGGTTATGAAATCTTAATTCATCTTGGACTGGATACCGTTGATTTAAAAGGCGAAGGCTTTGAGGTGTTAGCAGAAGAAAATACTGAAATAAAACAAGGGGATATCCTCATAAAAATGGATCTTAACTTGATAAAAGAACATGCGCTGTCAGCTGTCACACCGGTTGTTTTTACGAACTTAAAAGAAAATGAGTCCATTGAGCTTCATAAAACCGGAAAAATGACTAAAGGAACAAAAGGCATTATAACGATTAAATAACAAGAAAGGAGTTCTCTTATCAGTAAGGGGACTCCCCATTTCAGGAGGCAGAATTCATGAAAAGACTCATAAGCTGTTATGCTTCAGATCTTAAAGCCATGAACGGACAGCAATTAAAGCAGGCCATCGCGGCTTCGGAAGGCAGAGTTATTGTTTCTGAGGCCATTCCGACCGCTGCCCCGCTATACAGAGAAGTCACTAATATCGAATTGGCGGCGGCTTTCGGCACAGATTTAATATTATTTAACCTGTTTGATGTCTTCAAGCCGCAAATCATTGGATGGGAAGCGATTGACCCGGAGAATCTTATCGGAGAAGCGAAAAAGCTGACTGGGCGTCCGATTGGCGTTAACCTTGAACCCGTTGATCCGAAGGCAAAAGCCGCCGAAGAGTTAAGCCCTCTGCCGAAAGGGCGTATGGCTTCGAAAGAGACATTTAAAGCCGTGAAAGAATTAGGTTTTGATTTTATCTGTTTAACAGGCAACCCGAAAACAGGCGTCACTAACCATGAGATTATCGAGGCGGTTCAAGCCGCGAAAACGGTGCTTGGCGATGATTGTTTCATTATCGCCGGCAAAATGCACGGAGCCGGCATTATAGGAGAGGCAGGATCACATATCCTTTCGCAAGAAACAATAAAGGCGTTTGCGGAAGCAGGTGCAGATGTCGTCTTAATCCCTTCCCCGGGTACGCTGCCGGGAGTGACGAATGACGTTGCGCTCAGTTGGGTCAAAGCTATAAAAAAAGAAGGCTGCCTCGCTATGTCCGCCATAGGGACAAGTCAAGAAGGGGCAGACGAAAGCACCCTCCGACAAATAGCGCTCAATAATAAATCAATCGGCGCTGACATCCATCATATTGGCGACGCCGGCTATACCGGGATTGCTGTCCCCGAAAATATTATGGCCTATTCAATCGCCATCCGCGGCAGAAGGCATACTTATGTTCGCATGGCCTCTTCTATTCTGCGCTAAAACGATTCATGGGCATGAGTCAATGATCATGCCCGGCGTCCTTTTTTCTTGACCTATGAGCGTTTTTATAATTTGCAGCAGAACCTATCATACCTTCTCCGAATTTCGATTCTATTTGATTAATCGCCTGAATAAGCGGCTCATCCTTCAAATCGCTTTGATAAGAAAATAAATCCAATTGTTTGCTGGCATGGCCAAGTTCTTCGAACGATTGAACGGTAATGCCTAATAGCCGGATCGGCCGGCCGTCCCAATGTTCATGAAAAATCGGCATAATATGACCCATTATATCATCTTTGGTCTGTATCGGCTGTTTAACGGTATGCCCTCGGCTGATATTTTTCCAGTCGTGATACCGGATCGATAAAGTGATTTGATAAGCGGATACCTTTTTCTTTCTTAGTCTTCCTTCTATTTTTTCCGCCAGCATCATTAATGTTTTCCGAACAACTGCCACAGATGTTGTATCATCAGATAAGGTCGTCGATTGACTGATACTTTTAAAAGTTTCTTCTGCCTCAGGGTCAACCATTCGATGATCAATGCCGTTGGCTCTTTCATATAACTTTTCTCCGTACAAACCAAAACGCTCCGCTATATACGCTTTATCGCTTTTGGCAAGATCGCCTATTGTATGAATGCCGATTCTCTTTAACTTTTCCTCTGTTTTAGAACCAACGCCATGCATCTCTCCAACCGCAAGCGGCCATAATTTTGATTGAATGTCCCGTTTTCTAAGAACAGTAATGCCCAATGGCTTTTTCATATCGGAGGCCATTTTTGCCAAAAACTTATTCGGGGCTATCCCAATACTTGATGGCACTTTTAATGTATCTAATACTTTTTGTTGAATTGATTTTGCTAATTGAACCGGATGAATATCAGACGCAACCTCGGTTACATCCATATAGCCTTCATCAATAGATACTTTTTGAACGAGAGGCGTATAACTCCGCAAAAGCTGAAATAACCGCTGTGAAGTTGCCCTATAAAGCGGAAAATTCGGCGTTTTAACGATCAATTCAGGACAATGCCGCTTCGCTTCCCAAACAGGCATCGTTGTCCTTACGCCTTGGGCCCGCGCCTCATAACTGCTTGTTACGACAATCCCGCGGCGGTCCTCAACCTTACCTGCTATGGCCAACGGTTTTCCTCTTAATTCCGGATCATGAGCCGTTTCAACTGAAGCATAGAAGCTGTTCATATCAATATGAAAGATAATGCGAGCGCGTTTTTTGGCGGTATCCATTTTGATCACCCATTATCAAATCTTCATTGCTCTTATCTATATTATACACCTTAGTTTTTCTTAACAATAATTTTAAAATAGACAAGCTGTTCATTCGATAAAATGAAAAAAATTAACAGCCATGATCCGCGTATCTTTTCTTTCTCGTCAATGTTCGTCATGATATAATAAAAAATGAGTCAAATCATCTGAATTTTAAAACGACTGAATTATTGAACTCAAATGAATTTCCATTTAGATTGAATACCCTTTTATAAGAGAGAGCTGATATTTGAAATTCCGGCAATTAATGGTAGGAGGAGACGCAATGACAAATAAAGAGTTAAATAGGGGTTTGAAAAGCCGTCATATTCAGATGATTGCTTTGGGCGGCACGATTGGTGTTGGATTATTTATGGGATCTACCAGCACCATTCAATGGACAGGTCCATCTGTCATGCTGGCTTATGCGGTTTCAGGAATATTTATATTTTTAATCATGCGGGCAATGGGAGAAATGTTGTATTTAGAACCTAGCACAGGTTCATTTGCGACCTTTGGCCACAACTATATCCATCCTTTGACAGGCTATTTAACCGCTTGGAGCAACTGGTTCCAGTGGGTTATTGTAGGTATGTCGGAAATTATTGCCGTTGGAACGTATATGCAATACTGGTTCCCGGATTTGCCGGCATGGATACCGGGAATCATCGCCATGATTATTCTTGGGGCAGCCAACTTGATTTCGGTTAAATCATTTGGCGAATTTGAATTTTGGTTTGCGATGGTTAAAATCATTACAATTATATTGATGATTGTCGCTGGCTTAGGCCTTATTTTCTTCGGGTTCGGGAATGGCGGACATGCCATCGGGTTATCAAACTTATGGAAGAACGGGGGCTTCTTTACAGGCGGATGGTCAGGGTTCTTCTTTGCTTTGTCATTAGTTGTTGCATCTTATCAAGGTGTCGAACTCATTGGGATAACAGCCGGTGAGGCAAAAGATCCGCAAAAAACATTGACTAAAGCCATTCAAGGCATCATTTGGCGCATTTTAATCTTTTATATCGGAGCCATTTTTATTATTGTAACGGTTTACCCTTGGGATCAATTGGGTGCCATCGGCAGTCCTTTTGTCGCAACTTTTGCGAAAGTTGGTATAACGGCTGCAGCGGGAATAATTAACTTCGTTGTCATTACTGCTGCAATGTCTGGATGCAACAGCGGCATTTACAGTGCGGGCCGTATGCTTTATACACTGGGAATGAATGGCCAGGCGCCTAAGATCTTTACGAAACTGTCTCATAATGGCGTCCCATTGCTCGGTACAATAGGTGTACTGGTTGGTTTAGCCATTGGTGTTATTCTAAGCTATACAGCTCCAGATAATTTATTTGTATATGTATACAGCGCAAGTGTTCTTCCTGGAATGGTTCCATGGTTTGTTATTCTTATCAGCCATATTCGCTTCCGAAAAATAAAAGGCACTGAGCTGGACAACCATCCGTTTAGAATGCCCTTTGCACCTATAACAAACTACTTGACCATCGCTTTCTTAATAATGGTATTAATCGGTATGTGGTTTAATGATGATACACGCATATCGCTTATTGCAGGAATATGTTTCCTCGGTCTTGTTACAATAAGTTATTACGCTTTTGGAATAGGCAAACGTATACCGTCAGATGCAGAAATTTCCCGGGAAGATGATAAAGCCTTTTCATAAAATCAACCTCATCTTTGTCGTTTAAACAATCAGACCGAAGACATTCGATGTCTTCGGTCTTTCTATTCCCATCTTAGTTTTTTACCTGAAACAACTGTCAGCGAATATTCGTTTTGTACAAATCAAGCTGAAACTTTTTCATCTTGATCAGCATTTTTTGACCGAAAAATCACACGATCCAATGCGGGCAGTGACTGATTGGCAAAAATAAAATAAACAGAGATGACGAATAAGGCTAATTCAAATTCATATCCTCCCATAAAACCTGAATTAAGCTTAACTTTTACAATTGCCCCCAGCATAAGTAAAGCAAACAGAGCAGATACGAGCCGCGTGCCGAGTCCCAAAATAACCGCTATACCGCCAGCCAGCTCAATGACCGCTGTAACGATACCGAGGAATCCCGGTAAACCTAAGCTTTCAAAGAACTTCTCTGTCTGACTAATACCGCCCTGAAACTTAGAAAACCCGTGTATAAAAAATGTTAATCCTAAAAACAGGCGTAAAATCAGTGCAGCTGCTTTTTCCTTTTTTCCTATCATTACTTTTCCCCCTTTGGTTACTTTATGTAAGTTAGTTTATAAATATTAATTGCTTTTGTCAAGTATAAAATTTATTATTTGTTATGGCACTGTCTTTGTTTTAAAATATCATTGAGGTGGATGGAAATGAAACAATCTTCAATATGCCCAAGATTTGAAAAAGCAGTCGCCTTACTCAGCCATCGTTGGACTGCATTGATCATTTATCAATTACTTTCTGGTCCAAAACGATTTTGTACAATTGAGTCTTCTATTGCCATCAGCGGTAAAGTGCTCTCAGAAAGACTAAAGGAATTAGAACATCACGGAATTGTTAAACGGAAGGTATTTCCTGAAACGCCTGTTCGAATAGAGTATTCTTTAACTGAAAAAGGACTCGCATTTGCCCCTGTATTGAAGGAAATTGAAGAATGGTCTCAAACGTGGATGTCAATCGAAGAATAATCTGCAAATCATTAAATCTATGTATTCTGATGTAAGAAGAGCTGTTTCACTGTCTTTCTTCTCGATATTTTCACTTTAACTTTTCAAGAACCTTATGAATTATAGTCAAGCCGCTGTCTATTTAATGGATGCCGACCCCCTTTAAGGGGAATCGGCTGATACCATCAGGGATGGTTGAAGAACGGGTTATGTTTACATTAATCTTTTTGAGGATCTAAAACACATTCTTTAAGAGGTATGACCTTCGTCTTCTTCGTCAATTTATATCCAAGCCATATGAAAACAAACAATGGAATACTTAGATAGATAGATATAACACTTTTCCAATCTATATGCCCGCCTGTCATTTCTTGATAACCTTGCCCTAATAATACAAAGAGACAAACAATCAAAGCAAAAATTGGTCCTAAAGGAAACCATTTTGCCCGATAAGGAAGATCATCTAATGAATAGCCTTGGGCAATATATGCTTTTCGAAAACGATAGTGGCTGATAGAAATGCCAAGCCAATTAATAAATCCAGTTACCGATGAAGCACTAAGCAGCCAATAATAGATGGCGCCATCGCCAACTACAGAAGATAGAAATGCCAAAATTCCGAATATTGTTGTGGCTAGCAGCGCGTATATCGGCACCCCGCGGCGGTTCACTTTGCCTAAAAAACGCGGAGCCTGACCCGATAAAGCCATTGCATGTAAAATTCGGGAAGAACCATAAAGAAAAGAGTTTCCTGCTGACAATACTGCCGTTAAAATGACAGCATTCATGACCGAAGCTGCAAAAGCCAAGCCGGCCTTTTGGAAAATCATCGTAAATGGGCTGACCATCACATTATCGCTAAGCAGCTTATGATTAGTATAGGGGATAAGCAAGCCTATAATAAATATCGCCAGCACATAAAACAATAAAATGCGCCAAAAGATCGTTCTTGTTGCTCTAGGAATATTTTTTTCCGGATTTTCGCTTTCTCCAGACGCAATACCGACCATTTCTACGCCTTGAAATGAATAGGCGGCTACAAGCATTACGCTAAAAACGGTCATAAAACCCCCACGGAAAGGCGCATCGCCGATCGTTAAGTTTTTAAATCCGACAGCTTGTCCGCCCATAATGCCAAAGATCATTAAAACCCCAACAATAATAAAGATAATAACCGTAGCCACTTTAACAAATGAAAACCAATACTCTCCTTCTCCATAACTTTTAACAGACAAGACATTGATTGTAAAAATAATAAGAAGAAACATCCCGCTCCATAATAATGATGGACTGTGAGGAAACCAAAACTTCATAATGAGTGTCGCAGCTGACAATTCTGCAGGAAGCGTAATGGCTCCGTTAAACCAATAGTTCCAACCTAACGCCAAACCGAAAGCAGGATCAACAAACCGCGTGCCATAAGCACTTAATGAACCGCTTATCGGCATGTAAGCTGCCATTTCTCCAAGCGAAGTCATAATAAAAAAAATCATTATTCCAATCATCATGTAAGCCAAAAGCGCACCGCCCGGACCTGCCGTATGAATGGTAGCGCCAGTGGTGAGAAATAATCCCGTACCAATTGCTCCTCCTAAAGAAATCATAATAAGATGACGGAATTTCAGATTTCTTTTCAACTCATGTTCTGATGAACTGGTCTCGCCTGTTTCAAGCATCTGGATGGTTTTTTCCAAATTCTACACTCCCTATCTCATTTGTTTTCAAGTGCGATTTGGGAAGACTTTACTTGAATAGTTTAAAGCATTGTTTCTGATATGATTTCAGCAAAGCCGGAGCATCGTATGATCAGACTTGACTTTCCCATATATCCTGTAAAAAGGCATGGCTGTATATAAACCTATGCCATTAGAACGATGGATTAATCGTTTCCTAACTTAAGTCCTTTTTAAAAAGCGCCGCGTTAGCGCTTCGGTTATGTTACCGCTTCCATTTTCTTAATATTTCGATATTTGAAACGCCATTTCACATTTCATTTATATAGAACTATCATCATTATACCTATTTTTCATTATATTTCAATGGTTCAGATAATTATTTCACTCTGCTTTTTTCGACATCATTCAAAATATAATCATCATGCTTCCTGCCTTTATATACCATCAAATCTAATAGGCTTGGATTTTTTGTATGATTTCCCGGCATGAAAAAAGCCTGATATCGGCAAATTTGAACTGACCTCTGTCAACTAGCATAAACAGACGATTGGTTGAAGTTTGGAACAAATTTTATCCGTTACTTATATCTCCTTCTTCTAGTTTCTTTAGAAGCTCATCATCATTTTTTGAAATTATAACTAAACAATAAAAAAGCGTGTCCCGGAGATTCGAGACACGCCCTTTGGTCATACCGGTGTGTTTAAGCTTTTGTTACTTCCTTAATAACCGCCAGCACCATTTCGCTTGTTTTGTAAAGTTCTTTAATCGGCATTTTTTCATTGGTTGTATGGATGTTTTCGTAGCCGACAGCAAGGTTAACGGTTGGAATGCCATGTCCGGCAATGACATTGCCGTCGCTTCCTCCGCCGCTTTCCAATAACCGAGGCTCGCGGCCGATCGACTGAGCGGCACGTTTGGCTACTTCAACTAAGTGATCGCCGTCTTTGAATGCGAAGCCCGGATAGGCAACTTCAATGTCCACTTCAGCGCGTCCGCCCATTTCTTGCGCGGTCTCTTCAAAAGCTTTTTTCATTTTTTCGGTTTGAGCTTCCATTTTTTCTTTAACAAGCGAGCGGGCTTCGGCAAGGATTTCTACGTAATCGCATACGATGTTTGTTTGTTTTCCGCCGGCAAAGCGGCCGATATTCGCTGTTGTTTCCTTATCGATTCGTCCGAGCGGCATTTTCGTAATGGCTTTGGCAGCAATGCTGATAGCTGAGATGCCTTTTTCCGGCTCTACTCCAGCATGGGCGGTTTTGCCGTAAATTTTGGCGTTTATTTTCGCTTGTGTTGGCGCCGCAGTGATAATGTCTCCGACAGGGCCGTCGCTGTCCAGAGCATAGCCGTACTTTGCTTTGACAAGAGACGTATCCAAGGCTTTGGCACCGACAAGACCTGATTCTTCGCCGACAGTAATAATAAATTGGACAGTGCTGTGAGGCATGTTATTTTCCTTAATGATGCGAATCGCCTCTAACATAGCGGCAAGACCAGCCTTATCATCTGAACCTAAAATCGTTGTGCCGTCTGAAACGATATAACCATCTTGGATTGAAGGCTTAATGCCTTTGCCGGGAACAACAGTATCCATATGGGACGTAAAATAAATGGTATCGCCGCCGGCTTTCCCTTCAAGCGTGCAAACTAAATTGTTTGCGCCGTGCCCTGTGATTTCTTTAGCATTGTCTTCTTCTACTTTCAAGCCGAGACTTGTAAATTTTTCTTTTAATACTTTGGAAATCTCCTCTTCCTCTCCAGTTTCCGAGTCAATTTGGACAAGCTCCATAAATTCTTTGACGAGTCTTTCTTCATTAACCATAACGCATCACCTTTCTATGTAAATGTTTGCGAGAATCACATTCTCCTGCTATAAAGGCATATTGCCGTGTTTCTTCTTAGGGCGGCTTTCTTTTTTTCCTGACAGCATGTCAAGTGCTTGCACCAGTTTAATCCGCGTCTCTCTCGGGTCTATAATATCATCAATCAAACCGTGGGCAGCTGCCACAAAGGGACTGGCGATTTTCTCCCGGTATTCACGGGTTTTTTCCGCTTTTGTTCTTTCCGGATCGCCGCTTTCTTTTATCTCTTTTGCAAAAATAATTTCAGACGCACCCTCTGGTCCCATCACTGCGATTTCAGCATTTGGCCAAGCGTAAACTAAATCAGCACCGATCGACTTGCTGTTGAGCGCGACGTAAGCGCCTCCGTAAGCTTTTCTTAAAATAACTGTGATCTTCGGCACTGTCGCTTCAGAATAAGCATACAAAATCTTGGCGCCATGACGAATAATTCCGGCGTGTTCCTGCTTAATGCCCGGCAAGAAGCCAGTAACATCTTCAAAAGTGACGAGAGGAATATTGAATGCATCGCAAAACCTGATAAAACGTGAAATTTTATCTGAGGCATTGATATCCAGCCCGCCGGCCATCATCTTTGGCTGATTGCAAATGACGCCGACTGTCCTGCCTTTCAATCTGGCAAATCCTATCACTGCATTTTTTGCAAATTGGCTTTGCACTTCAAAAAATGAGCCATCGTCAAATACTTGATGAATGACTTTGCATACATCATAAGGACGCATCGGATCAAAGGATACCGCATCCAATATATCTTCCAGATAATCGTCATCTTTATTTGGATTTGCTTTTGGCGGCTCTTCTTCGCTGTTTTGCGGCAAATAACTTAAGAGACGGCGGACAAGCTTTAGTGCCTCTTCCTCACTTTCCGCTGAAAAGTGGGCATTCCCGCTGATCCGGTTATGTACATTTGAACCCCCAAGTTCCTCAGGGGAAATTTGTTCACCGCTGATCGCTTCAATCACCTTAGGTCCGGTAATAAACATCTGACTGGTGTTTTCAACCATAATAACAAAATCAGTAAGGGCAGGAGAATAGACCGCACCGCCTGCACAGGATCCCATAATAACTGAAATTTGCGGGATAACGCCTGAATAAACCGCATTCCGGTAAAACACTTGGCCGTAGCCATCCAAAGACACGACACCTTCTTGGATGCGAGCGCCTCCAGAATCATTCAAGCCGATCAATGGAACGCCGGTTTTTGCGGCAAGATCCATGACATGTGCAATCTTTCGACCATGCATTTCTCCAAGCGCACCGCCGAATACGGTAAAATCTTGGGCAAATAAATAAACAGACCGCCCTTCTATTTTACCATAACCAGTCACAACACCCTCGCCAGGCGCTTTATCAGAAAAACCTAATTTTTGCGCGCGGTGTTCAATGAACGGATGCAATTCAACAAATGTCCCTTTATCCAGCAATCGTTCTATCCGCTCTCGAGCCGTTAATTTGCCCTTTTTATGCTGCTTAAAGATAGGGTTATCACCGCCGCCCAGTTCTACGTTATAACGCTTGTCGGAAAGTTCTTTGATTTTTTCATAGATATCCATGCTATAACTCCTTCTCCTATTGTTGGCATAATTCATAAAGGACGCCGTGTGTTGAATTCGGATGGATAAAGGCTATAGTCACTTTTTTTGCGCCAATTCTCGGCTTTTGGTCAATCATCCGGATGCCTTGGGCTTTTAATTGCTGAATACGCTCATCGATATTTTCCACTTTTAGGGCGATATGATGGATGCCTTCGCCTCTTTTTTTAATGAATGTGGCCACCGGGCTTAAATGATTCATCGGTTCAAGCAGTTCAATCCGGCTATGACCCGTTTTGAAAAAGGCCGCTCTAACCTGCTGATCTTCCAATTCTTCTGTGCCTTCATATTCAAAGTTCAAAATCTCTTGATAGAGCGGAATCGATTTTTCTAATGATTTTACAGCAATACCAATATGATCGATGTTTTGGGATTCAAAAGTGCTCTCTTTCAATTTCTTCACCTCGAATACATCTTTCCATTAGTATTCACAAAAATACCGCAAATCTAATCTATTTATGATTTTTAAAACGCTTGTCCGTAAAATGAACCATTATAGACCGCCCTAATACTTGGCGATTTATACTTAACATATAAAAAATTTTTCATTTATCTCGAATTCATGTTATAAATGTTATAATATAACCTCTGCTTTATAGAATTTATTAGTTTTTTATAGGAGGGAAAGATATGCCTCGCAAAACTTTTAAAATCGTCATTTTTATAATGCTTCTAGCACTGATATTAACGACTTTTTCTTCAGCGTTTGCCATGATTTTTTCATAAGAAAAGATTGAAATCACGAACTGCACCCCGATTGTTAAACATAAATCATGCTTGGAGGTGCAGTTTTTCAATGAGATGACTGGAAAATAAAGGTGTTTGAACTCGTGAAACGTGAATCTCTTAACTGGAGAGGAACAAAAACGGGGCATTAAGAGTGAAGGTTTCCAAACAGGAATTGAAAATCCTTCGTTTCATAAGAGGGTATAGAAGATACTGAAGAAAGGCTGAAACGTTTTGTCCGTATATCGCCTAAGTTTTCGGCTTTTTTAAAGCCAGAAATAAAGCCCCTTCTAAATCATCAGCAGTTCCTCGCTCCTTTCAAAACATTAACTTCTTCCTGCCTTTTCTTATATAACCTTTCGTCTGCCATTAGTTGATGAATAAAGCTGATAGTGTCTGAGGATTACAGATGAATTGAATGGAATGACCGCCTATGATAATTTATTATTTAAAGAATAATGAAAGGAATTAAAATGATGGAAGGAAAAAAATACGAACTAGCAACCTTTGCAGGCGGCTGTTTCTGGTGCATGGTCAAACCATTTGATGAATATCCGGGAATCCATAAAGTCGTTTCCGGCTATTCTGGCGGCCATACGAAAAACCCTACTTATGAAGATGTTTGTACAGGTGAAACAGGGCATTATGAAGTTGTGCAAATCACTTTTGATCCGGCTGTTTTCCCGTATAAAAAATTGCTTGACATCTATTGGCCGCAAATAGATCCGACTGATGACGGCGGACAATTTTTTGACCGGGGCAGCCAATATCGAACCGCTATTTTTTATCATAATGAAGAACAAAGAATTTTGGCAGAACAATCTAAAGAGGAATTGGCAAAAAGCGGACGGTTCAATAAGCCGATTGTCACGAAAATTCTGCCCGCCTCAACTTTTTATCCAGCGGAAGAATATCATCAGCATTTTTATAAAAAAAACCCGGAAGAATACGTTCAGGAGCGGCAAGCGTCCGGACGGAATGATTTTATTAAAAAACATTGGGAAAAATAATAGAATTGCTGATCCGTTGTCAATTATAATGTCATTTTATGAACAATTTGCTTATTAATGTTTCATCACTCTGTCACTTTTGTTCAATAAAGAAAATGTTACAATAATCTAAGAGAAACTATTAGTGAGGAAGATGATAATGAGTGAGAAGCGTTCCATGAAAGATAGAAATTTTGCACCATTGATTATTACATTTTCCATCGTTGTAAACATTATCATTGCCGTTTTATTTTTCATGCCCAAGAACCATAAAAGCGTGCCGTTTGATCTCACCATTTTCCCGAGATTAAATGCAATTTTTAATTCATTTACTTTCGTATTCTTATTAGTTGCGCTTTACTTTATTTTAAGGAAAAACGTTAAAATGCATAAACGATTTATTTTAGCGGCGTTTACATCAACGGCTTTATTTCTTATTTCCTATCTTATATACCATTCATTTGCTCCAGATACGCATTATGGCGGCGAAGGAATCCTTAAGTATATTTACTTTTTCGTATTAATCACACACATCACATTGGCGCCGATTATTGTCGTGCTGGCACTTTTCACCTTAACATGGGGATTTCAGACGAAAGTCGAAAGGCATAGAAAATGGGCTCGCTGGACAATGCCATTGTGGCTGTATGTCAGCTTAACAGGCGTTATTGTTTATTTGATGATTTCCCCATATTATCAGTAAGCTTATAACATAAGCGCTAAGAAACCTCTCTGTGTTATCGCAACAGAGAGGTTTCTATTTGGAGATTAAACATCCATGCTCATTATCCTGTCATTGAAAACGATCATTTGTCTTGAAAATTGCCTGTAACTGTGTTGAAAATCCATTCATAACCATCCTTGGCTCTGATAACAAGATGATCACCACGATTTTCAATAACTTTAACCGCTCCATGTTTGCCAGGTGTTTTAAATTTCTTTTCACTTATCAGCAATCGTTTGTTATTTAATTGGTGGACAATGATAACGCCCTGTTTAAGATCGTTCTTAAGAGCCCCTGCTTCAACGGTTGAGTATTTCCCTTTACTTTTCGGGCTCTGATTAGTTCCTCTCCAACCATTGGTAAAATTAACCTGATGATTATTGATTGGATCATCAATGTGTGACAGTATTTTGGCTGTCCATTTTTTGTCATGCTGAATGACATCAGGGATAGACTTCACATCAGCCTTTAGCCTATATTTATTGCGAGCTTGCTGCATATCTTTTAAGTGCCGGTTTTCAATCGCTTGCTTTATTGCCGGCAGATGAATATTATCGCTTTTTTTCATTGAAGCAGACCGTTCACTAGAGGCCGATTTTACAGTTGTATCGCTGCTTTGGGCTGAAGTTTCATCTGTCCACCATGTGATGTCTGTAGAATATGGAAGTTCTGACTGGCGGGTATCAGGGTCTTTGTTAAGTTGATCGTATAGCTGCTGCCATCCTTCTTCAGGCTTATTATCTGTTCCTGCTATACAGTTGCTGTCTTGTTGGTTACAGGCGCCGTCTTGTGTCATTGCCCCTTTCAATTGCATGCCATGATCATGTACTGCCGCATATTTGCTTATATTTTGCCATTGTTTCGCTGATGTACCGGATTCGTTGTAAATTTCGGGAATAGCCAACGCCGGCGGGGCTCCCCACGAGATTTGATAGATGTCCTCTTGCGTCCAATTATTGCTGCACATCCCATTGCCGGAGCCTGTTGGGGCATCTTCGGCCGGACAGCCGTCGGCGCTGCCATAATTATATAAAAAGTAACGATAGGCGGAAGCGTACCCATCCACCCATTCTTTCGTAGCGTCAGGACTATTAAATATTGGTTCCATATCATTGCCGCCGTCTAAAACGACTTGATCAGAGTATGAGTGATCAGCATTATAGCTGGCGATATGATTCACCATCTCAGCCCATGCTTTGCCGTTCGAATAAGTCGCCTGGCTTGAATTATTCGTTCCTACAACTAAGTGTATGGTCGATTGATTATCTGACCCTGTCCCTTTCCAATAGCCTTTTGAATAAGCCTCAACAGCATTCTCCACTTCTTGAAGCGAAGCATCCGGCCCTCCAAACAAAGAAGGCCCGCTGTCGGCGCTTTTCGTTTGACTGCCAAAATCAAGGATAATCACGCTGTTTTGTGTACCCGGTGTTTTATTATCTTCCTGTCCTTTCTGATATCCCATGTCATAAAGCGTATTAGTATCGATAGTATTCATATAATAGCTTTGACTTGCCGGAGGAGGCGACACAGCATATGCAGGTTTAGAAATAAAAATAATGAAAGCCAACAAAGCTGTCATCATCACACAGCAAACAAGGCTTTTTCTTTTAACAGGAAAAAAGATATTCCTATTAATCACATCATTCCCCTCTCTTTTCTATCTTTATCGTTACAATCATAATGTTATAGTTTTTTAAACTGCTCCACTTCACCCTATTTTCCTAAATTTTGACGCCGTTTGACATTATTCCGCCGAAAGAAACAAACCAAAAGCACTATCGTATCGAATGCAATCGAAAAAACCGGAGAAAATGATACTTATTCCTCCGGCTTGTAAGTCCTTTGACCTCACATTTAAATTAGCATGATGTACACAAAACCTAATGCTTAGTCACATTTTTTCTTTTATCACTTGATAATATCGATCCTTAGATTAAAAATCTTTGAGATTTTTTGATGTTTCATACATTGCTAGTATTTTAGGACTATGGAAAGCTGATCACTCGCGCAGCCTCCTTATCATTGATGTTGGCCCCGAAAACCAAATGATCGCTTTTATTTTTTGATTATAAAAATGATTTTGAATACATTTTTGTGTATAATATATATAATATAAACAATTTTAAATTGTTTTAAATTTTTTGCTGTTTTGCATGAAAAAACTCAAATAGAAGGAAAGGTGTTGCTTTCTAGGCATGAATTTAGAAAAACAGAGCGATTTTAAAAGAAAATTAAATGTTGTTGATTTAACGCTGCTTGGTTTAGGATCCATCATTGGTTCCGCATGGTTATTTTCCTCGCAAATAGCCGCTACTTATGCCGGGCCTGCAGCGGCCGTTTCATGGGTACTCGGCGCCCTCGCTATTGGACTTTTAGCATTAACATGCGCTGAACTTGGCGGCGCGCTGCCGCATACAGGGGGACTTGTCCGTTACCCGAATTATTCCCACGGCCCTATCCTTGGATATCTCTCCAGTTTTATGTTCTTTATCGCCACTTCTGTTGTCCCGGGACTCGAAGTGGAAGGCATGCGCACTTATGCCAGCCAGTGGTTCCCTTCGTTAGGGGCTGCGAATCCAACTCTCCTCGGCTGGTTTGTTCAGTTCGCTATTTTAATTATATTTTTTCTTTTAAATTATTGGAGTGTTAATGTTTTCGGAAAGGTTAATTCAATCATTACCTTCCTTAAGTTTGTGATCCCAATTATGACAGTGATTGTTTTGCTCACCCAATTACATCCAGCGAACTTCCATATGCATGGATTTGCGCCATTCGGCTTCAGCGGCATTGAATCTGCTGTGTCAACCGCTGGTATCGCCTTTGCCTTTATGGGCTTCCAGCAGCCGATTATTTTTGGCTCTGAAGCCAAAAACCCCGGTCGTACCATTCCATTAGCAGTCTTGCTGTCGCTTGGGTTAGCGACTATTTTATATCTGTTTCTTCAATTTTCTTTCGTCGGCGCTTTGCCGGATCACGTTGTTCAGAAAGGCTGGAGTAAGCTGTCGTTTAGTTCACCGTTTGCGGATCTTGCTGTGCTGCTTGGATTGGCTTGGCTCGCCAATACAATGTTAGCCGATGCTGTTCTTTCCACTGGAGGTACAGCTAACATTTATATGGGGGCGACGGCAAGAGGCGTCTTTGCTTGGTCTAAAAATGGAACGTTCTTTAAAATATTTGCAAAAGTCGATAAGAAGACTGGTGTTCCCCGCCCTTCACTTTGGTTTACATTTATTTTATCTGTTTTTTGGACAGCACCTTTTCCATCTTGGGATAAACTGATCAATGTCGCCTCGTCGGCTGCGGTTCTTTCCTATATTTTAATCCCTATTTCAGTGGTGGCGCTGCGCCGGTCAGCGCCGGATTTGCACAGGCCATTTAAGCTGAAAGGCATTTCGATTATCGGCCCGCTTTCCTTTCTGATCGCATCTTTTATTGTCTATTGGACAGGATGGCAAACGATCTCTTGGCTGATAGGGTTAGAAATGATGATGTTTATCGGTTATCTGTTTTCTAAGAAAATCATTCAAGCTTCCAAGATTGCTTTTGCTCAACAAATCAAATCAAGTATATGGCTGATTGTCTATTGTTTGGCTATGATTGCAATCAGCTATTTGGGGACATTTGGTGGAAGAGGTATTTTGCCTGCACCATGGGATCAGATTGCCGTTATTATTATATCGTTAGCCGCTTATTACTGGGGCGTTGCCAGTGCACTTTCAACACCTGCTTTTGAAGAAAGTGATGGAGTTGAACTTAATGCGAAAAAAGAATATGCTTAGCCGTTTGGGAGCACCTGCTGACGCGCAGGTGCTCTTTTCCGTTTTTTAACATATTACGCTATCTTTCTTCATGAATTTCAGCCTATTCTATCCAATAACAGCTCCGTATGAAATATGTTAAGGTGCCGTTAACTTTTGCTCATTCAAAGTAAAGATGGTAATGCCTTTGGCATCCCGGATTAAATTCAGCGCGGCACTTTGGACAGTTTGAATCACATTCCAAATATTCTTTGATTGTAAGTTCATATCTGCACGCCCCGCATAAAACAGCCTTTGTCTCCTGTTCTGACCTCGTCCAAACCTCTGCAGGATGATCAGCTAATGCTTCGTGGCATTCATAACATGGAAAGTAAGTTCGGCAGCATTTAAATTTTATCGCGATAATATCCTTCTCCGTGTGATAATGCTTACAGCGTGTTTCTTCATCTGTGTCAACACCTAAAACTTTATGTCCTTTAATCTCCATAAATCCTCCTGAATCTAAAAGACTGCTAACTTTATTATAATACAAAAATTAAAGACAGGCCGCCGTATAAGCAGCCTGCCCTATTCCATAGATTGAGATATAATAGGATTTTCTTTCAAACTTAAGTTTGTTTGCCGGTATTAACAGAGATGCCAAGACCTTCCGCAACTCTTTCGCCGTATTCAGGATCGGCCTTGCGGAAATGCTCAATTTGCCGCAATTGAATGTCCTTCTTGACCGGGCGCATGGCGTCTACAATGTTAGCCGCTAACCGCGAACGTTCTTCTTCACTTAACAGCCGGTATAAATCCCCTGGTTGAGTATAGTGGTCGTTTCGATCATAAGCGGCACTTTCGGCAACGCCTGAGACCGGAAGCGGTGCTTGAACGGCATCCGGGACTTCTTTCGGACCATTGAAACTGTTCGGTTCGTAGTTTCCTGATGCCCCGCCATTGCTGTCGAAACGCATCGCACCATCGCGCTGATAATTGTTTATGTCATTCAAAGGACGATTGACTGGAAGCAATTGATAATTCGTTCCTATCCGATAACGATGAGCGTCATTATAGGCGAATAATCGGCCTTGCAGCATTTTATCAGGGGAAAAATCAATGCCAGGGACAATTGTTGCTGGAGAAAATGCAGCTTGTTCAATCTCCGCAAAGTAATTTTCCGGATTTTTGTTAAGCACCATTCGCCCAACTTCAATCAGCGGATAATCCTTTTGCGACCAGACTTTTGTCACGTCAAAAGGGTCAAATTTGTAATGTTCTGCATCTTCAAGCGGCATGATTTGTACATATAGTGTCCACGCCGGATAGTCGCCTTTTTCAATGGATTGATACAAATCACGTGTAGCGTAATCTGGATCTTCACCAGCTATTTTCTTCGCTTCTTCAGCTGTTAAATTTTCAATGCCTTGTTCTGTTTTGAAGTGATATTTTACCCAAACGGATTCTCCGTCTTCATTCGTCCATTTAAATGTATGGCTGCCATATCCGTGCATGTGGCGCCATGTTCTCGGAATGCCGCGGTCCGAAAATAGAATGGTCACTTGATGCAATGACTCGGGCGACAATGAGAAAAAGTCCCAAACCGCATTTGGATCTTTGCAATTTGTTGCCGGATGGCGCTTTTGCGTATGAATGAAATCAGGAAACTTAATGGCATCCCGAATAAAGAAGACCGGCGTGTTATTGCCGACAAGATCATAATTGCCGTCCTCTGTATAAAATTTTAATGCAAACCCCCGGGGATCTCGTTCTGTATCCGCCGAACCTTTCTCACCGGCGACAGTTGAGAAGCGCGCCAGAACCGGCGTACGTTTGCCGACTTTTGATAAAAATTTGGCTTTCGTCCATTTCGTCACATCGTTAGTGACTTCAAAATACCCGTGCGCTCCCCCTCCTTTCGCATGTACGACACGCTCTGGGACACGTTCACGATTAAAATGGGCCAACTTTTCAACCAGATGAACATCTTGCATTAAGACAGGGCCGCGTGATCCGGCGGTTATTGAATTTTGGTTATCGCCTACTGGCGCACCCGTATTCGTCGTTAGGGATTTTTTATGATTTGAATCGGTCATTAGAAACTCACCTCAGATTTTTAGTGGTTACAACTAACATTATAATTGATACCTAATAAAAATCAATACTTTTTAATAATAATTATAAATTAGTTGCAGTTATAAACTTCGCCTTACTCATTAAATACCCCGTTTTTATTCAGGATAAAACCTATTTAACTACCTTTTTAATAAAGCTGGGCTTTGCAAGTCATCGATTCCTCAAGAAGAAAAAGGGGCAAATGACCGCGATCACTAAATCTACAAAAATGAAAATGAAAATGATTTTCAATGTATACATTTTATTGACGGATAATGAAAAAGGTTGAAATTTGGACAACTTATTCCGAATTTATTGATCTGCGGCTTTTTCTGAAAAAAGAAATCATCTTGGCGGCAGAAGGCAGAGGTTAATGAGACTTAATAAGCGAGCCGCCGCCTCCCCCTTCCTTTCTCTCCTTAAAACCTTTTAAAAAAATCATATTTAATATATGAATTTATGATTGACAAGATAACTATATAGTGAAATAATAAAAATGCTGTGTAGTGATAATGATTATCATTTCCAACCTAGTATAATACCTACTATTGAACTACATAAGGAGGATGACTAATGAAAACAACTAAAAGACTTCGTTATGGACTTATGGTTGGGGCAACTGTATTGTCGCTTGGAGTCATGAGTGCGTGCGGCAGTGCGAATGATTCATCTCAGGCCGGCAAATCAGAGTCTTCGAAATCAGATTCAAAGACTTTAACAATATACAATGGACAGCACGAACAAACGACAGAAAAATTGGTAAAGGCTTTCGAGGAAAAGACCGGCATTAAAGTTAAAGTGCGCAATGGCGGAAGCAGTGAACTCGCCAACCAAATTGCCGAAGAAGGCAAGAACTCGCCTGCGGATGTCTTCTATTCAGAGGAATCTACGCCTTTAGCAATGCTTGCCGATAAAGGCATGCTGGAAAAAGTTGATTCAAATACACTTAAGCAGGTGCCTAAACAATACAGTGATAAGAACGGTGATTGGATCGGCGTAACAGCAAGGACGCGTGTTGCCGTTTACAATACTGATATGATTTCTGAAAAGGAATTGCCTAAGTCTGTTCTCGACTTTGCAAAACCAGAGTGGAAAGGCAAAGTCGGTTATGTTCCAACAAGCGGCGCTTTCCAAGAGCAAGTTGTTGCTATCGCAAAAACTAAAGGAGACGACGTCGCAAAGAAATGGCTTGAAGGCCTCAAAAAATACGGCAAAAAATACAATAACAACGGTGCAGCATTAGATGCGGTTCGCCGCGGCCAAGTGGAAACTGCTCTTATCAACAACTACTACTGGTTCCGTGAAGCAAGCGAATTAGGCAAAGACAAAATGCATTCTAAGCTTTATTACTTTAAAAACCAAGATCCGGGCGGTTTAATCACGATTTCCGGTGCCGGAGAACTTAAATCAGCCAAACATAAAAAAGAAGCGGATGAATTCCTTAAATTTATAACCAGCAAAGAAGGACAGGAAGTTCTGGCTAAAAATAGCGAAGAATATCCGCTTCACCCAGGTGTCACATCTAAATATGATCTTAAACCGTTAAATGAACTTGAGCCTCCTCATCTCTCGCCTTCCGATCTAGGTGACGGCCAAAAAGCATTGAAGCTTCTGCAAGAGGTCGGCTTAAACTAATGCTTGGGTTCATATCGAACGGTAAATGCCATCAGCGGAGGAAAATTCACTTTCCTCCGCTATGGATGTTTGTACCGACAATTATTGTCATTCTATTTGTTTTGCTGCCCTTAGTATATATCATACTAAGAGCTAAACAAGCAGGATGGCATACTGCGATTGAGTTAATATTTCGGCCGAGAGTTTATGAGCTGCTTAGGAATACTGTTCTTTTGACTGCAACCGTTACACTGGCTTCAATGACTATCGGTTTAATAACAGCTTGGTGCATTGAAAGGAGCAATTTGCCGGGAAGAAGGATATGGAATGTTATATTGACATTGCCTTTCGCTGTTCCTGCCTTTGTCAGCAGTTACAGCTGGGTTTCATTAAGCCCTAAGCTGCAGGGGTTCGGCGGCGCGGCATTAATACTAACGCTGTCAAGCTATCCGCTTGTTCACCTTCCCGTAGCAGCTTCCTTGCGGGGCATGGATCCGGCATTAGAAGAAACAGCTCGCTCATTAGGCTACAGCCAGTGGCGAACTTTCTGGCGGGTGATCCTTCCGCAAACGCGCCCTGCTTTATTTGGAGGAGCGCTTCTTATTGCATTGCATATGCTTGCGGAATTCGGCGCTTTATCATTATTAAGGTTTGAAACATTTACAACTGCTATTTATGATGAGTATCAATTGGCATTCAGCAACGCTTCAGCGGCCATGCTTGCTGCCGTTCTGCTCGTTCTTTGCCTTATATTACTGTTTTTTGAAGTGATAGTCCGAGGGCGTGCGCGCTATGCTAGAATTGGCAAAGGCGTCGCTAGACTAAGAAAACGCGTCCCGCTTGGAAAAACAATGCCGTTAGTCATCGTTTTTTTCATTATGCTGGCTTTGTTAGCCATCGGCGTACCTATGGCGATGCTTGTCTATTGGCTGATTATTGGTAGTTCCAGAGCCTTTCCAATCTATGAGTTAGGGACTGCCATTATTTCTTCACTCGGATTGGCTTTCGGCGGCGCCCTTTTCACAATCATTTTTGCGATTCCAGTTGCAGTGCTTGCTGTTCGTTATCGCGGCTATTTAGCAACGTTAGCTGATAGACTCCCGTATATGCTTCGCGCTGTGCCGGGATTAGTGATTGCCCTTGCGCTCGTATTCTTCTCTGTTAATTATGCTTATTCTTTGTACCAGACGACATTTCTTTTGTTGATCGGATATGCTTTATTGTACTTGCCGCTTGCTTTAGCATCCATCAGGGCTGCTGCAGAACAGGCGCCGATTCGTTTGGAAGAAACCGCACGAACGCTTGGAAAACGGCCATTTCAGGTCTTTTTCTCTGTCACTTTGCCGCTTATCCTGCCCGGAATCGGATCAGGTGCAACTCTCGTATTCCTTGAGGGAATGAAAGAATTAACGGCAACATTATTGCTTCGTCCAACAGGGATTAATACGCTTGCTACTGAAGTATGGACGCATACGTCGAATACTGAATATGCTGCTGCGGCGCCTTTCGCGGCTCTGCTCGTGCTCGTTTCAGGTATACCTGCTTATTTGCTTACCAGACATAGAAATAAATTCTGATATCATCACATGTTCAAAAAATATGCGAAACAGTACTTTTTGGGGGGATTTATAATGAAAGACTTGCGGATAACGTCGCTTAATAAGTCATTTGGAAAAGTTAATGTGCTTCGTGATGTTAACCTGCATGTACCATCCGGTCAAATCGCGGCTGTACTCGGTCCTTCTGGATGCGGCAAAACAACGTTGCTAAGAACGATTGCCGGTTTTGAAGAACCTGAAATCGGCCAAATTAAAGTCGGTGATACAGTCGTCTGCAACAGCAGCCGCACCCTGCCGCCGGAAAAGCGTAAAATTGGGTATGTTCCCCAAGAAGGCGCTTTGTTTCCTCACCTTACTGTTGCCGGCAATGTTGCCTTTGGCTTACCGCGCAAGCTGCGCCGCTCAGGCCGTGTTGAGGAGATGTTAGAGTTAACTGGAATGGCTAATTTGGGCGATCGCATGCCGCATGAGCTTTCAGGCGGGCAGCAGCAGCGGGTGGCGCTGGCCCGAGCACTGGCTCCCTCGCCATCACTTATTCTTCTTGATGAACCTTTTAGCGCATTGGATGCCGGGCTCCGGGCTGCGCTTCGTGAAGATGTCCGCCAGGCTCTTAAAGAATTAGGAACAACGGCTATTATCGTTACCCATGATCAGGAAGAAGCCTTGTCAATGGCTGATATTGTGTCAGTTATGAAGGATGGGCAAATCATTCAAACGGCTGATCCAATGACATTATATAAATCCCCTGTTGACCTTGAAACAGCAAATTTTGTTGGTGAAACAATCCAGCTGACAGCAAATATCAAAAACGCCTGTGCCAATTGTATATTTGGCCAATTACCTATCCAGTCATGCTGTCAGGCTTCATCTAACCAAGCGACAGTCATGATTCGCCCTGAGCAATTTATCATCCAGCATCCGGAAGAAGGCATCCGCGCCCAAGTCACCGCAGTGAAATATCTTGGCCATGACGCACTGCTTACTTTACGCATCATTGATCATCCCCAAGGAGAATTTGAGGTCTCTGCCAGGGTAAGCGGTTTGTCTAATTATAATATCGGCGATATTGTCGGTTTGAAAGTTGACGGCGAAGTGATGGCCTATCCTTTCAAAAACAAACAAGATCAAATATCAATGCCGGTATAATATCCAAACCATCCCTTGTTTTTGGGATGGTTTTGTTTATTCCGCCAGCCTGGCCTCCCGGCGAATGGAACAATCCTCCTTGTGAGCCGGGCTGAGTTGTTCTAGGGTATTTCCCCAACCATTGTATAACAAATAGCTGAACTTGATGCCGTTCTGAATCCGCAACATCCAAAATGACATTAACAGGAAAGCAGAATGGTTAGAACATTGAAAATTAAAATGATATATGCTATCGTGTATATTACAAGCCTTCTGAAAATTAACGAAATTGTTTTCTGTACAGGTGTAACTTACTTTTCCTATTATGAAGTTATGAATCGCGGGGTGATAATGTGAAGAAGGCAACAGGTCAATTATGCGGTTCCAGACAGACAGCCGAATTTTATGTTAATCCAGCGGACGGGACTGCTATTTTAGATCATAACCATCATAGTTTAAAAGATTTGCCGTGGGATATTCCTGTTTCGGGAACAATCTATGGCACGGCTCTGAATTATAAGGGCGCGCTTGCTGCTCTCGGTGAATCCGTTAATGAACCGCCTTATCAAGCGCCGCCAAAAGCGCCTATTTTGTATATCAAACCTGCAAATACGATCATCAGCTGCGGCATGCCGATTCCATTGCCTGAAGATATTACAGAGGTTGAAATCGGCGCTGCCCTCGGCATTGTCATTGGCCGGACAGCGGTGCGCGTAGATGAAGAACAAGCTGAATCATACATCGCCGGTTACACGGTCGTTAATGATGTCAGCATCCCCCACGAAAGCGTTTACCGGCCGGCTGTAATGCAAAAATGCCGTGACGGATTTTGCCCTGTGGGTCCTTGGGTCATCGACAGGAAAGCGGTTACAAATCCAGATGATTTAAATGTAAGGGTTTTTATTAATGGGGAATTAAAACAAAGCAACAATACGAATAACCTTATCCGCCCTGTCAGCCGCTTGATCTCAGATGTCACAGAATTTATGACACTCAATGCCGGCGACGTCCTTCTCGTCGGCGTGCCCGAGAATGCGCCGCTGGCTAAAAAAGGCGATATTGTCAGAATTGAAATTGATGAAGTTGGTGTATTAGAAAATCATATTGCAAGCGAAAAAGAACTGGTTAAGGAGGCCGTACGATGAAACGAGCACGCGTTGCCTATGCCGGCGCTATTCATCATGCCGTAGAGTTTAACGGCCGGTTAAAATTAAATGATGGGAGAATGGTCTCGGAAAATGAAGTCGTGTGGCTCCCTCCTATCGAGCCTCGCACTGTTTTCGCACTTGGGTTAAACTATGCCGATCATGCCAATGAATTGGCATTTAAAGCCCCGACCGAGCCGGTGGTCTTTTTGAAAGGCCCAAACACGTTCGTCGGTCATAATGCTCAAACACGGCGTCCTTCGGATGTTGCTTATATGCACTATGAATGTGAATTGGCTGTTGTTATAGGCAAAAAAGCCCGCAATGTCAAACGAGAAGAAGCTTACAATTATGTCGAAGGCTACACTGTTGCCAATGATTATGCGCTTCGGGACTATCTGGAAAACTACTATCGACCTAACTTAAGAGTCAAAAACCGGGACACTTGTACACCTATCGGACCATGGCTCGTCGATGCTGAAGATGTCCCTGATCCTATGAATCTTACCCTTCGCACTTACGTTAACGGGAAAATAACACAAGAAGGAACAACAAGTGATATGATTTTCAGCATTCCTGATTTGATTGAATATTTAAGCGGATTCATGACGCTGGATAAAGGCGACGTTATCCTTACCGGCACGCCTAAAGGGTCGATTGATACTGCAGTCGGCGATGAAGTGGTTACGGAAATAGAAGGCATTGGCCGGCTTGTCAACACGATTGTCAGCGATGAAGCCTTTTCAATTGCCGGATCGGAAACTTAAATGATATGTGTTGGAACGCCTGTCATGGCAAACTATAGAAAGGGGCCGAAACCATGCCGCATATCATTGTAGAATATACGGACAACATTAAATCAGAAGCCGATATTCCGGATTTATTAAAAAAACTGAACGGCGTCCTTATATCACGGAGTCACATTTTCCCGACTGGAGGCATTCGCTCAAGAGCGATTGAACTCCATGATTATTGTATTGCAGATGGATCTGAAGATGACGCTTTTGTACATGTTACTTTTAAGATTGGCTCAGGTCGCTCAGAAGCCGATAAAAAAGAGACATGTGAAGCGCTCTTTGATGTTATTAAAGCACACTTTGCCGAACTGTTCGAAAAACGCTATCTTGCCCTGTCATTAGATTTAGTCGAATTCGGAGAGGGCGGCACGTATAAACACAATAATATCCATTCCCGCTTTAAAAAGCCATACTTATCTTAATAAAGAAGCAAACGAAACATAACAGTACCCAATCGCCAAAAAATTTCCCGGCGATTGGATTTTTTCTTTTAAGGATTCTTCAACTCTTTTATTATGGTTTAAAAAAACACCCCATTGGCAGACTTTTTGCTGTCTGCTCAATAGGGTGTTTTTAGGCAGATTAACAGGGATATCATCACTTGATGAATACAGTTTATCTGGATAATTGCGGGCTGTTTTGTTTACCCCTGATTAATGTACTTGTAACATTAGCTACATGTTCACCAAGGTGTTCGCCCAACTTGAGGCCTTTTTCAAAAAGCGATTGTCCCAGGACGTCATTTGCATCTTCAATTGGAGATGTCACACCTACGCCATAATAACTGCCGTACAATGCATTTTCAGGTATATTAGCCGGCAATCCGACAACCATCATGCCTTGGTGAAGCATCGGCGTTATTAAGTTAAGCATTGTAGCTTCTATACCGCCGTGGATAGTAGCCGTTGTACAGAATACCGCCCCTACTTTGCCGATCAATTCGCCTTTGGCCCATAAATATCCAAGTTTGTCAATCCATTCTTTCAAACCAGAGCTAATGGTGCCAAAATGTCCGGGACACCCCCAGATGATGGCGTCCATTTCTGCTAAATCTCTAACATCTGCCTGGTCTACGTGGCTTAAAAAGACCTTCGCCCCTTCTACTTTTTGTGCCCCTTTAGCCACTGACTTAGCCAGCTGTTCTGTATGACCGTCTTCACTATCATAAACGATGTAAATATTCATCGATTGACCTCCTTCATCTCACGGTTAATTGAACGCAATGCCTTCCGAATGCCTTCATCGCTGACAAGCTGTTCTTCGGAACGCTGAGCGTTTTGCTGAATTTTCCTTATAGCATCTCGAAATTCTTTGTCATTATTTATTTCCTCATTAACATCATTATCGTTATTTTCAAGGAACATTTTAAGAGCCTTCCGATAATCTGAATCCTTCAGGTATCCATGATTGTGATGCGAAGGCTGAGCAGGTGTTTGGAAAGCCTTAATAGCTTTGCGGAAATCCGCATCTAAACTTTTTTGCTGCTGTTTGTCAGCTGTACTTGGAAAAGGCTTTTCTGCTTGGAACGCGGCAGCCGCTTTATGATCTAAATGATCATTTGCACTTAATCGCTCCGCATGGTTTTGCTGAGAAGCCGCAGCAAACTCAGGTTTAGGATGCGGGTGAACAGCAGGTTTCGCTTGCGTTTGAGCGGTTTCTTTCTGTTCCTTGTTCGGATTATCAAGGAATTTCTTTCCTATAAATGCTGCGCAAATAGAAAGAAGGAACGCAGCAGCAGCGACATAGAACGAAATACTTGGATCAAACCACTCAGCCAGCTTACCGGCAAGAAATGGTGCAATAGCCCCGCCGATAAATCGCAAAAAGCTGTATGCCGCAGAAGCTGTAGATCTCTCAACAGGAGAAACTTCCATCACTAATGTTGTAACCAAAGTACCGTTAATGCCAAGGCAGGACCCTGCAATAATAACGAGTGCAGCCAGCGCTGTACGAGCTTGCATATGGATGCCGAGTATATTAATGACAGATGAATGAGCTTGCAAAATAAGACCCATAGCCAGCATAACCAGCATTAATAGGAAAAGCATCAAGCTCATTGTCCGGCGCACATTAAAGCGTCTTTGCAGAATAGGCGCAATGAATACTGAGGTAATCGCCATGAAAATACCCCAGCCAAAGAATACCCATCCCAGCGAATGGATGCCCATGTGCAAGACGAATGGTGAATACCCAAGCAAAGTAAAGAATCCATAGTTATACAAAAGGGCTGTAATACCCATTGTCAATAAGCCGCCATAGCGCAATGCCTTAATCGGATCCGCTATAGAAGTTGCTTTCTTTGGCTTAGGCAGGTTAGGGAGAAAAATAGTTAAAAAGATAAATCCAATTAACATAAGAACAGCGACGCCAAAGAATGGCCCGCGCCAGCTGATGCCGCCTAAGAGACCGCCGGCAAGCGGGCCGACAGACATACCTAATCCCAGCGCAGCTTCATAAAGAATAACAGCACCTGCTGTGCCGCTGGTGGATACACCAACAATTGTCGACAGAGCAGTCGCAATGAATAAAGCATTGCCAAGCCCCCAGCCGGCACGGAATCCAACAATTGCACCTACTGTATTGGACATTCCAGCCAGTGCGGAGAAAACAATAATTAAAATAAGGGCAATGAGCAACGTCCACTTTGCTCCGATACGGCTTGAAACCGCACCAGTAATTAACATCATAACACCTGTAACTAACATATAGCTAGTAAACAGCAATTCAGTCTGACTAGCTGTTGCATGAAGGCTTTTGGCAATAGACGTTAGAATAGGGTCAACTAATCCGAGACCCATGAACGAAATGACACAGGCAAAACATACGGCCCAGACAGCCATCGGTTGATTAAAGCTTATCTTATGGCTATCGCCGTGCGCCGATGGTTGGGGCGATGAAGGATGAATGGTTTGTTGCACCCCCGAAAACCTCCTTTTGATAGTTAAAAATAGTAATCTAAAAATATAAATCTACAAATTTATAAAGAAGACTTGGCTGCCAGCAGGCTTCAGACCATAAGCCTCTCTTACACTGTTCACTGCTTTCTATGTTGTCCTTAACAAGATGACTTTTCTTGCATACATGCAAAAAGAAGAACCGATGCGCTTTTCAGCTCACGGCCTCATCTCCTTTCTAATGCTGCTGGAAAGGCTATTCGAATAATTTTCGGCAAAGCCTTTCGAGTTCAACCACTTCTTCAGGGCTAAGCTTCTTGTAATAGCGATCAAGCACTTCATTTGAAGCTTCCCTTACTTCATGCAGATAATTTGATCCCTTATCAGTAAGCGCTGCTTTTACAACACGCCGATCTTCATCCGACCTTAATCGTTTGACAAGATTGATCTTGTATAAACGATCAACAAGAGATGTTGCTCCTCCTAAAGAAATTTGCAAGTGCTCAGCGACTTCAGACATTTTCAATGGACCATAATGATCTAAGAGCAGCAGCAGATGAAATTGAGAGCCTGTCACTTCCACGTTAATATGCTTGCGTATATCTTTTCGAAGGAGCCGTATGGCTGCGATAAAGGGATTAACAGATGAATAAATGGATTCCTTTGTAATAATAAGTCCCCCTTTAAAATCACTGATAATATCCTAACCTAAATAATAAGGTAGTGTCAATAGTTTAACTATGTAAAGTAAATATTTTTATTGCCCCCCCATATTTTTATTAAAACGGGTTATGAATTGTTCCAAAATAAGGCGCAAAAAAAGCTGCTTACTTCAATCGGTAAACAGCTTTCAAAAAATTTTCTTATGAACAATGCTCATCAAAAAGTTTTTCTATTTTATTGGCAACTTCCATAGGCTCGTAGCCTTCAATTTCGTGACGTTCAATCATTTTAATTATTTTGCCGTCTTTTAATAAGGCAAAGGAAGGCGACGATGGCGGATAACCTGTAAAATATTCACGCGCACGTTCAGTTGCTTCCTTATCCTGTCCTGCAAAAACAGTAACAAATTGGTCTGGTTTATGATAGCAATTTGCCGCATACGCTGCCGCAGGACGAGCAACACCGCCGGCACATCCGCAAACAGAATTAATCATCACAAATGCAGTCCCCGGCTTTTGCAAGGCCTCGTCTACTTCTTCAGGCGTCTTTAACTCTTTGTATCCCGCTTCGGTTATTTCACGGCGAGCTGTATTAACAATATCATTCATAAAAATATTAAAATCCATACCCATTATTTCCACTCCTTAAAAATAGCTTGTCTTATATTAATTGTAACTTGAAATAATCTAAAAAAACAAATAAACAACCTTCTCATTATTCATTTGTTTAAAAAATTGATTACTTCCCATCGATCATCTTAAATAATCCGCCTAAAACACTGCCCTCATCTTTGCTGCCGTCGCCAAAAATCGTCTCCATTTCTATATCGTCGTCCATCATCATAAGAGCGCCGGCTTCTGCTATGACCGTTTCATCAGGGGCAAGTTCAATTTCAACAAATTGCATATCATCCCCATAAATTTTGTAATCTATGTCATGAGTGTTCAAGGACAGCCCTCCAAATCTATACTGAGACAGATCATTTTGATTTTATTATACGATAATCAATGGGCTATTAAAATCTTTTATATAGGGTTTAATATTTTTCTTAAAGGGTATAGGAACTAATATCATAACACTTCCAAATCCTTTTACCCCCTAATATATTTTTAAGGGCTGCCCATAAGCCAATAACTATGACTTAAAGGGCAGCCCCCTTTTTTTAATATATTGATGTATTGTCTTCGGAGATGTTCTCCAATATTTCTTTTACGCGAGCCAAGAAACGGCCTGCTACTAATCCGTCAAGAACGCGATGATCAAGAGATAAGCATAAATTAACCATATCTCTTACGGCGATCATGCCGTTTTCCATGACAACCGGGCGTTTAACAATTGATTCAACAGAAAGAATGGCCGCTTGCGGGTAATTAATAATTGGCTGAGACAGAACTGAACCAAATGACCCTGTATTATTGACAGTAAACGTTCCGCCTTGCATATCGTCGCCAGTCAAACGATTGCTGCGCACTTTTCCTGCCAGTTCGTTTACGCTCTTGGCCAAACCTTTGATGCTTTTTTCATCAGCGCCCTTGATCACAGGTACATAAAGCGCATCATCGGTAGCTACTGCGATAGAAATATTAATCTCTTTTTTCTCAATGATTTTATCCCCTGCCCACATTGAGTTTAGGCGAGGGAATTCTTTCAGGCCTTCGACGACTGCCTTGATAAAGAACGGCAAGAAAGTCAGGCTGTAGCCCTCTTTATTTTTAAAATCATTCTTTACTCTATTTCTATAATTAACAAGGTTTGTCACGTCAACCTCAACCATCGTCCAAGCATGCGGCGCTTCATGCTTGCTTCGCACCATATTGTTTGCGATCGCTCTGCGGACACCGTTCACCGGTATTTCAACGTCCCCCGGAGCGACAGGAACAGATGCAGGCTGCGCTGTTTCTTTCTTATCTGAAGCTTGAGGTTGTTTTTGCGGCTTAACTGCTTCTTCTTTCGGTTTATCATCAGGTTTCGGAACATTGCCGGATTCAATCAGCTTAAGAATATCTTTTCTTGTAATCCGTCCGCCTTTGCCAGTGCCTTCAACTTGTTCCAGGTCGATATCGTTTTCCTGAGCTAATCTTAAAACTGCCGGAGAATACCGCTTTTTCATGCTTGTATCTTTTTCAGCGGGTGCTTCTTGTTTGTTTTCGTTCTCTGCTTTACCCGCGCCGCTTGTATCTGCTGCGGTATCGTCCCCTGATCCTTCCGTCTCGATATAACACATCAGATCGCCGACGGCCAGTGTTTCGCCTTCTGAAGCAACGATTTCTTTGATGACACCTGTAAACGATGAAGGCACCTCTGCATTTACCTTGTCGGTCGTTACTTCTGCAATCGGATCATATTTCTTTATTTCATTGCCGGGCTCAACCAGCCACTTGCTTATTGTTCCCTCTGTGACACTTTCGCCAAGCTGCGGCATTGTAATTTTTTCTGTTGCCAAATGGATAACCTCCTATCTGATAACCTCTTAAAATTCAGCGAGTTCCCTAATTGCTTTTTCGACTTTTTCAGGATTAATCATGAAAAATTTCTCCATAGGCGGTGCATATGGCATCGCAGGTATATCCGGTCCCGCAAGCCGCTTAACTGGGGCGTCTAAGTCAAACAAACATTCCTCAGCAATGATCGCTGATACTTCACCGATAACGCTGCCTTCTTTATTATCCTCAGTGACAAGCAAGACTTTGCCTGTTTTCTTTGCTGCGCTGATAATCGCCTCTTTATCTAATGGATAAACCGTTCTTAAATCCAAGATATGAGTAGAAATGCCTTCATTCTCCAATTTCTCAGCCGCTTGAAGGGCAAAATGGACAGCTAATCCGTATGTGATGACAGTAACGTCATCACCTTCACGCTTAACATCGGCTTTGCCGATAGGCAATGTATAATCGTCTTCCGGCACTTCGCCTTTGATTAATCGATAAGCACGTTTATGTTCTAAGAAAATAACCGGGTCGTTATCGCGAATAGACGCTTTAAGCAAGCCCTTGACATCATAAGGTGTTGAAGGCATGACCACTTTCAGCCCAGGAACATTTGCGAAAATAGCCTCAACAGACTGAGAATGATAAAGCGCGCCGTGAACGCCGCCGCCGTAAGGAGCGCGGATCGTTAACGGGACATGCCAATCATTGTTGGAACGATAGCGGATTTTAGCAGCTTCCGATATGATCTGGTTCACAGCCGGCAAAATAAAATCTGCAAATTGCATTTCGGCTACTGGACGCATACCGTACATAGCGGCGCCGATGCCAACTCCGGCAATTGCCGATTCTGTCAGCGGTGTATCCATGACGCGATTTTCCCCAAATTCTTCAATCAGTCCTGCTGTAGCTCTGAAAACACCGCCTCGAACACCAACATCTTCTCCTAAGATAAAGACGTTTTCATCTAATGCCATTTCTTCTTTCAGCGCTTGTGTCACCGCATCTATATATGAAATAACAGCCATGTGTCCCCCTCCTATTCCTCGTAGACATATTTCAGTGCAGATTCCGGCTCTGCATACTCAGCGTTCTCCGCATAGTCAGTAGCCTCATCTACAATTGCAGCAATCTTATCATTGAGTTCTTTTTCTTTTTCGTCTGTTAAAATGCCAACATCTTTCAAATAAGCGGCAAATGTGATTAAACCGTCTGTTTTCTTAGCTTCTTCAACCTCTTCGCGCGTCCTGTATGTACGGTCATCATCGTCGCTGGAGTGCGGGGTTAAACGATAAGAAACGGTTTCAATAAGCGCTGGGCCTTCGCCTTTTCTTGCCCGGTCTGCGGCTTCTTTCACAGCCTCATATACAGCGAGCGGATCATTTCCGTCAACCGTTTTGCCAAACATTCCGTAGCCTTGAGCCCGGTCAGAAACATTTTCACAAGCTAATTGTTTTTTTACCGGAACAGAAATCGCATACTTATTGTTTTCACACATAAAAATAACCGGCAATTTATGAACACCGGCAAAGTTAGCCGATTCGTGGAAGTCGCCTTGGTTTGAAGAACCCTCGCCAAATGTAGTTAAGGCAACAATATTTTCGCCTTTCATTCTGCCTGCTAATGCAGCGCCGACCGCATGAGCGACTTGAGTCGTTACAGGGGAAGATTGTGTTAAAATCCTGTTTTTTCTTTGGCCGAAGTGTCCAGGCATTTGTCTGCCGCCGGAATTTGGGTCTTCAGCTTTTGCAAAACCGGATAGCATAAGATCTTTCGCCGTCATGCCAAAGGCAATAACCATACCCATATCACGGTAGTAAGGGGCGATGATATCTTTTTTGCGGTCAAGAGCAAAAGCGGCGCCGACTTGAGCAGCCTCCTGTCCCTGACAAGAAATGACAAACGGAATCTTGCCGGCACGGTTTAACAGCCACATACGTTCATCAATTTTTCTTGCCAGCAGCATCGTTTCATACATTTCAAGAACGGATTCGTCCGATAATCCTAATTTCTCGTGACGATTATTCGTCATACTTCTAACCTCCCTAAGAATGAATAGCTTTGCCATCAACAGCTAAAGCCGCTTCACCCATGATTTCAGATAATGTTGGATGAGGATGAATGGTTTCTCCGATTTCCCATGGTGTTGCATCAAGAACCCGCGCAAGCGCAGCTTCAGAAATTAAGTCAGTCACATGAGGGCCGAACATATGAACACCGAGAATATCATCTGTCTTCTTATCTGCAATAATTTTCACAAATCCATCCGCTTCGCCGTATACCAGCGCTTTACCTATAGCATTAAAAGAGAATTTGCCTACTTTAATGTCATAGCCTTGCTGTTTGGCTTCATCTTCCGTCAGACCAACAGCTGATGCCTCTGGACGAGTATAAATACAACGAGCCACTTGTGTATAATCAATCGGTTTAACATCGTGACCTGCAATGTGCCCAACCGCCGTTATCCCTTCGTGGGAAGCTACGTGTGCAAGCTGCATGCCGCCGATGCAATCTCCGATGGCATAGATATGGGATTCAGCTGTCTGATAGAATTCGTTTGTTTGAATAAGGCCTTTTTCAGCTTTAATGCTTGTGTTTTGCAGTCCGATATCTTCAATGTTCGCTTGACGCCCAACCGATACAAGAATTTTATCAGCCTCATATGTTTCTAATTGTCCATTAATTTCCGCTTTAATCTTCACTTTGCCGCCCTTTTCAAGCGATTCAGGCAGCACCTTGGCGCCGGTCGCTATGTTAACGCCTTTTTTCTTTAACTGGCTTTGCATTTCTTTTGAGATATCTTTATCTTCTGTCGGAATAAGGCGGTCAGCATATTCCAAAACAGTAACTTCAACGCCAAAATCAGAGAACATCGAAGCCCATTCTACACCAATAACACCGCCGCCGACAATAATGATTGAAGAAGGCAGTTCTTCTAATTGGACGGCTTCATCAGAAGAAATGACTTGTTCACCGTCAATATCCAATCCCGGAAGCGTACGCGGACGGGAGCCAGTAGCAATAATGACATTTTGCGGGACAAGCATTTGATTGTCATTGCCGTTATTCATTTCAACGGAAATAGTGCCGGGCATCGGCGAAAATATAGAAGGACCTAATATGCGGCCGTATCCTTCATAAACGTCAATCTTTCCTTTTTTCATTAAGTATTTCACACCATTATGAAGCTGATTAATAATGGCTTTTTTTCTATCATGGACTTTTACGGCATCTAACTTGACATCTGAAGCCATAACGCCGTATTTTTCGCCTTCTTTTGCTGTCGCAAAAACTTCCGCACTTCTTAATAGCGCTTTACTTGGAATACAGCCCCGATGCAGGCATGTACCGCCAAGTTCCCGAGCTTCGACAACAGCTGTTTTTAAGCCAAGCTGACTTGCTCGAATAGCGGCAACATAGCCGCCCGTTCCTCCCCCAAGTACAACTAAATCATAATTTTCTGCCATGCGGATATAACACTCCTTTAAAGGTTTCAAAACTAAGCAACATTTGATTGATCAATGTCCGTTTCTTTTCGTGATGTCATGAAAAAGCTTATTGTTTTACCATTTGAGCAGGTTTCGGACTTGCAGGGTAAACCTTAGCTTGTTCTTCTCCGCGAAGCACGCGAAGCGTTCCCTCTACAAGCGCCCGCAATTCGTCTTCACCAGGAACGACGATAACATCAGCAATCCAGTCGATTCTCTCTATAATCGATTTGACGAAATCTTTTCCGTACGCAAGGCCGCCGGTTAATATAATGGCGTCGACTTTCCCTTTAAAAACAGTGCTTGCAGCACCGATTTCTTTAGCAATTTGATAAGCCATGGCATCATAAATTAATACGGCGTATTCATCGCCTTTTTCAATCATTTCTTCGACTTTTACTGCGTCATTTGTATTAAGATAACCGACAAGTCCCCCTTGACCAACTGCTTTCTTCATCATTTCATCTCTATAATATTCGCCTGAAAAGCACATAGAGATGAGGTCGCCGACTGGAATTGTTCCCGCTCTTTCAGGTGAAAAAGGACCTTCTCCATGCAAACCATTGTTAACATCAACCACTCGCCCTTTTCTATGCGCGCCGACTGTTATACCGCCGCCCATATGAGCAACAATAAGATCAAGCTCGCTGTAGTCTTTGCCAAGCTGCTTTGAAACACGGCGGGCAACCGCTTTCTGGTTTAAAGCATGAAAAATGCTTTTTCTTTCTATATCTGGAAAACCTGAGATCCGGGCAATCGGTTCCATTTCATCAACAACGACCGGATCAACAATAAATGAAGGAATGTTCAGCTGTTCGCCGATTTCAAATGCAAGAATGCCGCCAAGGTTTGACGCGTGCTCGCCGCTGTAACCAGCCCGAAGATCTTCAAGCATTTTGTCATTAACAGCGTATGTGCCGCCTTCGATTGGCCGCAATAAGCCGCCCCGGCCGACAACAGCGCTGAGATGAGAGAGATTTAATCCCTCTTCATCCAGCGTTTTTAGTATAGATGTTTTCCGCATTTGATATTGGTCGATAATCGTCTTAAATCCGGCTAATTCACTTGCATCATAGCGGATTGTTTTTTCAAAAACCGGTTGTTCATCACTGTATACTGCGATCTTTGTTGAAGTAGATCCTGGGTTGATAGCCAAGATGCGGTACTCATTTTGTTGCAATGTAAATCCCCCCATGATGAATTTATCATATTAACGACGGCTTAAAGCATGTTTGCCGTTTTGCAAAAAAGTACTGCGGGTATTTTTCATTGATTCGATACGCTCTTCAACCAAACGGTCAGCCGCTTTATAAGTTGGGATATTTTCACGTTCTGAGATCTCGTAAATGCTCATTAAGCTGTCGTATAGACCTTCAACTTTCTTCATGGCGCGCTCACGATTGTAGCCTAATAATTCGTCGGCGACATTAATGACACCGCCGGCATTGATAACATAATCCGGAGCATAAACGATGCCTTTTTCATAGAGGATATCACCGTGCTTGTCTTCACGAAGCTGGTTGTTGGCTGAGCCGGCAATCATTTTTGCTTTAAGCTTCGGAATGGTTTCATCATTAATGACCGCGCCTAATGCACACGGAGCAAAGATATCACAGTCCACGCCAATAACGTCATCAGGATCAACTGCTTTCGCACCAAAAGCTTCAACCGCTCTTTGAACGGCTTCTTTATTTATATCAGCAACAATTAAGTTTGCGCCTTCCTGATGAAGGTGTTCGCATAAGCTGTATGCAACATTGCCTACCCCTTGTACAGCGATTGTTTTTCCTTCAAGGGAGTCTGACCCAAAGGCATGTTTTGCTGTTGCTTTCATTCCTTTGTAGACGCCGTAAGCAGTCACAGGAGAAGGGTTTCCTGATGAACCAAAAGCCGGTGAAATGCCTGTCACATAATCCGTTTCTTCATGGATGATATCCATATCTTCTACAGTTGTGCCTACATCTTCAGCTGTAATGTAACGGCCGTTTAATCCTTGAATATAGCGGCCCAAAGCACGGAACATGGCTTCATTTTTATCTTTGCGCGGATCGCCGATAATAACCGTTTTACCGCCGCCAAGATTTAATCCCGCTGCAGCGTTTTTATATGTCATACCTCGCGCCAGACGAAGCGCATCTTCAATAGCTGCTTCTTCTGAATCATAATTCCACATTCTTAGCCCGCCAAGCGCCGGTCCCAGCGTTGTATCATGAATCGCTATAATCGCTTTCAATCCGGATTGCTTATCTTGGCAAATAACCATTTGCTCGTAATCATATTTTTCCATATATTTTAGAATTTCCATGTTATAATGCCTCCCTATTGATTAAATCATGTCATTTTATAAAAACTAAAAAAACGTCTTGCCTTTTTTGTAACAGTGAACTATTTGGCTGATGCTTTAACAGCAAGCAAAATAGATGTTAATTTATTTTCCGGTGTATCGGATCGCGAAGTTAAAATAATTGGCGCCTTCGCACCGGTCACAATGGCTCCTACCTTCGCTCCAGAAAAATATACGAGCGATTTATAAAGCACATTGCCTACTTCAATGTTTGGAACAACAAGAATATCGGCTTGACCGGCAACAGGGCTTTGCAACTTTTTATGTGCGGCTGCTTCTAAAGAAACAGCGTTATCAAGCGCAAGCGGACCATCAATGATACAATTTGCGATTTGCCCCCTCTTGTTCATTTGTGTCAAAGCCGCCGCATCAACAGTAGCCGGCATTTTCGGATTCACCGTTTCGACTGCCGCGAGCAGCGCGACTTTTGGTTGATCACACCCGACTGATCGCGCAACTTGAACAGCGTTATTAATAATATCTACTTTTTGATCGAGATCAGGTGCGATGTTCATTGCTGGATCAGTTACAAATATGAGCTGTTTATAGCCGGGAACTTCAAAAGCAGCAACATGTGAAAGTGTTTTTCCGCTTCGTATGCCATACTCTTTATTAAGAACAGCTTTTAGGAGCACAGCAGTTGGAAGCAGCCCTTTCATTAAGACGTCTGCTTTTTTGTCTGAGACAGCCCGAACCGCCTGGGCAGCGGCTTCTTGTTCCGATTCGGTATGAACAATCTCAACTTTTTCAAAAATATCGGGTTCGGAAATTTCTTTTAGTTTTTCTTCAATTTGATGTTTAGCTCCAAACAAAATAAAACGTCCGAGCTGTTCATTAACTGCAGCGGTTACAGCTTGCAATACCGCTTTGTCGTCGGCTTGTGCAACTGCAATCACTTTATCTTCACTTTTAATGATGTCGTTTCTGAGTTGTTCGAGTGACATTAGCCATCCCCTTTCGCTTCATTCCGACCAACTTTTTATATGCAATTTTCATGCCAACTGATTTATTTTGAAAACGCTTTATTTAATAGGATATCAACCATGCAATGTTTTTCATATGTGAAAATTATTGCATGCCGTCTTTTGCAATCCCGTGTTTTTCCATTTTGTAATAAAGATTCCGGACAGAAATGCCCAAGTCCTTTGCGGTTTTGGTCTTATTCATATGGTTTTCTTTTAACGCCTTTTTGACAATTTCTTTTTCATATTGGCTTAACTGTTCGATAAGTGTACCGGCCATCTTCAGGCGATCATTGTTGTGATGTGTTTCTGACTTCGGATCTAAATTTAATGGGGGAATATGCTTTGATAAAATTTGCGATTCATGAAAATTCATATGGATGATCGCCCGCCCAAGAACATTTTCAAGCTCTCTGACATTCCCAGGCCAACTGTATTGCTTGAGAACTTCAATGGCATCAGAAGAAATCCCCTCGATGTTCCTTCCGTAGTCTTGGTTAATTTTATTAATTAAATGTGCGGAAAGGTCGGCAATGTCTTCTTTTCTTTGCCTTAATGGCGGTATAAAAATCGGCATGCGGTTAAGTCTGTAATATAAGTCCTCCCTAAACGCCCCTTCTGCTATCCGCTTTTCAAGGTTGACATTTGTGGCTGTAATGACACGGACATCAACTGGAATAGGTTTCGTCCCGCCGACACGAACAATCTCCTTCTCCTGCAGGACTCTGAGCAGCTTAGCCTGCATATGTGTTGAAAGCTCTCCAATTTCGTCGAGGAAAATGCTGCCGCCGTTAGCTTCTTCAAAATAACCCCGTTTGCCTCCGCGTTTGGCTCCTGAAAAAGCGCCTTCCTCATAGCCAAACATTTCACTTTCCAACAAGGATTCTGAAATCGCTGCACAATTGACGCGAATAAATTTCTTGTACTTTCTATCGCTGGCATTATGTATAGCATGAGCAAACAATTCTTTGCCCGTTCCGGATTCGCCGCGAAGCAGTATGGTGATCGGTGTTGAGGCCGCTAATTTTGCTTGTTCAATAACCAGACGCATTTCTTCAGACCGGGCAATAATATCTTCAAATGAATATTTTGCTTCAAGCGTTCTTATAATTTGCCTGGCTCGATGAAGTTCATTAGTGAGCGATGTAATTTCAGACATGTCTTGAATAACACCCACGCTGCCTTTTAGTTTGCCATTAACGATAATGGGAGCCACATTGACGATAACATCCCTCTTGGCAGGACCGACGCGCATGCGCACACCGCGGACAGGCTTCCTTGTTCGAAGCACTTTCATATGCATGCTTTCACCTTCAGAAATATCAGCGGTTGCCGGCTTTCCAATAACATCTTTTTCACTCAGGCCCGTTAATTTTGTATAAGCCGGATTGACAATTAACCCCCGGCCATGTTCGTCCACAACTGAGATGGCCTCTTCAGAAGACTGGATAATAGCCGTCAGCATTGTTTGGATGCTTTTAAGATTGGTTACCTCTTCAGCCATATCCTCAATAACCGTGATGTCCTTAAAAACAGCAAAGGCGCCTAAAATGCGTTTTTTTGAATCGGTAATTGGCAATCTTGTCGTTATTATTTTCTTGCCGTTATCCAACTGCTGTTCTTGATTAATTTCCGGCTGCCCGGTTTCCATGACTTTTGTCAGCCTTGTTGACGGCATAACATCACCGATTTTTTTTCCTAACACTTTCTCGCTTTTATACCCGGTAATCTTTTCTGCGCTTGGGTTAAAGAGCGTGACTTCTTCCTTATTGTTAATGGCTATCATAGCATCGTGCGTCAGTTCTAATATCAGCTGCTGTTGGTGGGTGCGTTTTCTCAGCTGCTTAATTAAGCTTTCTTTTTGCGAGATGAGCTGTGAAACAAGGTTCACAATTTCATAAGGGATAACAACAGTACCGGCTGACTTCTTCTGTGTGATTTCTGTTAGGCTAGGCTTTTCTGAAGCCATTAAAATAATATCCAGTTGATCATGAATGAACGGCTCCCAGGATGGCCCGCAGCTTATGCTTTTTCGCTTTGCAAATTGAACACACGGTGACTGGTCATTTTCATCAACGACGCCAACAATCTTAAAAACATTTGAATCAACCAGCATATTCAAAATATCCAGACTTTGTTTTTGACCGCCAATGATGAGCACCGATTTCATTTTCCTCCCACCGCCTTTGCAAAGTTTTTCATAACTATCTTACCCGAAATAAGCAGACATTGACAATTGGACAGTTTTATTTTGATTAGGTAAAATATAATGAAAAGACTGATAAAGGAAGTGTTTGTATGTCCCGTTTTATTGCACTTCTTCTTATTGTTGTTCCCGGAGCGATCGCAGCAGTCGGCATTAAATTAATGCGCGATACACTCTTTGATTTTTTGAACCCGCCTTTTCCATGGATTTGGCTGCAATTTGTATGCGGATTTGTTTTTGCATTAGCCGGCGTCTCCTTTATCGGCGGATGGATTTATTATCGAGATAAAAAAAGGAATTATTCATACCGTGAAAAAAGAAGAAATAAGATAAATAACGGAATAAGCAAAAGACAGTGATCTGATGGTTAATAAACCATTGATCTGCTTTTAGACTGCTTAAAGGGCTTGTCTGATAAGTCCTTAAAATGAAGCAAGTGGAGAAAAACAAATTGTTTTTCTCCACTTGCTTTTATCTTTTTTCGATTTTTCTTCGAAAGCAGCTGGCGGATGCCGGCTGCTTTCAGTATGTTGTGGGCTAATGCCACAATCCCAAACTCGACATGAACCTT
>NZ_JAFBER010000015.1 GCF_016908855.1 Scopulibacillus daqui | reverse complement strand
CTCCAAGTTAATTCTCTAGTTGTATTTATTCATTATATAAAAAAGTACCCTATAGGTAGACTTTTTTATGTGTCTACTCTATAGGGTACATTTTAGTTTGGATGCGGGGCTTTTTTTATGAGCAAATGATTTAGAAAACGATGGAATTTAAATTTTAGAAAGGGGAAGATGTGTACAAAGAAAAGGGTGGAAGAGATCAAAGGTTTTGGTGATGCAACAGGAGATGAATAGGGGCTTAAACTAATCCTGAGCATTCAAAAATAATCAGTTCGAAATTTAGTTTCTACTGATCAATGTTTATAACATTAAGGCTGGGAGATAGTTCCCAGGCCTTATGAATTTATGATTTCCATTATACGATTGGCTTTCACTCTCAAATCTTTAAGCTATATTCATTAATTGCTTCTTTAATAGCATTAAAGGCTTTATGAACGGTATCGATATCGGTTTCGTGCCCGAAGGATAGCCGGATAAGTTCTCTTGCTTCATCCTTAGTTCTGCCCATGGCCAATAGTGTTTGAGAAGGCTCCTGATGTCCGGCTTGGCAAGCCGATCCTGTTGAAATAGCTACCCCTTTTTGGTTTGCAGACAGCATGACAAGCTGGCCTTCCAACCCTTTTATTCTTAAGGCTAATATATGCGGCAAAGTGCTGATAGGGTCACTTTCAATAGCGATGGGATAACCGCTGTTTTTAATTAAATCAATGAAATGATTCCGAATCGCGTCTATTCGCTTGTATTCTTTATCCATAATGCTTATATGTTCGGAAGCGGCCGCAGTAAAAGCGCCGATGCCTGGAAGATTAACTGTACCGGGTCTTAGTCCGCCTTCATGTACGGTGTCTGGAAATAGCGGTTGGACAGAGGCGGATGGTGAGATATAACAAGCCCCGACGCCTTTAGGACCGTATATTTTATGGCTCGATATAGACAGGCTGGTGATATGTGCCCTTTTTACATCTAACTTTAACTTTCCAAAGCTCTGTACGGCATCACAATGAAACAAAACTCTTCTTTCGCTTAATATGGCCCCGATGGTATCAATGTCCTGAACAGCACCTGTTTCCCCGTTTACATGCTGAATGGCGGCGAGTACAGTATCATTCCGAATGCTTTTCACCAATGCCTCAGGCGATAATTTGCCCTTTTCATCAATCGGGAGGTATGTCACTTCATAACCATGCTCTAGCTCCAGTTTCTTTAATAAATTTAATATTGACGAATGTTCACTCTTAATGGATAGGATATGTCGGCCTTTATGCCTATATCGTTTTAATAAACTTAAAACAGCGAGTATATTGCTTTCGGTTCCGCCGCTCGTAAAGTAAATGCCATTAGGCTCTGCACCTAATGCATGAGCGACTTCCCCTCGGCATTTTTCCAAAATGGCTTTTGCGTTTGTACCATTGTCATGAAGACTTTCCGTATTGGCGTAGACATCTGCTGCCAGCTTTGTATAAACATCTAATGCTTGTTTTGACATAGGTGTTGATGCGGCATAATCAAGATAAATCATCAGGTAACCTCCAAAATTAGGTCTTGATAATAGTTTAATAATATGTAAAGATAGGTGTCAAGACATATGAATTAACATGAGGGAGTCCTTATCATGAAAACATGCCAGACGAATACGTTGATCGTTGGGAGCGGGTTGTCAGCCTTGGCAGCCGCGCACCAGCTTAACTCCCGCCAGCATGTGATATTAATCACAAAGTGTGAGGAAAGGGACAGCAACTCATATATGGCTCAAGGAGGGATAGCGGCAACAGCGCCAGAGGGTGATGATTGGCTGGCTCATTTTGAAGATACCTTAAAGGCCGGCCATAACTACAATAGCCCCGAGTCGACTTCATTTATGATTAGGCAAAGCCGTCCAATCATTGATTGGCTGCTTTCTATAGGCGCCCCTTTTGATCGTGATGATTCAGGAGGCATTCATTTGACAAGGGAGGGCGGTCATCGCGTCAGCCGTATTTTACATGCGGGCGGAGATGCGACTGGTGCCTATCTTATTAATCATATGCTTAGCTTGCTGGACAGTCTGGAGATTCATACCAATACACAGGCTATGGATCTTTTGGTGGACGGCGGGCGCTGCTTTGGATTATGGGCTCGTGATGAACATAATGACATTGTGATTTATCTTGCCAATCAAGTGATTATAGCCACAGGCGGTTGCGGGCAAGTCTATGCGCCAACAACCAATAACCCTTCCGTTACAGGCGATGGATTAGCGATGGCCTATCGTGCCGGCGCCGCACTGGTTGATATGGAATTTGTCCAATTTCATCCGACGCTGCTTTCAAAAGACGGGCAAGCTTTCGGACTTGTTTCTGAAGCCGTAAGAGGTGAGGGGGCGAAGCTGGTCAACCAAAAAGGCAAGCATATCATGTCAGGCGTTCACGAATTAGAAGACTTGGCGCCGAGGGATATTGTTGCCCGAACGTTATATCAAGCAAAAATGTCAGGTGATGACATTTATTTGGATATTACAAAAGTAAACGGCTTTGAAAATCGTTTTCCAACCATTACAAAGTTATGTCAACAGGCTGATATTGATTTATCAAAAGGTTTGATTCCGGTCAGCCCAGGCGCTCATTTTCTTATGGGCGGCATTAAGACTGACTTATATGGAAGGACAAATATTAAGGGGCTTTATGCTTGCGGAGAGGCGGCTTGTACAGGGGTTCACGGTGCCAACCGGTTAGCCAGTCATTCGCTGTTAGAGGGCATTACATTTGCCCTTAATGTTGCGGAAGCCATACGCCGGGAATCCGCTGTTCAAAATCAAGAACCGCCCCGAATGATTGAGAATAAAGTTGATATAGATTGTCCGGAGAAAGCGGCTATTCAGCAATTCATGTTCGAAAATGCCGGCATTATCCGGCATCAGGAAGGTTTGGAAACGCTGATTCATTGGTTTGAAGATCATTTGCCTCAAGGATTGGATACGATGGTTGGCCAGCCGTCAAAAGCGGCCATGGAGAGAATCAATCTTTTAACGGTCGGCTGGCTGATTGCCACTTCGGCATTGCAGCGAACAGAAAGCAGAGGCAGTCATTTTCGCAGCGACTATCCTGAAAAAAACGATAAAGAATGGTTAGAACAAAAAATTGTAAAGGAGAGAAGGGCTGTTGAATCCTATTAAACTAAAAATGATGCTTCAAGCGTTTTTTAATGAAGATATTGGCAGCGGTGATGTAACAAGTCTATCCATTTTTGAGCCCGGAGCTGTTGCCCAAGGGGTTTTGACAGCGAAATCATCAGGGGTCGTATCCGGGGTTTCCATCATAAAAGAAGGCTATCGCCTGTTAAGCCAGGATATTGCTGTAGAGACGCTTATCAGTGATGGAGAGGTTGTTGAAGCGGGGCAGAATCTTGCAGTCGTAAAAGGCCCTGTGCAATCTGTCTTGACAGGTGAGCGTGTCTTATTAAATTTATTTCAAAGAATGAGCGGGATTGCAACGACAACATATGAAGCCGTCCAACGGCTGAATAGTTCAAAGACTAAAATTTGTGATACGAGGAAAACGACGCCGGGCCTGCGGATGCTTGAAAAATATGCGGTCAAATGCGGCGGCGGCCATAACCATCGGATCGGATTATATGATGGCGTCATGATTAAAGATAATCATATTGCTTTTTGCGGCAGCATCACAAAGGCTGTCGAGCGTGCTCGGCAGCATGCCGGTCATATGGTAAAAATCGAAGTTGAAACCGAAACGAAAGAACAAGTCATTGAAGCGGTTGAAGCAGGAGCCGATGTCATTATGTTTGATAACAGGAAATCGGAGGAAGTCGCAGCGTTTGTTGATTTGGTTCCTCATCATATCATTACTGAAGCGTCGGGCGGCATCCAATTGGAAGATCTTCCTCTTTATCGTCATACAGGCGTTGATTATATATCGCTTGGATTTTTAACACATTCTTACCGTGCTATGGATATCAGTTTCAATCTTAAAGAAGGTGTAAAAAGTGAGTGTTATTGAATTCATTCAATCTCAAACGGGCATGCCGGAGGATTATAAAAACTTATCAGCATCAGAAATGGAAAAAAGAGTGAAAGCAATTAAAGCCGAATTCGGATCTAAATTATTTATGCCAGGCCATCATTATCAAAAGGAAGAAGTTATCCAATTTGCAGATGTGACAGGTGATTCATTAGAACTAGCCAAAATTTCGGCTCAAAATAATGAGGCTGAATATATTGTTTTTTGCGGTGTTCACTTTATGGCCGAAACGGCTGATATATTAACAGGACCTTCGCAAAAGGTCATTCTGCCGGATATGCGGGCGGGCTGTTCAATGGCGGATATGGCCGATATCTATCAATTAGAACGTGCGTGGTACGAACTTCAAAAGGTTTATAGCGATACGATCATACCTTTGACATATGTTAACTCTACAGCTGAAATTAAAGCCTTTGTCGGCAGGCATGGCGGGGCAACAGTCACTTCATCTAATGCAAAAAAGATGCTGCAATGGGCTTTTGAGAAGAAGCAGCGCATTCTTTTCTTGCCGGATCAGCATTTAGGAAGAAATACCGCGGCGGATTTAGGCATTCCTTTGAAAAATATGGTGGTATGGGATCCTATTCAAAATAAATTTGAAGGTCATTATCATGATGAAACGTCAATGATTTTATGGAAAGGGCACTGCTCGGTTCATGAAAAATTCACGGTAGAAAATATTCATCAATGCCGTAAGGACGACCCTGAGATAAAGGTTATCGTTCATCCTGAGTGTTCTTATGAAGTTGTTCAGGAAGCTGATGATGCCGGATCAACAAGACATATTATCGAGACGATTACTAACGCCGAAAGCGGCAGCCATTGGGCCATCGGAACAGAAATGAATCTCGTTCAGCGTCTGATTAAACAAAATCCGGATAAAGTGATCAGGTCGTTAAATCCTTATATGTGTCCTTGTCTAACAATGAACAGGATTGACTTGCCGCATTTATTATGGTCGCTTGAGAAAGTAGCGGAAGGTGAACCGGTTAATGTGATAACTGTCGATCCAGAGACAGCTCGTGATTCGCAGACTGCGATTGAGCGGATGTGGCAGTTAAGCTAATAAGAAAAACGGATGATTTCTGTATTGGAGATCATCCGTTTTTTTAATAATCATGTTAAATGATTGAATTTTTGAACCATTCATTTATTATCATAAGTAAAGTAAATAAGATTAAATATTTTTTACAGATGGGCAAGAATGATTGCAGTCAAATACGATTTGTGCGGCAATCAGTATAATTTATTATAGACTTTACTCATCAATCGGAAGGTTTGGGGGCGGTGAATTTGGAGAAGGAATCTTTCAATAAACCTGCGGTAACCCATAGGGAGATAAGACAGCCATATTATTATAAATTGCTGTTTGTCTACCTATTATCTGCGGCCGGCGGCTGTGTCGATGCAATGAGTTATCTTGGATTGGGGGAGGTCTTCACAGCCAATATGACAGGCAATACAGTGCTTTTGGGGGTTAAATGGGTTGACGGAGATATTAACTCACTGTTTCTTTCTGCTCTTTCACTTGTCGGATTTTTTATCGGGGTGGCTATAGGCTTCACTATGACTGAAAGCGTACAAGGGGATTTGTTTCGCTCGCAGCGCTTGATAAATACAATTGTAATGGAAGCGGCACTTCTATCCGTATTGGCTGTCTTTATCCATTTAACAAACGGCATGCCCGGCAAAGGATGGATCAGGCTTCTCGTTTTTATTGCTTCAGCGGCAATGGGCATACAAAGCACCATAACCCGCCGAATCAATTTACGCGGCGTTGCAACAACGTTTATCACAGGCATGATGGTATCCGTTGTTGAAACCATTACTAAAAATACGTTAGACTCATGCCGGCGTCAGTTAACGAGTGACAAGTCAGCCGGTGCTTCTTCGAACTGGGGATTTCAGCTATTTTCTTGGCTGATTTATCTATTAGGCGGCGTTATCGGCGGCTGGTTCACTTTGCATTATCCAAAGTATTTCGGCTGGCCGGCAGTTGCTATCATTGGCATGGCTATTATGGTGATGATAGTCTTTCGTTTGGATAAAAGAATGATTGATAAGCCGAGACAAAATCAAGGTTCCAGGCCAAATGTGTCTGGCTGATGCTGAAATGGCCAACCGGCGGGAAATCAATCCTCATCAGCATCGTTTAATGAATAAAAACAGTGTATAAAGAAAAAATCCTTGACTTATGCTTGTCCGTTTGTTTAGTATATAAATACAATACAAACGGAAGGGTAAAAAGTACATGATTTATTAATCCTATTTTAGAGAAAAACATCGTCAATCATAAAAACGATATGATTTCTGAATAGGATTAATCTGTACTTTTTTAATGTTTCATCCTGATGATAAATGCGCAGCGGCTTTTCCTATTCAGAGATTCTAAGTTTTTATGGATGATTTTTCTGAATAGGATTAGTAATGTACTGATATAGTTAATAAGAAACTTCGAGTCTGGTTGTTGAAGCTGCTTATTTGCTGTATATGCCCATTACCTCCTATTCAGAAATGATTAGGAGGTTTTTTTAATGGTACAAATTCGCCTTTCATTTAAATGAAAAATCATGAATCGTTAATGACGTGGTTGTTATAGCAAAAAATTGGAGGGCAATATGGAATCTAAACTTAATACAAAGGTGATTTTAGTCACTTTTATGATCGGTGCATTTTTTGCCGTATTAAATGAAACTTTGCTCAATATTGCATTAACAGAGTTAATGAAGGAATTTCACGTCGATGCGCCGACAATTCAATGGCTGGCAACTGGATTTATGTTGGTGATGGGTGTTTTAATGCCGGTATCAGCATTATTCATTCAATGGTTTACGACGAGGCAAATGTTTATTGGGGTTATGATCATTTTTTTAATCGGAACAGTTCTTGCAGGCTGTGCAGTCAATTTTCCAATGCTTTTAACAGGACGTATGGTCCAAGCGGTGGGCACAGGGCTGCTCATACCTGTCATCATGAATGCTTTGCTGTTGATTTATCAACCTGAAGTTCGCGGAAAGATTATGGGGATTTTTGGGTTAGTCATTATGTTTGCCCCTGCAATCGGACCGACATTATCAGGCGTAATCGTCGATGCGTTAGGCTGGCGTTGGCTTTTCTTGATCGTTATTCCGTTTGCGATATTTTCCATTCTGTTTGCTTTTAAATATTTACAAAACGTTGGAGAAGTAACCAAACCTAAAGCAGATGTCATATCTATACTTCTTTCTACGATCGGGATCGGCGGCATCGTTTATGGTTTTAGCAGCGCAGGAGAAAATGAGAAAGGATTTCTATCACCAGCCATTCTATTAATGATAGGTATAAGCATTCTCAGTTTACTTTTATTTGTGCTGCGCCAATTAAAACTGGATGAACCATTATTGGATGTTCGTGTATTTAAATATAAGCGTTATACCCAAGGGGTTATCCTTTTTGTTATTGTTGTCATGGCAATGTTTGCGTCGGAAATAGTGATGCCGATGTATTTGCAGGGACCGCTTGAATACACTGCGAAGATGGCGGGGTTAGTGCTTTTGCCGGGCGCTTTGCTGAACGGCTTAATGTCGCCGCTCATGGGATCTTTATTTGATAAATACGGTCCAAGGAAGCTTATCATCCCAGGTACTGCGGTTCTTATTGGTGTCACGATATTCTTTTGCAATATCAATCCTTCTGTCCCAATTTGGGCTTTCATCATCGTCTATATTATTTTGATGTTGTCGATTTCGGCGATCTTAATGCCGGCGCAAACCAATGGATTAAATGAATTGCCAAAGCATTTATACCCCCATGGCACAGCGATCGCCAACACCTTGCAGCCGGTCGCAGGCGCTTTTGGCGTTTCAATTTTTGTAAGCCTGATGACTCAAGGCAAAAATCATTATTTAGGCATGCAGCAAGGCGCCATTACAAAACAAATAATGAATGAAGCAATGACTCAAGGTGTACACCATGCCTATTGGTTTGCGTTAGTTCTCAGTATTGTTGCTTTTTTCATTGTGTTATTTATTAAGAAAGCGGTTGTTCCAGCTCCTAGTGAAAGTGAAGCAGCCTCTTATGAATAGAAAACGGCAGCCTCATGGCAAGCTGCATTTTCAAGAAGAAAATGCGGCTTCTTCTATTTTTGGGCAAAAAAATGAAAAAACGATTTTACACACACGGGTCGATTGTTATCCCGCGAATTGTATACTATAAGTACAGTGATATCATAAACTTGACAGCTTTACATGAAGAAACGATAAAATAATATTAATGACCTGAATAATTAAATCATCTGTTGTTTCATATGATTGTTGTACGATATACATAGGAGGCAATTCTTTTGATAAAGCTCCATCTCTATCATACCAATGATATTCACAGCCATTTCGAACATTGGCCGCAAATCATTCATTATTTTAAAAAGCAGATTGAAATGAATCTGGAAAAGGGAGAACCGTATCTTTTATTTGACCTTGGAGATCATATGGACCGGGTGCATCCTTTAACAGAGGGAACGATGGGAAAAGGCAATGTCTTTTTACTCAATCAAGCGGGCTTTGATTTTGTCACGATTGGCAATAATGAAGGCATTACTTTTACAATGGAAGATATTAATAAAGCTTACGATGTGCGCCAGTTCGAGATTATCTTGGCTAATCTGTTTACAAGTGAAGGAGAGCGCCCAAAATGGTGCAAACCTTATATATTTCATAAAGTAAACAATATCACAATCGGCATTACAGGCATCACCGCGCCTTTTAAACCTTTTTACGAGCCGCTGGGGTGGGATATAAAGGATCCTCAAGACGTGCTGCCTGAAATTATAGAGAAGGTTAAAAAGAAAGCTGACATTGTCATTCTCTTGTCTCACGCCGGGTTGAAATTTGATCAAGATACAGCCAAAAGCATAGAAGGGATTCATGTCATATTAGGTTCGCATACGCATCATTTGCTTGAGGATGGATTAAATGTTAATTCAACACTGATCTGTCAAACAGGCAAATTTGGCCATTACGCTGGACATGTTATTTTAACCTATGATGAAACGTCAAAAGAAATCATTGATAAGAAAGCAATGGCTGTTCCAATGGATGAAACCGAATTAAGGGATTCGGAAGCCGCTGATTTATTAGAAAAATTAACAAAAAAAGGATTAAAGGAACTGCAAACACCGGTCACTTATCTTGATCAGCCCCTAACGACATCGTGGTTTAATGAAAGCCCCCTGTCGAAATTATTGGCCGATGCTTTAAGACAATGGTGTCAAGCTGACTTTGGAATGATTAATGCCGGAGCTATCCTCGATCATCTTGAGCCTGGATTGATAACAAAAGCGGATTTGCATAGAATTTGTCCTCATCCGATTAACCCATGTAAGGTTTTTCTTACCGGTTATGAAATCATTGAGATTATTCAAAAGGGCTTGGACCCGGCTTTTCAAACATTTGAACTGAAGGGATTCGGTTTTAGAGGAAAAACAATTGGAAAATTAATATTTAGTCAATTAACATATGAAATCAATAAAATCGGCGAAACGTCAAAAGTTGTTAATGTGCAAATGAATGGGGAGCCGCTTGAACTTGACCGGACTTATCAAGTGGCCACCATTGATATGTTTACATTTGGCCGGCTGCTGCCGCCGATCAAAGAAGCGCCGCATAAAAAGTTTTACTTGCCGGAAATGTTAAGAGACCTGTTAGCCTGGAAGCTTAAAAATAATCATAGGCCATAAGCACATTTTTCATCTCTTTCCATAAGCTATTTGTGGAAGGAGTGATCGAATGGTCGAATTAAAACCCATTATGGTTTTTGATCAGCCGTTTACTGCAGTAACGGTTAAGCTGCCGCAAACAAATTTGATGGCCATCTATAATGATAAAGGGTATATCATGTGCGGGGCCTTGGATGTCGCCTTATTAAATGAGAAATTGGCAGACCGCAATATTATTGCCGGAAGAGCTGTCGGTGTCAGAACGATTGAACAGCTGCTTGAAGCGCCGTTAGAATCAGTGACAATAGGAGCTGAAAGATTAGGTATTATGAAGGGAATGTCAGGCCGCGAAGCCCTTTTAAAAATGATATAATGCGTGTTTAAAAAGAATTCAAAAAAAGCTTTTACATCCCCTTTTACAAGCATATATATGCTTGTAAAGGGGGATGAGTGATGTTCAAACCCATGCGGCGGCGCCGAACGATTGCTTTACGTCATGCTTTTGTTCTTACAATGGTGATGTTCATCATTTTTACAATGGGCGGATTTTGGTTTATCAATCGGCAAGTGACGCCTACTCTTATAGAGATTGCGAAAAACGAAGCTAATCAAATTGAAACTTATGCCATTAATTACGGAGTCGGCAACCCGTCCAATAATTTGGAAGGCAATGATCAAATCAAAAGCATCATTGATCCTAAAAAGCTGTTTATTATCCAATATGATGATAAACATGAAGTCACAAATGTCAGCTATAATACCGCAGAAATTAATCGGCTCAAAGCCGAAGTGACGGATCGGGTTCAAACATTCTTAAGGATGGCTGAGGATGGAAAAGTTTCAATTCAAAATGGAAAGTTAATACATAAAAAGACGAAACAAGGCATTGTAGCGGAAATACCGCTCGGGCAGGCTAGCGAGAATGCTTTATTAACGAATTTAAGCCCCAGAATCCCCGTGCGATTAGATGTCCTTGGCAATGTTAATGTGGACGCGAAAAGCAAAGCTATCGTCACCGGGATTAATAATACCTATATTCGTATTTATTTAACAATCAAAGTCAATGTTAATGTGATCCTGCCTTTTGCAGCTTCTAATCAGCCGGTTGAACAGACGATTCCAATTGCTGAGCAATTTATTCCTGGACAGGTGCCGTATTATTACAACAGAGGCGGAAACGGCAATGATGCAACGATCCCGATGTCTCCGAAGGGCGGTTCAAAAACAAGCCATTAAAACAAAAAGAGAGACAAAAAGAGAGGCGATAAGTGGATTAAACTTATTGCCTCTCTTGTCTTTCCCAAGCTTTTAAATAAGGATAAGGATCGAAAGAAAATTCGGTTGAACCGTTGTCGCGGTACATACCGTAATGGAGGTGGGGAGGAAATTTTCCCTGGGTTCCCTTTGGACCATAGCCGGAGCTGCCAACATAACCAATAATTTGGCCCGGCTTTACAACGGTTCCTTTTTTAATATGCCGGCCATAGCCTCTAAGGTGCGCATAGTAGTGATAAATGTTTTGAGGGTCGCGTATGCCGAGCCGCCAGCCGCCAAATTTATTCCAGCCGATCATTTCAATGACACCGTATGATGTGGCTTTAACAGGAGTCCCATAATCAGCAAAAATATCCGTACCTTCGTGGATCCTTAAGCCGCCCCAGCCTCTTCTTGCTCCCCATGTCGACTTATAATCATAATTCATGCGAAGAGGGATGGGAAAGGCATGGACATCAAGATCAACGCGATTAAAATGCTGGTAAAGTTTCGATAATTGCAAGATCATTTCAACTGTTTTTCCGCGTTGATAATAATCCCAAAGGGCGAGTTTAATATTATCGATGCCGGGACCGCGTTCGGAAAGCCTTTCAGCCATTGCGTACAGGACATCCTCGGGGTTATTGATATCAGCTAAGCCATCTCCGCTCCCGTCCCTTCCCAAACCATTGAAAAGCGCTAAATGAAATCTATTATTGTCTTTTTTATTAGGATTCAGCGGACCTGCCCATTGCTCTGGCTTAAAATAAATCCCTGTTATTCCCTTTGCATCAGGCAAATCTCTCCTTATATTGCGAAGGCTTCTTTCATATTGGTCAACAGCTGCCAGAACATACCATGGCACGTCAGTTATCGCTGCTGTTTTTAGGTAAAGCGCTTTTCGGTCTTCCGGTGTGTTTGTTGGCTGTTCTTTACTATTAGTCCATTGCGGCAAAGATAAAATAAACAACGCCGTTATAATGGAAAAGAACATCCTTTTCCACATTGCTTAGGTCGCCTCCTTCCTGATCATTGGCACATCAGCTATCCTTGGTTTGTTGTTTGTGCTTCAGGTACGTATCGCATGAGTCAGATTATCAGATGAAAGGGATGGATTACAAAGCGCCATTGAGTTTTTTCAGCTGGTTCCTTTTCTTGTCTTTATTAAAGCTTGCCAACTGCAAGTTTTCTTTATAATATTGCCTTAAGGGATTTTGACTCCTCTGTCCATACCTTTAGAAAACCTTTCTTCTTTTTAGGATGGCTGATTTTAATATTTTATTGCTGGCAATTGTTGGATAAATAAATGACCGTGAAGGAGGATGACAGATGTCTAATCCTACTGTTACTATAAAAATGCAATCTTACGAATTAATCGAAAATGTTAAAGACGGCTGGAATGAGGAAGCTTTTTTGTCGCGATACAGCGATATTTTATCGAAATATGATTATATTGTAGGCGATTGGGGCTATGAACAATTAAGGCTCCGGGGCTTTTACGATGATAATCATCGGAAGTCGGCGTTTGATAACAAAATTAGCATGTTAACAGACTACATTTATGAATATTGCAATTTTGGATGCGCCTATTTCGTATTAAAAAAGGTAAAAGAAACCCCTTAAAAATTCATGGGGTTTCTGTATCTTGGAAAGGCGGTTCAGTTTCTTTGTAAGGTTCATCATGTGTTTGATGAGCGCCGGGAAATTTCCGCGGTCTGTTTTCATGCATATTTCTATATTCATATGTGAAACCGCTGATATAACTTTGCCCCTCTTCCCACGGTGTGCTTTTGTTAAACACGGGCTCATCGAACAAATCGTAAGCAGCATCACCATAGGTGCCTTCAGGGAACTCTTCAGCAGTTAAAAATTTTCTTTGATCTTCCACATTTGAAAAATCAGTATAATTTTCTTGGTTCTTTTTCTTCTTTCTGAACACTGCCATCACCATCCTTAATCATAGGATGAGCAAGACAGCCATTTATTATAACCTCAGCCATTGCTTATAGCATTTCTTGCAAAAACCCCTTAAGCTCTTGGGCTTCCTTTTCATTGATACGAAACGCTTCCTCTAAATAACCAGGCTCATCAAGGTCATCCTGGCCAATGATCGCAAACCGGCCATTTTGAATGTTTAAAACCATGTGTTTACCAAAATAACGATTGGATATTATAATAGCTAGATCGAAGCGGGTTTCGTCCCCCATAAAACTGACAAATCGCGTTTTGGTTTCTTCAGTTTCATCATATAGAAAAAAACGTTCTTCTGTCACAGTTATCTTCCTTTCCTTTGTCATGAGACTGCCGATAGAACTTGTCCCTTTATATCTTATCAAAAGCGGGGGAAGAGGTCACTGCAAGTTAGACAGAGCTGATGATATCTTGGTAAAATATATATGGAGATCTAAGGGTCAAGAAAGGACGAAGATAAATGTATTTTATCGATCGGCGCAAAATCGAAGCAACACTAGCGTATATGTCACAGCATATCAATTTGTTTAATGAAAAGACAGAGTGGCGTTCAGAAGTTGAAAAGCTGGCTCTTGAGCGATTAGCCCAAAATGTCATCGAAGCTTTCATCGATATTGGCAACCATATGATCGACGGTTTCATTATGCGTGATCCGGGAAGCTATGAAGACATCGTTGATATTTTAGTGGACGAGCAAGTCATTCCTAAAGATAATGAGGCAGGCTTCAAAGCCATTGTGCAGCTGAGAAAGGCGCTTGTCAGTCAGTATTTAACTATTGACCATGATAAGCTTTATACGGCTTTGAAAGAAAATCAACAAGTTCTTAAGGACTTTCCTCGGCAAGTGAGACATTATCTTGAACAGGAATTAGGGCCGGTATCAGCATTTATGCCGGAAAATCAAGAATAGATGGACGTAAAACCGCTTACAAAGCGGTTTTTTACATTTCATTGAGAAAGTTAAACATCTGTCCTTGTGAACTTTAAAATCATTTATGGACATGGAGGAATATAGATGAAAAAATACGAAGGTTTTCTGATTGATTTAGACGGAACAATGTATCGCGGCACCGAAAAGATAGACGAAGCTGTGACGTTTGTTAAAACATTAAAAGAGCGCAGCCTGCCTTATCTATTTGTAACGAATAATTCAACGAGAACAAAAGAGCAGGTGGCGGAAAAGCTCGCCGGCTTTGGTGTTCCGGCTGAGCCTGAACATGTTTTAACAACGAGCATGGCCACCGCACAATATATAAAAGAAGAAAAGAAAAATGCAAAAGTTTATTTTATTGGTGAAGAGGGCCTTAAGCAAGCTTTAAATGAAGCAGGATTCATTTATGAAGAAGAAAATCCCGATTATGTGGTTATCGGCATGGACCGGGAAATCACTTATGAAAAACTCGCAAAAGCTTGTTTGGCTGTAAGAAAAGGAGCCAAATTTATATCCACAAATCCGGATATCGCCTTGCCTACTGAACGAGGTTTTTTGCCCGGCAACGGTTCGCTGACAGCAGTCGTTAGTGTTTCTACAACCGTTGATCCTATTTTTATCGGCAAGCCGGAACCCATCATTATTGAACAGGCTCTAAAAGCTATCGGCACGCCAAAGGATAGAACCCTGATGATAGGAGACAACTACCATACTGATATAAAAGCAGGGCTTACAGCGGGAGTTGATACGCTGCTTGTCTATACGGGCGTAACGACGAAAGAACACATGACAGACATTGCAGAAAGCCCAACTTACGCTATAGATTCCTTAAGTGAATGGCCGTTTTAATGATCAAGATTTTGGGTATTATTGACGCTGTGAGCCAGCCGGCTTGATGCTGCCGCTGCAATAGCGCCGACAATATCATCAAGAAATGTATGGCATTCTCCGGTAGATTTATCATTTAACCTTTTCAAAATCCCGGGTTTCATTTTATCGATATAACCATAGTTCGTAAAACCTATCGATCCGTAGACATTAACAATGGAAAGGGCTATGACTTCATCAACCCCATATAAGCTTTCATCACGTTTTAGCATATCAAGGAGCGGTTCTGGAATCGCTCCTTTTTCTGTTAAACGATCAAGAGCAATACCTGTAATGATGGCGTTTTGAACTTCTCTTTTAGCAAGAACGTGATGTATGCTGTCAAGACATTTTTCGGTTGTCAGATCTTTAATGTAATCTTTTTGCAAAAAAAGCACAAGTTCAGCAATAGCCTCACAAGTGACGCCTCGTTCTTCCAGCCATTTTTTTGCTGTTTGTTCTATGATATCTGGCACAGAACAACTCACCGCCTTTTAAAGTATAGATCAGATTGCCAATCGGCAAGTTTCTTTACAATTTTTCATTAGAATTTACCTTTAGGGTACAGTTTATTCTCTGCGAGGGTCACTTGATATGAACAAAAACATAAACTGATATAAAATTGGGCTTAAAAAGGGTTGATAATGGTGAATAACAGAAGCTTTCATTATGATCAATATCGCAAAGACGCGGTTCAAAATCAGACTGTTGAGCTGCCGTTAGATAAATTTCATCATGATGATATTGAAGAATTGGCGGCTTTAGCTTATGGATTTCGCCAAAGGGGAGAAAAAGGTGTAGCTGTGATTGCCCCCGAACAAAAGAAAAAATGGGCGGCACGAAAAAATGAAGATACTGTTTTATTAATTGTACCGCCGCATTTTCGTCAAAACGTGCCGCTGCCAAAGGAACTTGCCCGGTTCCATCAATCTGGTTCATTCTTTCAATTTAGAAAGCTTGATGATACGCCTTATGTAAATAACGTTAATTATTGGATAAACCGCTTAGATGATCTTTGGGATCGCTACAAAGAATGCCAAAAGAGCCGAACAATCACTGATTTTGAAAATCACTTTATAAAAGTTTTCCCTTATTTTGCGGGATTAGGCGAAAATGCTGTTCAATATATGGTTGATTTAAGGCTCGATTATAGCGTGTTTGAGAAACCAGCCGTTTGTCATCATCGTTTTACAGATGATACATGGGCGTTTGGACCCTATTGGATAAAATCCCCTGCCGATTGGGTTATCGACCATCCTTCTCGTGATCTGGCTGAATGGATGCGGGGGGCGGTTTTGGACAATAAATCTTATCAAGAGATTGAATCATTTTTGCAGGCATATCATCAAGAGAATCCGATAACTTCACTCGGCAAATCACTGATTATGGGAAGGCTTCTATTTCCTCTGTCTTTTATAGAACTTAGTGAAGCTTATTTTGAAGACAAAAAGCGCAATGAATCATTATATATGGATGTTTTGTTAAAATCTTTATCGAGGATGGAACAATATGAATCCTTCCTCAAATGGTTTGCTCAAGAAAACTTAGCGGAAATAAAGACGGTTGATTGGCTTGTTTCAAATGTGAAAAGATAGGATATTTTTTCAATATTCCCTATTATGTTAAGATAATGAGTAACCATTTGAGAAAGGGGCCAGCCCATGAAAGAAACGGGTTCTAAAAACACATGGAATGCTAAGTTATATGATGAGAGTGCAAGCTTTGTATCGCAGCTTGGCAAAGGCGTTATCGAGCTGCTTAATCCCAAACAAGGCGAACAGATACTTGATCTTGGCTGCGGTACTGGAGATTTAACATATGAAATATCCAAAGCCGGGGCAATCCCTTTAGGCATTGATTCGGCTTCATCAATGATCGAAGCAGCAAAAAACAAATATCCAACCCTTGATTTTTTGGTGAAAGATGCCTTAACTTATAAAGCATCTAAGCCCTTTGACGCTGTATTTTCAAATGCAGTCCTCCACTGGATTAAAAACCCGTCTAAAGTCATAGAAACTGTTTGGCATGCATTAAAAAGCGGGGGACGTTTTGTTTGTGAATTTGGCGGTAAAGGAAATGTTGAAATGATTATTGACAGTATTTCATCTGTGCTTTCTGGATATGGCATCTCCGCCTCAGAACGCAATCCCTGGTATTATCCGAGCATTGGGGAGTACAGCACATTGCTTGAAAATCAAGGCTTTCGTGTCACTTATGCTCTCCACTTTGACAGACCGACTAAACTTAACGATGGCGTAAATGGATTAAACAATTGGCTGGATATGTTTACAAATGATTTCTTTTATGACATTCCTGGCTCTGAAAAAAAAGAGATTTATCAAAGAATTAATGAAAGATTAAAACCGGCTTTATATCGAAACGGCGCTTGGTATGCGGATTATAAAAGGATTCGGATGAGGGCAGAAAAAAATTAATGTCTCATTTTTGCAGAAGAAAACGGGCTAAAGGAAGGAGAAATGCACATGACAAAACCCAAAATTTATATTACTCGGAAGCTCCCTGATAAAAACTTGCAAATCCTTAAGGAGAAAGCAAACGTTGATATGTGGGATGATGAGTGGGAGCCGGTGCCGCATCATATTTTATTAGAAAAAGCGCAGCAAGCTGACGGGATGTTAACCATGCTGACTGAACGAGTAGATAAAAGCTTTTTTGATCATGCGCCTCATCTTAAAATTGTAGCCAATATGGCTGTCGGTTACGATAATATTGATATACAGGAAGCTAAGAAACGAGGCGTCATCGTCACTAATACGCCGGATGTATTAACTGAAACAACAGCAGATCTTGCTTTTGGACTATTGATGGCGGCGGCAAGACGGATTGTTGAGGCCTCAGAATACGTTAAAGCGGGATCATGGAAGAATTGGGGGCCGTTCTTGTTAGCCGGGAAGGATCTGCACCGCAAAACACTCGGAATTGTCGGCATGGGAAGGATAGGGGCTGCTGTCGCGAAGCGCTCTAAAGGTTTTGACATGAATATTTTGTATCATAACCGCTCAAGAGACTTGGAGACCGAAGAAGAATTGGGCGCTTCTTATGTGTCTTTTGAAAAGCTATTGAAGGAATCTGATTTTGTTGTTTGTTTAACGCCGCTGACCGAAGACACGAAAGGCATGTTTAACAAAAAAGCTTTTGAATTAATGAAGAATGATGCGGTATTTGTTAATGTTGGACGCGGTCCCGTCGTTGATGAACAAGCGCTGTATGAAGCGCTGAAAACAGGTGAAATTGGCGGGGCCGGACTTGATGTATGCAATGAAGAGCCGATCAGGCCGGATCATCCGCTTCTTTCATTAAGACAAGCTGTTATTTTACCGCATATTGGCAGTGCAAGTGTGGAAACCCGCCATGCCATGATAGATCTTGCCGTTAAAAATTTATATCAAGTATTAATTGAAAGTCACTCACCGTTAACTCCCGTTTGAGGAAAAACAAAACCACTTAACATTTTGCTTGTTAAGTGGTTTTCTCTCATGTTTATTAAAAAACCTGCTCTAGTTCTTTTACACCTGGCACTTCTTCAAGTAGAGCACGTTCAATGCCTGCTTTTAATGTAATAGTTGAACTAGGGCAGCTGCCGCATGCACCCATCAATCGAACTCTGACAACACCGTCTTCAATATCGACAAGCTCTACATCGCCGCCGTCACGCAATAGAAACGGGCGAAGCTTTTCAAGGACTTCTTCAACTTGTTCGCGCATTGCAGTTGACCCCTTTCATTATTCATATGGTTTCATTATAATATCTTTTTATAAAAAAATCTATGATATTAATTTGCGATCGAAAAAATAAACTGAAAGGATAGCTGAGCTGAAAAATTGCCGCCGGCTTTCTCCACCGTAAAAAAACATTGATTTTTTGAATATTGAAAACTCATTTAATTATAGTTCAATGATGTAAAATAGAAATAAGCAGAGGAGAAACCAATAGGGAGGAGGCTTTAGGATGGCGGAATCATTCAATATAACGATATACGGCGCCAATCAGCCGTGCCCAAGCTGCATTCATTCTCCATCATCAAAAGAAACGATGGAATGGATTCAAGCGGCAATAAAAAGGAAATTTCCCAATGAAGACATTCGTATCCGGTATATCGATATTTATTATCCTGAAACCGAAGAAGATCAAAAATTTGCCGAAAAGGTCATAAATGATGAATACTTTTACCCTTTAGTTGTTTCTAATGGAAAAGTTATTTGCGAAGGCGATCCGAAAATTAAAAGAATTTATCAAGAATTAGAAGAAAATGGCTTTAAAGCTGTATAAATTCAGAAAACCGGGCGCATCTGCCCGGTTTTCTTAACCATTATGGTGACGATACATCCATAAGATGCCTGATTTCAACAGTCTCGCTACACGTCCGGTTAACGGTTTGCCCATAAATTCGGCAAACCCTTTCTTTTTGCCGAGTGATCCAACCATGCCTTTTAATTTAATTTCTTCAAGTTTAGGCTCCGGCTGGTTATTCCATCTTGCTTTTAATACTTTATAAATCTGATCGCCCTGGGCCTCTGACAGCTGGGCGCTCGGGGCTTGATCATAATAAGCGCAGTCACCGACGACAAACACTTCAGGATGGTCCGGCAAATAGTGATGTTCAGTCACAATGGCACGGCCGCCGCTGCCTTTTTCGATATCAAGCTCTTGGACAAGATGGTGAGCTTGGATACCTGCAGTCCAAATGACAACATCGGTATGATTTGGCTCATCATTATTATACAAGCAGTCGGGCTCTACCTTCGTAATATTGCTGTTATTAATCACTGTCACACCGTTATTCTCGAACCATTCTTGTATATAATGGCTGACGCGTTCCGGGAAAGTAGAAAGAATCCGTTCCCCCCGGTCATAGAGACGAATGTTAAGATCTTTCCTGCTTTCGCACAGCTCGCTTGCCACTTCTATGCCGCTGAGCCCCGCGCCGACAATTGAGACAGTGCTTCCGGACGGCATGCTATGTAATTTTTGGGCGGTATAGCGAACATTTCGAATGGATTGAATACTTAGCGTATACTCAGGGGCACCGGGAACGCCGTGATACTTATCTTCACACCCTAACCCAATAACAACGGTATCATAAGAGACATCTTCCGCATTTTTTAAATGAATTTTCTTATCGGCAAGATTAATTTTTATCACTTCGGCGTTGATGATTTTTAATTGCGGGTGTTTTGGAAAAGAAACTCTGACATCCTGATCAGAAATTGTTCCTGCTGCAAGAGCGTAGTATTCAGTTTTCATACAATGATAGGGTTCTCGGTCAATCAAGGTCACTTCAACATCATTTGGCAGTCCGTCGGAGAATAGGTGGTTCATAACACGAACGTTACCATATCCGCCGCCTACTAGTACTAATCTTTCCATATGTCTAAGTCCTTTCTCTAAGAAGATGTTCAAAACACTCCGGGAAACATGGCCGGCGAATGTCTTCGCTCTGTTGACCCCCGTTTTTTTGAACACATACTTAACACGTCTATTCCAATAGAAAGTATATCGAATTGTTCATATAAAATCCAATGTATCTTATTGAATTTTATGATGAAGTTTGAAAAATCCGCAAGTCCTAGGGGGAAAAGATTGAAGTGTGTGCGGCCTCTGTGCAGCCGCCTATTCATCTTCACAAGAAGCATCGCTCGGTTCAATCCGCTCTCAGCCTTATAGGAAGCGTTTATCGTTCTTCATTTTTTAATGCGCATGTTAAGTAAAAGTTGACGTTAGGCTTTCAGAGGGGTAGGATATAAAAGAGGTGAGCCCTAATGAAGCCTATTATAGAGTTTTGCATGAGCAATCTTGCTGGCGGCTCCCAAAAGGCATTAGAGATGCTTGAGAAGGATCCTAATCTTGATGTTATTGAATATACTTGCCTTGGAAATTGCGGATTATGCTATGAAGGCCCATACGCCCTTGTAAATGGTGAGTTCGTTTCAGGCGAGACGCCAGATCAACTCGTTAAAAATATTTATCAATACTTGGAAGAAAATCCAATGTTTTAATAGACGCTTATGCCTAACACCGCTGTCCTTCATGCGGTGTTTTTTATACATCCGGAGGTGGGGAGCTTTTGTACAATTTTCATCATACATGGCCTTATGAAAAAATGATGGGGGAAATATATTTAAATGAATGTCCGTTTTGCCATGAATCCTCAGTGCACATTCATATGAAGAAAGACGATTTTGAAAAAGCCTTTGAAGAAGTCAAAACCCATGTTGTGATGCCTTGCTGTCACGAAAAATTAGTCATTCTTAAAATGGATGATGACTATATTTGGTCAGACCGCCCATTAAGATAATGAAAGAAGGTAGTTTTAATGAGTATAGAAATCCCATTTACTAAAATGCACGGTCTTGGAAATTGTTATGTTTATATTGATTTAGTCAGCCAATTAATAGATATCCCTTCTTATTCTGATTTAGCTGTCAAGGCAGCTGATGCGCATACAGGCATAGGCTCCGATGGTCTTATCCTTATTGTGCCTTCAAATCGGGCAGATATCATGATGCGTATATTTAACAAAGACGGTTCGGAAGGAAAAAATTGCGGCAATGGTTTACGGTGTGTTGCAAAGTATGCTTATGAACACGGGTTAGTTAATCGGAAGTCTTTTAAAATAGAAACATTAAGCGGAGTTGTTGATGCTGAGGTTCATTTGAAAGACGGACAGGTTGATCTCGTAACGATTGACATGGGCAAACCGGTTTTGGACCGCAAACGCATACCAATGAAAGGCGGTGACCAAGAAAAAGTGATTGACGAACCGATCTCTTTTAACGATCAAACATTCAATATAACCGCTGTATCAATGGGCAATCCGCATGGGCTGTTTTTTGTTGAAAAAATAGATGAAGCGCCTATTCATGAACTTGGACCATTCTTGGCAGATCATCATCCAGCCTTTCCCGAAGGCTTAAATGTTGGTTTTATTGAAAAAATTGCAAATGATGCCATTGAATATAGAGTATGGGAAAGAGGCTCCGGAATGACACAAGCGTGCGGAACGGGTGCTTGTGCAGCTGTTGCGGCTTCGGTCTTAACCGGTCGGTTGTCCATGGACGAAACCAACACTGTTCATTTAGCCGGCGGCGATTTATATATTAAATGGTTGTCCGATTCACAACATGTCCTCATGACAGGCGGAGCGACAACCATTTGTAAAGGGATTTTCTATTTATAGCGGATTCTGTTAGCAGCAAATAACAGCAAAAATGAAATGATCATTGTAAGAATAACCCATGCCCACGCTAAGGATGTTTCGTTCGTTTCCACTGCCAGATAAATGGCTGTCGGCATCGTTTGTGTTTTTCCAGGAATATTTCCGGCAAACATGAGTGTTGCGCCAAATTCGCCTAAGGCACGGGCAAATGATAGGATTCCCCCGGTTAATAACGCTTGCTTTGCCAACGGCATTTGAACAAAAAGGAAGCTGCGCCAAAACCCCGCCCCGTCAATTTTCGCAGCTTCCTTAATGGCAGGCGGAATAGAAGAAAAGCCTATTTTTACGGTCTGATACATAAGCGGAAAACTGACGACAGATGAAGACAGAATCGCTGCCCAAACCGTAAAGACAACAGGCTGATGGAAAAGCCATTCTATCCATTGGCCGACCGGGCTGCTGCGGCCAAAGACGGCCAGTAAGGCAAAGCCGACAACAGAAGGCGGTAAAACTAAAGGAAGCATCATGATTGTTTCTATGACTGATTTGCCCCGAAAATTTTTTTCAGCCATGAAACCTCCTATAAATATTCCGAAAAAAAAGACGATAATTAAAGTAACAGAAGCTACAAATATAGAACGGCAAACGGGATCCCAAAAAGATTGTTCCGACAAAAAATCAGGCATGGATCTTATCCTTTCTAACCGGGAGAAAGCAATGTTTCTGTAGGTTTAAAGAGTTCGCGCCATTGAATGATAAAATGGCAGGTACTAGACAAAAATTGCCGGGAGCCATCGAAATTCTCCTTTATGTAGTTTTATTCCACGATTTTTTTGATGACATAGGTTTATTTCATTATAAAACTGACTAAACAAATAAGACAAGAAGCATTAAAGGAAAACGATTCAAGGTGGTACAGCCATGACCGAAGAAGATTTGAATGATATTTATCGGAAAATTGAACAGCTGCGTCAAATGATGATTCAAACCGCAGATCAATTAGGTTTAAACCATCCCAAAGTTCTATGCTACAGCAGGAAAATCGATGATCTGTACAATATGATCTTCAGAATAAAAAACACTCATGCTTAAATGGACATGTGTGTTTTCTTGAGCTGCTATGAGTATGGCGATATAATGTAGTTAAAAGGAGATGCCAAAGAGGCCGGGATAATAGCTTTTACAAGGGCGGTGCTCCTTTAACGCAGCTCGAAGCCGGCCGGTCATTGCCCGGAGGAGGCGCTTCTAAACTTTGACGTACAGGATATGTACTGGTATTGTTTGTGTCATATAGTGTGATGTTTTTTCGTATCGGTTTCTTTTTGTCCCCTTTTTTGAACACTATTAAAAGTGGAGGAGGTATCTTTCATGGATTTGAATATAACAGTGACAGATGCTGCTATGCATCGTATAAAAGAAATGAGAAAAGAAGAAGGAAACGAAAGTCTGTTTCTTCGCTTGGGTGTTAAAGGCGGCGGATGTACTGGATTGACATATGGAATGGGATTTGACAATGAACTGAAAGATGATGACCAATCATTTGAGAATAAAGGTTTAAAGATCGTTATTGATTCGGAAAGCGCGCCGCTGCTTCGAGACGTTACGATTGATTATAAGCAAAATATGATGGGCGGCGGCTTTATCATTAATAATCCCAATGCCATTGCTACATGCGGCTGCGGACAATCATTTAAGACGGCAGCAAATGCAGGGACGCCTGCGAAGGATTGCTGATCATCGAGAGAAAAGAGGCCGGCTCTAGTTGTCCACTTTGGAGACTTTTGAGCCGGCCTCTTTTCTATTTTTCTTTTTGAAGAGGATTCCTTGTGGAAAAATGTGTGAACATCATTACTTTTTGTAAATCTTTATAAAACCTTTGCGAATCTATTGTTAAAACCCGAAAACCGCAAGTCCGCGTATATTTTGAAAGTTTTCGAAGCTTAATCATTTGCAATGTTTTGTTTTCATTAGGATATAGGCAGAGAATAATAATGTTGTGTTCGGGAAGGTAAAGATCGGCAATATAAGGTCCAATAGGTTCATTAATCTTAACTTCGAAACCTTGCATTTTTAATGTTTCAAAAATAACGTTCTGCAAGGAAGTTATTTTATTTTGCGGCTGACACTTTTTGAAGTCAGTTTGTTCTATGCGAAAAAATTTGTCATATAGCCATTTTTTAAATTTAATGATAACGTGCTTTATTTTCATTAACAACCACCATCTGACAGTGTTGACAAATCCTTTTTATGTTATGCGAGTAAAAATGAATTGCTTGGACGAATTTTGTTTAAAAAGGCAATGATTTGGGTAAATATTAAATAAAATATGTTTATATGAACTAACGATAAAAAATTTAAGCTGTGTGTTTTAACTAAAAGGTTGAAATATTTCAACAAAAATCATATGATTGATGTGGAAGCAGGGCGGGCTTAATAAGTGAAATACATCACAAAGCCTGCGTATCGAGACATTGCGACAAACTTTTAAAGATGGATGTGATGATAGTGAGTAAGCCAAGAATTCTTATCATTGGTGCCGGCTACGGCGGCATGATGACAGCAACGCGTTTGATTAAAGAATTAAGTCCTAACGACGCTGAGATTACTCTAGTAAACAAACACAATTATCATTATCAAACAACATGGCTGCATCAGCCGGCTGCGGGTACGCTCCATCACGACCGTACGCGCATGCTTATTAAGAAAGTTGTTGATCCAAGCCGAGTTAAATTTATCCAAGATACGGTTACAGAAATCAAGCCAAAAGAAAATAAGGTTATTACTGAAAACGGCGAGCTGGCGTATGATTATCTTGTTATCGGGCTAGGATTTGAGTCCAATACTTTTGGCATTAAAGGGTTAGACACACATGCCTTTACCATTCGCAGTATTGATACAGTCCGTAAGATTCGCGACCATATTGAATATCAATTTGCCAGCTATAATCACGATGAAGAGCCAAAAGATCACAAATTAACGATTGCTGTCGGCGGTGCCGGCCTAACTGGTGTTGAATTTGTGGCAGAACTGGCAAATCGCGTTCCGGAACTTTGTCGTGAATACGATATTGATCGGAGTAAAGTCCGCATCATAAATATTGAAGGCGCGCCGACTATTCTTCCAAACTTTGATAAAGAGCTTGTAGATTATGCTATTCATCAATTAGAGAGCAAAGGCGTCGAATTCAAATTAAACACATTTATTAAAGAATGCACTGAGGAGAGCGTTATTGTTCAGGAGAAAGACTCGGAAGATCTTGAAGAAATTAAAGCCGGCACAATCGTATGGACTGGCGGGGTTAAAGCTAACTCAATCGTAGAAAAATCCGGTTTTCAAACAAACCGCGGTAAGATTGAAGTTGATGACGCGCTTCGTTCACCGGAATATCCAAATGTTTTTGTAGTTGGGGATTGCTCGCTTGTTATGGACAAAGAAACCAATCGTCCTTGTCCGCCGACTGCACAGCTGGCAATGCAGCAAGGCGTGGCCTTAGCCAAAAACATTCGTCATATTCTCCATAATGAACCAACTGAACCGTTTGTTTATAAGAATAAAGGTACAGTCGCTTCTCTTGGTGCCGGTGATGCGATTGCTGTTGTCGGCAATAAAAGAATAAAAGGCGCACCTGCGGCCGCACTAAAGAAAATTGTAGATGATCGCTACTTATTGATGCTTGGCGGCGTAGGTCTTATGGTTAAAAAAGGCAAGCTGAATTTGTTTAAATAAAAGAATCAAAAGTCAGTCGAAAAGGTTTGGACCTTTTTTCCTCAGACTGCACGATATAAAATTCAGCAGCAATCAATGAGAACCGTCCTTTCTGTAAAATGGGTTTAGGCCATTACATTTTACAAGATCGGGCGGTTTTTTTTATGCCTTTTCCTACGTACCGCATTGGTCCGCAGATCATATGCTTTTCCCGCAATTCAGGGTTAGTCCTTTAAGCATTTATATTATTCAATCCATCAAGTATTCATTTAAGGTTAACAATAAGAAAAGAAGAATTCAAGTAATTGGCAGAAAATTTAAATAATAATTAGATTGATTAAGATGTACCCGCTTACATTAAGAAAAATCGATGCAAGTATCCCTTTTCATTATTGATCAAAAGTGGTAATATTATCAGAAAATTCGTGAAGGGGTGTTGATCTTGAAGAAAACAGGTGAAAAGAATAATTGTCCTTATTGCAAGGGGAAAGGTTACTTTCAGCTGTTGCTGGGAGGTTCTGAAACGTGCAGCCACTGTTGCGGCACCGGTAAGGCATAGCAGCCACTTGTTAAGTGGCTGTTTTTTTATTGTTTAGGAAATTATAAAATGTCGATTTGTGGATAATTGTTCGGTAAAATGTTCGTAGATTTACTTTGGGGTGGTAACATGGGGAAACATAAAAGTGGTGTTATTAAACAAATTCTAAAAGAACATTTTGACGGTTTCTGGAAGCTTCATGCTAATTTATTACCCGAATCCTATCGGAAAGATATCAAAGAAGCTGTTCAGAAAACAATTAAGTGTGGTACTCGTGACCTAGGCTATGCACGGTATGAATGTTTAGGATGTGAAGGTAACCCTCGTCCCGCTTTTTTTAATGCTCTTTCCAAAATTTGGATATAGACACATTTGTTATCAATGGAAATTTGACGATTCTGACATTTTTAAGTAAACTAATTTTAAATAAAAAAGGGGGAAAAGGCGTGTTTTTACCTCAGTTTATCATATCAATGCTGCTCTTTATGGTATTATTTTTCGGCATTGCTTTTATTATCAATATGTTGTTAAAAACATCTTGGTTAATGGCTTTTTGCTATCCATTTATTGTTATTATCATGATCGATAATGTGTCAACGCTTGATTATTTTACGCATCCCGCGGAGACTTTCAAAGCGGTTGGACATCGTTTGGCCAGTCTGACCATTCCGGATCTTATTGTTCTTAGCACAGGATTTATGGGAACGATTATTTCCGGATTTGTTATTAAAACGTTAAGGTCAAGGGGCTACCAAATGTTTTAAAATCAACCTGAGTATTTCGAGTTTTTGATCGTATTTCTAGCTCTGAGAACAACCGTTTCAATGTAAGACGAGTAGTATAAATTCCTCCTGTTTTGGGAACGATGAAACAGGAGGAGAGTGGAAAACATTGCAAACGGTTAAAATAGTCAAAAGGGCTGCGATGACATTGCTCTTTATTTGTGCCATTTTGACAAGTTTTCATGCGTTAACGGGATTAAAAGCTAGTGACTTTATTGATAGTTTTTTAAAAACAAGCCACAAGCCATTAAACGGAAATACCCCTAAAAAAACTCAAGCCTCTGAACCAAAAGAAATGACATTAGAAAAAACATTAGATTTAAAAAAATATCCGGCACAAAGAGTGATAGCGACGGGTTATACGGCCGGGATTGAATCAACGGGAAAAATGCCGGATGACCCAGGGTACGGCGTTACATACAGCGGGGTAAAGGTCCGCCGAGATTTATATTCGACAATCGCTGCCGATCCTAAAGTATTTCCGATTGGGACGATTCTTTTTATCCCTGGATACGGTTACGGCGTTGTTGCCGATACTGGATCAGCTATACACGGAAACAGACTTGATCTTTATTATAATACCGTAGATGATGTTTATCGCCATTGGGGCAAGAAAAAACTTAAAGTGTATGTTATAAAAAGAGGCAAAGGCACGCTTAAGGAGGACACGCTTAAGAAGTTAAACAACTCAAAGCATTTGCAGGTTTTTCGCCAAAAAATATTGGATAATTAAAGAAAACTTGGTCAGCGGGTACTGCACCCCGGAAGTTAGAGTAAAAAATCTAACTTCCGGGGTGTTTTTATATGGCAAAGTACAGCGATGAATTTAAACTAATGATAGTGAAGGAATATCTTGGTGGTCCTCTGGGTTATAGTTTATTGTCTAGAAAATATGGCATTCCAGATGGATCAATCATTAAAAAATGGGTAAATGCATATAAAGCATTTGGTAAAGAGGGATTGAGTAAAAAGCGTTCTAAAAAGGTTTATACTGTTCAATTTAAGTTAAATGTATTAAACTTTATGAAACAAACGGGCGCTTCTTACCAGGAAACTGCAATTGAATTTCAAATGAACGAACCATCTCTTATTGCGAAATGGAACATAACTTTTATTAAAGAAGGGATAGAAGGGCTCAAAGAGAAAACGAAAGGACGGCCTTCTATGTCTGGAAAAAGAAAACCGAAACAATCAAAACAAGAAAAAGTCATATCACGTGAAGAGCAATTAGAGCATGAAAATGAACTGCTTCGTTTAGAAAATGCTTATTTAAAAAAGTTAAAAGCTTTTCAGGACAACCCGAATGCCTACCTCGAAAAGCACAAGCAGCGTTGGCATTTGAACTCAAAGAAGAAGGATTTAAATTAAAAAATGTGTTAAAGGTAGTAAATATACCAGAAGCAACCTATCATTATCATATTCAACAATTAAAGAAAGAGGATCCAGATAAAGAATTGAAAGAGAAAATTACCGAGTTGTTTCAAAAACATGACGGAAAATATGGTTATCGTCGTATCCATTTAGAATTAAAAGGTGAAGGCAAAACGAATTAAAGTAAAATTGGCTGGTTTAAGCCCAGTACAATACCGAACTCAAACCAGCCAAACAGCTACATAATTAAAACTCTAACTTTTGGGGGTCACCACCTCAGCGCTAAGTTTTCTTTAATTTATATAAGGAATCTTCATTATTTGAAAAAGCCGGGAAAATCTCCGGATGCAAAAGTGCGGCTATCTTTTTCAGGCCCATTAATAATCTTGGCGACGGGCGGCAAAAGTATGCTTCTTCAAGAACATGGATATTTCCTTTAATAACAGCTTTCATGGTTTTCGCCTGGTTTCTTTTTATAACGAAATCCGGTTTAACTTTATGGCTGTCAACACCAACCCAAATCATGCAAATATGATCCGGCTGACGCGCTATCACATCTTCCCAAGAAGTTTGAACATTGGCCTTTGGCTCATTCTCAAAAAGGTTAATAGCACCAGCCAGCCTGCTTATTTCTGTCAGCCAATTGCGCCCGCCGGGAGTAAAGACAGGCTTTGGCCACCATTCCCAATAGATCGAAGGTTTATTTGAAACCTTATGTGCCAGTGTTTGATACTGATGTATCGTTTCATGATAACGCCTCACCACTTCTTCTGCCAAAGACTTCCGATTCGTCAACTCCCCAAGCATTATTAAATCATCGCCAATCTGCTTAAGGGAATGAGGATTAAGAACAACGTACGGAAGGCCGCGGGCTTTAAGTTCTTCTATGTTCCTTTCCATACCGGGAACACTAAGCGAAGCCACCACAAGATCCGGTTTTAAAGACGCCGTTTTATCCATATCAATAGATAAATCCGGACCAAGCCGGGGAAGCGTTTTAATATCTTCCGGCCAGTCAGAATAATTATCGACACCTACAACTTGAGGCATTAACTGAAGGTAGGCCAGCATTTCAGTGTTACTGGGGCAAATTGAAACAATTCGCAAGGTTATCGCTCCTTTAATATAGAGCCTTTGTAAGCCAATTTTGAACGGCAAGCTTCTTTTGTTGATTATAAATCGCGCCCCGCCAGCATTCATCTGTCATTAAAAAAGAGTGCCGAAGAAAGTGAGTAGCATACGTTATACTCCCGTATTGGATGCCTATAGCATTTTTAAGCTCTTATCTTTGGATGAATGAATGCTGATTGTTTTTGGGCTATGATTTTTCGGATTGATTGAGCGGATGCGGTTTGCGGTTAGGCTATGTATAACAATTTTACTTTCCATTAAAAAAGTCCTTCTTCTGATTTTAAATTCAAGTAAATTAGGATTATTGTCCATACATGATTGGGATTTTGCCGTAAGATATATAGTATGGGAAGGAGGCATTGATATTGAATAGCGGTTTGAGGAGCTGCCCTTGTTATTCGGCAGATAACTATGGATATGGGTATCCAGCTTATACAAATAAAATGTATGGCGACATTGATTCAGTCGTCTATGCACCTTATCAATCTTGTGATTGGTGCAAAACATGTTATATGCCGCCGCAAGCATGTTATCAACCAAGTTATGAATGTAAAGCAGTACCTCCCTGTTCGCCGGCCGTACCGCCATCTCCTTGCCAGACATACTGTCCCCCTCAACCTTATTGTTGTCCTCCCCGGCCAAGGGGCGGAGCTTTTGCACTAGGGGTCGTATTGTTTATCATTTTAGTTATCGGCGGCGGCTATTTTCTATACAGGTCAGGCTATTGGTTTGCCGGCGGCAGGTGTTAAGTTAAATTAAAAGCAGCAAAGGTTATTTTATCGCCTTTGCTGCTTTTCAATCTTTTAGGATGAGATAGATTTTTTTTAATTTATGAAAGAGCTCCTCATGATTTAGAAGATCATGAATAAAGGATTCAATTTCAGGAGCATTTTTAATGGATTTTATCAGCTTAATGTCCTCTTGGCTTAAATAAAGAGAAGCGTTTTCCTGAACTGTCGTTGAGGTTAATCCCAATAAGAAATCAGTCGGGACTTTAAAGAATTCTGCAAATGCAGCAATCATTTCTGGATCGGGTTTCCGGTCACCTGATTCGTAACGGCTGAGTTGGACGTTGCTGATGCCAAGAAGCTTTGCAAGCTGCTTTTGAGAAAGATCATGCTTTTCTCTAAGAAAACGAATTCTAGAACCAAGTGTATTTCCTATCAGAGGAAACACCCTTTCATTTGTTTTTTTTCTTATACTTTCAGAAAGTTTATCATGATAAATTTTTTATACTTATATTGTTGCCAAAAAGGATAAAAAATCTTGATATATCTTGTTTTATGAAGTAAAATAGGTTAAAAAGTTACCAATGTGGCAAGGAGATGCGGCGGTGAAATTAGTCGTTAATTTAGGTAAAATAAAGGAACTTCGAAAAGCTTCCAAATTGTCGTTGAATGATATGTCAAAACAGCTTGGATTTAAGAGTCCCAACGGTTATTTTTATTTAGAAACCGGAAAAACCAAAATATCAGCAGAAATGCTGGCAAATATTGCGCTTATTTTAAATGTTCCGATTGATGATTTGTTTATGGAAGTTGAGTCAAAGCCTTAGGGGATTATCCCCTGAGGCGTCTTTTTTTAATTTAATATCACCATAAATGAAATTGGCATAACGATATATATAACGTTAAAATAAAGGATGATACTAATTTTGTAAAAATAAAATCAACATATATCTAGGCAAGTTTTTATCAGAGTGATAAACTTAGGAGATGATGCCTAAATTTTTATCGATTTGGGCTAAAGAAAGGGGCAATCATTGTGTGCGGATTTGTTGGTTATATTTCAAATAAATTACTAAAACCAAATGATCACGAACAGAATTTAATGCCTGAAAGAACAGAAATTATTACTCATAGGGGCCCTGATGATGATGGGTTCTATACGGATGATACTGTTCAGCTGGGATTCAGGCGTCTGAGCATCATTGATTTAGAGGGTGGACACCAACCGCTTTCGTACGAAAATGATCGTTATCATATTATTTTTAATGGTGAAATTTATAATTATCTAGAGCTAAAAAAGACCTTAAAAGATAAAGGATACCAATTTGCAACAACATCTGATACTGAAGTGATTTTGGCGCTCTTCACTGACAAAAGGGAAGAGGCTTTTAAAGAGCTTCGCGGCATGTTCGGCATCGTCATTTGGGATAAGCAGGAAAAGGAACTTTACGCAGCCAGAGATCCGTTTGGCATTAAGCCGTTTTATTATATGGAAACAGAAGACGGCACATTTTTTGCATCTGAAAAGAAAAGCTTGTTAATTGGAAAAGACACTGATCCGGTTTCACAAGCTGCCTTGCAGCATTACCTGACTTTCCAATTTGTTCCAGAACCTTATACAATGGCAGAATCTATTAAGCGTTTGGAGCCGGGCCATTACTTAAAGAAAAAAGTCGGTGATGAACTCAAGGTACAAGCTTATTGGAAACCGGAATTTCACCCGGTTAATCAGACATTAGATGAAGTGAAGGAAAAAATTCGCAACGTATTAAGGGATTCCGTAAAAATTCATATGCGCAGTGATGTGCCGGTCGGCGCGTTCCTTTCCAGCGGCATCGATTCAACAAGCATCGTTGCCTTGGCTAAAGAATTCCATCCAGCCATCAAAACATTTACGGTAGGATTTGAGCGCCAAGGCTACAGCGAGATTGATATTGCTAAGGATTCTGCGGAAAAGCTTGGAGTAGAGAACATACATACTGTTATCACTCCAGAGGCTTTTGTGAATGAATTGCCGAAAATTATTTGGCACATGGATGATCCTGTCGCAGACCCTGCCGCTATTCCGCTGTACTTTGTGGCGAAAGAAGCCAGCAAACATGTTAAAGTTGTCCTGTCCGGAGAAGGGGCCGACGAACTGTTCGGCGGCTATAATATTTATCGCGAACCGCTTGCTTTAAACTGGTTTAATAAGATTCCATCTCCAGGAAAGTCAGCGATTAAGGCGATTGCACAAATGCTTCCGGATGATGTCAAAGGAAAAAGCTATTTCATGCGCGGCTGTACGCCGATTCAGAAGAGATATATAGGCAATGCCTTTATGTTTGATGAAGACGAGAAAAAATTCGTCTTGAAGACACATCAGGATACCAGACATTTTACTGATATCACATCGCCGATCTATCAACGTGCCGCATCTTATCAAGACGTTGAAAAGATGCAATATGTTGATATGCATACTTGGCTGAGAGGTGATATCTTAGTCAAAGCTGACCGGATGACAATGGCTCATTCACTGGAATTGCGGGTGCCGTTCCTTGATAAGGAAGTCTTTAATGTCGCTTCATCTATTCCTGCATCACTAAAAACGGCAGAAAAAACAACGAAATTTGCTCTGCGCGAAGCAATGAGAGGCATTGTTCCTGATTCAATTCTTTACCGGAAAAAGCTTGGATTCCCTGTTCCGATCCGTGTCTGGTTAAAAAATGAATTATACGATTGGGCTAAAAATATTATTCGAGATAGCCAAACAGAAGAATTTATTAACAAATCCTATGTCTTAAAGCTTTTGGAAGACCATAAGAATGGCAAGCGTGATAACAGCCGAAAGATTTGGACAGTGCTTGTCTTTATGATCTGGCATCAAATTTATATCGAAAAGTCGATAACCTTTGATCATGAATTAGTTCATGCATAAAAAAGAGACCTTTTCAGGTCTCTTTTTTTTCGACCATACATGGCAAAAACATGTGAAATATTTCCCGGGACATGAAAAATCGTGTTAAATGATCAATCTTCTTAAACGAATGTTTCCTTCTTGTTTATAGGGTTTTGTCTTCTGTTCTTTCCTATGTTATAATTAAAAAGTTAATAAAGTGAAACCTCCGTCAGCAGGCATTTTCCTGCTGGCGGTCAGATAAATAAATCGGGGGGTCAGCTCTGTCGGCTCCTATTTAGGCTTGCTCCTAAATAAGAGATTGGCGGATGCCTCACACCGGTATAAATTGTTAGGAGTTGTTTTCATGTCGGATAATTATAATGTTGGAGACATCATCGAAGGCAAGGTAACAGGCATTAAGCCTTTTGGGGCGTTTGTTGCTATAGATGATGATCATCAAGGTTTGGTTCATATTTCCGAGGTTGCCCATCAATATGTTAAAGATATCAACGAATTTCTTAATGTCGGCGATGTTGTCAAGGTGAAAATCTTATCAATTGATGAAGAAGCAGGCAAAATTTCTTTATCTATCCGTTCAACATTACCAAAGCCTGAAGAAAAGGTTCAAAAAGCGCCAAGAAACACTAACAAGCGTCAACCTTCATCATCATCGAAGCCTGGCTTCAACACGCTTGAACAAAAATTAAAAGATTGGTTAAAAGAATCTAATGAACGCCAAGCCCAATTAAATAAGCGCTTAAAAAAATAAAGCAGCCTGTCAGGCTGCCTTTTTTAATGATCTGATCACCTATTTTGTTGTTGGATCTGGATCGGCAGCAAATGCTTCTGACGGCTTAAATAGTAAAGTCAAGCAATACAAGGCGCTTATTCCAATGATCCCATATAGGACTCTTGATACTACGGCAGCCGGACCGCCGAAAATAGCTGCGATAAGATCAAAACGAAAGAATCCAATAAGTCCTAGATCGATGCCGCCAATAATAAGGATCGCTAAAGCGGTACGCTGTAAGCCATTCATTATATAAAGGCCTCCTTAAATAAGAAGATTCATTTCTTTAATAGCGTTTCTTTAGTAAGAATAATTTATTCGCATCCCTTATTATGCCAGGTTCATCTATGATCTAAATGAAAGAAAAAATGATAAAAAACGATGTTATTACGCATATTATTAAAGATTAAGGTTTAATTTGCTTATTAAATCAATTAAGTTTTTCTTTTGAAAGATAAATGTCAATATTCTCATTGTAAAATTTTTAAAGTGTACGCGTTTTCACAAACCAATTATTTGCTTTAAGAAAGACCATTTTGTAAATTAAAAGAAGAACGTTACATATTGGGGGCATTAATATGAGTAAAAAAGTGACTTTTGATTACAGTAAAGCATTACCTTTTTTTTCTCAACATGAAATAGACTACTTGTCTAATGCTGTTGAAGCAGCACACCATGCACTTCATAATAAAACAGGGCAAGGAAGCGACTTTTTAGGATGGCTTGATTTACCCACTAATTATGATAAAGAAGAATTCGCCCGAATAAAAAAAGCGGCTGAAAAAATCAAATCAGATTCTGATGTTCTTCTCGTCATCGGTATCGGCGGTTCCTATTTGGGCGCAAGGGCTGCCATCGAAATGTTAAATCATTCCTTCTACAACTTATTGGATAAAGAAGAGCGGAAAACACCGCAAATCTTCTTTGTTGGGAACAGCATTAGTTCAACTTATACAAAGGAACTGTTTGCGGTCCTTAAAGACAAAGATGTTTCTGTCAATGTTATTTCTAAATCCGGAACGACAACAGAGCCTGCGATTGCCTTTCGCATTTTCCGCAGTTTCCTTGAAGAAAAATACGGTAAGGAAGAAGCGAGAAAACGCATTTATGCGACCACAGATAAAGAGAAGGGCGCTTTAAAAACTTTAGCTGATAATGAAGGTTATGAGTCATTTGTTATTCCTGATGATGTAGGCGGACGTTATTCGGTTCTAACGGCTGTTGGTTTGCTGCCGATTGCAGTGAGCGGTATTGATATTGATGAAATGATGAAAGGCGCACGCGATGCCCAAGAAGACTTTAGCGTTCCAAGCCTTAAAGAAAATCAGGCCTATCAATACGCAGCAGCACGTCATGTTCTGTATAACAAAGGCAAAACAATGGAATTATTAGTGAACTATGAACCAGGATTACACTACTTCTCAGAATGGTGGAAGCAGTTGTTTGGCGAAAGCGAAGGCAAAGATTATAAAGGCTTGTGGCCGGCTTCTGCTGATTTTTCAACAGACTTGCACTCCCTTGGACAATATGTGCAAGAAGGCCGCCGTCAAATGATTGAAACAGCCGTATTAGTTGAAAAACCTCGGGAAGAAATCATCATTGAAGAAGATGCGGAAAATCTTGATAAACTCAATTATTTAGCAGGAAAAACAATGGACTTTGTCAATAAAAAAGCCGCTGAGGGTACACTCTTGGCACATACTGACGGGGACGTTCCAAACCTTAAAGTGGTTATTCCTGAGTTAACGCCATATCATTTCGGTTATACTGTATACTTCTTTGAAAAAGCATGTGCGATGAGCGGCTATCTGCTTGGCGTTAATCCATTTGACCAACCAGGTGTTGAAGCTTATAAGAAGAATATGTTTGCCCTTCTTGGTAAACCAGGGTTTGAAGCTGAAAAAGAAGCGCTTGAAAAACGATTAAATCAATAAAATTAACGCCCTCTTGCTGTAAAACAGGAGGGCGCTTTTTATTAGTTATGAAGCAGGATTTTGAATGTAGTGAAGCAAATGATCAGCATTTTTCTTACTATTCATGCTATATTAATGACGTGAGACATCTTTGAATAAAAGATGAAAATGAAAAAAGGAGTGAAGATTTTTTGATGAATGAGGAGAGCGTTTTTAAGCAATTAGACATTGTAAGAGCTGCTACAGCGGGACTTTTAGAATCAATTCCAGAATCAGATTGGGATGTTATACCTAAAGGATTCAGAAACAATATTCGCTGGAATGCAGGACATATTCTAACGATTCAAGACTTGTTTGCCAATGGTTTGCGCTCAATGACACAAAATCTTCCCGGCAATTATTTAGCTTATTTTGCGAAGGATACGAGCCCTGCTGATTGGAATGAACAGCCGCCTTCAAAAGAAGAGCTCATTAAATTTTTAAAAGACCAACCGGGTTGGATTCGTGAGGTATGCAAAGGAAAGCTAGATCAGAAATTAGACAAACCGTTTAAAGGTTTTGAGACAATCGGCGAATTGTTAACGTTCAGCGTTTATCATGAAGGGCTGCATGACGGTGTCATTAATACGCAAAGCAAGATAGTCAGTGCAGATAAATAATTTTATATTGAAAGGGATAGTCCGATAATCCCGATAAAATAAAGCAAGCGGAGAAAATCGCCTTTTTTCTCCGCTTGCTTATGTATGTTGTGAACTCATGCTGCGATGCCCTGAGAGTCATCCGGCAAAAGAGCAAAGGCTTTTCCGCTCGTTAAACTTAACCATTTACAATGGTGCCGCCGTTCACATGAAGCATTTGTCCCGTCATGTAAGAGGAGTCATCGGATGCAAGAAAGACATAAGCAGGAGCCAGTTCTTTCGGCTGTCCCGGGCGTTTCATCGGCGTATCTTTGCCAAAGCGGTTTAAGTGATTTTCTGTAAAAGTTGCCGGGATGAGCGGTGTCCAAATAGGACCGGGAGCGACACCGTTAACTCTTATGCCTTTATTTAAAATATCTTGGTTTTGAGAAAGCGAACGGGTAAAAGAAACGATAGCCCCTTTTGTTGAAGAATAATCAAGCAAAGTTGGGTGGCCTTTATAGGCTGTAATGGATGCGGTATTAATCACTGTGCCTCCAGGGGGCAGGTGATCGACCGCCGCTTTCGTCAAATAAAACATGGAAAAAATATTTGTTCTAAAGGTGCGGTCGAGCTGTTCTTTTGTAATGTCTTGTATGCGGTCGCAAACATGCTGCTCCCCGGCATTATTCACTAAAATGTCTAAGCGTCCAAAGCTTTCGGCGACTTGATTAACGGCTTGCTGGCAAAAATCTTCATCACCAATATCGCCGGCAATTGTTAAGCAGCGCTGTCCCAGCTGTTCGACGAAGTTTTTTGTATCGTCCGCATCGCTGTGTGCTTCGTAGTAAATAACAGCAACATCGGCGCCCTCTTTTGCATAAGCGATTGCGACTGCTTGGCCAATACCGCTGTCGCCGCCGGTAATAAGAGCAGTTTTTCCTTTTAGTTTGCCGCTGCCGACATAATGAGGATTGTCGGTTTCAGAATGAGGAACCATATTCTTTTGGATATCAGCTTGTAAATACCCGTGCTGAGGTTCTTGAGTCGTAAGTTCTAATGGTTTATTATCCGCCATTATTCATCTCTCCTAACTTATTTTGTCCTTAACTTTCCCGAAAGCGATCTGTCTAAAACAAACATGATGAAAAACTTTGGAGAGTGAATAAAAAATTTGATATAAGAAATGGAGAAGCCATCATGAATGAAAAGAACATGTTAAAGAGTGACACTTAAGGTCATCCAATGATAAAATAAATAAAGTGATTAAAGGGTTGAAACGGATTGTTGAATGTTCTCTTTAACACATATACTGTCATTTATCGGTTTATGATACGAAACATTTAGTGTTAAAGGGGAAGAGGTGTTATAAGATGACAAAAAATGCGAAACAATCATTTTTAGCTAAAATCATTAATATTATTCTTAGCATTGTTCAAATTATAATTGCCCTTTATATTGTTATCAAACTATTCGGCGCTTCGAACGTGCCGTTTGTTCAGTGGCTGAATACAATAAGCGAGCCTTTGCTTCGACCATTTGAGGGAATGTTTCATCCTGTCGAAATCAGTAAAGGGTATATATTGGATCTGTCAGCTGTATTCGCATTGATTGCATATAGTGCTATCGGTTATATCTTAATAAGGCTTGCCTCTATGTTAAAACTGTAAAAATAAAAAGCACTTGCCAAGTGCTTTTTATTTTTGCAGTGAAAAGTATTTGTTAAAATTGTTACAATAAAAAAACACAGTATCCCGCTTGGAGAATCTGTGTTCGAATAGGCGTTGTTATGGTGGAGCATAGGGGGCTCGAACCCCTGACCTCTACGCTGCCAGCGTAGCGCTCTCCCAGCTGAGCTAATGCCCCGTTGTTTCCGACAAGTAATAATTTATCATACTAATAGTGACATGTCAACAATCTCATGAAAAATTAATTATTAATAAAAAAGTTTGTAATAGAACCCCAATAAAAACAAGTTTGTAACGAATTTTTTAATAAAGTTACAGTTTCATAATATGACTCCTGATTCGTACACCATTAACGCCTTTTTGAAAAGGCGTTAATTTTTTCATTGCATGAAGTCAATCGATGCATGAAGTCAATCGAAGCAGTAATGTTTAAACACCTGTGGCAGATAAATGAATGACAGTTCATCTTTCTGAAAACGATAAAGTGTAATAAATGAGCGGACAAAATTAAAGCGCTTCCAAAGGAAGCGCTTTAATTATCCGTGCAAATCATTTTTGATGGTTGCTTTAATTGGATAATTGCCGAATACAATTTTATTAATTGCATTAATTTCTGTTTGGGTTAAATGAGCGTTCTTTTCGATTTTATTTACTAATTCTAAAAGAACTTGGCAAATCTCATCTTGTTTGTGCATTCTTCTTGTTTTCTTTTTGAGCTCGTTCGCTAAATAGTGCTTCTGCTCACTGGTTAATGGCAGAGATTCGATAACATTGCTCATGGAAGAAGTGAATTGCTTTAATTTTACGGTGTAAGCAATAGCATGTATCACTGCAAGTGCTGCTAAAACAATAAAGAATGGTACCATGATCCCCATATCCATTAAGGTTCCGTAAATCAAGATTAGAATGATTTCGCAGATTGCTGATGTGGCTAGAAAGGATGTGATATAATATGCTAAGTTTGGTTTGAGTTGATGATGTTTATTTGACAAAACCATGCTCATGTTCATCACTCCTTTTCAAATGTTCACAAAGTTTTAACATTTTTCGTTTTCATTATATAATATGCACTTGACAAATTGCAATGATTAAAAAGATAAATTTCCAATTATTCTAAATTATCATAACAAACGTAGTTTTGTTATAAAATTTTCTATAGTTTATTGGCGGTCGAATTAAAATGATAATCAATACGCCGAAACAATGAGGTTTACATGTTAATTCATGTCAACCATATAAAGCACAGGATTAAATATTTTGTAATCAGGGAATAGGATTATAAGCGGAATAATATTCGCGATAAATGGTTTCTATGCTTCTTCATAAAAGATGTTTCCAAATTGTTAATCATAATTGGAGGTCTTTAAATGATAGTAAGAGAGCGGGATACGGAGTTTGTTATGATTCGCCAAGATGATCATGCACGCATTTCCGGAGAATTTGCGCGGTCGTGGAGGGAGGATTATTTTTCCGGCAAAGAAAAGAAAAAAGAGGTGGTGACGGCTGTTAGTGAGCATGATCGCGGCTGGATTGGACCGGACAGTGAACCGTTTATTGATGATAAAACAGGTAAGCCCTTTTCCTTTTCAAATTATCCTTTAAATACAAAGCTTATTTTTTATAAACATGGCATTGATGAAACAGAGGCGATGAATGCCTATGCCGGATTGCTCTCAAGCTGCCATTATATGCGGTTTGTTGAGGAGGAAAATGCTTCGGAAGCAAAGGGGTTTGTTCACTTGGAAAAGCAAAGGCAGAAGCGGATCGTTCAGCAAATCAGTCCATTGAATCAAAACAGCTTTATTTTTCATTATGATTTACTCAGGTTTTGCGATTCCTTATCGTTATACCTTTGTTTAAATGAACCAGGCGCATCAAAAAAGCATGAGCACCCTTGGTTTAAAAACGGCATACCTGTACCGGAAACTTTCAAATTCGCCCGATCTGAAACGTTTGATGTTAGATGGATAGACAGACAAACCGTTTCTTTAACCCCTTATCCCTTTATCAGCCATTTCACCATTTCTCTAAAATACAAATGTGTACAAAAGGAAGACATGGCGTCTCAAGGATTAATAGAGACATACAAAAAAGCGCCTTGGATGGAGCTGCGGATTCTCATAAAAGAGCCGGAAAGCAAAAATGAAACAGGATTCTCCTTTTCATAAGAACATTTAAGGAGAATCCTGCTCACGTTAAATATTTACGGCATGCTTTGTCTTTGTTAGCTGATCTTTGATTTCTTCGCTTTCTTTATCAAAAATGGCATCAACTAGACGAACCGTCGCCAACCCATCTTCTAAACCGCAATATTTTTCATTAAAACGGTCATACCTTGCCTGATAATGCCTTTTAATGTGATCGATATTAAGGATTGACGTTATTAATTCATTTGTGTTCCTCAAAAATGGACCTGGTGCTTCTTTTTCAAAGTCCATGTAAAATCCTCTTAACTGATCACGGTAAATTTCAAGATCATAAGTGTAAAAAAGAATCGGACGTTTTAGATTTGCGAAATCAAACATGACGGAAGAATAATCTGTGATAAGAATATCTGATATCAAGTACAGCTCTTGAATATCGGAATACTCCGAGACATCATATATAAAATCCTGATATTCTTCCGGGATATCAATTTTGTTTTTGATGACGACGTGCATTCTTAATAAAAAGACAAAATCATCGCCCAATGAAGCATTCATTTTTTCAAAGTCTAAATTGAGATCAAAAGTAAATTTATTATTTTTTGCTGTTTGGTTGTCCCGGAATGTCGGTGCATACAGAATGACTTTTTTATCTTTTGGGATATTCAGCCTTTGCCGTATTTTATCGGCCTGGGCCGTTTTATCTTTTCGATAGAATATATCGTTGCGCGGGTAGCCTATTTCGAGGACTTTTCCGCGATAATGAAATGCGCTTAAAAAAGCCTTAGTTGCATAAGGGCTTGGCGAAATAAGATAATCCCATTGAGAAGTTGCCTGATAGACACGTTCTAAATAATCAGGATTTCTGCCTTGAATATGATCAATGTCAAAAAGCATCTTCTTAAGAGGTGTACCGTGCCATGTTTGAACGTAAGTTGTGCCCTTCCGCTTTTTTATATAGGTTGGGAAATTTTGATTGTTTACCCAATACTTTGCTCTGGCCAAATAATAGTAATATTGGGGTGACAGTCTTTTAATTTTGATTGTATCCGGATCATTAAAGCGGATGTTTTTATTATATACCCAAACTTTCTTGTATTTTAGACCGCGTTTCGCTAATTCTTCATAAATATAGCGAGGACTGTCAGCATACTGGTTTCCAATGCCGCTCTCAAAGACAATAAGCTGTTGATTCACTGGAAGCAGGCGTCTTGCAAGATTGTAAAACACCTTCATTGCCGGGAAATAGAGCTTACTTTTGCGGAATTTATTAAAAAGTGTCAGACAAAAGTCGCTTTCAAATAGCTCCTTAAAGTATTGTCTTTTTGGTTTAAATGTTGTAACGGCTTGGTAAATCCGGTCATTTGCATGGCAATCCCTGTATTTTAAGAACTTTGAAGCTCTTTCTTTATGCTCATCTTTCATTTTAAAGTTATTTTCGGCATATTCTTTCACGAGGTGGCAAATATCATATAATCTATTGACTATGTCCCCCGGCAGATCATTATCTAAATCAAGGTGCGAAGGGTGTTGGCCGATGAATCGCTCTCTATCGAATTGATAATAGATGATCGGTTTATGCAAAAAGCTGAAATCAAACCCTACGCTTGAATAATCGGTAATCATTAACATGCTTTCTTTTAACAGTTTTTGTACGTCTACTTCACCTTGGCTTATGACTCGAACAGGCGCGCTTGTAAAGTAAGAAGTGAATTTTTGCATATTTGGATGCAGGCAAAAGATGATCTCGAATTGATAGTCCCGCGATAATTGATGAAGCATTGGATTATGAATGAGCTGCATATAACGTTCGAAGTACTCGCTTTCCAAAAAAGTATCTTCGGTCACAATCCAATCGCGCCATGTTGGAATAATCAATATTTGCCTTTTGATATTGACATTGTTCGCTAAAAGACTGTCAAAACGTGATAAACCGGTAATTTCCACCTCTCGAGGATCGTATCCAAAATCTTGAACAATCATATTTTTTTCAAATTCTGAACTGACGAGAAATAAATCCGTATCAAACCCGGGCGCTTTTTTTCCATAATTGGCAACCATGTTTTTTGTTCCCATAACCCCATGCTGAAGAAATACTTTGGTTGCTTTGACAGCTTTTTGAAACCTTTTTGTACGTAAAGGAAACAGATAGTCGGGATGATGCGAACCGATAACTCTTGTTGCCATTAATGAATAAAGAACATGTCTTTTCGACTTATAATAGAGGACATGACCCAAATCTTTAATATTCTTCAGTTCCGGAGAATCTTTGTCAATGACATAATAAACATGTCTTTTTGGATATTTTTTCCGCATGTACTTAAAAAAGTGATACCCCGTATCTTGGGCTTTGTACGAACGTTCGCCTACAAGCCAAATGTTCTTTCTTTTGTAAAAAGGCCTTAAGAGCCAAGCCCAACGAAGCATTTTCTGCAAATACTTAAAGGTATCGTGATCAAATTCATCCACTTGGAGTGAAAGATTAAATTGTTTAAAAGTGTAATATGGCGTCATAACTAAAACTGTATCTTTGTTTGTAATATATCCGCCTTTGATAAAATGACGTGCAATAAAGCGCGGCTTACCGATCCGAACCAGTGTCATGTCATCTTGGTCATGGTATTTTAAATAAAAGAAAAAGTCATATATATCCTCTTCAAGTTCCTTGACATTAAACATTTGACTTAAGGAAATATCAGTTTTGTAATGGTATTGGTGCAGTCCATTATTTTTTTGATGATTTTCTTTTAATGTCAGGATAAGCGGGATTTTTTTCTCAATGTTTGTATCGCGCCCCCGCAATATGATATGAGCGCTTTCCACACGGGAGTGTCCAGTAAAAAGCTCCCCGAAAAAAGTCAGCCGATTATTTTTTATCTTTAATTGTTTTATATGATGGGATGCTACGGGCTTTAACTCTTTATTAAAAGCTAATGATAGATTGCCGTTCTTTGTCGTATATACGATTAATGAGTAGTTATCAATGGTTACTTTTTCGATATTCTCAACTTTCGTATCCGCAAACCTTCCCAATCGTATGGCGTATTCAATAAATGGCTCACCATTCTTTAATAAACCATAATCCGAATCGTTTTTGACTTTTTCTAGTCTTTCTTCACTGACATGCTTGATCGGCGTTCGAATTTTAATATAAAAATCAAAAATTGTTTCTTCTGATTCACCATAGTGAATAACATCGTCCAAGTTAATTTTAAATTCAAAGTTTGAAGACGGCGTAATATTTGCTAATAAGATTTTTCGGTCATCTGTCCGTGAGTGAATCCATATTTCCTTCGCTTGATAAGATTTTCTTGAGAATCGTCCGCTGATATATAGCTGGCGCTGCTTCTGTTTTAAGATTAGACGCTGCTTTAAAGGATTTTTTCTAACCGTCTTTTTACTTAACCTCTTTTTTAATCTTCCTAACGAGTCTTTGACATCCATATAAACACTTCACCTCAAAATAAACGAAACATAAACTAAACATTTTCCCTTATAAAATGAAAATATGATGCCCGAATTTGGCATCCTATGTAGGTTTAGTCCTATTTGGTCGATTTTAGTAACATGTTATCAGATTATGACCCTTTTCTATTTTTCAATTCATTTGTTTTTGTGTAATAAACATTGCAATTCATTACATGTTATTTAATAAAATATTAAATACATAACATACATTAAAATTGCGAAATACAATTGAAACATTTGTTAATTTATGAAGGTCTTTGTATTTAGTTCTATTTACCTAGTCAAAATTTAAAGCCGGGGAACCCGGCTTTAAATTTTGACTAGGTACTTTCCGATGTTATCTCCTTTAAATAAACCGAGAAACGCTTCAGGAATCCGTTCAAATCCTTCGATGATTGTTTCTCGGTATTTGATCTGTCCAGCTTGCATCCATTGGGCTAATTCTTCGGCAGCATCTTTAAATTGTGAAGCGTAATCGGAAACGATATACCCCTTCATTAACGCGCTTTTAATCACAAGCTGAGTTTGAGGACGCGGGCCAACATCGGCTTTTTCAAGATTATAAAGAGAAATTTGTCCGCATATCACAATCCTCGCTTGATGGTTTATTTGTTTCATCACTGCGTCAGAAATTTCTCCCCCGACATTATCAAAATAAACATCAATGCCGTTTGGACAAGCGTTCTTTAATTGCTTGTAAACGTCATACTCCTTATAATTAATCACTTCATCAAAACCAAGCTCATTCTTTAGAAAAGAAAGCTTTTCTTTCGTTCCGGCAATACCGATGACACGCGCGCCTTTAATCTTAGCAATCTGTCCGGCAGTGCTTCCAACGGCTCCGGCTGCACCTGAAATAACAACGGTTTCTCCATTCTTAGGCTGCCCAATATCAAGCATGCCAAAATAAGCGGTTAAACCAGGCATGCCAAGAACACCTAAATGAGCAGTGATTGGTGCGAGGTTTTCATCAATCTTTCTTATTTCTTCGGATTGGACCAATTGATAAGTTTGCCATCCCAGTTGACCGACCACAAAGTCCCCCTTGTTAAAATCAGGTGATTTAGACTCAATGACTTCTCCAACGACGCCTCCGCTAATAACCTTATGAAGCTCAAAAGGCGGCACATAGGATTCGCGATCGCTCATTCTGCCGCGCATGTAAGGGTCTACTGACACATACAGCGTTTTGATTAAAACTTCATTAAGCGCAGGTTCCGGTACATCAATTTCCTGGAATTTAAAGTTTTCAAGGGTTGGCATGCCTTTTGGGCGCTTGGCTAATAAGATTTGCTTTGCCTTGTATGCAGCCATATGATGACACCTTCCTTAATTGAAATTTTGACATCCTATGACCATTATAATTCTTTTTTGCAGCCGCAGCAGTTATTCTGTTTCTTCACCGGGCTTACAGCAGTTTGGGAGGCATCGCTCTGCTTATCAAAGAGGTTGGCGGGTCATCAATGTCTAAACCTAAACCTCATTAATAAAAAGGGCTGTTCAAGTCAGGGAAACAGACCTTGAACAGCCTTCTTATCTAAGATTTTCACGTATATATTTAATTGTTTTTCGCAAATTCATTGGCGTTGGCCGGCCGAATGGTCCGCTTTGCAGCTGCTGAAACAGCAGATTGCCGTGATCGTCAACGATAAAAATGGCCGGTTCTATATGCTCTGCGTGATCCGCATACGGTGCGTCTTCACCATGAACAAATATATCGTAGCCCTTCGCCGCTCTTCGTTCATTATCACTTAAGACGGGGAAGGCCAGGGATTGATTTTCAACAAGTTCTTTAAGTCTGTCAATTTCGTCAGATGATATGGCAATGATATGAGTATCCAGTGCTTTAAATTTATCAATATCCGCTTGCAGCGCTGAAAGAAAATCTCTTTCCGCCGGACACCATTCACCTCTAAAAAAGACAATCATATGCCAGCTTTTGTGTTCTTTTAAGTGATCTTTAAAAGAAAAAAATGCGCCGTCTGTTGATATAAGATTAAACTCAGGAGCTTTTTCGCCAATTTTCAATCTAGGCATGCTGTTTCCTCCTTTTTATGGAAAAACCATGCTGATAAAAGTGATCTATCATTACTGTTCCTCTTTTTATCAAAAATTAAACATCGAAATGATGTTTAGACAATACATGGCTGCGGGAAAACCACAAAAAAGGATAAAGGTGAGTGGTTCCATGCCATTAACTAAAAAAACAAATAAGCGAATTAAAGGAAGACTTAATGGCTAGACAAAAACAATTAATAACTTTGTTAAGTAAACGGCCGGATTTAGAAAATGAAAGCGAGATGTCTTCGGTTGATAATCATTTGGTTGATTCCGCGGGAGATATGGTGGATCGCGAAAAGGTCATATCGGAAAAGATGCTTATTGAAAATGAACTTCAAGAAATTAATGAGGCATGGGAACGTATAGAAGAAGGCGGTTATGGGATTTGTGTTGATACGGGAGAAGATATTCCTTATGAATGTCTTAAAGCTTTGTCATATGCCAAAAGGACAAAAGAAGCTCAAGAGAAGCTTGATAGCCATAGGGACACCGGTGAATCTGACAAATCAACAACAAGCCGCCTGCAAAAACCAAAAGGAAAAATAGAAGACTCAAAAAATAGGACAATGAAGCGAATTGAAGAGGAGCATCATCATATAGAGAAATCTGGTTATCCATTTAAATGAAAAACGTTTTGTGATTTGCTTTAAATAAACAGATCACGCATGGTGCATTGGAAGCAGACATTGATCAAAGAAGCTGGATGCTTTTTCTTGACAAAAAACAAAAAACCCCTGAAGCATATCAGGGGCAAAATAAAGGGGGAGAAGATATTCAGCTTATCTTTATTATGGGGTAAGATTCCAGATTTTATACCTTAAAACCATTTTTTAGACGGAATTTTTTTAGGAAATACGAAAATAAGTTACAATAGGATTAGTTTCAGTTAGTTTCAGCAGGAGGTCATGCAAATGGATTTAGGATTAAAAGATAAAAAGGTATTAATTACAGGCGGGTCGAAAGGCATTGGCGCCGCGGCAGCCGAGGTTTTAAGAGAAGAGGGCGCCGCTGTCGGCGTGGTTGCCAGAGGCCGGGAAGCATTAGACAAAATAAAAGATCAATTAGGCGTCGCTGTCTATCAGGCAGACCTGTTTAACCATAATGAAAGAGAACGGGTTTTTAATCAGTTTGTACAAGATCATCGAGGCATCGATATCCTTGTCAATAATATCGGAGGAAGCAACGGCGGTTCAGCTCTGGAAACTGATATGGAAACTTTCAAGGAGGCGATGGAATTAAATTATTTTGCCAATGTTCATTTTAGCAAAATGGCTGCCGGCGTTATGAAAGAACAACAATCAGGCAGTATTATAAATATCACTTCAGTCTACGGCAGGGAAAGCGGCGGCAAAATCACTTATAATAATGCCAAGTCAGCCTTGATCAGCTTTACGAAGGGCTTTGCTGACGAAGTGATAAAATATGGGATTCGCGTCAACAGTGTTGCCCCTGGATCAATTCTGCATCCTACCGGGAACTGGCAGAGACGATTAGAGGAAAACCCAGAACAAACCAAACAATTTGTGAAAGACAACATTCCAGCGGGACGTTTTGGACGCGCTGACGAAGTGGCTCACGTGGTCGCGTTTCTTGCATCTGAGAAAGCTTCCTGGGTTGTCGGAGCATCTATTAATGTGGACGGCGGACAATCATATATGAATTTTTAAACATTGAAAAGGGCTGTCCTTTATAGACCAACTATAAAGCGGCAGCCCTTTTCCGTTCTTTTATCTCTAAATCATACTTTACCTTTAGCATTTATTAAAACCCTTAGCCGTCATTGAAGAAAATCTCTCGCGGAATAATTTTTCACTTTGCCTTGCAATATAATACTAGTTTGTACAACTTGGGAGGAATGAAATGAATGAGACCTTAGTTGTAATGGTTAGGGGGATTATTGGGTTTTTTACACTTTTATTATTAACGCGGATTCTCGGCAAGCAGCAAATCAGCCAATTAACTTTTTTTGATTACATATTAGGGATCACCATCGGATCAATTGCTGCGTCATTGACAACGGATTTAACGACCCGGGCTTTTCCGCACTGGATCGGCTTGATTGTATGGGTTATTTTAGGGCTGTTACTGCAGGGCATCACTTTGAAATGGCGGCGCGGATCAAAATTTCTTGATGGCGAGCCGACAATTGTCATTATGAATGGGCGTATCATGGACAAGGCATTGAAGAAAATGAGGTATCGGGTGGCCGATTTATTAGAAGAACTTCGAGAAAAAGGGATATTTGATCTTAACGAGGTTGAATATGCTGTTCTCGAAACAAACGGTAAATTATCTGTATTGAAAAAAGCGGCAAATCAGCCCATCACGCCAAAAGATTTAAATCTATCGGTTCCTTATAAGGGGATAAGCACGGAGCTTATATATGATGGTGTTGTTATCGATGAAAATATCAAAGCGGTTAATCGAGACCGTGCATGGCTGGAAGCTGAATTAAAAAAGCGATATATTAACCATCCGTCTCAAGTGTTTCTAGCCTTGTTAGATCCAAACGGCCAATTATTCATTGACAAGTATAGCGATAACCAAAAAAACATCATTGATATTGGCGATTATCCCGGCCCAAATTAAAGGAGTGACATGATTGGCGAAGTTTTTATATTATTGTATTCCGATGGTTATGATCATCGGCTTTGTACTCATTATGGCAAGCAGTCCCCTCCTTAAACAGCCTATGGGCAAAAATGATAATGTGGAAAAATATATTAAAATTGTTAATAGGAATATAATTGATGAAAAATGGACTGACGCTGCAAAGAATCAGAAACAATTAAAGTCTGCATGGGAAAAAGTTGTTCGGAGAATTCAGTTTGGCGCAGAAAGAGATGAAATGAACGATATTAATAAAAATATAGCCAGGCTCAAAGGCTACATAAAAGCTAATGACAAAGCCGATGCTTTGGCGGAGCTTAGCGAGCTTAAAAATCACTGGTATAATATTAGGTTTTGATATTTTTGAGGCCGTTCAAAATAAAATTTCATAAGAATCACTCCCTTTGCAAAAAATAAAAAATAAAAGGAGTGATTTGTTATGAAAAGACGGCTAGTCATTGCTTTGCTATGCTTAATGATCTTTCCGTCAATTCCTCCGTCAACAGGACAGGCATCAGAGGATAGCTGCCAAACGCTTGAGAATGTTTTTAAGACTAAAATGAACGGCGGCGGCGGAATATGCAAATTAAATATCCCGCGGAAAAAATTAAATGTGACAATGAACGGATTGAAATTGCCGGCTGATTTTATGAGCATCGGCTTCATGGTGAATTTTAAACAAGTCGGTGATAAAACTGCTGTTATGGGCGAGTTTGCTTTATTGGGCGATGAGGTGAATCCTGTTATCGACCAGTTAAGAAAGGGCCAGCTGGAAATAACAGCGCTTCATAATCATATGATTGATGAAAACCCGAGAATTTTTTTCCTCCATTTTAAAGGGGTCGGCGATATTAACCGTATGAGCCAAGCCGTTAAATCGGCGATATTAGAAACCCATGAAAAAAACAAGAATAGGCATTATATAAACCTCACAAATAAGAGCGGCTTATCTGAATAAGCTGTTCTTTTTTTGATTTAAATTGTGGCAAGTGCGATAATTTTGTAAAATTAAAAAGATAAAAACAATAACAGAGACTTACTAATAAGCCGTATTCATGGGAGGGGAATCAATGGATCAGTCGGTTCGATTATTGACGGTTCATGATTTATTGAGGCGGCCGTCTTTTTCCGATGCGGAGCTTGTGGCAGGAAAAAGCGGGTGTCAAAGAAGAGTCCGCTGGGTACACATCCTTGAAGTACCGTCTATTGAAAAATTTATTCATGGCGGCGAGTGCATTTTGACAACAGGATTAGGCTTAAAAACCTTTCAAAAAGAACCTGTCCAATACTTGAAAAAACTGATTAAAGCTGATGCGGCTTGTTTATGCATCGAATTGGGCAATGATATAAATGAGATTTCAAGCGATTTAATGGATTATGCCAATCAGCAGCATTTTCCGCTTATTGTCTTTAAGAAAGAGGTTCGCTTTGTTGATATTACCCAAGATATCAACAGCTTGCTTATTCATCAACACGTGGATCAATTAAAAGCCATTGACAATCTTTCAACTGCATTTAATCAGGCGATTGTACATAATCATGGAGAAAGACAGATCCTCAAGCTCCTTCACGAACACTCACAGGCACATATCTTTTATGAAAAAGGCCGAGAACATGAGTGTTACCCTGTCCATTCAAAAACGATGTTTCATGATGATTTGAAGCTGATGAATCAATTAAAAAATAAATGTTTTCAAGGGGGCGGGCCATCAACGCATGAGTATCTAGATGGAAATGGATTTTATTGGCTGGTTCAGCCTGTATGTGTTTTGGGACAAACTCTTGGTTATTTATATTTAAAAAGGTATGGTGCTGCAATGACTGAATGGGATAAGCTCATGACAGATCGAGCGGGACTTGTTTTGGCGGCCAGTTTGTTCCAGAAGCAGTTGACCGTTGAAAGGAAACGGGAAAAAGAGCAGAAAATCATCGAGGATCTCATCCAAAATCGGTTAATAGATGAAGAACCTTTGAAAGATTTAATAGGAGATCCCTGGAAAAGTTCGTATTCTTATCGTTTCATTTATATTGATATTGGGAATTTATGTGAACAGACACTTGAAAACCTGCACATCGCTTTAAAAAAAATCGGCATTTATCCGCTATTCTCTCATACGCCGTCTCGATTAATTATCCTTGCTTTTCATTTTAGCGGAAAAAACGGCTGCTGGCGCCAAGCTGTTCATGACATTGAGAAGTTAAATCTTGGCGGTGAAACGGGTGTCAGCCGTTTAAGAACTCAATTAAAAGAAGCGCCGTTAAGCTGCCAGGAAGCTAAGTCAGCGGCTCAATGGAAGCGGCGCCATCCCCGCTTGAGCCCATTTTACGAGGAAAACGGCCTTTATCAATTAATGGATTTATCCAATGACAAAGAAGCGTGGCAGAGATTTATTTATGACCAAATAGGCCCTTTAATGCATCACGATAAAATGGAAAATCGTGAGCTTTTCACAACTTTGAAAGTGTATTTAACCCATCAAGGTTCAAAGACAAAAACAGCTGAAGCATTATACATTGTCAGGCAAACACTTTATCACAGGCTGAAAAGAATTAAGGGCTGTCTTGGAGAGGATTTCATGAAACCAGAACGCCGCATACCTATAGAAGTGGCTGTGCGCATATATGAATTGATGAATGAATCTTAATCATCCTCTTGCAATCCTGATGCCGTTTCTTTATGATAATATAGCTTGTTGGAATCGTACGGAAATCTAAATAAGAAGGGGTTTAAGGATGATTTTTAAATCACAAAGTGTGCTTCCTGCTGTTAGAAAAATTAAAGATTTTGAAAGGCTGATGGATTCGAAAAATGATTTTGTTGTGATTTTGGACAGCCATGTAGCCCAATTAAGATCGCTGGTAAATATCGCCCGCCAACATAAGAAGAAAGTTTTGCTGCATGCTGATCTCGTTCATGGCTTGAAAAACGATGAATATGCGGCGGAATTTTTGTGCCAAGAAATTAGACCGAACGGCATCATTTCAACCCGGGGGAACGTTTTGTCAGTGGCCAAGAAGCGGGGGCTTATCACCGTGCAGAGATTATTTTTGCTTGATTCGCTTGCGCTTGAAACAAGCTATCGATCATTGGAAAAAGTTCAGCCCGATGTGATTGAAGTGCTGCCGGGGCTGGTTCCGAAAATGATTATTGAGATTCGTGATCGGACAAAACTTCCCGTGATTGCCGGCGGATTAATCCGTACAGAAGAAGATGTCCGCCAGGCCTTTGAAGCCGGCGCTTCAGCTGTGACAACATCTTTGAAAGGTTTGTGGCACCTTAATGCTTAAGCTATAACAGCTTAATAGCCGCCAAAAACGGCCGCCTTGAAAACTGAGACGGTCGTTTTTGGCGGCGCGGCTTGGAACAATGCAGCAATTAAAAATGCCTTTTTTCCTATTTGGATTGAACGCATGAATAATCTTTCATAATTTATTGACAACGCTTTCATAGTATGGTAGTCTTATTATAAGTTAATAATCGAGATTGAGACGATGAGACTCACAACTGCTGTAAAATCCTTTTAAAGTTTTTACAGCTTATTGGTTGTGAGTCTTTTTATTCGAGGAGGCAGTCAAGATGTCAGGATTTCTGGGAGAAGTCATTGGAACAATGATTTTAATTATTCTTGGGGGCGGTGTATGCGCCGGCGTTAATTTAAAAAAATCAGGTGCTGAAAATTCCGGATGGATAGTAATTACCTTTGGCTGGGGTCTAGGCGTTGCAATGGGGGCTTATGCTGTAGGACAATTTAGCGGGGCCCATTTAAATCCGGCTGTAACGTTAGCGTTTGCAATGATTGGGAAATTCCCATGGTCTCAAGTGCCAATCTATATTATTGCACAAATGATTGGGGCATTTATTGGTGCATGTATTGTCTATCTGCATTACTTGCCGCATTGGAGAGCGACAAAAGATCCAGCTGCAAAATTAGCTGTTTTCTCCACAGGTCCAGCCATACCTCATACCTTTTCAAACTTGCTGAGCGAGATTATAGGGACTTTTGTTTTAGTGATAGGTTTATTATCTATAGGGGCTAATAAATTTACTGAAGGATTGAATCCATTAGTTGTCGGATTTTTAATTTTAGCCATTGGCTTGTCACTGGGCGGAACAACAGGATATGCTATTAATCCAGCACGTGATTTAGGACCGAGAATAGCTCATGCAGTTCTGCCTATTGCCGGGAAAGGGAGCTCCAATTGGGGTTATGCATGGATTCCTGTTGTGGGCCCAATATTGGGCGGTATATTTGGCGCGTTATGTTATAAGGGGTTTTTCCTTGGGGAATTTATGCTGAGCTTTTGGATTGTAGGCTTTATACTATTAATCGTAATCATAGCCGCTTATATCACAGAAAAGAAGATTCCAGCGAAAAGCTATATGGAATCACAGTCTGTTAATGTACAGGAGCAATAAGAATGAGGTGGATATTAAATGGAGAAAAAGTATATTCTAGCGCTTGATCAGGGAACAACTAGTTCACGCGCGATTTTATTTAACCAAAAGGGGGACATTGTTCAAATTTCACAAGAAGAATTTAAACAATATTTTCCTAAGCCAGGCTGGGTTGAACACGATGCGAATGAAATTTGGGGCAGTATATTATCGGTTATTGCCGGCGTTTTATCTACCGCCGATATCTCGCCAAATGAAATTGCCGGCATTGGCATTACCAACCAAAGGGAGACAGCGGTTGTTTGGGACAAAAACACAGGCAAACCTATTTATCACGCCATTGTATGGCAATCCCGCCAAACTGAGGATATTTGTGAACAGCTGAGAAAGAAGGGCTACAATGAGCTGTTTAGATCAAAAACGGGATTGCTGCTTGACCCGTATTTTTCGGGAACTAAAGTTAAATGGATCTTAGATCACGTTGACGGCGCGCGTGAAAAGGCTGAAAGAGGCGATTTGCTGTTTGGAACGATAGACTCTTGGCTTGTTTGGAAGCTGTCTGGCGGAAAAGCGCATGTTACCGATTATTCCAATGCATCGAGGACGTTAATGTATAATATTCATGATTTAAAATGGGATGACGAGTTGTTGGATATTTTAGGCGTCCCGAAATCGATGCTGCCTGAAGTCAAATCTTCTTCAGAAGTTTATGCTCATACGATCGACTACCATTTCTTCGGCGAAGAGGTGCCGATTGCCGGGATTGCCGGCGATCAGCAATCCGCGTTGTTTGGGCAAGCATGCTTTGATGTCGGCATGGCGAAAAATACTTACGGCACCGGTTGTTTTATGCTGATGAACACAGGGGATAAGGCTGTCCAATCTGATCACGGCCTGCTGACAACCATTGCATGGGGATTGGATAATAAAGTGGAGTACGCGTTAGAAGGCAGTATTTTTGTAGCCGGCTCTGCCATACAATGGCTGCGCGATGGTCTGAAAATGATTGAGAGCGCACCGGAGAGTGAAGCCTATGCAGAGAGAATTTCTTCTACTGACGGGGTCTATGTTGTTCCGGCTTTTGTAGGTCTCGGTACACCGTATTGGGATAGCGAGGTCAGAGGCGCTGTCTTTGGTTTAACGAGAGGAACGGAAAGAGAGCATTTTGTCCGGGCAACATTAGAATCGCTTGCTTATCAATCGAAAGATGTTTTGGATGCAATGGAGACGGACTCAAGAATACAATTAAAATCCCTTCATGTTGATGGAGGGGCGGTCGGAAATAACTTCTTGATGCAGTTCCAAAGCGATATTCTTAATGTCCCTGTCGAGCGCCCGACAGTCAGTGAAACGACTGCTCTCGGCGCAGCTTACCTAGCGGGGTTAGCTGTGGGGATATGGCAAAGCAAAGATGACATTGTCGACAGATGGAAAATAGACCGCACCTTTGAACCGAAAATGAATGCTTCCGAGCGTGATAAATTATATAATGGATGGAAAAAAGCTGTTCAAGCAGCAATGGCATTTAAATAATTTACAAATCACTTTTTATGCGGTATAATAAAGATAAGTTAATAAAGTACGGTCAAGGTTAGTGAGAGACCATAATACCCTATGTATTGTTGTATTATTGCGCATTCATGGGAGTATTGTGGTCTTTTTTTGTGCTTATATTGGCTGAAAATGAGACTTTTTACAGCGGAATTGACGGCAATTCCGGATGGATGGGGTTTAAAGCAAATTTCTTTTATTGATAATTATTTATAGGGGTGATCACTATGACATTTTCAAGCAGAAGACGGACTGAAATTTTAGAGAATATGGCAAATGAAACGCTTGACCTTCTTATTATCGGCGGCGGGATTACAGGCGCCGGCATCGCGCTTGATGCCAGTGTACGCGGATTAAATACAGGACTTGTAGAGATGCAGGATTTTGCGGCCGGGACATCGAGCCGTTCAACTAAGCTTGTTCACGGCGGTTTGCGTTATTTAAAGCAATTCGAAGTTAAGCTTGTCGCTGAAGTCGGGAAGGAGAGAGCCATTGTATACGAAAATGCCCCTCATGTGACACAGCCTGAATGGATGCTGCTGCCGATTTATCAAGGCGGAACCTTCGGCAAATTCTCAACATCCATTGGTCTTGCAGTCTATGATTTCTTAGCGAATGTGAGAAAGCATGAAAGAAGAACCATGCTGAATCGCGAAGAAACTCTTAAAAAAGATCCGTTATTAAAGAAGGAAGGCTTAAAAGGCGGCGGCTACTATGTCGAATATCGCACTGATGATGCGAGGTTAACTATCGAAGCCATGAAAGAAGCCGTTTCTCGCCGAGTTAAAGCTGTTAATTATACGAAGGCTGAAGACTTGCTTTATGACGATCAAGGGAAAGTGACAGGGATTAAAGCTGTTGACCAATTAACCGGTGAATCGTATGAAATTTACGCTAAAAAAATTGTCAATGCCGCAGGCCCTTGGGTCGATACATTAAGGGAAATCGACCATTCAAAAAAAGGGAAATACTTGCATCTGACCAAAGGCATTCATATTGTTATTGACGGCGAGCGTTTCCCAATGAAGCAAGCTGTATACTTTGATACAACAAACGGCGACGGACGGATGATTTTCGCCATTCCGAGAGAGGGCAAAGTATACGTCGGCACAACGGATACAACTTATACCAGCGATCCAATCAACCCGCGTATGACAGCTGAAGATCGTGATTATTTAATTGAAGCGATTAACGGCATGTTCCCAAGTGTTCATCTAACGGCTGAAGACGTTGAATCCAGCTGGGCCGGGGTAAGGCCGCTGATTCATGAAGAAGGCAAGTCGCCGTCTGAAATTTCCAGGAAAGATGAAGTTTTCTTATCTGATTCGGGCTTAATTACAATCGCCGGCGGCAAATTAACCGGTTATCGCAAAATGGCTGAACGTGTCGTTGATATCGTTTCCGAACAGCTTCTCCAAGAAGAAGGCAAACAATTCCCGCCATGCGCAACAGACGGCATCAGACTATCCGGCGGAAATGTCGGAGGATCAGACGGCTTTCCCGCTTATATAGAAGATAAGGTGAAAGAAGGCCTAAAAGCCGGTTTAACGCATGATCAGGCAGAACAATTGGTTAAAAAGTACGGATCTAATGTTGAGCAATTATTTGAGATCATTCAAAAAGAAAAAGATCATACATCAACAGACCGCTTGCCAATTGACATTCTGGCAACGGTTATTTACGGTATTGAAAATGAAATGGCTGCAACGCCGCTTGATTACTTTTTAAGAAGAACAGGAGCGCTGCTTTTCAATATCGATTGGGTTCATCAATGGAAGGAGCCGGTGATCGCATTTATGGCAGATTATTGCCAATGGACGGCCGATGAACAGGAGAAATACACCGAAGAGCTTGAACAAGCGCTGTATCAAGCGGTTCACCCGGCAGATTAAGAGCTTGTCTGATAAGTCCTTAAAATGAAGCAAGTGGAGGAAAACAATTTGTTTTTCTCCGCTTGCTTTTATATTTTTTCGATTTTTCTTCGAAAGCAGCTGGCGGCTGCCGGCTGCTTTCAGTATAAGGTGGCATCTTTGTCCGTTTTTGAAAAGCTGTTGCGATCCCCAAAGTTTTCGATCTATTCCTTGTACTTAGCTAGTCGTGGTATGTAATCTTCCCGAATCAGTTTTAAAGGTTTCTTCCATTGACTGCGTTCTTGGCGCTTTTCCTTACGAATCTTGGCATCTGTTTCCTTTTCAATTTCCTCTGTCAGTTTTTCTACTTTTTCTTCTAATTCCTTTGCGGCTGTCTCCAAATTTTGTTCGGTGATCTCTGTATTTTGCTCGTTTTTCTTTTCTCCCGTTCCAGCTTCTGATTGAGTGAGTTCATGTATGTGCTCTAGTGTTTCTTGAATTTTTTCCTTTAATTTTGCTTCGAATTTCTCTGTCGATTTTTTCCACACAAAAGAATACTTATTGGCATTGGCCTCAATCTTAGTGCCATCCAAAAAGTAGTTTTCCATGGTGATGTATCCGTCTTCAATTAATTGTAGAATCATGGTCTCAAATAAATCATCCATTAAGACTTTCATCCGTTCCCCGCGGAATTCATTGATCGTGCGAAAGTCTGGCTGCTGCATCGCCGCCAACCACATGGCAGGGATATTTTCTCTTGTCAATTTTTCGATGCCGCGACAAGAGTAAACCTTTTGGGAATAAGCATAGAGAATAATTTTAAGCATCATTTTCGGATGATAGGAACTTCTGCCGCCGCCTTTATAATGAGAAAACAATTGGTCATCTGGCACAGCTTCAACCATTTCATCCACCACACGTGCGACATGATGCTCTGGTATGAGTGATTCAATATCAAAAATAGCTTGAACTTGACGGTTATTATATGGTTTGAAAGTAGGGGATAATTGTCTTTTGGCGTTCTTTTTATCCTCTGTCTCTGGAAGAAATGTCATTTGCGTGTTATAATTATCATGATTACTCATAAAAAATCGTCCTTTCTTTAAATGTTTGTTTGGTAACTTCATTTTACAAGATTGGGCGGTTTTTTTGTGTGCTTTTTTAAATAAAAAATGAAAAAGGGGCGCCAAAAAGTCAGTTATACTGACTTTTTGGACAGCCCCTTTTTCTTATAAGCGAAGCGATTTTATCAGGCATAAAGTTGAGTCAGTTAGGCTAAAGGACATCATTTTCATACGATTCTCCTATTTTTAGTCATAGTTAAAGGTTTTTGTAGAATCCTGAAGAATTCTTAAGCCAACCATGTGAAGACACTTGGGAATACATTATGGGAGTGAGTATATGATAAAGGGTTTTAAAGCCTTAATGATGTCATTAGCCTTATTCACATGCCTTGCTCTGCCCGTTACAGGCGCAGAAGCCCATGCAAAGGGACCAGGTTATACGCCTTCTTCCGATCAAGAGATTGCTCCGCATGAACTTATTGTGCATTTTAAGCCGTCAGTTTCTGCCGCTTCATCCAAGAACATCGTTTCACAGACCGGCGGCAAGGTGATAGATCAAACGGATAATTTTGTTGTCATTAAAGTAAAAGGAAAGCTTTCAGATGCTGTTAAAAATCTTGAAAAGCAAAGCACTGTCGACTATGCCGAACCCAATGTTATTTTCCACGCCATGTATATTCCCAATGATCCGGCCTATACCATCCGGCAATATGCCCCTCAAAAGATTAATGCTGAAAAGGCATGGGATGTCACACAAAGTTCTCCACAAGTTAAAATTGCCATCGTTGACTCAGGTGTGGACTACAATCACCCCGATTTAGCAGGAAAAGTCATAAAGGGACACGATTTCGTCGACAATGATAATGATCCAATGGATGAAAATGGCCACGGCACGCATGTGGCAGGAATCGCAGCCGCAAACACAAATAACGGCAGAGGGATCGCAGGAATCGCTCCGAAGGCGTCAATATTAGCCGTTCGTGTTTTAGGTGCAGATGGGGACGGTACATTGAGTCATGTTGCCCAAGGCATTCGCTATGCGGCTGATATGGGAGCCCAAGTCATTAATTTAAGTATAGGAGGAAATACGGGCTCCAAAACTTTAGAAGATGCAGTAAATTATGCGTGGAATAAAGGATCTGTCGTTGTTGCGGCCGCTGGAAACGAAGGTTCATCATTGCCAAGCTACCCTGCCTATTATTCTCACGTTATCGCCGTAGCAGCAACTGACCAAAAGGACAAGCTCGCACCCTTCTCAAATCACGGTTCGTGGGTAGATATTGCAGCCCCGGGGGTTGACATCTATTCAACCATCCCTGGAGGAAAATATGCAAATTTATCGGGAACATCCATGGCTTCCCCGGTTGTGGCCGGTGTAGCTGGTTTGCTTGCTTCACAAGGGGAAAATGCTCCTGAGATTCGTTCTACGCTAGAAAAAACAGCTGATAAAGTTCCCGGCACCGGGGTGCTCTTCCAAAATGGCCGTATAGATGCAGCAAAAGCTGTTAAACAGTAAGAATCGAAATTTAAATAGAGGGTATATTTTCAAAGCTTCTGATCGCTTAAATGCCGGCGATGCAGGGGCTTTTTATTGACATTTGACAACACATGCAGCCTTCAAACTTTAAAAGCTGAACGGTGTTCGGTGTTGGTTGTCGAAATATACGAGGCGTTTTATTATATCGTTGCCTCATACTGAATATTATGGTAAAGTCGATATACAACTAAAATTCGGAACCTTCATACCGATTTTCGGAACAATAATAGCAAGGTGTTTATTTTTTTAAATAAACAATGATACCGGTTACAAATTAAATCAAGAGGAAGGCGTACCTTATGAATACAATTGATTTAAATTGCGATTTAGGAGAAAGTTTTGGCGTCTACCAATTAGGCCATGATGAAGAAATTTTAAATGAAGTGACTTCAGTCAATGTGGCATGCGGATTTCATGCAGGCGATCCGTCTGTGATGAGAAAAACGGTGCAGCTGGCCTTAACTAAAAATGTACGGATCGGCGCTCATCCAGGCTTACATGATTTAGTTGGTTTCGGGCGCAGAAATATGAACATTTCGCCCAGAGAAGCTTACGATATCGTTGTCTATCAAATTGGCGCTTTAAATGGATTTTTGCAAGCTGAAGGCGGAAAGATGCAGCATGTCAAACCTCATGGCGCTTTATATAATATGGCTGCAAAAGATAAGCGTTTATCCGAAGCGATTGCTGAAGCTGTTTACAAAGTGAACCCTGAACTGATTTTATACGGATTATCCGGCAGTGAATTAATACGAGCTGGAAAAGCCATTGGATTGCGAACAGCAAGTGAAGTTTTTGCGGACCGAACTTATCAGCAAGACGGTACATTAACCCCTCGAACAGAAGAGAATGCCTTAATTGAAGATGACAGGGAAGCTGTTTCCCAAGTGATCCGCATGGTTAAGGAAGGGAAAGTTTTGTCTCAGCAAGGCGTCGATGTACCGATACAAGCTAATACCATTTGTATTCACGGGGATGGTGCCCATGCCCTAACTTTTGCGCGTTATGTAAGGTCTTCTTTGGAATCTTCAGGAATTGCAGTTAAAGCAATCTGCGGGTAGCGGGCAGATATAGGCACAAACCAATCATGCATCACTCAAAAACACTATTCGGAAAGTTAATAGGGCTATCGGATATCATAAACGATTAGAAGATGATAGAGCTGCATGCTTATCCAGCTGAAGCAGACGATTTGAACAGGATCCTTTTGCCCAAAAGCTAAAGCGATTTTTATGATTACTCATGCTCCGAATCATCAGTTTAGCAGATATGCTTGATAAGCAATGAGGCGTACTATGGAAAGTGGTGAGCATTATGTCAAAGTTTGCATTTGATGTGTCGCCTTTAGGCGATTCTGCTGTTTCGGTTACTTTTGGCGAGGAAATAAACTATGAAACGCATAAAAAGATTAAAATGTTAATGGATTTACTTGAAAGAGATTCGTTTGCAGGATTCATTGAATGTGTTCCGGCATTTGTGAATGTGACGATCTATTACGATCCGCTCATTGTTCATCAAGAGCATAAAAAAAGAAAAAAGGATGACTTTATATCACCGTTTAAAGCGGTGAGCAATATCATTGAACAGAAATTAGAACAATTAGAAACTGATAAAACGTTCCAGCAACGGACCATATCGATACCCGTTTGCTACGGCGGAGCATTTGGGCCTGATTTGGAATATGTGGCCCGTTTTAATGATTTAACGACTGACGAAGTCATTCATATTCACTCTGCCGGTGAATACCTGGTCTATATGATAGGTTTTGCACCGGGTTTTCCGTTTTTGGGCGGACTGTCCGAAAAAATTGCCGCACCGAGACGCTCCTCGCCGAGAACTTCTATTCCGGCAGGCTCTGTCGGTATCGCCGGTATGCAAACCGGTGTTTATCCTATTTCAACGCCGGGGGGATGGCAGCTCATTGGAAAAACACCAATGAAACTATTTTTGCCAAATGAAAATCCCCCGAGTTTATTACAAGCGGGAGACGTGGTTAAATTTTATCCAATATCTCGTGATGTCTACGAGGAGATGGTTTATAAGGAGGGGGGACAATGAGTTTTCGCGTCGTCAAACCGGGGCTGTTGACAACCGTCCAGGATCTCGGAAGGAAAGGATTTCAGCAGCATGGCGTCGTTGTCAGCGGAGCAATGGATTCATACTCACTTCGAATCGCCAATTTGTTAGTCGGAAATAAAGACAATGAGGCTGCGCTTGAAATGACGTTAACCGGTCCAACGCTAAAAATAGAAAAAGATTGCTTAATAGCCATTACGGGCGGTGATTTGACCCCTTCAATTGACGGACAGTCCGTTCCGATGTGGAAGCCTGTCTATATTAAGAAAGGGCGCACTCTTAAATTTGGCCCATGCCGATCAGGCTGCCGGGCTTATTTATCCGTTTCAGGAGGATTTCTTATACCGAAAGTCATGAATAGCAAAAGCACCTATTTAAGAGGCCAGTTCGGCGGCTTTAAAGGCAGAGCATTGCAGGAGGGGGATGTTATTCCTTTTAATCAGCATGAATGCCGCCGCAATGAGTATAAGAAGGAACGATTTACTGGCCCGTTCGCTGCTTGCAATTGGTCTGTTAATGTTGAACCATTATTGCCGTTTACCGGCAGCCCGGTCATTCGGGTAACAAAAGGCAGACAATTTGGCGGTTTTTCAGGCTCTAGCCACGAATCTTTTGCCAAAGAGGCGTTTGTTGTTACGAATCAATCAGATCGCATGGGCTATCGGTTATCAGGTCCTTTATTGGAATTAGAAAATAAACGCGAGTTATTGTCCGAAGCCGTCACAAATGGATCCATTCAAGTGACGCCGGACGGCAATCCTATCATTTTATTGGCGGATTGCCAAACAACAGGCGGTTATCCAAAAATTGCTCAAGTGATTACGGCAGATTTACCATTAATCGCCCAAGTCAAACCAGGGGAATCTATACGATTTTCTTATGTCTCCTTAGAAGAAGCTGAGCAACTATATCTGGAAAAGGAACAGCACCTGCAACAATTAAAAACTGGCATTTTGCTGGCTTTTAATAGAAAACACTCGACAAAAGCCTTGATAAAGCAGGCGTGCGCGAACGAGAAAACAAGAAGAGGCAATGAATAACTATTTTCAAAAAAATGCCGCAGGGCTTGAGGGCATTTTCTCATATAAAGGAGAAATATCATGCAAGCGAGCAACAAAACGGTTATAAAATCTATGAAAATACTTAAACTTTTCCTGACGCATGCCAAACTGAGCTTCAATGACATGATGGAGCATTCGGGTATTCCGAAAACCTCTTTGCATCGCATGATTCGTTCACTTGAAGAAATGGGATTTTTAACAAAAGATGAAGACGGCTATTATTCACTTGGATTGTTATTTTTGCAATTTGGGCAGCTTGTTGCTGATCGTTTGGATATTCGAACCATTGCCCGGCCTTTTATGAAAGAACTTCGAGATGATGTGGAAGAAGCTGTTCATCTTATAGTGAAAGACGGAAATGAAGCCATGTATATTGAAAAGCTAGATACGCCTCAGCCGGTGCGGTTATACACATCAATCGGAAGACGTTCGCCTCTCTATGCTGGAGATTCTCGAATTATTCTTGCCTATTTACCAAAGGAAGAACAAGAGGCTTACATCGAAACGGCAGAATTAAAGCCGGTTGGGATGGGTACGATTACGGATAAGCGCATGCTCCGCCAGTTATTAGATGAAGCAAGAGAAAATGGTTATGCCGTTACCAGGTCCGAATTAGAAGATTATACGGCATCAGTGAGCGCGCCAATATTCAATGGCCAAAATCAAGTGGCGGCTGCTATCAGCATCGCCGGAATTGAGGCTCGTTATCGAGAAGAGCGTTTGCCGGAATTAATTGTAAAAGTGAAAGAAACGTCTATGAAGATTTCGAAGAAGCTGGGTTATTCTTTTTAAAAAGATTCGTCTCTGAGCTGCCTTAAATAATTGAGGTCAGCTCTTTTCTTATACGATGGAAAAGGAATTTAAACAATCGCATAGAAAGGATGAGATGAACAGGTGATTTCTAAGAAAGGAAGAGATTAAATGAAATTTATCTCACACGAAGACAATGTAGGCAACGAACATGTTTTAAAGGGGATTAAAAGTCTGCATGGGAAAATATTTCAAACTGATATAAGTGATCTTTCGAAAATAATGAACGACAAAAAGCGTCTATTCGTCTGTGCAGCCACAGACAATGAAAAAGTCAGTGGTTATAAAGTCGGTTACGAAAGAAAAGAGAAACAATATTACAGCTGGATTGGCGGCATTCATCATGATTATCGCCGCAAAGGGATCGGTTCTCATTTAATGAGAATACAGCATGAGTGGTGTCAATGTCATGGATACGAAACCATTCAAACAAATGTTTTGAATAAAATACGGTACCGGGGTATAATATAATCGAAGTTAGAGAGGTGAGGCTAATGTGTGAACATCATTCAATTGATATAGATATGCATCCGGAAAAGAAGCCAAGGACACCGAGGAGCGAACAAGAAAAGAAGCAAATTATTAATCGCTTAAAAAGGATTGAAGGCCAAGTCAGAGGGCTGCAAAAAATGGTTCAGGATGACCGTTATTGTGTCGATATATTAATCCAAATTTCCGCCATTCAAGCCGCGCTTAAAAACACCGGATACTCGCTCCTTGAGCGCCATACAAAATCATGTGTTGCCAATGCTGTAAAAGAAGGGGAAGGTGAGCATTATATTGATGAATTAATGAAGGTGATCCAGCAATTCTCCAAATAAGCAGGGAGGTGATATTGTTGAGTAAGGAACTGAATATCAGCATCACGGGCATGACATGTGCCGCTTGTTCCGCCCGGATTGAAAAGGTTCTAAATAAAATGGACGGTGTTGAGGCGAATGTCAATTTAGCTTTAGAAAAAGCTAATATAAAAATTGATGAGAACCTCGTCCATCCAAAGGATATAGTGGCAAAGATAGAGAAGCTCGGCTACGGCGTCAGAAAAGAAACAGTTGACTTAGATATTAAAGGCATGACATGTGCGGCTTGCGCCAGCCGAATCGAAAAAGTCCTTAAACGTATGGACGGTGTGGCAATGGCAAATGTCAATTTGGCGGCTGAATCGGGCACCGTCGAGTATGAACCGGACGTCGTCCATTTAGAGGACATTATTCATAAAGTAAAAAAACTTGGCTATAAAGCGGTTCTTAAACAAGACCAAGAAGAAAAAAACGCCGCCAAGAAGAAAGAAATACGAGGCAAAGAGATCAAGCTCGCCATTTCAGTTATTCTTTCTTTGCCGCTTCTTTACACAATGGCCGCCCATTTGCCTTTTGATACGGGATTACATGTCCCGGGTATATTAATGAATCCATGGTTTCAATTTGTTCTTGCTACGATTGTTCAATTTTATATTGGCGGACAATTCTATGCCGGTGCTTTTCGGGCGCTGCTGAATAAAAGCGCCAATATGGATGTGCTTGTTGCTTTAGGGACTTCCGCCGCATATTTTTACAGCTTGGCCGAGACGCTCCGCTATCAATTCGGCGCACTGGCGAAACCGGATTTATACTTTGAAACAAGCGCGATTCTGATTACGCTTATTTTATTAGGAAAATGTCTTGAAGCCAAAGCCAAAGGACGGACTACGGAAGCGATCAAAAAGCTTTTCGATCTTCAAGCCAAAGAAGCGGCAGTGGTCCGGGACGGCCAAGAAGTGAAAATACCTGTTAATCAAGTGCAAGTTAGCGATCAACTGATTGTTAGACCTGGCGAAAAAATACCTGTAGACGGTATCGTTATCGAAGGGCGCACATCTGTTGATGAATCGATGATTACAGGCGAGTCGCTTCCTGTTGGAAAGAATGAAGGTGATACCGTTATCGGCGCCACCTTAAATAAAAATGGAACCATTAAAATGAAAGCTGAGAAAGTCGGCAAAGATACCGCCCTCGCCGGCATAATCAAAATTGTTGAGGAAGCGCAAGGATCTAAAGCGCCTATTCAGCGGTTGGCAGATGTTATTTCAGGCATCTTTGTTCCGGTTGTTATTGGCATAGCTGTCCTGACCTTTTTAGTTTGGATAATCTTTGTATCACCTGGCAGCTTGCCGCAAGCCTTAGAACCCGCTATTGCTGTTCTAGTGATTGCTTGTCCATGTGCTTTAGGGCTCGCGACACCGACATCAATGATGGTGGGGACAGGGAAAGGCGCAGAACACGGCATTCTTTTTAAAGGCGGTGAATACTTAGAAGCAACGCAAGGATTGAATGCTGTTCTACTTGATAAAACAGGTACGATAACGAAAGGAAAACCGGAAGTGACCGACTTTCTGACTGTCAATGAGGACGAAAGTTCAATGATTTTGTCAATGGTCGCGTCTGCAGAAAAGTCAAGTGAACATCCATTAGCCCAAGCGATCGTTGAGTATGGCAATGAGCAAGGAATTGAAAATGTTAATATTGATGATTTTGAAGCGGTGCCCGGTCATGGGATCAAGGCGTTGGCCAATCAGAAGCCATTGTTCATCGGTACGCGCCGATTAATGGAAAAAGAAAATATAAGCTATTCCAATCTGGAAAATAAAATGTCCCAGCTCGAATTGGAAGGCAAGACAGCCATGTTGATTTCTTATGATAATAGCATAAAAGGCATCATTGCGGTTGCGGATACGATCAAAGAATCTTCAGCCAATGCCGTCAAAAAAATAAAGGCGCTTGGCATGGATGTCTATATGATAACCGGCGATAATACTCGAACAGCCAATGCTATTGCCAAACAAGCAGGCATTGATCATGTCTTCGCGGAAGTTCTTCCAGAAGACAAAGCAGAAAAAGTGCAAATGATGCAAAAAAAAGGCATGAAAGCAGCAATGGTCGGCGATGGTATTAACGATGCGCCTGCCCTTGCGGCCGCCGATATCGGCATGGCTATCGGCACTGGGGCAGACGTTGCCATTGAAACGGCTGATATCACGCTTGTGGGCGGAGATTTGGATCATATACCAAGAGCCATTGAATTAAGCAGAAAAACAATGGGAAATATCCGCCAAAACTTGTTTTGGGCGCTGATCTATAACGCTGTCGGCATACCGATTGCGGCTATTGGTTTATTGGCTCCTTGGGTTGCCGGAGCTGCAATGGCATTCAGTTCAGTTTCGGTTGTCATTAACTCATTGCGTCTCAAGCGTGTTAAAATATAAAAAAATCTCGTTTGACATTATCTGAAAAAGGAGTTTTTAATCATGGAAAACATAACACTTAACGTCCAAGGTATGACTTGCGGTCATTGCGAGGCGGCAGTGACGAATGCATTAAAAGAACTAGACGGTGTTTCAGCCGTTAAAGTGCACCTCAGCGAAGGAAAAGTTGACGTAAGCTTTGACAAAAGCAAAGTCACTATTGAGAAAATGAAAGAAGCTATTGAAGATCAAGGATACGATGTTGCCTAAATGAAAGGGGAAGACATACAGCGCCTTATGAAAGCAGGCGCTGTATTTTTGATTTTATGTCATGAGTTTGTTTGTCGGCATCCAAAATATCTTTTAAACATATTTGGTTTAATTGATGGAAAAAATCTTTATGGTATTTTCTTTCATAGTGCCATGGCGCTAAACCAAAGGCATAACTTCCATCCGCATAATATTCATTTTCCCGGATATCGACCTTTCGCAATTGGTATTTGCTCAACATATATTCATAAAGTTCATTAAAAAGTTTCGTCTCGGCATCAAGAAAACTATAACGCTCTTGATCAAACATGACTAATTCTCCGCTTTGATTAACATAGGAATTTGCATAACGAAAACAATTTAGGATAATTTTTGTATTAGGAAGATGATCTTGTACAAAATGATAAAAGTCGTCGAACGCTTTTTCCCATAATGGTCTGTAAATATTCATGTCGGCGCGAAATCGATAGCTGTTGTCATACCTTTTTTCGCGAAAGAACTTAGTTTTTCTGAAACCATTAGGGTTATTGGTTAAATAACAATTGCCTGACTGAACAATGCCGTACCGCATATCAGCATAAAAGTCAACAATGATATAATCTGGCTGATTATTTTTAATTTCATTTAAGTATTCTTTAGATAAATCCGCTAATAATGTGTTATGCCTATGTTTGCTTATTTCCTCCGACAATTCCAAATCGTCTTCGGAAAGGTTAACTTTCGGAGACATTAAGCTGATGATGGAACATTGCCATGCTGTGCTTATACATTCATAAAACGCTTTATACTCAGGAACAAAACTTCTATTAAAAACATCTCTCGAAACACAAGAACCTATGACAGAAAAGGTAATTTTCGACATTTATCATCCCTCGTTTGGTCTTGTAAACCCGTCTTAATGATTAATTTAAAAAATTCAAGCAAAAATTCATTGTAATATTTGGTTTCATAATGCAAATAACTTAGTTTCCATTCATGCATCGCAGATGAATGAAACTTGCGATGGGTAAGGTCTATATAGTATATATCATCATCATTAATCAAACCTTCTAAAGTTCTTAACAGCTTATTTTTCTTTTGAATATCGTTTCTTTGGAGACTTTTTAATTGATAATTTTTTTCATAATAAGAACTGACAAAGCATGCTGAATGAACAACAATTCTCGTTTGAGGGCAGACTATTTTCAATTGCTTAACAAACCTATTAAATGATGCTGCCCATTTTTTTGCATATTCGGTCTGATTTGAAGAAATAGTAAAGCTTTCTGCGTTTTCTGGTATCTCAGCATAGTCTAATTTCTTCTTATTATTAGTCACGTATGCATCCCCGATCCGGAGTGCACCGTAAGTGATGTCTGGAATAAAATCCATGACGACAAAGTCCGGCATAATGGTTTTTAATTTATCAAAAATGCCCTTCTCAAAATCTTCGGTCATGATTTTTTTTGTAAAGGGGCTTATCCCAGTTTTCAAGGCAACGTTTTTTACCGGATCAGACATGATGCTGATTAAAGAAGACTGATAATGGAGAAGAGAAACTTCCAAAATATTATCCAAATCAGATAGACTGCTTAACTCGAAGCATCCTCTAGTAGCAGCTGATCCTATGACAGCAACTTTAATTTTTTGCAAAAGCTATTCCTCCCGATGATGTCAAGCTTAATATCGATTCAATGAAGTTTAAAAACAACCATATATCAATCATTTTATAATGGGCAAACCTATTGTTAAAAAATGGGTTAAATATCAAAAAAATATATTTGAACCGTATCGTAACACAAAATCAATCATCTATCAACTTAGATTAATTTTGTAAGTATGTGTCATTAAAAAAGATAGAAAAACCGATGCCTAGATTCCTGGTATCGGTTTTCTATCTTCACTTTGATATACTTGTTTCAATGAATAAGCCGGCGAAACGTTCGCCCTGAAATGAACAGTCTATTTTGCATGATCTTTTATCACATGATGAAGGACATCCGGGTAATTTGTAAACATACCCGTTACGCCCCAATCCAATAATTTCTTCATATCCTCTTTACGGTTGACCGTATAAGGATGAATAAGCAGGCCATTATGTCTTATTTTTTGCACATAGTCACGATCGATAGCTTCATAATTTGGCCCAACGCCGACAGCATATTTTTTGATGTCATTTATTTCTTTTTGGGAAATCTTTGCCTTTTGAGAATAAGAAAGCAGCTGGATGAGCGGAATATCAGCATCCATAGCGTGAATTTTCATAAGGCTTGGTTTGCTGAAGGATTCAATGATTACTTTGCCGGATTTGCTGCCAGGTCCGATGAGCTTATTTTTCTTCAGTATATTAAGCAGTTTTTCTTCCATGCCTGGATAAACTTCTGGTGATTTTGTTTCAATATAATAGTTTGTACTCCGGCCGAAAGTATGAATAATGTCTTCAAGTGTCGGCACCTTTAGTCCGGCATAATCAGGGTTTGCTTTTTCAGGATATTTTTTGTTGAACCATGAACCGGCATCCAGCTTTTTAATCTCAGAAAGGGTATGGTCTTTAACCATTCCGGTGCCATTGGTGGTTCGATCTAACGTTTCATCATGCATAGCGATGAGTTTGCCGTCCTTAGTCATCTGCAGATCGATTTCAATATAATCTCCCTTTTGTTTCTTAGCTAGTTTGTAGGAAGGTATGGTATGTTCAGGCGCGTATCCCGAGGCACCACGGTGAGATATGTCCAAAATATGATTAGGATTCAATAAAGATTGGCTTGATTTCGCGTACGATTGATTAAATGAAGCAACTGTGCCAATAATCGCAACAGATGCAGCGATGAGGGTTGTTTTCATTATTTTTTTCAGCACTTCTTTTTTCCTCCAATAAAACATTAATCTTTCAAGTGAGATTAATAGATTGTTTCCATGATTTAAACATCAGTCATTTAATTCAAAGGCCAAAGAATTAAGATCTATTGCCAACATGTTGGTTATTGTCATACTAGCATAACGGGTGCTTCGTTTGAATGAAATTTACAAGATTCTAACAATAACTTTACTATAACTTCAAAATCTACAGCGTCATATATTTTATTTTCCAGCAATGGTTAATGAAGAGAGTTAAAACTTAATCATTTATTTACAATGCGTAAAAACTATCTTAACAACCGTAAAATATGATAGAGATAAAGAAAAGATAACAACCATTGGCTAAAGACGATTAGGAACGCCCCGTGAAAGACTTGGTTGAAATGATTCATCGGGAGGAAGTATTTCTAATTGTAAATCCAGGTTAATAAACTGAAAACGAGGGGTGAAGAACATGAATAAAGACATTTGCTATTCTGACTTAATTTTATTAACAAACAGCGTTGAACAAAATATCAGAAAATTGGTTAACTATGGGGCAGATAAGATTGAGCTGCTTATGGATGGCGTAGAATGGGATGAAATGGACAGCCAGATTGAAAAAATGAAAAAGGTTGTCAAAAACTATAATATTAAATTTATGGTTCATCCGCCGGCTTGGGATATCAATTTGACCAGTGAGAATAAAGCGATCCGCGACACTTCTTTTGAAGAATATAAAAGGTCTATCCTGTTCGCTCATGAGATTGAAGCTGAGCATGTTGTCATTCACCCGGGATTTTGCTTTTCACCGATCTTTGATAAAGCTATAGCAAGAAAAAGAGCAGAAGAATATATCGGACGTCTATGTCAGGTTGCCAAACCTCTAGGGGTAAAATTAGCGATTGAAAATGTTGGGTATAACGGCACATCAATTTTTACCGAAGATGAATTTGCCGCATTTCTTGATGAAACGGATGATATTGCCGGCTATTTAATTGACACGGGACATGCTCATTTGAATCAGTGGAATATCCCTGAAATGATTCGCTGTACAAACTCAAGGCTATTCGGTGTTCATATTCATGATAATTCCGGGGATCGTGATGACCATTTGCCAATCGGTGAAGGAACACTGGATTGGCGGCCGATTTTTAATGAATTAGAGAATGTCAATCCAAATTGCCAATTGATACTAGAATATGCTCCGGGAACCAAACTGGAAAAGTTAACGGAAAGCAAGCAGCTGATGCTGGAAAAGGGACTGATTTTTCATTGATGGACCTAAGTCTGTGTGAGGCTTGCCCCTTTGATTTTAACAGCACCATTTATCCCTTTAATTGGCATAATATTTGGAATACATCAACGAAAAGGAGGAGAATAAATGGGATTTGAACAACTGGATTCATTAAAACTTAGAGCCTTTCAAAGACGGGTTACCTTGCTGTCGGCGGCAGGTACATTCCTTGATGGGTTTGATTTGACCGTGATAGCGGTTGCCATGCCGCTCATTTTAAGTCAATGGAATGTAGGGCCTGTCCTCCAAGGGCTAATAACTTCTTCTGCTGTTGTCGGGTCGTTAATCGGCGCCCTTTGTTTAGGGAATTTGACAGATAAATTTGGCCGGAAAGCCATGTATGTCATCGACTTGCTCGCCTTTGTCGTTTTTGCCGCTTTAACGGCTTTCTCGCAAACGGCATGGCAGCTCATACTCTTTCGTTTTTTATTAGGCGTTGGCATCGGCGCTGATTATCCTATTTCCGCAACGCTTGTTGCCGAATTCAGTTCAACAAAAAGCCGTGGTCAGCACAGCACGTTTTTAGGCGCAATGTGGTTTGTCGGGGCTGTTGCTGCTTATCTTGCCGGAATCTTGCTGCTGCCCTTAGGCCCGAATGCATGGCGGTATATGCTTTTAACAGGAGCTGCTTTTGCATTAATTGTTTTCTTATTTCGAGTTAAGCTTCCGGAGTCGCCGAGGTGGCTCGCAGCAAAAGGACGCGTAAAGGAAGCAGAAGACATTATGAAAAAAGTTACGGGGCAGAAGGTAATTATAAATAGTCAAATCGGCCAAAGACAAAAAGTTACAGATCTATTTTCTAAAAAACTTTTTCGCCGCACTTTTTTTGTCTGTGGATTCTGGTTTTGTTATGCGGTTGCTTATTACGGCATTTCAATGTATACACCGACGATTTTAAAACCATTGTCCCACGGCTCGCAACTAATGACGTATATTGGGTCCGGAACGATCAGTATACTTGGTTTGCTTGGAGCCATCGTGGGACTCAACCTTGTAGAAAGAATTGGGAGAAGACCGTTGATATTGATATCCTTTTCCGGATTAACAGCCGCTCTTGTTGTTTTGGCTATCAATCCAAGTCCGTCCATGGCATTTTTGGTTATTCTTTTTAGTTTGGCGGTGCTTTTTGCCAACATGGGCGGCGGCATACTCAACTTTGTTTATCCTGCAGAATTATTCCCGACAAGTATACGGGCAAGCGCATCGGGGTTAGCAACCTCTGTCAGTCGAATAGGTTCAATAATGGGAATATTAGTGTTTCCTAATTTAGTTGCAGCGTGGGGAAACAGCCATGCCCTTTGGTTCTTTGCGATAATCAGTTTAACAGGATTGATCATTTCAGCGCTGTTAGCCCCGGAAACAAAAGGCTGCAATTTAGAGGAATTAAATCATGAGGCGATGTTGCAAGATCAAACTGCAAATCCCGATCGGCCTGTATTTCGTAATATGTAGCTCAAATAAAAAATTGCTCTAACCCCTTTAGAATAGATTTAAAAATATAGAAATCATATATGTAAGAATGAGGGTGTCCCTTAAAAGCCGAGCTTTTGGAACACCCTCTTTATCATTTATTGCACTTGTAGATTTTTGAGACTTTAGAATCAATGTATGATTCGGGATAAAAGTATCAATTTTATCAAACTTCATTTGAAATGGAAGTGATTTGCTATAATTGGATAAGCAGAAACTTTATTTTAGGAGAGGAGCGATACCTGTGGACCCATTCATAAGTTCGGTTCGTAAAAGATCGCCATTTCAATCCCATTTATTTGAGTATTCAAAATCGACGCACACCATACATAAATGTCTCAAT
>NZ_JAFBER010000014.1 GCF_016908855.1 Scopulibacillus daqui | reverse complement strand
TCGAAGAAAAATCGAAAAAATATAAAAGCAAGTGGAGAAAAACAATTTGTTTTTCTCCACTTGCTTCATTTTAAGGACTTATCAGACAAGCCCTTCATTTTAAGGACTTATCAGACAAGCCCTTTAAAACTATTAATAGGAGTAAATGGGAATTTTTTAAGATTGTTTTTCTTGCTTCTTTAAAATCATTAGTATTCCTAAAAGGATTATTGGTGGCAATATGAAAAACAATGATAATAAACCTATTACGGCTGGAAGGAATATAACTCCAATAGAAATGCCTGTTATCATTATTCTAAAAGTTTTTGGGTTTATTTTATTTTTTGTTTTCATTTTTTAAAAGCAACTTGCAGCTGCTCCACCCATACCTCCTGTAATGCCACCAACTATTCCGCCTATGACTGAACCTGCTCCAACAGTAACTGGAGTTGCTTCAATAGCTCCATATCCAGCCCCTGTTGTAATTCCTGATCCGGTTCCTCCTATTAAACCTGACCCGGTACCTAGAATACATTTACCAACACTTCTAGTTTTTATTTTTGGTTCCGCAATAACAACATCACCTATAATATTGGGGTGTTTTAATAGTATCATAACTTGATAGAGAATACTGAAATATCATCTAATTCACGCAATAATACCCGCATAAATTGGATGATATTGGTATATATGTAGCCGAAAAGTTATCCGAGTAATCAAAATATACAATTGGTTTTTGAATTAATTATAAAAGGAAGGTGTTTATTTACGAATATGAATTTGTCAATAATGAAACACAAACCTAAGGAGAACGAAAATGACGAGGCTAGTATAAAAAATTATGCGAAAGATTAGTGGCGACGACATACACATATTAGACACCTGTTTGTTGAATGTCTCTCTGATTTTATTACTTCTTTTAATCAACATAGATTCTGTGCGAAATGACAAAACCCTTTTTATAACCGCTAAGCAGTTCCTTTCATCTTGGTTATCAATAATAAGAATTATTTATTAAAATTGAGAAATTAGCTATATACCTTGCTTTAAACTTTATTTTAAAAAATTAAGAATGAGCTTATCACTTTTTAGAATATTTCATCTGGTGCTTTTACAAGAGGACAAAGAGGAATTGTCTGTCCGTTTCCAACAAACAATACAAAATAATCTACATTTTCATATTGACCACTCCCCATACTATTTTGCTAATTTGCCATGATATCTGAAAATTGTTTGTAAGATTTTCTGACAAGATGATAGAACATGAACAAGGGCTCCTTTATACTAGGCTTAACAATAACATCAAGTGATTAAAAAGAGGGAAACAAATAATGAAAAAACAGAAGAGTTACTGTTCGGGATGCTATACAATTCAGGATGTTTCGCATAATGAGTGCTGTAAATGCGGCAATTATGTAAATAAAATTATCATTGAAGTTCAAAATGGAAACTATTCTTTCGATAAAACATCAAAATGGGCCAATGAAAGTTACTGAGAGATATATGTCCGTCAAGACAGCCGCAATGAATTTTCTTAAAGTACATGTCAAAACGCAGAAATTAGAACACAAAACGTTTCTTAGGATTTAGAACCCTGATTTCCGTTTGTTCAGCGGGAAACAGGGTTTTTTAGATTTGTGAAACTGTGAGAATACGTCTCCTTAAATATATAAATGATTAGGGTTTAATTTCATCAGACGATCAATTTTCTGTGACGGTAAATTAATCCATCATTTATTTACGGAAAATTAGGACTATATATATCGATAACTAACACTTCTAAAAATGAAGAAAAATAAAGAAAATAGGAGATTATATGTATTTATTTACATTAAATAGTCTTATATGAATCAAAAATGGTTAATTTGAGCTTATTTTAAGTATTTTCATTACTTTACAAGTAAAAGAGCAAGGAGTAAGATTAACACATCGTAAATATTTATAAAATTTCCAATGATCGCTGAGTCCATTTTTGGAACGGGGGAACCATCGGAAAGATTTCCTGGGGTGAAACTTATTTAGTCGGGCGACTCTTGCCGTCCGAACCCGTCAGCTAACCTCGTAAGCGTGGTAGGAGAGAGAAGGTGGAAATAAAACAGGTTTTTAAAAAAATAATACATAAAGCTATCCTATGTGTCTGATTGCTGAATTTCCGTTAAGGAAAGCGGGGGAACCAACCGCAGCCATTTGTTGGCTGCATGGGGTGAATCTCGATTTTTTCGAGTAGGGCATCTCTCAAGCCCGAATCCGACAGCTAACCTCGTAAGCGTATTGAGAGAGGCGACCAATTTCGCATGCACAGGGGGTTATTTTGTGATCCCTTGAAGCCTGCGGAAGAGTTCCCTCTTCCGCAGGCTTCTTTTTTGTACTGTCAATTGGAAATAGGTTTGCCGCATTCTAAAGATATTCATGATGATTGTGCTCCTGCGTTACAGCTTGCCAGCCGGCAAGTTTTCTTTAATTCCTTTTTTATTAAAGACGAAGATAGGCGCGCATTCGGGATAGTCTTTTTTAAAGTCTGTTTTTCGTTATCTATAATATGGGTTCTTTGCTGTTGTGCTGATTACATATTAATAATTGGTCATTTATTCAATTGAAAAGGCCATTTAGATTATTGTTGCAAGGAGGAAGTTATGTTGAATGATATTTGCATGATTGGACTTTTAGCTGTTGGTTTCGGTGTCTTTTTTGGTTTTATTCAATGGTGTGACAGAATCGTTGGAGGCGGTGAAGAATAATGATTTTCACAGCTATCGTAACAGGAGGTATTTTTGTTTATTTAATCTATGCGCTTATTAATCCGGAAAAATTTTAAAGATATTCAAAGGGGGAACCAGACATGGGTGTATGGCAAATAGCGGTTGTCATTATTCTATTGCTGCTCATTATAAAACCTTTAGGCAGTTATATATATCACGTTTTCTCAAATCAGCCGAATAAGACAGATAAAATCTTCGCACCGATTGAAAAAGTGATTTATGCGATATGCGGCATGAAAAAGAGAGCACCAATGACATGGAAGAAATATGCCGTTTCCTTATTGCTAACCAATATCATTTTTGTTGCCGTCGGTTATATGATTTTGCGGATTCAACAAATACTCCCGTTAAATCCTAATGGGATCAGCGGCATGAATCCGACATTATCGTTTAATACGATTATCAGTTTCATGACGAATACTAACCTGCAGCATTACAGCGGCGAAACGGGCCTATCCTATTTTTCGCAAATGGCTGTCATCATGATGATGATGTTTACGTCCGCTGCAACAGGACTTGCGGCAGCGATTGCTTTTATTCGCGGCGTGACGTCCAAAGGGAAAACCATCGGCAACTTTTTTGAAGACTTTGTAAAGGGGCATACTCGGCTGCTTATGCCAATGTCGGTTATTCTGACAATCATACTCGTTGGTTTAAAAGTCCCTCAGACACTTGAACCATCAATTAAAGTAACAACCCTTGAAGGCGCCAAGCAAGTCATTGCCATTGGTCCTGTCGCTGCGCTTGAGGCGATTAAGCATTTAGGTACAAACGGCGGCGGATTTTTCGGTGCAAACTCTGCGCATCCTTTTGAAAATCCGTCTCCTTTGACAAACGTTATCGAAATATTGGCCATGTGGAGCATTCCCGCATCATTGACTTACACTTACGGACGGTTTGCCAAAAGGCAAAAACAGGGCTGGGTCATTTTTGGCGCAATGGGTATCTTATTCGCAGCTTTCTTAGCGCTTATTTTTATCTCTGAAAGCCACGGAAACCCCGCCTTAACAGCAATGGGACTAAATCATTCTCAAGGCAGCATGGAAGGCAAAGAAGAGCGGTTCGGCATTGCCCAGTCAGCACTGTTCAGTACGGTAACCACCGCGGCTACAACAGGAAGCGTGGACAATATGCATGATACGCTGACCCCTCTTGGAGAAATAACACCTCTTTCTCTCATGATGCTTAATACAGTGTTTGGCGGCGACGGCGTCGGGCTGATCAATATGCTTATGTACGCGATTATCGCTGTTTTTATATGCGGGTTAATGGTAGGAAGAACGCCTGAATTTTTGGGACGGAAAATTGAACCGAAAGAAATGAAATTAATCACTGTCGCATTACTTGTTCATCCGTTAATCATACTCGCTCCAACAGCCGTTTCTTTTTTAACGGAATTAGGAAAAGGGGCCATCTCCAACCCCGGATTTCATGGGATTACGCAAGTGTTATATGAATTTACTTCGTCTGCCGCCAATAACGGATCAGGGTTTGAAGGGTTAGGAGACAATACAGCTTTTTGGAATATTTCCACAGGATTGGTCATGTTATTTGGCCGTTATATTTCGATCATTGCCCTGCTTGCGGCGGCCGGTTCTCTTGCTCGGAAGCAGCCGGTGCCGGAAACAATAGGGACATTTAGGACAGATAATCTATTATTCACGGGTATTTTGACAGGTATTGTTCTGATCGTTGGCGCATTAACTTTCTTCCCTGTAATCGCCCTTGGGCCAATAGCCGAATACCTGTCAATTCGTTAATAGAAGGGTGTGATTAGAATGAATCAATCGAAACATAAGATGAATGCCGGATTGGTTAAGCAAGCTATAGCAGAAAGCTTTATTAAACTGAATCCGTTAGCGATGATGAAAAATCCCGTCATGTTCGTCGTAGAAGCAGGAACGATTCTCGTCCTTCTTATGCTGATGATGCCGGACGCATTTCATGCCCAAGGACGGTTCGGGTATAACCTGGCTGTGTTCTTGATTCTATTCTTTACGATACTGTTTGCAAATTTTGCAGAAGCCCTTGCTGAAGGCAGAGGAAAAGCGCAAGCTGATAGTCTAAAGAAAACAAAAAAGGAAACAACGGCTAATAAAATAGCGAAAAATGGAACGATTACAACGGTTTCTTCTGATAAACTGCGAAAAGGAGACATTGTGCTTGTTGAAGCAGGGGATCTCATACCCGGAGACGGAGAAATCGTTGAAGGGCTTGCTTCCATTGATGAATCCGCAATTACGGGCGAGTCGGCTCCTGTGATTAAGGAAGCCGGCGGTGACTTCAGTTCAGTAACCGGAGGAACAAAAGTTGTCAGTGATACGATTAAGGTTCGAATAACAGCCGACCCCGGGGAGTCATTCCTTGATAAAATGATTTCCCTTGTTGAAGGGGCCAAGCGCCAAAAAACACCGAACGAAATTGCCTTAAATATTTTACTTGTAACACTGACAATCATTTTCCTCTTAGTTGTTGTAACGCTGATACCAATGGCAAACGATGTTGGTGTGCATTTGCAGCTGTCCACGCTGATCGCTTTGTTGGTCTGTTTAATTCCGACGACTATCGGGGCGCTTTTGTCAGCCATTGGCGTTGCAGGCATGGATCGGGTCACTCGCTTTAATGTTTTGGCGATGTCCGGCAAAGCAGTCGAAGCCGCAGGCGATATTAATACGATTATTTTAGATAAAACGGGGACGATTACTTTTGGCAACCGGCTCGCTGCCGAATTTATTCCTGTTGGCGGCGCGGATAAAAAAGAACTGACGGATACAGCAGTGGTCACTTCATTGTTTGATGATACACCGGAAGGGCGCTCCGTCTTAGAACTGGCGCAATCAAGAGGATTCACTTGGGATATGTCTGCATATGAAACGGCAGAAATCATTCCATTCACGGCTGAAGAACGAATGAGCGGACTCATCAAAGACGGCAGCCATTATCGGAAGGGAGCCGTTGACTCAATTAAGCAGTTTGTCCGTCAGATGGGCGGCGCTATCCCTGAGGATTTGGAAGCAAAAAGTCATGAGATTGCAAGTAAAGGGGGCACGCCTCTTGCCGTCTCCTATAATGATAGAATCCTAGGGCTGATCTACTTAAAAGATACGGTCAAGCCGGGTATGCGCGAACGGTTTGATGAACTGCGGAAAATGGGGATTAAAACCATTATGTGCACAGGGGATAATCCTCTTACTGCTGCGACCATCGCTAAAGAAGCGGGTGTTGATGAATTTATTGCCGAGGCCAAACCAGAAGATAAAATCCAGGCGATTCGAAAAGAGCAAGAAAAAGGGCACCTGGTGGCGATGACCGGCGATGGAACGAATGATGCACCGGCGCTTGCTCAAGCAGACGTAGGTCTTGCCATGAATTCTGGAACCATTGCTGCAAAAGAAGCTGCCAATATGGTCGATCTAGATTCAGATCCGACAAAAATCATTGAAGTGGTTGCCATTGGGAAACAACTGCTTATGACACGCGGAGCACTTACAACATTCAGTATTGCGAATGACATTGCCAAATATTTTGCGATTATACCCGCAATGTTTACAGTGGCGATTCCCGGCATGCAAGTGCTTAATATCATGGGACTGCATTCGCCTGCTTCAGCGATTTTATCTGCTTTGATATTTAACGCTGTGATTATTCCATTATTAATTCCGCTTGCTATGAAAGGCGTCAAGTATGTTCCGATGAGCGCCAGCCGGTTATTATCCAGAAACATACTGATCTATGGCTTTGGAGGCATTGTTGCACCGTTTATCGGCATTAAACTGATCGATATGCTGGTCAGTGCATTTATGTAAATGGGGGGATCCGTTTTGTTAAAGATAATGAGATTAGCATTGCTTATGATTGTCGTTTGCGGCATCGCTTATCCTCTTCTTATGACTGGATTAGCTCAAATCATGTTCCCTGATCAAGCCAATGGAAGTCTTATAAAAACGAAAGATGGCAGGGCGGCAGGATCAGAATTAATCGGTCAAAACTTTCAAAGCCCGAAATATTTTCACGGGCGTATCTCTTCAATTAACTATGATGCGTCCGCTTCCGGTTCAAATAACTATGGGCCAACGAACAAAGAGATGTTAAAACGAACACAAGAATCGATAAAAATGTTGAAAAAAGAAAATCCGGGCTTAAAAACAAAAAATATTCCTGTTGATTTAATCACAAATTCAGCTTCGGGACTCGATCCGGATATTTCAGTGCAAGCCGCAAAGTTTCAGGTTCCCCGGGTCAGTCAGGAGACTGGCATAGATAAGTCAACATTAATGACGTTCATTCATGAGACAACAAAAGGCAGGAGTCTCGGGCTTTTTGGAGAACCCCGCGTCAATGTTCTAGAGTTGAATATGAAACTTCAAAACTATGAAAAATAATGCAGCATTTCATCTCGGCCTGTAAGGCCGATGAGGTTATAAACGCTTTTTAAACTGGGGTGAGGACGTGTTTCCGGAGTATAAAAGAAAAACACCGGAGGAAATTCTCCGAGAAATTGAACAGTTAAAAAGAGGGAGATTAAAAGTCTATATCGGTTCAGCACCGGGCGTTGGAAAAACCTATAGAATGCTGCAAGAAGCCCATGAACTCAAGGCGGAGGGCATTGATGTCGTTATCGGGCTAATCGAAACACATAATAGGAAAGAAACGGCTGATTTAATCGGAGATTTGGAAATTATACCGAAAAAGCAAATTGAGTATAAAGGCCGCATGCTGGAAGAAATGGATACCGAAGCTATTATTGAGAGATCTCCGGATTTGGTGTTAGTTGACGAATTGGCTCATACTAATGTGCCTTCTTCCCCTAGAGAAAAAAGGTATATGGATGTTGAAGAAATATTAAAAGCCGGGATCAATGTTTTATCTGCAGTTAATATTCAGCATTTGGAAAGTCTGCATGATATCGTTGAGCAGATTACAGGTGTAAAGGTAAGGGAACGCATACCCGACAGCTTTCTTCATACGGCCCGAGAAATCATCCTGATCGATGTGACCCCGGAAATTCTGAGAAAACGGTTAAGAGGGGGAAAAATATACCATCCTAGTAAAGTTGAACAGGCATTGACCCACTTCTTTACAAAAAGCAATCTCGGGGCATTGCGGGAACTGTCATTGCGGGAAGTAGCCGATGATGTCGACGAACGTGTTGAAAAAGTAAAAAAACAAAATGGACAGTGCGGGCCTACAGGCATTAATGAGAAAATCATGGTATGCGTACAGCACGGCGGCAATGCGGAAAGGCTGATACGCCGAGGATGGAGGATTGCCAACAGACTGAAGACGGAACTGATCATCTTACATGTCACAAATGAGGCCTCTGTGAATCGAACAGCCGAAGAGCGAAAAAAGATTCAAGGATGGAAAAGGCTTGCGGCTCAATTTAATGCGCGATTTATCGTCAAGCAAATGAATAACCGTCAAAAAATTGCCAAGGTCATTACAGATGCTGCGGCCAGCCTTGGCGTAACCCAAATCATTTTAGGCCAATCCGCTCGAAGCCGCTGGGAAGAAATCTTAAGAGGTTCGATTGTTAATACTATCATGAGGCACTCTTCCGGTATTGATATTCATATTGTTTCTGATCGAAAACCAAGGAAATCGCAGCATTTTACCAAATAAGGACAAAGACGGCTGATGGCCGTCTTTTCCTGTATCACGATTTACTGCAGCGCCAAATGCTTTTTTTGAATGATCATCTTATTTTAAAATTTATCATAGACCTTTATAATAAATAATGACAAAACAACCATTAATCCCGCCTTTTTCGGGAATGATATAGAATAAGCATAGTGTTTTGATTTTAGTTTGCAATTACAATATAATTGAAGTATTGTACAGCTCTCTAGCTGAGTGGGGGCTGTCTTTTTGTGACGGCTACAAGGAATCAGGTGATGAAAATTGAAAAGAGCAAGACTTATTTATAATCCAACATCCGGTCGAGAATTGATGAAAAAAAATTTACCGTATATTTTAGATCGCTTAGAGCGTGCGGGCTATGAAACATCGGCACATGCGACATCCGGCGCGGGTGATGCAACTGACGGCGCCCGCCAAGCCGTTGAGCGCGAATATGATCTTGTTATTGCCGCGGGCGGCGACGGCACTATTAATGAAGTCGTCAATGGTTTGGCAGAACAGCCTTATCGCCCTAAGTTTGCCATCCTGCCGATGGGCACAACCAATGACTTTGCCAGAGCTATTAATATGCCGCGCCAAATTGAAAAAGCCTGTGACATTTTATGTGAAGGTGCAGAAATGCCTATTGATGTCGGTAAAGTAAACGGCCGTTATTTTATTAATATTGCCGGCGGCGGCAAGTTAACTGAGCTTACTTACGATGTGCCAAGCAAGCTGAAAACGATGCTTGGACAAATGGCTTATTACCTAAAAGGGATCGAAATGCTGCCGTCCCTGCGCCCTTTGAATGTTCGCATAGAATACGACGGACGTTTATTTGAAGGCGATATTATGCTCTTTTTAGTAACGAACACAAACTCTGTCGGCGGCTTTGAAAAATTGGCGCCGCAAGCCTCATTAAATGACGGCATGTTTGATTTAATTATTTTGCAAAAAACGAATCTCGCGGAATTTATTCGCTTAGCCACATTAGCTTTAAAAGGCGAGCATATGAAAGATCCGAAAATTATTTATGCTCAAGCGAATCGAATTAAAATTTACACCGAAGAAAAAATGCAGTTAAATATTGACGGTGAATACGGCGGGGACTTGCCGGGTGACATGGTGAACCTCTACCAGCACCTGCAGCTCATCGTGCCAAAAGAAACAGCTGAAAGAAATGCACAATCGGAGCATTCTCTAAAGCCTATAGAGCAGCAAAGATAACTTGCCGATCGGCAAGCTGTCAGGCTAGACAGAGTCGTCGTTGCACATGCCTGCTTCTCTTATTAAAATAAGCTCGAAATGAAATTAAAGAAAAGATGGTGAGACCAGTGGCCACACCAGTAAAAAAGAACGATATCATCGAAGTCTCATTCCACGACTTAACACATGATGGTTCAGGTGTTGGGAAAATTGACGGCTACGCATTGTTTGTATCGAATGTCCTGCCCGGTGAAAAAGCTAAAATAAAGGTTCTTAAAACCAAAAAAGGCTACGGATACGGAAAGTTATTGGAATTGCAAAAATCAAGCCCTGACCGGGTCGATCCGCCATGCGACATATATGATCAGTGCGGCGGCTGCCAGCTCCAGCATCTAAGCTATGAAGGCCAGTTAAATTATAAGAGAAACCAGGTGAAAGAAGTCCTTGAAAGAATCGGAGGATTAAAGGATATTTCGGTAAAGCCTGTTCTTGGAATGGACGAGCCTTGGCGTTACCGCAATAAAGTTCAAGTTCCGGTCGGCGAAAAAGACGGGGAATTTATCGCTGGCTTTTATCAAAAGCGCAGCCATAAAATTGTAGACATGGACCACTGCTTAATTCAAGACAGCTTAAATGATGAAGTTGTGCAAAAAGTTAAGCAAATTGCCAAAGACTGCGGCATCGAACCATACAATGAAGAGACGCACCGCGGCATCTTGCGGCATATCGTCACAAGAATCGGGCAAAATACCGGCGAAATAATGGTTGTTCTTGTTACAAAGACAGAAGAACTGCCATTCCGAAAAAGATTTATAAAAGAAATTCCTGAAGCCTTTCCGGAAGTCAAATCAATCGCGCAAAATATTAATCCTAATCGGACGAATACCATATTTGGCGAGAAAACAAAAACCCTTTGGGGCAGAGAAGAGATATACGACACCATCGGAGACATCAAGTTTGCGATTTCAGCGCGTTCATTTTATCAAGTCAACCCCGTGCAAACGCATGTCCTATATAACCAAGCGCTAGAATACGCCGGATTAACCGGAAATGAAACGGTTATTGACGCCTACTGCGGCATCGGCACCATATCCCTTTTCTTAGCGAAAAAAGCCAAACATGTTTACGGCGTCGAAATCGTCCCGCAAGCGATAGAAGATGCGAAAGCGAACGCAGAGCTGAATCATCTCAATAACGTGGCCTTTGAAGCGGGCAAAGCGGAAGAAGTTATTCCCAATTGGTATAAGCAAGGCGTTAGTGCGGACGTGCTGGTTGTTGATCCGCCGCGCAAAGGCTGTGATGAAGCGCTGCTTAATACGATGATTGATATGAAGCCTGAACGCATTGTCTATGTCTCTTGTAATCCGTCGACATTGGCGCGGGATTTAAAGATATTAGAGGCCGGCGGTTTCGAGACGGTTGAAGTGCAGCCGGTGGATATGTTTCCGCAGACGACGCATGTGGAGTGCGTAGCTTTATTAAAGCTGAAATAAAGGGGTTTTAGAGGAACAACTTGAGAATAAGAATCCATAGTTATCTGAATAGATGAATGTCTTCTCTCTTAAACCGCTTTAGCTTTTATCCCAAATTGTAAAGACATTGTTGCTAGAGTGTGCCTAAGATCCATGAAAGCGGATTTTAGGCACATTCTTTTTTGTAAATTGTTTAAATTGACTATATTGGAATTTAATTGCAATTTTAACTTAATCATAATAAAAGGTGTTGAATGAATGAAGGGCAAAAAGAAACGATGGATTACTATCGGTATTATTATTTTAGTTTTCATCATTTTTATAGGCGGCGCTTATTTGAAGCATAAACAAGGTGAAAGGGAATTTGTTGTGCAGGCAGAAAAAGCAGCGGAGAAATATTTAAAAGAAGAAGGAATAAAAAATCCCGAATTCAAAAGCTATGAGATTTCTCCTATGAGGATTCTTCACTTAACCTATCTTATTGACGGGGCAAAAAAAAGAAATAGATGTAGGTATGGTTAGAAATATAAAAGGCCAGTGGGAGGTCGAGGGTATATCCTATGGCAAAAGATAGGGAATACCGCAATTTGGTACCCGTGTGAGTGGTTTTAGCGCAGAATGGCCAAAAATCCAGTTTTTACAGCAATTCATTTTACACAACCTTTACTTTTCCTTTACATGCAGCTCATATTGTATTGTTATGCTTATTACAAACCAATACATGGAGGGCCTGTATGGATAAAATGAATGCAAAGTCATTACAGACGGATGAAATTCAATTGGCTAATGATGTTAAAATTGTTCCGCATGATGATTACTATGAGTTGCGGGTGCGCGGGATTAAATTGAAATTAACGCCTAAACAATTTGAACTTGCTGCAGGTGAAAATAACAAATAACAGTAAAAAGGATGAACTTCTGTTTAATGTTTACTGAGATCGCAGCATTGCAGCTGTATAACAAAATATTTTTATTGAAGACTGCTTAATGACATGCTAAAATAACCATAATTGTATTCCTTTAATTCGGTCCAGAGAGGCCAAAAAGGGCGGCAATATGACTTCGTGTATAATCTGTGATATATATGCCCTTCTGTCCTCCTGGATGGAAGGGCTCTTTATTTTTGCCTTTTTAAAAAAATGAACTCTTTTAATCATAGTCCGGTGAGGCTGGAAAGGAGAAAAAATGAATTATCGCAAAAAAACTGTAGTTGCATCAGTCACGGGTTTAACATTAGAGGGCATGGATATTATGTTCATTTCATTTGCCATGTCTTTAATCATCGCTGATTTTCACATTAATTTGGCGACAGGCGGGCTTATTTCTTCGGTTACAAATATCGGCATGCTTGCTGGAGGAATGATTTTTGGCATTTTGGCGGATAAGTTTGGCAGGGTGAAAGTTTTTACTTATTCGATACTGTTGTTTGCCATTGGAACGGCTTTAACTGGGTTTGCCGCAAATATTGGGGAAGTCTGTGTATTTAGATTTATAGCCGGGCTGGGCGCCGGCGGCGAGTATGGCATTGGGATGGCGCTTGTTGCAGAGGCGTGGCCAAAGCATAAACAAGGCCGGGCTTCATCTTATGTAAGTATCGGTGCGCAATTTGGCGTTATTATCGCAGCGCTTCTTAGCGCGGTTATTCTTCCTGCTTGGGGATGGAGAGGCTTGTTTTTCATAGGCGTGCTTCCTGTCATTTTCGCTTATATTGTCAGGAGGAATTTGAAGGAGTCGCCGGAATGGCTGGCGGCGCAAAAACAACAATCAGCAGCTTCAAAGAAAGAAGGCAAGCTGATTCAACTATTTAACACGCCAAGAACAGCATTTACGACAACCGCTTTAGCCATCATGGCGACAGTGCAAATCGCCGGCTATAATGGATTAATGATCTGGCTGCCGTCGATGCTTCAGCAATCACAGGGTTTGTCTGTCTCAAGTTCTGCGCTTTGGACGATTAGTACGTCTGTGGGCATGATTGCCGGCATGTTAGCGTTTGGACAGATTTCAGATCGTCTAGGCATTAAAGCTTCTTTTGCCATCTTTCTTTCTGCTTCGGCATCAGCAGTATTTTTATATTCATATGCGTCAGGCAGTGCCGGCGTACTTATTGGAGGGGCTGTCGTCGGATTTTTCTCAAACGGCATGTTTGCCGGATACGGCGCATTAATCAGCAAATATTATCCTGTGGAAGTACGAAGCACTGCCATAAATACCATTTTTAACTTTGGAAGAGCGTTGGGAGGATTTTCGCCAATTCTAGTCGGATATATCCTGCAGCATTTTCATATGGGAGCTGCAATGCTTTATCTCGCTGTGTTATATTGTGTTTCCTTTGCTGCGATGATAAGTCTTAATATAGGGAAATCAGAAGACAAGCAAGAAAGTAAAAGCGTCATGTCCAAAGCTGTTTAATGTTAAGCTATTCACTCTTGAAAGGGTGGATAGCTTTTTTTATTTCAGGTTAAGAAGCATTTATGAAATCAAAAGAATGAAAAATACGCTGGAACTGCAAAATAAAAACATCAAAGGCCTAACATTGCAGCAGAAAGGAGATTAATCATTTTGCACTCAAAAAAGAGAAAAAGGAAGAATTATGTTGAGGATGCGGGTTTTACATCTTTTCATAAACGCTTAACAATATACTCATCAGGCGGGCCGTTCTTAGACGGGTACATCCTTAGTATTATCGGCATGGCCCTTACACAAATTACGCCTCAGCTTCATTTGAATGCTATGTGGAGCGGCTTAATCGGCGCATCAGCGTTATTAGGCATTTTTATAGGCGGATTTTTAGGATATCTGACAGATAAAATTGGAAGACAGCTGATGTATACCCTTGACTTTATCATATTGATTGTTGGTTCTATTTTGCAATTTTGGGTCCAAAATGGGTTAGAGCTTTTTATACTCAGGCTTATTCTTGGCATAGCGATAGGTGCAGATTATCCAATAGCCACATCGCTGTTGGCGGAATTTGCTCCCCGAAAGCACCGCGGCGCCATGCTGGGCATCACACTTGTTGCCTATTACGCTGGCGCAACAGTCGCTTATATTGTCGGTGTATGGATGTTAAACATCGGACCAAATGCTTGGCGATGGATGCTGGCCAGCAGTGCTGTTCCGGCGGTTATTCTTGTTCTATTGCGACTCGGGACACCGGAATCTCCTCGCTGGTTATTGAATCAAGGACGCAAAAAGGACGCTGAAAAAGTCGTCAAACAAGTTTACGGCGAAAATGCTTCGGTTCAAGATATTGTCCCTCCTGGTGAAGAAAGCAAAAAAACCAGTTTCTTTAAAGTATTTGCTCCGGGTTATTTTAAGCGCTTGATGTACATTAGCCTATTTTATACATTTCAAGTAGCACCGACGTTTGCTATGCTGACTTTTGGCCCCGAAATGTTAAAAACATACCATCTGTTTGGCGGATCAACAGGGTACGGTTCAGCTATTATTAGTTTTTTATTCCTTATTGGCTGTATTCCAGCATTATTGCTTGTGAACAAAGTAGGGCGCAGGCCGATGATGATTACATGTTTTGCTGTAATGACAGTTGGAATCTTATTGTTAGGTCTCTTCCCGAATGGACCATTAGTATTCCTTTTAACCGGCTTTATTCTCTACGCTATTTTTTCCGGCGGCCCAAATGTGATGGAATGGCTTGCTCCCAATGAACTTTTTCCTACTGAAATACGGGGAACTGCCATAGGGATTGTTACATCGATCAGCCGAATCGGCGCTTTTTTCGGCACTTATCTGTTCCCGATATCGCTTGAAGATCTGGGGATAGGGCCTACAATGATTATAGGGGCAATCGTTACCTTTGCGGGATTAATCGTTTGTATCTTTATGGCGGAGGAAACAACGAACAAAACGTTAAATGAAGCGAGCTCTGTTAAATAAACGCCTATCCCGAAATCTGGGAAATGCAGTTTTATGATCGGCGAAAAATGCTTCTTCATCATCATAATAAGGCACTCCTTTCAGTGAGGAGCGCCTTCTATTTAAACTCTTTTCATAGAATGTGTAGTCATCAAGTGCCTTCCGATTAATCTCGTAGCCAATGCCGGGCTTTTCCGGCGGCGATATCGTGGATGCGTTTCGCTTCGGACAGCCCGCCGACACGCCCGATTTTAATATTAATCACTTTACAGCTGCCAAGCTCAATGGCTTTTCTTGCACTCGAATAGTTCACAATGCTTTCATCAAGGCAGATAGGGGTGCAGATTTCTTTTTGCAGGCGGCTGTGATCCACTAAGTCGTCATATTCAAGCGGCTGTTCAATCATCATAAGTCCGTATTCATCCAGCCGTTTAAAGACTTCAATATCCTTCAGTGTGTAGGCGGCGTTGGCATCAACCATCAGCGCGATATCTGGATAGGCCTTCCGCACTTCTTTAATGACATGAACGTCTTGGCCGGGGCGGATTTTTAATTTGATTTTTTTGGCGCCGGCTTGTACTTTTTCCTCGATTTTACTCAGTAATTCTGCAGCCGAGCGATGAATGCCGATACTGGCGCCGACTTCAATCGCCCGCTTTTTGCCGCCCAATACTTTATAGAGCGGTTCTTGGTTGACTTTGGCAAAAAGGTCCCAGATCGCCGTTTCCATCGTTGCGATAGCCATAGCATTGCGGCGGATAAACCGGAACATCTCACCGACTTCATCAGGATGGCTAATGTCTTGGCCAAGAATTTTAGGAATAATCACATCTTCCAGCATATGCTGATTGGTGATCGTCGTTTCTTCATTAAAAGGATTTATCTTCTTCTGTTCCAAAGCTGGTCGTGGAGTTTCATTTCAGTTTTCTAAGCACGATTGTCGAGGGCTTAACGGGTCGCAATGGCATGATTTCCTCTTCTTTCTTCATGATTTAAGGTTTTCAAGATGGCTGTTGTTAAGATTTCAATTCCCGAGAACAAAGCGTTCCGGTCAAAAGTCATGTTGGGGTGATGAAGCCCCGGTGTTAAATCACAGCCTAATCCAAGCATGGTTGCTTTTAAATGAGGCTTTTTTAAAGAATAGAAATGGAAATCTTCTCCACCCGTGGTCACTAATGGCGGATCAAGGTTTTCTTCGCCAAGCACATCGGCAATCGCCTCTGCCAAGATGCTTTCCGCTACGGGATTTTCTGTTGCGGCGGCTAGATTTCCAGGAATATTAAGATCGATTTGCACATTGTAAAATTGAGCAATTGAATCGGCAGCTGCTTTAACATTTGTTATCAAGGCTTCCATGACTTCATTGGTTTGCGCGCGTAAATCTAGGCTGAATTCGGCTTTTCCCGGAATAATATTAGCGCTGTCGCCGCCGGCTTGCAATTTGGTCATTTTCACGGAATGAGGCACCATCGGGTCTACATGTATATGGGCGAGTTCATGAACGAACGTTGCAGCGACTTCAATGCTGTTAATGCCAAGATGGGGACGGGCGGCATGGGCGTCTTCACCTATAATTGTTCCTGTAATGGTTTGGGTGGCGCCGTGTAAAATAGCCGGTGCAGCGTGGCCGTTTTTCGTTTCTTGAACAGGGCGGACATGAACGCCGTATAGAAAATCCAAGTCATCGACAACGCCTTTTTCAATCATTTTAAGCGCGCCAAGACCTTTTTCCTCCGCCGGCTGGAAAATAAAACGAACGGTTCCTTCCGGGAGAGAGTCTTGGTGTTTTAAGAGCATCAGTGTCCCTAGAACCATCGTCATGTGGGCGTCATGGCCGCAGGAATGATTGGCTTTAAAGGTACCTTCTACTTCTTGCCATAATGCGTCTATATCAGCCCGAAGCCCGATTTTGGGGGAACCAGAGCCGATTTCGGCAATTACACCGGTGCAATCTTCAAAAGTTGCCACACGAGAGCCGAGATCCGCTGCCTTTTTGGCAATATATTCTGTCGTTTGAAACTCCTTTAAGCTCACTTCAGGGTGATCATGTAAGTATGCGAAAATATCACGTACTTCTTGTTTTAATTGATCGTTTAAAAGCTTCATTTGTAAAAACGCCTCCAATTGATATCTAACAGTCGCAGCTGTTTATCTAAATGCTCTCAACTTAGAGGGGCCGTTTCCGGTTCTCTACTATAATATAGTCAAGGTATCGAGTCATTGTGTGGCAGGCCGTTTGATCGTTTTAATCATAGATCGGCTGTTTTTTGCTCTTATTTTTATTTTTGAAGGATTTGCGGCGCGAGTATTGTATTAGAGAGAATCCTTGATTATAATTTATCACAAGTTAGAATTATATCAATAGTCATATTATTATAATATTTCATGGAGGAGGCTGATCTATTGAGCACCCAGGCAAAAACGAAAGCGGAAAAGTCTGCGAAATTCAAGATGAAGATGCCAGATGCCTATGTTCTTTTATTTATTATTGCTCTCATCTGTGCCGCTTTGTCTTATTTTGTGCCGGCGGGAGAGTTTAAAAGAGTGCAGCATGGGGCAATTACACAGGCGGTTCCCGGAAGCTATCACCATGTAGAAAGTTCACCGGTTAGTATCATTCAATTCTTTACTGCGTTTGAGCAAGGTATGATTAATTCATCCTCAATCATCTTCTTAATTCTATTTACAGGGGGAACAATCGCAATTCTTGAAGAGTCAGGAGCTATTCAAGGGTTGATTCATCATGTTGTTGCTAAATTCAGTAAGAGACAGCTGTTATTTATGACTATTGTCGGGATTGTCTTTTCTATACTTGGGACAACAGGCATCGTTGTGAACTCTGTCATTGGCTTTATTCCATTGGGCATCATTGTTGCCCGCACGCTCAAATGGGACGCGGTTGTCGGCGCTGCTGTCATCTACCTTGGGAGTTATGCGGGTTTTAATGCCACTATTTTATCGCCAACACCTCTAGGCTTGTCACAAAAAATTGCCCAACTTCCGCTCTTTTCAGGGATAAAACTGCGCGCTGCCATTTATATTTGTTTCTTGGCGGCAACCATTATTTACATTTATATCTATTCACGCCGTTTGCACAAGGGAAAGGGCAGTGTACTTGGAAAGGATTGGTTTCCGAATCAGGCACTGCTTAATAAAGAAGAGAAGTCCGAAGTTCCTTTTACCCTTCGCCATAAGTTGATTATCATGGTTGCCGGCCTGTCAATCTTAGGTTTTTTAGCCGGTGCGCTATGGCTGCAATGGTCAGATATTGAAATGGCCGGCACATTTGTTTTCATTTCTATCATATCCGGCATTATTGCCAAAATGGATGCGAACAAGATTTCCAAAACCTTTTTAGATGGATGTCAGCGCTTGGTTTATGGAGCGCTTATTGTTGGGATGGCGCGCGCGATCTCGGTCATTTTAGAGAACGGGAAGCTTCTTGACACAATTGTCAATGGATTAGCCAGCCTCCTGCACGGTTTAAATCCATTTTTTGGTGCGATTGGCATGTTTATCTCCAGCATTCTTCTTCATTTCTTGATTTCTTCGGGTTCAGGGGAATCGGTGGTGTTCATTCCGATTTTAGCGCCTCTCGCCGATCTCATGCATATAACAAGGCAGGTCGCTGTGTAAGCTGTCATGCTGGGAGAAGGAGTCGCTAACTGCATTAATCCGACATCCGGTGTTTTAATGGGTGTTCTCGCGGCCAGCGGCATCCCATACTTTAAATGGGTTCGGTTTATGGCGCCGCTGGCTTTCATTTGGTTCATCATTGGGGCTGTGTTTATTGCCATTGGCGTTCTCATCCAATGGGGACCCTTCTAAGAGAAGCGGATAGCATTAAACCGATGATATCGAATATTATCAAATTATGTTAAAATAATGACACAAAGATTTTTATTAATATATTGACTATTTGATACTATTTTGATCAGTCATCATGAAAGAAGGGGTTAGATGGTTCTTATTGGTGTTGTATTAATTATTGTCGGATTCTTGCTAAGATTTAATCCGCTAGTTGTCGTAACCGTTTCGGCGCTTGTGACAGGCTTAATCGGCGGACTGCCAATTAAAGAGCTGATTACACAGTTCGGCGAAGCCTTTACAACGAATCGCTACATGTCGATCTTGATTGTCACTTTGCCTATTGTCGGCTTGTTAGAAAGAAACGGCTTGCAAAATCAGGCGGCGAAACTCGTTTCAAAAATTAAAGCTGTGACTGCGGGGCGCATTATTAATATCTATCTGTTAATACGCGAGATTGGGGCTGCTCTGGGACTGAACAGCATCGGCGGGCATCCGCAGACTGTTCGGCCGTTAATTGCGCCGATGGCTGAAGGGGCGGCTGAAGCAAAGTATGGCAAATTGCCTCAAGAAGAAAGAGAAAATATTCGCGCCCAAGCCGCCGCAGCCGATAACATTGGGTTATTTTTTGGCGAGGATATTTTTGTGGCGGTCGGCGGTATTTTGCTAATGAAAGGATTTTTCGATCAAAATCATATATCAGCTGATCCTATTTTAATGGCGCTTTGGGGAATACCGACAGCCGTCTGTGTGTTTATTATTCATTCGATTCGTCTTTACCTGTTTGATAAACGGCTGGATCGCCGGCTTGGCCAGCCTAAATTTTTAGAAGCCGGACAAGCTAATGAAACGGAAAGGAAAGTTGAAAGATGACGATTTCCGTTGAAGCAGTTTATGCATTTATGGGCATTATTGGATTGCTGTGTTCAATATATACTTTTTTCGATAAATCCAATTCGCGGCGAATAACCTCCGGCTTGTTTTATTTTATTTATGCTTTGACACTTCTCTTTGGGAAAGTTATTCCGCCTTTTTATATTGGATTAATGGTCATTGTGATGGTGCTTATTGTAGCTTGCGGAGGTCTTCGCAAAGGCCGTTTTAGAGAAGAAAGTACGGAAGCGCGTGAGGAACGCCGTCAGCGTCTTGGCAGCTGGCTGTTTTTGCCGGCCTTATTAATTCCTGTTTTAACCGTTGTTGGCTCTAAATTGTTGGCAAATATCAAAATAGGCCGCTTGCCGCTTTTTGATCCGGCCAATCCCACATTAGTCGCTCTTGGCGCGGCTTGTGTGATAGCTTTGATAGCGGCATTAGCCTTGACCCGCGATACGCCGCGAACGTCTATCAAGGAATGCCGGCGTTTATTGGAATCTATCGGATGGGCGGTAGTACTGCCTCAATTGCTTGCTACGCTCGGGACAATTTTCACAAAGGCGGGAGTTGGGACGGTTGTTACACAAATAACCACAAAATTTATACCTGAACACTCGCTGTTTTGGGCGGTATTGATTTACTGTGTCGGCATGGCTGTGTTTACTATGATTATGGGAAATGCCTTTGCTGCTTTTCCTGTTATGACAGCGGGGATTGCGATTCCGCTTCTTATTCAGCAATTTGGCGCTGACGCGAATCAGCTTGCAGCGATTGCTATGTTTGCAGGCTATTGCGGGACATTAATGACGCCGATGGCAGCGAATTTTAATATTGTGCCAGCCGCATTGCTAGATTTAAAGGATAAAAACCATGTCATACGTGTTCAGTTTCCGACCGCGTTAATCACGCTTGCGGTTAATGTTGCATTAATGTATTTTCTGATAAAGTAATATTGCCGTCAGCAGGCCGATGGTTAGTGATGATAGGAAAATGCTCTGCGCCATTTGCGGCGAGAAAAAGAGCGGCCATAGTTATGCGTGCCACGGTTATCTCCCGCTTTCATGAGTTGGCTAATGTTAACGGGAATCTTACAGACGTTACATAGGGGTAAAATAAGAGGTGTTAGATAATGAGAAAGAAAGTTTTGTTAACAGGGTTTGAAGCTTTTGGCGGCGAAAAGATAAATCCAGCGCTGGAGGCTGTTAGACGTTTAGACGGGAGAAAAATAGACGACATCACAATTGTTGCACAGGAAGTGCCGACAGTTTTTCACCGTTCTATTGAAACAGCGGTAAGAGCCATTATGGAGCATGAACCTGATGCGGTCATTTGTGTGGGCCAGGCCGGCGGACGTCTGAAAATCACGCCTGAACGGGTGGCCATTAATATTGATGATGCACGGATTCCGGATAATGATAACCAACAGCCGATTGATGAGCCGGTTGTTGCAGGCGGTCCGGCTGCCCTCTGGTCAACGCTGCCAATCAAAAGAATCGTCCGCCGCCTTAAGGAAGAAAGTATACCAGCCGCCGTGTCTAATACTGCCGGCACCTTTGTATGCAACCATCTATTTTATGGTGTTATGCATTATTTGCAAACAGAAGCATCAGATATTCGAGGCGGATTTATTCACATTCCATATATACATGAACAAACAGCTGATAAGGAGGCGCCGAGCCTCAGTCTCGATACGATTGTAAAAGGGCTGGAACTTGCAGCCGTAACAGCGGCAAATGAAAAAGAAGATATTAAGGAAGTTGGCGGAGCGACGCATTAAAGCTCTGCCTTTTTCTATTTCACAAGAGAACTAAATTCGAAAAATCAAAAGAGGGATAATTGAATTAATGAATGAATACACACATACAAAAACATATGAAAGGGGGAGCCTTATGAGTATACAAACCACCTCGAACGAATTTGACAATAAGACATATTATTCAGCCAAAGATATATTAAATATGGATGCTGCCGCTCTGTCCCAGAAAATTAAAATGGGCGAGATATCAGCAACCAAAGCTGTTCATACATATATCTCACATATTAAAAAGATAAATCCAGCCATAAATTGCCTTGTCGAAGACCGGTTTGACCAAGCTATCAAGGAAGCTGAGCAAGCAGACCAAATGGTTAAAGAGGGAAAGGCGGAAGGGCGATTATTCGGGGTCCCGATGAGTATAAAGGAAGCTTTGGATGTCGGCGGCATGAGAACAACAGGCGGTTTAACACATTTAAAGGAGCAGATAAAGGCATCGGATGCTGATGTTGTTGCTAAGGTGAAAAAAGAAGGAGCCATTATATTAGGAAAAACTAACACCCCAACATTATGTTTCTGCCAAGAAAGTGATAATCGGTGCTAAACTATTTAAACCCAATCAAAAACGACAACAAGAATTAAGCTGGTTTATTGAGCAAGGGGATAAACATTTAGCCGAATATTTGGAAAAACGTCTGCTTATTTTTCCTGTTTATCACCGGACAGCGCCCAATCATGGCGGTTTATTTAAAGAGCTTTTCTCTATTCGAAAAACTTTTTTGCGTTATCTGCCTTATATCATTTATGCAAATGTATGGGGGCTTCCTTCCCTGACTGTTCCCGTCGGCACGGACCAGCAAGGAATGCCTATAGCCGTTCAGGTGATAAGCATGAATGGAAATGAGGACGCTATATTTCAGCTTGGAGAGTTTTTAGAAACAAACTTCCGGGGTTATGTCAGGTGCAAGCATCATGATTAACTTAAAAGGAAAACTTAGAATAAGAGGACTGATGTTTGAGAATTAACGGCATTATTAAAACAAAAGAGCTGCCGCTTGGCCGCAGCAACTCTTTTGCTATATCAATTTCTTAAAATCGATTCGCTTATTAAGCACATACATCACCGGAGCGCCGACCGCCATAACAACGAATTCGCCGACAGCTGTTGTTAGCCATGTTAATAAGAAAGGCGCATGAAGGGCTAAATGGAGTTCGATAGCAATAAGAAACATAGTTATTGTAAAGACAACGGTATTTACCGCCATTCGGGCCCAAATGCCTTTAATAAAGCGTCCGGACAAGATAGTCACCGTTAACGAAAAGATTGATTGGGCGACGCCGAAAACGAGATCGTATGCCGCCATAGGCGAAAAAAACAGGTTGGTTAAAATAACACCTAAAACGATCCCAAATATATATTTTTTATTGAAAACAACGAGATGGTTGAACATTTCTGGGATGCGGAATTGAATCACCTTAAAGCTTAATGGCTGTATAAGCATAGAAATGACAATATATAATGCCGCTATTATCGCGTTTCCCACCAGTGTTTTTACCTTCATATTTCATTCTCTCCTTAGTTTTTTTACGTGGGAGGTTTTCGAACCACGCGGGTCAATACCCAAAGATATTATTATACTGATACACTGTTATTTAGTCAAAAGCCACCGGCGGAGAACGAAATCGCATTGGTTTTAGCTATACTAACCTAACGGCGTTATAAAAAGGATTGGCCTTAGATTTGTCGAAATTAAAGATTAATCTATTAATATGTAGAAAGGAAATCAATAAATGCGGCAAATAATTGCTCTGGGCGGTGGCGGGTTTTCGATGGAACCCAATAATCCCCTATTAGATTTGTACATTTTAAAACAAGCAAAAAAGAAAAAGCCTCAAATATGTTTTGTTCCAACTGCCAGTGGGGATTCAAAAGATTATATATCGAGATTTTATAACTTTTTTAATAAACAAAATTGTAATCCGGCTCATTTGTCTTTATTTAAACCGCCAACAAGGGATATCGAAGGATTTGTTCTTGAAAAAGATATTATTTATGTCGGTGGTGGAAATACAAAGAATTTACTAGTTTTATGGAAAGAGTGGGGGTTAGACAGTATTTTTAGAAAGGCTTGGAACAAAGGTGTTGTTTTAGCCGGTATTAGCGCAGGTTCATTATGCTGGTTCGAAGAAGGTGTCACTGATTCATTTGGAGAAGGATTAGAACCAATAAAATGTTTGGGTTTCCTAAGGGGAAGCAATTGTCCGCATTACGATGGTGAATTAGATAGAAGACCTTCTTATCATAAACTTATACGTTCAAACAATATACAATCGGGTATTGCAATAGATGACGGTGCTGCGGTCCATTATATTGATCAAACAATTAGTAACGTAGTTAGTTCCAGAACAAAGGCAAAGGCTTATAAGGTTTATAATGATAATAAAGTCATAGAGGAAGAAATTACGCCAAAATATTTAGGTTCATACTAATCTAACGGTTGTCTAGTAAAGCATATCATCCAATAAAGGTTAATTATATGAGCTTCTAAGCGCGATTAAGGCAAGATATCAAGAAACAAATAAAACCTATTCAAGCGCTGCCTGAATAGGTTTTAATGGGCTTATTATCTTTGATTCATTTCATTTGGATGCGGGCCTTTGCGTCTGTTGCGGTTAAGTTCATTGATTTTTGCCATCTCATCCGCACTAAGTTCAAAATCAAAGACATTAAAGTTCTCTTCTATTCTAGATGGTGTGACTGATTTCGGAATAACGACGGTGTTATTTTGCAAGTGCCAGCGCAACACAACTTGGGCCGGCGTTTTGCTGTGTGCTTCAGCAATTGCTTTAATCACTTCATCTTGAAGGACTTCGCCGCCTTGATCAAGAGGGCTCCATGCTTCTACAAAGATATCATGTTTGGCGCACCAATCCTTTACCTCATTTTGGGAAAGGTACGGATGACACTCAATTTGGTTTAGAACAGGCTTGACTTCGCATTCTTTTAAAAGGCGTTCTAAATGTTCTATTTCAAAGTTGCAAACGCCGATAGCTTTAACTTTGCCATCATGATAGAGTTTTTCCATCGCTTTATATGTATCGACGTATTCATCAAATTCAGGTGTTGGCCAATGTATTAAATAGAGGTCCACATAGTCAAGGCCTAACCTTTCCAAACTTTCATCAAAGGCCCGCAATGTGTTGTTATAGCCTTGGTCGCTGTTCCAAACTTTTGTCGTAATAAATAATTCCTCTCGAGGAACGGAAGAATCTTTAATAGCTTTGCCGACGCCTGCTTCATTTTTATAGATCATCGCAGTATCAATTAATGTGTAGCCTGTTTCAATGGCTTTAGAAACTGCAGCTGTTGCTTGTTCATTTTCAACTTGCCAAACCCCAAAGCCAAGCTGAGGCATTTTTAACCCGTTGTTCAATGTAACAAAATTCATTTTACATTTCTCCTTTTATCATTAATTTAAAAAAGCCGGCCGGAAAAAATGATGGAATGCTTTTAGAACAGCAATAAAACGGTTCGAATGAACAATTCATCTGTATGCAGGCTCATAGTAAGGATAAGCCGTTCAGCTTCAAGTTGATTGTAACAACAAATACTTAAAGAGGTCAAAAAATTCAATTTGTTAGCGGCGTGTCTTTAAAAATGAGGTTGACAGATGTGTCCGTAAGAGATTTTAAACAAAATGGCCGCTTTCCTCTAAATTCATCCTTAGGTTTGCTTTTGTAACTAATTTTTAACTATTTTATGAAAAATCTATGATAAAATAAATCATCACTAACAGCATGATACTAAGCGTTTTATCTTTTCTATAAAAAATGGCTCAGCACATACCCTATTCGAATAATGAATTAAAAAGGAGTTGTTAAAAATTATTGATAAAATTGCCTAAACATTTTTTTGCTCAATAATAAATAAGAAGAAAACTATAAAAAAAGAGGGCCTTATATGAGTAGAAGGAAATCTAGAGAAATTAAAAGGCGCAGAAGAATAATTGGATACAGCGGCCTATTAATAGTTTTGATCATTATAGGCGCTTATTTTTATCAGCAAAAATCATCTGAACCATCTTCAGCAAGTGTAAGCGCTTCTGAAAGCAAAAAGCAAGAAGCCGAAAAACCAAACAAATATAAAGCGGCAAGCCATGGCAAACGGTCTGAAGATCCTCCCGTTAATATTGTGAACAGTCAAGATATTGATCGCTATTTAAAGAGCATTCATTTTAATGGTTCAGCTATGATTGTCAAAAACGGGAAAGTTGTCATTGAAAAAGGTTATGGCTTGTCTAATCGTGAAAAAGGGATTAAAAATAACTCAAATACGGTTTATTATATTGGATCGATTACAAAGTCGTTTATCTCAACGGCGCTGATGCAGCTTCAAGAAAAAGGCAAGGTAAATGTCCATGATCCATTAGCTAAATACCTTCCTAACTTTCCGCATGCTCATCAGCTCACACTCTTTGATTTATTGACACATACGTCCGGCATTCGTGAAATTGACGAATCACAGGATAAGCTGACAAGAGAACAGCTGATGCAAAAAATCGGGAAAAATGCACAAACTTTAATGTTTCCTCCTGGGACAAGATGGGCTTATTCTGATTCGAATTATTCTATTCTCGGCTATATTGTTGAGAAGGTTTCAGGAGAATCCCTTCACGATTATATCAAGCAGCACATCTTTAAACCGGCTGGCATGAATCATTCCGGATTTGGCACGCATTTTAACAAAGAACCTTATCCATCAACAGGCTATAAAATCAAAAATGGCTCGATGTACACGCCGGATATACCAGACTTTTCCCAGTTGTTTGGCTGCGGCGACATTTATACAACAGCCCCTGATTTGTACAAGTTTGATCATGCGCTGGCATCCGGAAAGCTTGTGTCGCAAGAAAGCTACCAACAAATTTTCACACCATTTAAGGCCACGTATGGCTTTGGATGGTATGTAGATCCGGGAAGCGTCTCATCGCATGGCGTCTTGCCTGGCTGGAATGGTTTAAACAGCTACGGAAAAAATGGAAAAGTCTATGTGGTCTTGCTCTCAAACATTCAAAATAATATTAAGTCATTTGGCATTGTCAATAACACCATTTATACAAAGTTAGCCAATGATCCATCACTTTAAGGCGGGGAACATCCTCGCCTTTTTGCTGTATTAAACATAGCGGGTATATCAGCCTTTTTCCGGGAGGATGAAAGTTGATTTTCTGCGCTTGTGTGTTTCTCTTTCAAAAATGTTAAGGAAAAAAGCTCAGCCCCTTCATATAATGTTGATAAATAGTCAACACATGATGAAAGGCGGGAACAAAATGCCTGAGGAAAGTGATGCCTTCAATAAACTGGGGACGCTGTTAAAATCACTGCTAAAGCAACAGTCGCTTTCTATGCGGAAGCTGAGCGCTCTTACCGGAATGGATACTGCTACTATCTCGCGGATTGTAAATGGCAAACAACAAGCAAAATTGACCCATCTCCAAAAATTTTCTGATTCCCTTAATGTGCCAATGGAGGATTTGGTTAAGGCAGCCGGTTTTAATATGTCAGAATCTGAGAAAAATAATCAGCAAAACATTAACAATCCTGTAAACCACATTCAGGAAGCGCTCGCATCTTCAAAGCTTATTGACAAAAACTTTAACACTGCACATATTGAGCAGGAATTAGACAAGTATGAACAATATGCGCAGACTGAAGAAGGGCATCGGCAGATTTGTGAAATGTTTGAGACAAAGATTGAACAGGTGAGCGGTATTGGCCCATATATCGATGAGCTAAAACAAATGTACCAGCAATATTTAGACGACAACATGCTGCCGAAAAAACGCGCTATTCTAGGCAGCGCTTTATTGTATTTTATATTATCGGCGGATATTATTCCCGATTACGTCTTTCCAATTGGTTATTTAGATGATGTCATTGCCATACAGATTGTCCAAAAGCGTCTTGCTGAATAATTTGCTTCACAGATAGCCCAACCCGTTGGCTTTAATTAAGGTTCCATAATTTCCCCTGCCAAAAATTGGATTCTAGATGATAAATCTTGATGAACAGCACTTGTCCCTCAATATCCCGTACTTTTTATATGATAACCGAGCCCATATCGGAAAAATTGGCCAGATATGGGTTTTTTCGTGGAAAATATTAAATGCGGATGAGTCGGTATGTGTTGATTAATCCTCAACAGTTCATTAACATTTTCTCAACGTTTTTGTCAGACATGCGCACATTTTCTCAACACTGAAATATTGTATTAGTAAACACGCGTTTTTGACTATTTCACAAGGGCAGGCACAGCTCCCTTCCAAAATCTGAGGGCAGGAGGTGAGGGGGTATGTCAGTGTATGAAACCATTCAATCTATGTTAAATTTTGGGTTGCTGATTGTCACCATCCTGGCATTTCAAAAAAAGAAATAACCGCCTTTAAGTCTGGCAGCCAGGCGGTTATTTCATCAATGAAAAACTCGAGTTATGCCTAAAATAGAGTGATTCTACGGGCCGATGTGTTTTAAACACTATCGGTCTTTTATTATACTACACACTTTAATAAAAGAGGTTACCATGTTAAATGCCTTAGATAGCAGGCGGCATCTGTCTTTTAAGGAAAATTAATTTTTGCGGAGTCTGATGATCTGCATTCATCATCCGTTGAGGAGCGTTTCTTTCTTTTCAAAACCTATTGATGAACCGATGCACATTCTTCAACACTCCAGAATAGACTGCTGAAAAAAGTAAAAAATTTCTTTTAGGATGTGACAACAATGAGTAAAGTACAATCAACATTGGCTTCTGATAGCAGCCAATCTAAGTTTCGTGACATCGTCAGAAATCGTAAGAAGGGATGGAGACGTTCCATTTGCATCATCTGGGCACTAATGGGACCGGGTCTAGTAGCGGCAATTGCTAATAATGATGCAGGCGGTGTTATTTCTTACGCGGTAACAGGAGCGACATTTGGCATTGGGTTATTTATTCCTTTAGTGTTTTGTCTTGCGCCTCTGGCATATACCATTCAAGAAATGAGTATGCGGCTTGGGGCCGTAACCCAGGAAGGCTTTTCAAGATTGGCCTTGCGGCGTTACGGGAAATTCTGGGGATACTACCACATCTCAACCCTTGCTTTTGAAAATTTATTGACACTCATTACAGAATTTATTGGGATGACAGCGGGGCTCGTTTTGTTAGGTTTGCCTCTTTGGGTCAGTTCCATCCTATGTTTATTGCTTGTCGTTGCTTTTGTTCTTTTTACCGGATATTGGACGAAAGAGCGGCTGGCTCTATTTGTAGGTGCGCTCAATATTATCTTTTTGGTTGTAGCAGCCATGACACACCCGAGCCTTTCAGCCATCGGGCATGCTTTTGCAGCATGGAACGTTCCGAAAGAACTTCAAGGCGGCGTCATTTGGTTCGTCATTGCGACTATGGGGAATGCGATCGCTCCTTGGATGATCTTCTTTCAAGGAAGCGGCACGATCGACAAAGGCGTGACATCAAATGAACTGCGTTTGAGCCGAATTGACACGGCATTAGGCACCCTTATCCAAGTGATTATCGCAGCAGGTATTATCATCTGCGGGGCGTCCCTGTTTGGACACGTGCATAACATCAGTAACGCAGGTCCGGCCGAGATGGTTGGAGCGATTAATCATGTTGCAGGACGATGGCCGGCCATTCTCTTTGGTCTAGGGTTGTTTAACGCTGGGTTTTTGGCATCTATCACCGTTTCTCTATCTTCTTCATGGAGTATTGCTGAATTGTTCGGCTGGTCGAAGAGCCTCAATGACAAGATATGGGAAGCGCCGAAATTTTACGCGGTTTATATCGGCAGTCTCGTCTTTGCCGCATTGGCCATTTTAGTACCGCATTTGCCGTTAAATCTCATCTCGATAGCGACACAGGTTATCGGCGGTGTTCTGATGCTGCCCCTTCTTATTTTTATGGTATTGATGACGAGTGATAGGAAGTTGATGGGGGCGTACAGAACAAAATTATTCGGAAGAATATGGGGATGGGCAATGGTTTTACTGCTGATCGGACTGACTCTGGCTAGTTTTTGGCAGACATTCTTTCAATAAATAAAAAAATATCCCGAAAATCAGCGAAATAGGCTGTTTTCGGGATCTGTTTTACGATGCTCTGGGAGCTTGATTGATAAAAATGATGATGTCTAGGCGCCTTTAAGTTATTTACTTTTTCAAATGGAACGGAACGGTGGTTATAACAACATTCTTATGGCGGAAAAGCCATACGCGCAAAAGAAGCGCGCTCTGATTGTGCAATAAATTATGCCACCATTTCTTCGGCAAGAATTGAGGGACAAGGATATGAATATGATCGTGTTCTCCCTTTTTCTTCTCTATGGCCGCAATCAGCCGGGATAAAGGTTCAAGAATCGACCGATACTTGCTTTTAAGGACTACAAGTCTGCAAGGTGCCCCCCATTCTTCCCACTTCTTCTCCATTTTGTCTATTGATTCATCATCAAAGCCAACATATACAGCAATGACATCAGTTCCCAAACTTTTTGCGAATGAGAGTGTATGATTAACGACACGATGGACACCGGACACCAAAACAATGGATGTGACATGATGCGGCTCCGGATGATCCTCTTTGGGATTAATGCGCAGTTGTAACGCGACCTGATGATAGTGCCGGTGAATCGCTATTGATATAAAGATCAAAAATGGCAATACAATTAAAACAATCCATGCGCCGCTGGCGAATTTCGTTACGGCGAAAATTAAAGCGACTATTAATGTAACAATCGCACCGATAAGGTTAATAAACAGCTTTAACTTCCAGTAGGAGCCCTTAACTCTCCGCCACCGGCGAATGAGGCCAATTTGGGCGACTGTAAAAGAAATAAATACACCGATGGCATATAAAGGAATAAGGGCATTAGTATTGGCGCGAAAGGCAGCGATTAAAAGGCTCGCCAAGGCTGCCAAAAGAATAATGCCGTTTGAATAGCCCAATCGATCTCCGCGATTCGTTAGTCCGCGCGGCAGAAATCCGTCTCCTGCAACAATTGCCGCTAATTGAGGAAAGCCGGTAAATGTCGAGTTGGCTGCTAAGATCAGCACGATGAAAGTAAACCAGATAATGATTTGATAAAGCAAACCGTGTCCAAAGTAATCGGCTATTAATTGCGAGAGCATTGTATTTTTGCTGTTAACCGAAATTCCTCTTACATATAGGTGATACGAAAATCCAATAAGTGTTATGCCTGTAATCAGCCCCAAGGCTATATAGGTTTTTATTGCATTTCTTGGCTTAGGATCTTTAAAAACAGGGACAGCATTTGAAATGGTTTCTATCCCTGTAAGCGCAGAACAGGCTGAACTGAAAGCCTTTAAAAGCAACAAAGTTGTTAAACCATTTGGTATTGTTCCGAAACTTGGCGTTGACGATTGTATAAAACCATGACGGCATTCATCAATAAACCCCGTTATGATTAAAAGAATCATACAAGCCATGAACCCAAACGTAGGCCATGCAAAAATCTTGGCCGATTCAGCTATCCCTCTCAGATTCACTATAACTAAGACTAATACGCATAAAAGCGCTAAAGTCGTCTCAAAAGGGGCCATTGCAGGATATGCAGACGAAACGTTCTTGACAGCGGAAGATACTGAAACGGCAACCGTTAAAACATAATCAATCAACAGCGAACTGGATGCAATGAGAGAAACCCACGGCCGTTTGAAATTATCCTTTGCAATAGCATAAGCGCCTCCCCCTTTTGGGTAGGCTAAAACCCCCATAATATAAGATAAAATCAAAATGACAAGGAGGATAACTGTTGAAAAAGTGATAGGCAAGATCAGCCACTTTGCATTTGAACCAAGACCCGCAAGCTCAGTCATTCCAGATTCAGGCCCATAAGCAACCGACGAATAAAGATCCGCAGAAAGTATTGGCAGTGCAATAAACCAGATTAATTTATTATGCTGTGCATGAAGTTCTTTTGTCCGCATAGGGCGGCCAATTAAAACCCGCTTAACAGCACTGAAATTCAATACAGAATACCAAATGCCTAAGAGAGCCAATATAATTAAAGTTATTTCCAGCCATTTCAATGGATGTTCCATACCCCTGTTTCTCCTTTCTGCTCGTTATACTCGGAGATGATCAGTAAGAATAATCAAAGCTTTCCCTTCCTGACTAACATTAGTATGACCTTTCTGACTGAAGATTAAGTCCTTCTAAGAAAATCGTTGCCGCAGAAATTAAGTAAACCACACAAAGCACCACCAGCCTCTCTTTATACGCTTGCGAGGTTAGCTGTCGAATTCGGTCGTAAAGAGCCGCCCTGCCTTTTAAAAGGCTTCACCCTTTTGCGGCTCTGCCGCGGTTGGTTCCCCCGCTTCAAATCAATGAATGAAGCGATATCAGATTTTTTGAAACGATTTTCTTAGAGTGAGGAAATTTTACTCCCAATCATATTTTGTTGTAAATCGTTAAAAACGGTTGAAAAAGCGCTTACAATTGTTGTTTTCTTCTAATATCTTTTAGGTTTAAATCTACTTTTTAATTTTCAGTGAATTAAGATGTTATCATCCTCATTTCCGAAAAAGACATTGGGTATATGTTGGACATACAAGTGACGTTCTGCAGGAGAGAGATGATTTTTCACATATTAAGATATTTATATGAAACGGTTTTATAAATAAAGTACATTTTTGGCTTAGGATGAGAGACCAAGAATAAGGTCATCCTTCGGCATATAATAACTATTATCATAACGATAGGCAGCTTTTCAGGAAGGAGGATGGCCCATTGCCTGCATTTGTTGGTCCGGTTAAAGTGAATACCATTTCAGGTGCAGTAAGTTTTGGAGACAGTCTGAACGTATCTCCAAAATATATGTCAAAAACATATGCTGGCTCAGGCGGCTACGGAACAGGTGATTTCCATAATGAAAATAATAGTTTTAGTTTAACTCATTCGTATGATGCTGATGCTAACGATACCAATAATGCTGCAAATATATAATCCCGTTGATTGATTGAATAAAAAGGAGGGGAAATATGCCATCGTTTGTTGAATCTTTTAAGGCCAATACTGTTTCTGGATCAGTTAACTTTGGTGATACCGTCAATTTAACGCCTAAGCAATTGATTAAGTTTTATAACGGTGCAGGGGGCAACCGGACAGGGGATTTTCACGTTCAAAACAGTTTATATTCACAAACAAATACGTTTGATCCAGATGTTAATGATATGAATGCTGAAGGGGACAGATAACTTTATAATAATGAAATGTATCGGAATCATCTCATAAAAGGTGTGATCATATTGCCTTCGATTGTTGGAGCTGTAAAGATTAATACCGTTTCCGGCGCGCTTAATTTCGGAGACAGCTTGAATGTTGCTCCCAAAGCTGTTTCAAAGACATTTTCAGGTTCAGGCGGATTTAGTACAGGAGATTTTCATATTGAAAATAATGTTTTTAGTATAACGAATACGTATGATGCTGATCTTAATGATGCCAATAATGCTTTGAATAATTAATGAATATAGAGTTTCTGCATACACTTCTCATAGAGACGATCTAAACGTCTAATTTGCGTCAACAGGCGGCTTAAATGGTTTGAACATTTAAGTCGCTTTTTATTCCATGTAATTTCCATTTTCACATTAGGATTACAAAAAAGCATTAAATCTATATCTATTTATTTTTTTATGGTTATGATACCATAGTTTGGTATAAAACTAAAATTTTTGGAATGCGCTGGTTTGTTGACTGGCAAATGTAAGGAGTTGACTTATGAAAAAAATTATATACTTTTTGCTTACTTTTCAAATGATTATACTATCCCTTTATGGTTTACAATTTTTTAAAGAAAATAAAATGAATAAACTATTATATAAAGGACATACAAGTATTCTTCTAAACTTTGATAAACCCAGAAAGCATTCATATCATTATGGGGACTATTTGCAAAAACTGGGGGATAAATATCATACACCTATTTCAAAATACGTTTTTAAAGATGATCATCATTTGATTATTTATACTTCTGATCCAAGTTTAAAAGGTCAAATAAAATTGAAAGAAGGCCAATTGCCCGAACCTCATTCGGAAGCATTTATTAGTAACTTTAAGAGCTCCCATTCAAAAGAAAGCGGTGTATTTCCAAGGTCAGACCCTAAAACGGATATTGTGATAAAAAGAATCACTCAAACGCAAAATTTAGGAGCCGACGGCATTTATTATTTATCTACTCAAAATGAACAGTTAATCAATAAGCTGATTAAAGACATAAATGATAATGTTGCCAGCGTAAAAATATTAGATACATACCATTCAAATGTGCTTCCGCCCAATTTAATTCTTTGGGCTAACTTATTATTGGTTAGTTTGTGTTTGGTGATATCCGTTATTCATTATGCTTTAAGCAGAAATAGAGACATTGCTATTTTACGTATTAACGGGCATCGTTCATGGCATATTTTAAAGCATATGTTTTTATCTCTTTTACCTGTTTTTTCAATGAGTATCCTCTCTTCTTATTGTACTTTAAGCGTCTATTATATTTTTATAAATGGGTTGAACTATTTTGGGACGTTGTCATTACTGTTCATTTTGGTATTACTGGCCGGCTTTTTTTCCATAGCTGTTCCTTTGTTAATAGTTACAGCATGGCTGATAAATGATATGAAAACAATCGATATAGTAAAAGGCAGAAAACGATATGCGGTTGTTTTGGTACTGCATGGCATTTTAAAAGTTGTTTTCCTTGTGTTTCTATTGCTTTCAATATATCAATTGGCGGAGAAATCGTCTCTTTTAAAACATGATCTAGAAGGGCTTTCGGTGTGGAACAAAACAAAAAATTTGTATACAACGGCCGTATCCTATACGGGTGAGAATGATCGAAGCAAAGAGTACGATACGTCTAAAAGAATGAAAAAGTTCTATTTCGAAATGCAAAAAAAAGATGGATTTATTATGGAGGCTTCTAATTATGACAAGTTAGATAATCAATACATATACGATTTAAACTCTGAAGGAGAAAATGCAAGGTTATCTCCTGATGGGAAGAGTGTCACCGTAGACGAAAATTATTTGAAATATAATCCTATCAAAACTAATGGAAACGCAGACAACACAATGAAACGTATTGTTCACAAGGATTATGTCAGAAATATTTTAGTTCCTTATAGTTTAAAAAAATATGAATCTCAAATTAAAAAGAATTTTTTAAGCGACTTCTATTACAAAAAGGTAGAAGTGGAAAATATCTATAATAAAAGCTTAAACATGCCAGAGAATAAAACAAAAATGTCAGATTTAAAAATAAATATCATTTATGTTGATGATAATCAAAAATACTTTACTTATGACTCCAGTATAAAGCCAGCAGACAAAAATCAAATCACTGATCCTATAGCTGTTGTTGAAACAGGAAATATAGATGGCTCTTATTATTTGTCTTATATATCTGGGTGCTTTTATTTTTATTCAAAGCAAAATGATGCTTACGGCGACATCTTGCCTATAATTAGAAAATCAAATGCTGGCTCTTCGATACAAAATGTTGTTTCTGTCTATGATCAGCATGGTCAGGAGATACAGCAATTAAAGCAGGAAAAAACAAGCTTGCTATTAATGGCAATCGTATTGATTCTCTCTAGCTTTATGATTACCTATAATTTAGTCGCAAGTTACTATGAAAAAAATAAATATACCTTATATATCAAAAAGATATTTGGGTATTCAGGCTTAAAAAGAAATAATAAGTTTTTAATGGCCATTTTTCTGGTGAATTTTATTCCAGTCGCCATTCTTGGTTTGTTGAAGGGTGACATTGTTTTTTTAACCGGCATAATCATATTCATTCTGGAAATGATTCTTGTTTTTGGATTTGACAAAATGCTCTCCAGAAAGGCATTTAACTCTATTATAAAAGGAGACCATTAATGTATGATTAAATTGGAAAACATAGATAAAACTTTTGGTCAAAAAAGGATTTTTAATCAGTATAATCTTACAATTAAAAAGGGAGATTTTATAGCGGTTACCGGTAAAAGCGGTGCGGGAAAAACAACGTTATTAAATCTGGCAGGTCTTTTAGAGGAACCTACTGACGGAGACATTATTGTTGAGAATAAAAAAAATCCTTCTAAAAAGGAAATAATGTATTTACAGAGACATCATTTCGGATACCTATTTCAGAATTACGCATTAATCGAAAATACCACTGTAGAAAAAAATTTAAAAATAGCTTTGGCTTATCAAAGAAAAAAGCAAGCATCATTTGAAATTGAGGAAGCCTTAAAAAAAGTGAATTTAGCTGGATATCAAAAGAAAAAAATATTTGAACTCAGCGGAGGAGAACAGCAGCGGGTAGCTTTGGCGCGAGTTATTGTAAAAGATGCTTCTTATATATTCGCTGATGAGCCTACGGGCAATTTAGACAGGGAAAATAGAGACATAGTATTTTCTATATTAAAAGATTTAAATAGAGAGGGCAGAACGGTTGTATTTGTAACCCATGATTTGGAATTAGCGGAAAAGGCAGATACAGTTATCTCGTTATAAGACCGGCGGATATAAGCAGACAGTTAAAAAATAATCATTTTCTATGCGGCTTTAGTTCTATATGATTGTATAGGGCTGAGGCCGTTTAGTCTTTTTAGATTGATTCATCAATTAAGCAGACCTGTATCCTATCAATATTAAAATCATCATTATGATTGTTTCAATGACAGAAACAATGATGAGAATGGCATGATTCTTTTTTCTCAATATGAATAGTTGGCCAGCGAAATTACAGAATAGAAAAATCAGAAAAATAAATGTGCCATAAATGATAAGTTTGCCATCCATCCCATTATGTCCTCCCTTATAAATGATCTATTATTATTATCGGTCTTTTTATATAGAAGTTCGCCATATCCGTGAAAGCATTAAATTCTAAGCCGAACAGGTTGATCACTTTTAGTTTTGGAATGTGCTGACATGCTTAGTTTTCTAAACAAAGCACACCTTTTCCTTCCTTTACATATTAAATATGTATGGGCGGATTAAGGAGGAATAGGGATGATCACAGTAAATATCGGGAGTAAAACATTTCAGTTTCGCGGTGATTTAGAGGCTTATTTTCACCAGTTTCGCAAGAACATTATTGGTACGAATCAGACGTTCCAGTCTCCTTATGGCAAGAAGACGATCATTTATGCGGATTGGACCGGAAGCGGACGGTTGTATCGTCCGATTGAAGAAAAGCTTAGTCAAGTTTTCGGGCCATATATGGCGAATACTCATACGGAATCTAATATAACAAGCTCGGTTATGACATTAGCCTACGATCATGCGAAAAAGGTTATTAAACAACATGTTAATGCCGATGAGCATGATGTTCTCTTGTTTGATGGTTTTGGGATGACATCAGTGGTGAATAAACTTCAAAGGCTGTTAGGGTTAAAAGTCCCAGAAAAATTAAGGCATAAAATTAGTCTTTCAGAAGAAGAACGTCCGATTATTTTTGTTACACATTTGGAGCACCATTCTAATCATACGTCCTGGCTGGAAACGTTAGGGGATGTTGTGATTTTGGACCCTGATGCAAGCGGAAGGCCTGATATCAAGCATTTAGAAAAGCTATTATCGGCATATAGACATCGAAAAGTTAAAATCGGCTCATTTTCGGCATGCTCTAATGTGACCGGGATTCAGGTGCCTATTCACCAATTTTCAAGAAAAATGCACGAACATGGCGGCATCTGCTTTGTTGATTTTGCCGCATCAGCCCCTTATGTTGACATAAATATGCATCCGAATGATCCCCTCGAAAAATTAGACGCCATTTTCTTTTCGCCCCACAAATTTTTAGGAGGGCCCGGTTCAAGCGGCGTTGTTGTGTTTGACTCAAGGCTTTATGTCAATCAAGTGCCTGATCATCCGGGAGGCGGAACGGTTTTATGGACGAATCCATGGGGCGGGCACCATTATTATCCGGACATTGAAGCTCGCGAAGATGGCGGGACGCCGGGAATTTTACAAGGGATAAAGGCCGCTTTAGCCATTAAGTTAAAAGAACAAATGGGTACAGACCATATTTTAAAAAGGGAAAAAGAGCTCCTGCAAATCCTTCTGCCATCTTTAAAAGAAATTCCTGCTTGTCATGTATTGGAAGAACATATCACAGAGCGTCTGGGGATTGTGTCATTTTATGTTGATGATATTCATTATAATCTGATCGTTAAGTTGCTGAATGACAGGTTTGGGTTTCAGGTTAGGGGAGGCTGTTCTTGCGCGGGGACATACGGCCATTACTTATATCACATTGACCAAAAGGCTTCCAAGTTTATTACGGATAAAATCAATGCCGGAGATTTATCGGCAAAGCCGGGCTGGGTAAGGTTTTCAGTTCATCCCACTATGACTAATGAGGAAGTATACAGATTTGTCCAATCTATAAAACTAATCGTTAAAAATATTGATGAATGGAAAAAAGACTACTATTATGATCCGAAAAGCAATGATTACTTTTATATCAAACATAGAAGGGCGGATATGGATCGGGTTTTTCGGCTTGAAGAGAATGCCTAAGCCTCTATTAAATCTTAACAATCCATTTACAAGAAATAAAAAGCCACTTAATAAACGGCATTTACAATAGAATTGAAAATACCGAAAAAGAGGTGGCTGTTTTGCGGAAGATGAATAAGCGAGGAAAGTTTAATATGGCTCTGTCATTAGCGGCTGTTGCAACGTTCACATTTAGCTATTTTACTGACGCGCATGCGAAGGAGCCTCAAAAAGAGGTTCCCGGCAAGGCCAAAAATGTCATTCTGTTTGTTGGGGACGGCATGGGCGCTGCTCATCGGAATGCTATTCGCCTTGCGACTGTCGGCCAAAAAGGCGAGCTTGCCATGAACGATATGCCATATACCGGCATGGTCCACACAAGTTCAACCAGCACTGTTACAGATTCTGCAGCGGCTGCAACAGCGATGGCAGCCGGCGTCAAAACATATAACGGTGCCATCTCTATAAATACCAGCAAGAAACCTGTAAAGACCGTATTGGAATCGGCAAAAGAACAAGGCAAATCTACCGGGCTGGTAACGACAAGTCAAGTGACTGATGCCACTCCAGGCGCATTTGGCGCTCATGTGAATGATCGCAAATCACAGAGCGATATTGCCAAACAATATATTGAAAATAGCAAAGTAGATGTGATATTAGGCGGGGGCGAGGATTATTGGTATCCAAAAGGCCAAGCCGGCGCTTATCAAGATCACCCGCCTGAAGACCCAACTGAGGCGAGCAAAGGGACTCAAGGCAATTTAGTTAATAAAGCGAAAAAATTGGGATATTCCTATGTAACGAATGCTAAAGAACTTAAAAAAGCCAATAACCAAAAATTACTTGGTTTGTTTGCCAATGAAGAGATGTTCCAGCAGCGGCCTGAAGGTCAAGGCGATATTTATGACCCGGTTGTTTCCTTGCCAGACATGACAAAAAAGGCCATAGATACGCTTTCTAAGAATAAAAAAGGCTTCTTTTTAATGGTTGAACAAGAAGCTACTGATGAGATGTCGCATGTTAATAATGCCAAGCAAATGATCAAAGCGGGCGATCAATTAGACAAAGCAGTAAAAGAGGCCAAGGCCTTTGCCAAGAAACATCCCGATACTTTAGTTCTGGTAGCCGCGGATCACGAAACAGGCGGACTCGCGATTGAAGATACAGATAATAAGGATGAATCCGGAGACGGCATTTCTAAAGAGGATGGCCCTTTTAACGTCGCCCATTCTAAGAATCAATTTATGATTGATTGGACTAGAACGGAACATACGGCGGATGATGTACCGCTGACAGCAATGGGAAGCGGCGCTCAATTATTCTCAGGCACATATGAGAATACCCATATTCACGACGCGCTTTTAAAAGCAATGGGGATAAAATCATAAATAATGGACAATACTTTACATTATGAAAAACGGCATAAAAAATTCATATAGCAAAAAACAGCGGATGACTAAGTTATGGAGGTAGTGCATATGGATGCCAAACGAGTCAAACAGATTCTGTCATCACCGGCCGAAATTGATGTAAAGTATCATGATGTTTCAGTATGGATTGATAAGTTAAATGACGATGAAAAAACAGCGGCTGTCCATTTAGTAGACGGCCCTTTAGAAGAACAGTCAATCGTTGATATTACGGAATTAGAAGAAGAAGAGTGATTTGAAGGAAGCTGCCTGATGAAGTGTAAGGCGGCTTTTTTTGCTGTCGGATGCAGCTAAAAGAAGCGGGGCATACTAGCTGTTGTAAAGGAGTGAAGGCAATGAATGAAATAGCAAAATTAACTGAAGACCAATTAAAGAAAATCACCGACATGGAGGATGAACTTGGCGTTTTGCTTGTCGCTTATGAAGAACACAGAGATTTAACACATAATCATAAGGGCAGCAATCATATGGAGATTGATGGTTCAGGCATATAAGTCTTATAGGAAAAATCCCGCATTGCGGGATTTTTATCATGTTAAACCATTAAGTACCTATTGGTTTTTCTTCCTCTTTTTATTGTTTTGCCTTTCAGCTTCTGTCAGCGGTTCGTTGGCAAATTCATGATCAAAATCTCGGGATAAATGCTTTCGTACAGCCTGCTCATCATTTACTTCTGATTTTAAATGCTTCTTTACATTTTTGCCCATTGTAACACCTCCATGGGCATATTTTGCTCAACTATTTGCCTCATTTATGTATCATTTCATAAAATCATGTATATACAATGTATATACATACGGCATAGGAGATGTTAGAATGGAATTGGATGAAACGAATCAAAACAAAGAGGCGGAGATCATGACGATGGCAACAACCATCCAAAAATGGGGGAATAGTCTTGCCGTACGGATTCCTAAAGACATTGCTGAACGCATTAACATTCACAAAGGCTCTGAAATAGAAATCAGAGTGGAAGAGAGTGAAGGAACCATCAAAATCGTTCCCATTAAGCGGCCGAAGAGCTATTCATTAGAAGAACTCTTGAAACAATGTAAACCGGAAAACCGTCATCAAGAAATTGATTTTGGCTCAGAGGGGAATGAACTATTGTAATGTCAGCACCAGACCGTGGCGATCTTGTATATTTAGATTTCAATCCACAAAAAGGACATGAACAAGCTGGAAACCGGCCTGGCATTGTTTTATCACCAAAGGCATTTAATCAAACAGCAGGTTTGGCAAGCATATGTCCTATTACGAATACCATTAGGGGATGGGGATATGAAGTAAACCTTCCTTCTGGTTTAGCTTTTAAAGGTGTTATTTTAACCGATCAAATCAAAAATTTAAATTGGAAGGCTTGCCGCCTTGAAGTAAAAGGACAAGCCCCAGAAGAAATAGTCAATGACTGTTTAGCTAAGATTCATACCTACTTATCACTATAAAAAAGCTTTAATTTTTTTTTATCCAACGACGATATCAATCACATAATGAAAGCGATCGGACAGCCATTCCCAGATCACTTATGTCACACATCTAAAATAAATAGGTTGGCTTAAGCCAGTCACAGCTACCTTCGGGCATTATTAGCAATAAGATCACAGTAAACTACTTTTTAAATTTTCGATATAAAAATAAAGTAACAAGATAAATAATCGCTAATATAATTAAAAATAGACTTATACTTTGTTGATTAGTTAAGGAAAAAGTATTCTGTAATAGTAACACGGAAGTCATTAATAAAACGCTTGGTAAAAGTATAATAAGAGCGATGAAAATAAAAGATGTGCCGCCTGTACCCTTTCTAAAGTCTTTTAGCAAATCTCTTTTAAAAAAAATTAAAATAAAAATAAGAACACAGGCAGCAGCTATGGCAATAAATAATCCCACTAGTGCTTTACCTCCTAGCCTTTATTCCTAAAGGTTATGTGAACTTGATTTCTTTTACAAAGAAAATCAAAATAAAATCTACAGTTAATATAGGACAGAAATTTTTAATTCCTATACCAAGCAGTTTATGGTCATCCACTAAGTTTAGAACAGTCATGAACACCGTGACCTTTAGCATTTAAACCATCACATTTTGCCATACTTCCAATAGAAGAACAGTGATACTTTATTCAAAACAGTTCTATCATCATATTTTACATCAATATTTATCGCTGAGTGCTTTTGGATGTTTATCTATAGACAATCCTATCCACTCCAATTCGGAATAAGGAAAATTTTTCATAAAGGACAGTTTACCTGTTTTTTTATGATGGATAGTAATGATTTGCTTATGGTATAGTGATATAACAATGCAAGCGGCATTTAAGATCAATGCCGTTTGCATATTTCAAAGGATTCAGCAACAATAAAGAAAAGAAAGCATTGCATTAATAAAAGAAAATTAGGAGACTGAAAGTGATTAAAAAAGGCCGTAAGAAAAGAAGAGGGTCAAGCCAATCGAAAACGACGCATCTGACCGTCAAAGAACCATCTGAGCTGTTAAACTTTTTGCTAGAACATTTATCAAACCGGAGCCGCAATTCAGTTAAATCGATATTGTCCCGCGGTCAGGTTTCAGTGAATGGACAAGTCATAACAAAGCATAATTTTCCGCTTGAGCCGGAGCATCAGGTGTCTATCGAATGGCGAAAGGGCCCGAATATTGAATTGACGGGGCTGGCTATTTTATATGAAGATAATGACATTATTGTCATTGAAAAAGAATCCGGATTATTATCGATGGCCTCGTCAAAAGAAAAGGAATTGACAGCCTATAGTCAGTTAATGGCGCACGTTCGCAGCAGCCATCCTGAGAATCGGGTATTTATTGTCCACCGGCTCGACCGCGATACCTCAGGCGTGATGATGTTCGCTAAAAGCCAAAAAATCCAGCAGCATCTGCAAAACACATGGCGGGAATCAGTGCTTGAGCGCACTTATGTTGCGCTTGTAGAGGGAGAAGTCAAAAAGGACAAGGATACAATCATCTCCTGGCTCAAAGAGACGAAAACACTAATGATGTATTCTTCGAGAAAGCCGAACGATGGACAAAAGGCAGTTACACACTATAAAAGGATGCAATCCAACCGGCATTTTTCTTTGTTGGAAGTTAAGCTGGAAACTGGACGGAAAAATCAGATTCGTGTGCATATGAAGGATATCGGACATCCGGTTGTCGGCGACAAAAAATACGGATCGAAAAGCAATGCGATAGGCCGCCTAGGGCTTCATGCGCGCGTATTAGCTTTTCGCCATCCCGCCACTGGGAAGACTTTGCGTTTTGAGGCAAAAGTACCTAAGCCGTTTCGCAAACCGTTCAAAGAACCAAAGAAAAGATGACTTTGACAAACGGTAATAATAAGGAGGGCATTTTCCTTGGCAGAGATTAAATATGAGATCATTGAAAACATAGGCGTTCTTTCGGAATCACCGAAGGGCTGGAAAAAGGAACTGAATCTCATCAGCTGGAATGGAAGAGAACCAAAATATGATCTTCGAGATTGGTCACCAGACCGTGAGAAGATGGGAAAAGGCATTACTTTAACTAAGGAAGAGATCATTCAACTCAGAGCAATGCTGCAAGACTTCCAATAAAAAATAACTTTATTAAGGGTTACAAAGCAGAGCGCAAGCGGCATCTTTTGCAGAATGTCGAGAAGAGGCGATACTTCTTAAATCTCTTTGGCGCAGCCGCTATAACTCACTGTGAAAGATGAACATTAAATCATCTCCCGCCCAGGATTGTCTGAGCGGGAGATGATTCATCAATATGGAAAAAAGCTTATAAGGCCTCAAAACAATATTACGTTTCCTTCGAAAAACGATAACCCATTAAAAACCCTTGGATGAAACTTTCTTCTGCTTCACATATAGCCGCATAATTATAAGCGGCGTCTACATCAAGAAGCTTTCCTTTTTGTTCTTCTGTATTTAAGAGATCAGCTAATGCGTTATATTCACGAATGAGTTCTCTATTTGATTGTCTGACTTCTTTAGATGCCATTCCGATCATCGGATTCTCTAGCATTTTTTTAAGAGCCGCTTCTCTTAAAACGTCTTCTATTGTTCCATAAGGCAAGCTTGACTCGTTATTTTTAAGGTGATGGATTTCCTTTTCATTTCTTTGCCAGGCTTTTTTAACAGCGGAGATTTCGGGCATTTTCTGCACTCCTTTTTTTAGTTTAATAGTATCTTGTCCAAAAAATAGCGATCATAAACTATCAATATTAAAAAATAAATGAATAGATTCAAAAACTTGAAATACGATGAATAAGCATATCTATATTTACTGATCTAAAGGCCGCGGTTGCTGAATCTCAGAGACACCGATATAATGTATTTATCGAAAATTCAAATCAGGGGGAAAATGCAGTTGCCTATAAATATTCCAAAAAAACTACCTGCCCGGGAAATTCTTGAAAATGAAAATATTTTTGTCATGGATGATGAGCGGGCAAGCAGCCAGGATATTCGGCCATTAAATATTCTTATTTTGAATTTAATGCCTGAAAAAGAAAAAACAGAGGCACAGCTGCTCAGGCTTCTTGGCAATACACCGCTGCAAGTGAATATTAAGTTTCTCCATACCGCAAGCCATGAGTCTAAGAATGTGAGCAAATCCCATTTAGAACAATTTTATACGACGCTAGAAGAAGTTAAGAAATCATACTTTGACGGAATGATTATTACAGGGGCGCCGATTGAACACCTCAAATTTGAAGAAGTTAATTATTGGGGTGAACTGACAGAGGTTATGGAATGGTCGAAAACTCACGTAACCTCCTCTTTGCATATTTGTTGGGGAGCGCAGGCCGCACTTTACTATCATTATGGCATTGAAAAGTTTAAGCTGCCGGCAAAATGTTTCGGCGTTTTTAAGCATCAAATCAATTATCCTACGATAAAATTGGTTCGTGGATTTGACGACGAATTTTTCGCACCTCATTCCCGTCATACAAGTGTATCCGAAAAGGACATTCTAGACTGTGAAAATTTAATCTTGCTTTCTCAATCGGATGAAGCGGGTCCGTTTATGATTATTTCGAAAGATGAGAAACATATTATGATCACCGGCCATTTAGAGTATGATGCCGCTACTTTAGGGCAAGAGTACAAACGCGATCGCCATAAAGGGTTAGATATATGTCTTCCTGAACATTACTATCCTGATAATGATCCGACCAAGCGGCCGCTGAATAAATGGCGCTCGCATGCTCATCTTCTCTTCTCCAACTGGCTGAACTACTATGTTTATCAGGAAACGCCTTATAAGTGGGACAGCCTTCAATAAGGCGCGTATGTTGTGCAATGATTTTACTAATAGATTAAGAAAGGAATGCCACAATGAAAATAGCTTATCTAGGTCCAAAAGGAACGTTTTCTGAAGAAGCGGCATGCCGATATTTTGCCCGCGAAGAGACAGATTGGCATATAAGCCATTCGATTTTAGATGTTTTGGAAGCTGTCAGAGAAGGTACGGTTGACAAAGGGGTTGTTCCGATAGAAAACTCGATTGAGGGAACGATCACGATGACAGTGGATGGTTTATTAATGTACGAATTATTTGTTGAAGGCGAAATCGTTTTGCCTGTTTCATTAAATCTATTAACAGCCTCCCAAACGAGCTTGGCGAATATTAAAGAAGTATGGTCGATTGCTCCTGCACTTGCCCAGTGCCGAGAATTCACAAGAAAACTGAAGCTTCCAACAAAGCACTTCGACAGTACGGCATCAGCGGCCAAGGCTGTAAAACATGCCGGTAGAAATGATGTTGCCGCTGTGGCATCTGAGTGGGCGGCGAAGGCATTCGATCTACATGTGCTTGAAAGAAACATACAAGATAACGAAGTCAATCATACCCGTTTTGTGATTGTTTCAAAAGTGCAATCGACACTGGCAAACACTCATAAAACCATGTTAATCGTAACGCCTAATGAAGATAATGCGGGTGTTCTCTCGAAGATTTTAAATGTATTTTCCGCACTTAATATTAATTTATCTTGGATTGAATCCCGGCCAACAAAGAAAAAGCTGGGCACTTATCAGTTTTTCTTAGAAGCAACAGTTGGAACAAATGATCGCTCTTTGGATAAAGCGATAACGATTCTTGAAACGCTTGAACATCAAGTCAGTATTCTCGGAAGTTATCAAACGACGCATCTTTAAATGGTATATGCCGAGGGAGAAGGGGGGGTGCCCCTCTTCTGTTATACATAATAGAAGTCGGATGAAACGGCGAGGAGATACGGTCGTTTATAGAAATCTAATCCCCGCAACCCCCGTACCAAAATAGCGGCAACAGATGCTGGAACCCGGGTATTTCGGGCCATAAAATGCTCTGCGATATCGCTTGGATAATGCGATATCTTTCTTCGATGCTCTTTCATTTCTTCGAATTTTTCCTTTCTGCACTCGCCAGTGCTGGTCTTTTCATTTCTTTGCCCCATATTTATGTTTTTTTTTTTGTTTATTAAAAGGTAATGCTGGCCTTTCCGCTCCCAATAAGGACTATGGGTATAAGAGCTTTTATTTATTGGAAACACTGAGATTAAACAAACCAATCATTTTGGAGGACTATAAGTGGTACAAAATTTTAACGAAAAGCCATCCCGTTTTCCGGAACCGTCTTGGAGAGAGACCGTTGAATTGCCGGCATTTAATCAGTTAAACGGCAATATAGAAGCTGATGTCATTATTATTGGAGGCGGAATCACAGGGTTAACCGCCGCCTATTTGCTTGTTAACGAAGGGCTGAAGGTTGCGCTATTAGAAGCTGACAGGCTGCTTAACGGAACAACCGGCCATACCACAGCAAAGATTACCGCTCAGCATGATTTGATATATGATGAGTTAATGAATCATATGGGGAAAAGTAAAGCGAGATTGTACTATGAAGCCAATATGGGTGCGTTAAAGTTTATTAAGGAAACGATCGATAAGCACGGGATCGACTGTGACTATAGCGAGGAAGATGCTTATGTGTACGCTGTGACAGACCGGTGCGCCAGACAGCTCGAAAAGGAATTTAAAGCTTACCAAAAGTTAAAAATTGATGGCGGCCTTGTTGATGACATTCCGTTTGATGTGAATGCCGCAAAGGCATTGGTCATGAAGCATCAGGCTCAATTTCATCCAATCAAATATTTGGCTTATTTAGTAAAAGTCATTATCGATAAAGGGGGGCTGATTTTTGAAGGAACAACGGCGGTAGATGTTGATAACGGCAGGCAGCCGACAGTGGTCACACGTGACGGTCATCGCGCAGCCGGCCGTTTTGTGCTTGCTTGTTCACACTATCCGTTTTACGACGGGCAAGGTTTCTATTTTACGAGAATGTATGCTGAAAGAGCTTATCTTATTGCAGCCAAAGTAGACAAGCCTTACCCCGGCGGCATGTATATCAGTGCAGAAGACCCTGTACGTTCATTCCGCTCTGTAAAGATTAATAATGAAGAGATGATCCTTATTGGGGGAGAAAGGCATAAAACCGGCCAGGGGATTGATACGCTTGAACACTATAAAGCCTTGGAATCGTTTGGACAGGACGTTTTCGGTTTAAAGGAAACGAAGTATCGCTGGTCGGCTCAAGATTTAACGACTCTGGATAAGGTTCCTTATATCGGCCATATCACATCCAGACATCCGAATATTTTAGTCGGCACGGGCTACAGAAAATGGGGGATGACAAATGGGACAGCGGCGGCTTTATTGTTTCGGGATTATATATTAGATAAGAAGAATCCTTACAAACATTTGTATTCGCCGTCGCGTTTTTACGCTGATCCAAGCTTGAAAACATTTTTTGAACAGAATATCGATGTTGCCGGCCACCTTATGAAAGGAAAGTTCGAATCTCCGGCAAAAAGACCAGAGGACCTATCCAAAGGTGAAGGAAGCATTGTCATATGCGGGGGAGATCGGGCAGGTGCATATGTTGATGACCAAGGAGAATGTCATATCGTAGATACAACATGTACACATTTAGGATGTGAAGTCGAGTGGAACAGCGGTGACAAAACTTGGGACTGCCCGTGTCATGGTTCCAGATACTCATATACTGGTGAAGTGATTGAAGGGCCTGCAGAAAAACCTTTAAAGAAACTCAATCAAGTAAAAAAGAGCCCTGATTGAAGGGCTCTTCCAACATATTAATTATAAGATTTGAAACCAGTTAAATGGCTTTTCCAGTATGGATTATCAAGGCTGACGATTTGAACGCCGTCTTTTTCATTTAGGGCGCCAATCATTTGATTGTTGCCGATATAGATGCCAGCATGGCTGATGCCAGGTTTGTAAGTGTTGCTGAAGAATACAACATCACCGACACTAGGAGTGCTTACTGATGTGCCTTCACTGTAAATAGCAGCTGCGTCTCTGCCTGATGTTTCAATACCAGCTTGTTGCAGAACATATTTTATAAAGCCGCTGCAGTCAAATCCGGCTGGTGACATTCCGCCCCATACATATGGTGCGCCATTATATTGTTGAGCAATGGCAGCGATTTTTGAACCGGAAACTTGACTATTTTGGTCGCCCTGATTGCTTTGATTATTAGACGTTTGATTAGGGCGATAAGACATATCTTCTACATTGGATGATTGATGATTGCTTCCTGATGCAGAAACAGGATGATAGACATTATTGCTGTTAGAACTATTGTTATTTACAGTTGTATTGTTGTTTTGAACAGTATTGCTGTGGTTAACGGAAGTGCTGTTGTTATTGCTGTTGCTGTTGTTGTTATTTGCAGCAGAGTTTCCGTTTAATTTAGCAAATGTGTCCGGACCAGCAATGCCGTCAACAGGAAGACCGTTTGAATTTTGGAATGCGCGGACAGCATCAGCTGTATTTGGGCCATAGATGCCGTCAATTCCGCCATGCAAAAAGCCTTTAGCGTTTAATTTGGATTGAAGATTGCTGACAGCTGTTCCGCGGTCACCTGATTTTAAAAGCTGGCTTGAAGTTTCTTTTTGTGATGTTTGAGTTTGTGCTGTCTGTGTATTTTGTGCTGTTTGTTTATGTACAACCGTTGCTTGACTGTTATTGTTAGATTGAGGTACTAATCCAGCAGATGGTGCGTGTGCTGAAGCGCTGCCTGGATGCATAGCTAACGGTGCGATTGCCATAACGCCTGCGACTGTTGATGTAGTTGCCAATTTTTTCACAATGCCTTTAGGTTTTAACAAAACAAAATTCCTCCTAAAATATTTCTTTTCATTTTTATTTTCATAGATACGTAACGATCCAACATTTTTTACTCTTTTTTTCTCTCTGCTGTCAATAATACTCGAATAATGTAACATGCAGGTTTTAAGAAAATTACATTTTGATTACAATGGGGGAAAATGTCGAAAAAAAAGACCTATAAAACTAGCGGTTTTTTACTAGTTTTTGCAAAAATAGCAAAGGATCACATAGCGTTGTTTTGAGAGCAGAAAAGGAGCAAAAATAGAAGGGGGATTTTAATAGATTAGGGCGGGGAAAATCTATGAAAATTCTCATTTTCTTATTGCAATCAGAGGTATAACTGAAACAAGAGGCTGCTTCTGTCGCCCTTATTGCAATCGGCCGTCTGCCTTATGAAATTTCTGGCTTTGCAAAGGCCGCAGGGGTAGATAGGCAGGGCTCCGGATTCTTCGATTAGACGGCGTGCACCAGCCTTTTTTTCGTAAAAATAGGTTATTTCAATAGGTCGTTGTCCATTTCAGATGGTGGTTATTTTACATACTCTATAGTGAATTTAACCTTAAGGAGGTATGTAAAATGCATTTGGATAACGAAAATATGTTCAATCCAAATTTGGCTAACTTTGATGATATTCATCATCATGGCATGCATCATCATTTTCATGATGGGGGGTATGCAAACATTCCGCATGAACCAATGATGGACTGCTGCGGACCTTGTGAAACAAAAGTGATGCCGGAAGTGATTTGCGATCCTAGGTATTACCAACAAAATTATTATGAAAATGTCATTGTACCATATATTCACCCGTCCCACACTGTACATTGGAAACACACACATGTCACAAATGCCCATTATTTTCCGCATACTGAGTCGGTAAAATGTACAGAAAGCTGTGAAGACGTGAATTGCGGATGTGTACCGCCGCATCATATGCACCACCCTCACCATCCGCATCATATGCATCATCACCATGGAAAGTTCTAGATTATCGGCACCTTAACTGATGATTTAATAGATTCGGTCATTCCGTTTAGTTAATATAAGACGCCATATTCCTAGTGAGTATGGCGTTTGACTTTGCAATTTGCTTTGTGTTACATAAATTTACTCTAATCCATCGCGCCGCATTCTTTGTCATGAGCTTGCTGTCTAAGTTCTTGCTGTGAAGAGAATGGTTATGAGAGGACATCGATTTTCCATGGCATCAGTATCATAATATGAGGTGATATCTTCAGCCTAATAGGTATGTTTTTTGTTGATTCGTTTGACAATAACATAAGTATTTGGGTTAATGGATATAGAATGTTCCCGGTGGCTGATGACTTGATTTAACCAACCCCGCAAATAAGGAGGCTCACGTGATGGATATTTTCTCGATGATTGCGGAAAGCAAGATTCGTGAGGCTATGGAAAATGGCGATTTGGATCATTTAAAAGGCAAAGGCAAGCCGTTAAAGATGGATAATTTGTCCGGTGTGCCCAAGGATCTCCGTATGGCGTATAAAATTTTGAAGAATTCGGGCTATGTCCCTGAAGAAGTGCAATTAAAGAAGGAAATCCTTTCTTTAGAAGATTTAATTTCCTGCTGCGATGATGAAGAGAAAATCGCCTCTTTGCATAAAAAACTTACAGAAAAAACTTTACGGTATAATCAGCTAATGGAACAAAGAAGCCTTATGAAGTCACAGGCCTACTATGCCTATAAGGATAAAATAGCGGATAAATTTAAACTATGAAAAAAAGCCGCAGACACTGATGATGTTTTCAGCCATCGTTTTGTTGGCCGAAGAATATATGTAAAGACGCGCCATGCAAATATGAACATGGCGCTTATTCTATTGAACAGAAAGATGCCGATATAGGATGTTTTGAAATCCATGCACAGGTCATCCTTATTTCTTATTTTCTGTCAACATCCATTGGCGGAAAACCGGGTTTGGCTTTTAATTCATAACGATCTGAAAGTTCTTTCGCTAATTCTAAATCTTGTCCATCAGGATTTTTCTCATATTTCGGTGTTTGCGGTAAATCTTGTTTGTTTTTATCACGTTTTTTACGATGGTGTGATCTGCCCATATTCTCATTCCTTTCTGTAGCTTCTTCTTTATATTGTGAAAGGATATGAGAAAACATGCAAAAGTCCCCTTGTGATTTCACAAGAGGACCAAATAACGTGTCACTTATCCGCATTAATGGCAAAATCCGCAAGTTCACAGGGTCAGGCGCCCAAATAACGATAAAGGAGTTTTTTCAAGAGCGGGGTAATGTATGAAGGAATGTCTTCAACGGTCGGAATAATGAGGCTTTGCCGGCCGTAAATATTTTGCATCGTTTCTTTCTCGCTGTCCTGAGTGTATTCATTGGATAGGAAGACTCCGATAACTTCTACCCCTTTCTTCCGTAAATCAAGAACGGCTTCTTGTGTATCAACAATGCCATTATCGCTGTAATCAAAGGCAGAGGGCTCGCCGTCTGTAAAAACAAGCAGTATTTTATGTTTTTCTGGCCTTTTTAATAATTCTTTAGCAACTGTCCGAATGGCAAAGCCGTCGCGGTTATCTTCTTCAGGATGAAGCTGCAGGATGTTGGCCCCTTGTCCAGGCAGCAAGGATTTCTCGTATTTAATCGCTTCTAGAAAGATATTGGGCTGTTCGCTGTCATCGGCTGACATGGCATCCTCCCAAAAACCTGTTACAGCGTGGGGGACACCCAAAGAAAGCAAAGATTCATGAAATAGAGCGATACCGGCTTGAGTTTCTTCCATTTTGTCGTACATAGAAGCTGAACAGTCGACCAAAAGCGAGAAAACAACATCCAATTCCGTACTCGGCTCTTGCTTTTTGTAAAAAAGCCTTGGGTTATCGTCAGTGACTATTCGCAGTAATTTTTTGTTTAAGCGTCCGAAATGCAAATCCGTTCTTGGGGCGGTTTGCTTTTGTTCAATGGTTTTTTGAATGGATTGCTGAAGGCTTTTTTGTACCGGCTGAATTTTTGCTTTTAACGTTTTATAGGCCTGCAGATCGTTAGGACCAGGTTTTTTGGCACTTTTTATGACGGCTTTCGCGTTCTTATTAATCTCGGCGTATCCAAAGTTTTCTCCGGCTGGAACAGTTCCTTCGCTTTTATGTGTTTCCATATGATTTTCATCAAATTGGCTGCCTTCGGAGTCTTTTGAGGCGCCTTGGACACTGGCCAGCGCTTGATCACCGGACTCAGATTTCCGTTCACCTTCGCCGATGAGATCCGTTTTCTGCCCTTCATCTAAGTCAAATTGCAGGAAATTGTCGCCTTCTTGTTCTTGCTCTTGGTGCCAGGAAGGCATTTTTTCTTGATGCGTTTCTTTCTCTTCCTTATCATCGATCTGTTTAGAAGAATCGCTGATCAGTTCGTTCTTTTCTTCCATAGATGCGCCATCTGTTTCCGTATCATTTAGGGATTCGTACATGATCAGATAGGAGGCCTTCATATCGCCGAGTTCTTGATCAATTTCATTGCCAATGATATGCGCTAAATCGCCAATGTCAGCAGTTGTTTCGGCATTAGGATATTCGGAAACGGCTTTCCGCATGACTGGCTTTATATGAGCAATGGGCTGCGGCAAAGCAATAGGTTTTCCAATCATCTGCAAATAAAAAGCGCAAAACAAAGCATCAAGCCATTCACTTTTTGATTTATGATAAGAAAAACGCTCGCGGAAACGCCTATGAAAGAGATCATGCCTTGCCTGAAAGGCATAAACCATTCCGGGGCGCTCTTTGCAAGATACTTTCTCAAGGCGCATGTCCTCTAACAAACAAAAAATTTGCCTTCGAAATGACGGTGCATTCATTGTGCCAACTTCAGACAAATAACGATTGACCGCTTGGTAATCGGTAAAATGAAGATTTCCAAAAGCTCTTAAATAAATATCACTTTTCATACCGTCTTTTTTGCTTTCATCGAGCAGCCTTGTCCAATAGTGGCTGACAGTGACTGTATCTTCTTCTTTCCTAAAATAGGAATGAAAAGCAAAGTCAACTTTTAAATCTCGTGAGGCAGCCAGTGTTTTGGCTAAATCGGTCAGTTCAATTTTAAGAAATGGATCGATGCGTTTTTCCATAAAGTTTAAGAACTTCATCGTTTTCACCTCTCTTTCTGCATTCAGTCATCAGAAATCCCTAACGCCCAAAAATGGTTTCGGCAATGTTTTGAACCGCCGCTTTTTCACGATCGTCTTCAAGCTTGTCTATCATTGCGCGGCGAATCGCACGTTGCGGCGGCATATATGCTGATAAATCACAAGCATCTAAAAGCGAACGGGTGGATGCGCCCTCTTCAGATATTTGCCCTTCCTTTACTTTTGAAAGAAGATCTTGGCTTAATGTGACAAATTGAGATATGACATGTTCATCTTTAAGCAATGACTGCTCTTTTAACATATTTCCGAGCGCACCTCCTTGAAGGTAAGGCACGTCGATAACAACAAACCGGTTTTTTAGCGCTTCATTTAAAGGCGTCGTACCGACATAGCCTTCATTAATCGCGGCAATAACACTGAATCCTTCTTTGGCTCTTACCGTTTCGCCAGTAAAAGGGTTTAAAACCATTCTTCGATAGTCAAGAACCCCGTTAAGAATTGGCAGTGTTTCCGCTTTTGCCGTATTAATTTCATCAATATATAATATTTGTCCATGTTTCATGGCTTTCTCAACGGGACCTGAAACAAAAGTAATGTGCGCGTTGCTGCTGTCATCATAAGTGAGTGTTTTATAGCCTAATAAAGCTTCAGCATCCAAATCAACCGAACAGTTAATAGAATGCATCGGTTGATAAAACAAGTGTGACAATAATTCAGCAAGCATTGTTTTTCCGGAACCCGTCGGCCCTTTTAAAAGAACATTCTTCCCAAGTGCAAGGGCTGTGACAGCATCATTAATGATATTGGGATCCGGCGCTGTATAGCCTATCCTGCCAATCAGCTGCTGATCATCTCCGGAATAGCGTAATCGGTTTTGTTCATTTATCGTTAAAACACGATCCCGGACAACGTCAGGGAGTGTGTTCAAAAGTTCTCTGTCTAACAAAATAAGCCCTCCATCATATATTTTTCATCCTTTTATTTGGCGTCTTGCCGCCGCTATTTATCCCAAAAATTAATCATAGACTATAATATTCATTAAGTCTAATTCTAAGCGATATGATGAAAAGAGTTAATGGGGGATTTATGGAAGGTTATTTATTGCAGAAATGGCAGCTGATTAGTTAACATAGAAATAGGGAGATATTTCTTTTATTTTAAAATCTACGGAATATTAAATCCTATTATATTATTTTATGGAAGGCGCTTCAGCTCACTGCTATGGATGAGGCTTATTTCCAAGGAGGGGATATTATGACTATCACCGCTATATTACAATACTTTAAAGACTATGAAGATCAGATTAGACATAAGCAAAGTAGATTAAACCCAAAGGCCGGCCACGATGTTAGCTCAGATATTCTAAAACAGCCGGAAGAGCTATTGGAATATTTAAAGGAGCAAAAAGTCAAAAGATTAAGGGATTTTATTAAAGGAAAGGAAAAACAGCTGGAATTTAATCAGCCCTTAAATAGAATTTTAGAAAAGGCCATTCTGCAAAACGAACCAAGAATATTAGATGATGCCATAAGTTTTAGCAACGAGGCAGTTCGATCAGAAATAATTAAACATGCTCAAGAACTGGCTAACGATTCTTTCTGGGTGTGTTATCCGGTTCAAGAAAATAAAGAAACAAGGCGGCCCCTGTTGACATTTGAAATAACCATTCGACACGAAGCTTTAACCATTGAGAGTATTCATGTACATCGTGAAGCTTGTATGTTGGTTATTGCTTATTTAACCGATACAAGTGTAAGAGAGGCTGAAAAAATTTATGAAAAAGATATTCAAAGATTACTAGGACAAATTGAGAACATGAATCCCCCCGACGCCATTGAAGCAGTCATTAAAAATATTGATCAAATGATATTTAAGAGCTTTCCTTCTGATAAGCTATCTTCAATAAAAGAATTTAAAGAATATGCAGGATGGTCACAATTGGCAACAGCATTTGTCACTACTGAAGAAATATCAGGTTTTTATTCACCCCCTTTTCGTCAGGAAATCGAGCTTGTTCAGAAAAAAGCCAACGGCAACTGGCCTCCATTGCTTGCTTCTTATTTAATAGGCGGGGGCAAAGAAAAAACTTATGACAAAATAAAAAATGAAAATTATTTCCACTTAGGCAGCTACACAGATGAGTATCCGGTGAACTTGAAACAGTGGCATATTGTAGGCAATCTGAATAACATACGGTTATTAGCTGTAAATGGACCGCCCGGAACGGGAAAAACCACCCTTCTCAAAGAAATGATTGCTGATACCTTTGTTCAAAAGACACAGCGTTTAATTGACATTTGGGATAAGGAATGGACATTAACTAAAAATGGCAAGACCCAATCTTATATTTCTCCTCTCAAAGGCAAGAATAAAGATTCTATTATTGTAACGAGTACAAATAATAAAGCTGTCGACAACATCGGAAAGGAATTGTTGGCGGAGATTCCCTACTTCGAAAGGTTGGCTTCGGACAACAGCGAGATGAAAGGACTATTTTGTGCAAGGCTGGGCAATAACAAAAATGTCCAAGCCTTTAAACAAAATGTCTTAACAGCGTTAATGAATGCCCTTCAAAATGAGGAAAATGAAAAATATTTTAATAGCAATCAAGCGGTAGAGCAGTTTCAAATCATTGCTGAAAGGTTAAGAGAATTAGAGGCGTCTATCTATTCATACTCGAGATATACACAATTGTGCAAAGACAAAGGTCTTTTAAATAAAGACGGTACACATCATTTAAAATTAGAGAAAGCCAAAGCAGAGTTAGAAAGAGCTCAACAAGCAGAGCAGTCTATCAAAAAACAATTAGGCGATTTATATCAAGACCAAGCATCGCAAACAGCGGATCAGAAAAGTTTACAAGAGGACTGCTCCGCCCTTGAGGAAAAAGAGCGGGCTTTATATAAAATATTGGAAGAATACCGTATTTATAGAAAGCAGAAATGGCTGGCGTTTTTGCCGAAAAGAAAAAGATTATTCCAAAAATATCCAACAGAAGCGTATATTCAGGATCAAATCATTGAAATTAAACAGAAGTTAAGCCATAAAAGAGAAGCATTGGAAAGGTGCGGGCAATATTTACTAAACTTAAGTGATGAAATGGATAAATGCAAGAAGAGACTGGAACAAATGACTTTAGACTGTTATGAAGCACAAAAGCAATGGGATGAACAATACGCGCTTAACCAATTATTGAATCAATGGCAAGAAGCCAAAGAAAATCTGGAAACACAATTGAAAACGGATAATATATCTGCGTTGGATATATATTCGTTGGTTAATCACAAGACAGTGCTTAAACAAAGACATTCCCTTTTTATGCAAGCCCTTCGTGTACATGAGCATTATATTTGGAAAAATCGTAAACAGATATTACATAATTTAAAGCTTGTGATAAAAGATAATCGTTGGTTTTCACCGTTTTTCAGGAATAGTCAAATTGTTTTGGAAGACTTGGAAGAAAGTTTGAGGGGAGTTTGGGAAACTTTTTTTCTTTGTTTTCCTGTCGCTACAACAACGCTGCACTCGTTTAAAGCTTCTCAATTTCCTATGCTGGAAAACTTGATCGACTTATTGCTGGTTGATGAATCCGGTCAAATTTTACCTCATTACTTAGTTTCCCCGCTTTATCGTTCGAGTAGAGCTGTCATTGTTGGGGATATTGCGCAAATTGATCCGGTTCGAACGATATCAGTTGAAATGAGTGATTTAAAGCCTGATGTTCCTGAAAGTCTTCAAGACATGATTGATATATCCTCTAACAGTGCCCAACATTATGCTGACCGTCATTCTGATATTTATGAAATCATGGCTGAAGAACGGGTTGGCGTTATATTAGAGGAACATCGGCGCTGTGAATCGTCAATTGCAGCTTTTTCTAATCATTATGTCTATCAGGATAAGCTGACTATTATAAAAGAAGACAATAACGACAAACTATTTGCGAACAATCTCGTTGCCATTGATGTACGTGGAAAACAAACAAGCAATAATGTGAATGAAAAGGAAGCTGCCCTATGTGAAAAAATAGTTCAGGAGTTTATAAACCGATTCGGTGATCATGTCAAAAACGACATTGGGATTATTACGCCGTTTAGAAATCAGGCTGAGTATTTAAGAAATTCAATCAAAGGAATTGATATTGGAACAGTTCATACCTTTCAAGGTCAGGAAAAAAAATACATTCTATTCTCTGCTGTTGTTAATCAAAAACTCACTCATTTCGTCGGGGAAAGACCTAATTTATTAAATGTAGCATTAACTAGAGGGAAAGAACAGGTCATCTATCTAGGAAATTTGGATACGGCGCTTTCCAGCGGCAATTTCTTGGCGAAAGTTGTCCGCACTATTCAAAAAAGGGGAAGGGTTTTTTCACTTTTTAATACATCGTGGAATTCTAACGATATGAAAGAGGCTGAGAAGGTCTTTCGTCTCTTTACAGATGCCGCAACAGTTAAGGATACACCTTTTGGAAGGTACTTAGCCGAAAAATTCCCTAAAAAAATGATTACAGATCCAAGAACCCATTTTCAAACTTTGCTGCATGCGCTTGAGTCTGCTCAAAACAGTATTCAGATCATTAGCCCATGGATTAATCCATGGATAGATATTAAACTTTTTGAAAAATTGAAATGGGCGTTAGATCATAACAAACAGGTCAGTATCATGTTTGGCTACAATAAAACTAATGCAACATTGGAGGAAATTGAAAAGATATACAAAGCGGATGTTTCTTTTAATCGAAAGAACGCTTTGAAAAATAAGGAAAGATATATTAGAGTATTACGTTTTTTGAAATGCCGTCTAGAGAACCGTTTAATCTATCGGCCGCCCCTTCACACTAAGCTGTTATTGGTTGATGATCAATATATGCTAATTGGCTCGCACAACTGGCTTTCCAATGATGGCAGCCATGCCAATCGAAAAGATGAAGTGAGTGTTATAGTAACAGATAAAATGTCTATCGATTATGTAAAAAGCCATTACGGACTTGAAGTGAATGGCGGCGCACAAACTTAACTTTGGCGGAATAAAGATTTCTATAAGCAAAAGCGGGGGCGATTCCCCGCTTTAAAATTTCTTTTTCCATGCTTCTACGGCTTCACGGGTTTTCGCCAACTGATTAACTGTAAAGTCATATTGCGATGAAGCATAAGCAAAAAACAGCACATCAATAACTAATAGTTGGGCAAAGCGGGATGTGGTTGCCGCACTTCTGAGTTCCGCTTCCGGTGCACGGGCAGTATTGATGATGATATCAGCTGTCTGCGAAAGCTTATTATTGCCAAATCGGGAAAGACCGATAGTAGTGAGGCCATATTCATTGGCAAGCTCTGTCAAATGAATGACTTCCGGTGTATTGCCGCTGTATGAAATTCCAAAGAAAACAGCGTTGGGTGGAGAGGCAGCAAAATTCATGGACAGCACATGGCAGTCAGAAACAGCAAAAATAGACTTGCCAAGCCGCTTCCACTTTTGGGCAACGTCTTCGGCGACAATATAAGAGGCGCCGACGCCATATACATAAATGACTGATGCTTGACGCAAAACGTCTATCGTTCTTTTAATGGCTTGGCTATCCAGATGTCCTGCAGTTATCTGAAGGGTTTGCAATGTATTTGACATGACTTTTTCGATGATTGATTCGACCTCTTCGTTGGCTTCAATGTCGAGATAACCGGGCTGCCGGGGCTTGGCCAATTCAATTGATAGGCGCATCTTTAAGTCTGGAAAGCCGTCCAGCCCCATTGAGCGGCAGAAGCGGACAATGGCGGCACTGCTTGTTCCAGCCTTTTTTGCCGTTTCATGGATGCTCATTTTTATCACTTCTTTTGGATGATGCCTTATATATTCTGCGACCTTTTGCTCCGATTCAGGCAAATCCGGCAAGGCCGCTTTAATCTGTGAAGTAATGCTGGAAATGGTCATCAGCTCGTCTCCTTTATGGGTGTTTATATAGAAGTTTCAATCCATTTAATTTTAAATTTTCCGCCGGGCTCAATAGCTTCCAACAGAGGCAGATCCTCGTCTATAATTTGTCCAATGACATTGACTTTGCCATCTTTCGGCAAGTCAGTCAAGGTTATTTGCAGTTCACCGGCGTAGCGCCCATAGAGTCTGTTGTCGATCGTAACTGCGCCGCGCGGCCGGACGGTTATATGATAAGGATGATATTTTATGTCATTTTGAATCGCATAAGTCCGCGATTCCGCCGAGCGCAGGCAATCCCTGGCCGGATCAAGCCGGTTTGTATGATGGGTAAGAACTGTTTTTCTCAGTTCTTTTTCTAGATATGGCCAAGCCCTTAATGTAACGGTGCGGTCTTTTTGCCAATTGGCAAATTGTATCAAGGCGTCCTGTGATAAATAAGGATCGCCGACATGAACTTTATCCACTCCGCAAGACTGAACGAGTTCTAAATAAGCGGCAAACGGTGATATGGTTCGATGCTTTTCCAAAGTCGGGAGCCCGTGGAAAAGGGGACCGCGCAGCGACTGATCACCAGGTATAAAAGCCATCGTTTGGAGGCCGTATCTATGAAAGAGCTGGTTCTTTTCAATGAGAAAGGCTTTGCCTAGCCCAGTTTCCGGGCGGGGGTAAAAGTTGTGCCAGGCTTCGGTGTTATCGGTGTTTAGTCCGTTTTGTGCCAATTGGTCAAGTTTTGGCTCTGTTATCGTGCTTGCATTAAGAGCGATGCGCATTTGCTGTGATAAACGGATGACTGTTTGTTCATCAATACCGTAATCAATGCGTATGCCGTCAACGCCCCAGTTTGCCAGTTTGCAAGCCGTAGTAAAGGACAGGCCAAGATATGCCATGGATTTTGGTGATATATCAGCCATCAGTATCATACCATGTTCCTTTGACAGCTGGCCTAGTGTTTGCAATTGTTCACGGTATTGCGATGGATCATCTTCTGGAATGTGAAGCGAAGTAAAGATAGCTTCGAAGCCGTGTTGCTTGGCCGCTTTTATAAAATTTTCAACAGATGCAGAAAGTTTATTGTTTAAATAAATAGAAATCCCGAGCATGGAAAAACCTCCGAAAACGGCCCGCATCTTTGCAAAAGGTGCGGGCCGTTTAATAGTTAAATGATATAAAGAAAGGCATGATGCCGATGAAATACGGACCTAAAATAACTTATATATTTTTTGCCATTTCTTCTTTAAAGCCGAAAAAGTAAGTGAAAATAAATCCGGCAATATAGGTAATGACAAGGCCGATAAAGTATTGCAAATATTTATTTTGTACAATTAATGGTATAAGCGATAAGCCTGAGACGCCGATGCCGGCAGAAGCCGTATGCATAACCGCTTGAAAAGCGCCGCCGACAGCCGCGCCAAGACAAGCTGTGATGAAAGGGCGGCCAAGGGGAAGCGTGACGCCGTATAAGAGCGGTTCGCCAATGCCTAAGAAACCGACCGGAAGACCGCCTTTGATAATGTTGCGCAAGCGTTTGTTCTTCGTTTTGACAAAGACAGCGATGGCTGCGCCCACTTGGCCGGCACCTGCCATAGCCAGAATCGGCAGAAGCGGGGTGTAGCCTAATTTATTGATCATCTCCATATGAATCGGCGTGAGTCCCTGATGCAGGCCAACCATAACAAGCGGCAGGAAGAACCCGGCAAGAACAGCGCCCGCTAGAACGCCGCCGACATTTAAGATGGCGTTGATGCCATAAGTAATGCCGTCGGAAAGAACGCCGGCAACTGGTTGAACGATAAAAACAGTTAAAATACCGACAATTAAAACGGTGATTGTAGAAGTAAATATAATATCGATCGAATTCGGTATGATTTTACGGACTGCTTTTTCAAAAATAACCATTAACCAAGCGGCAAACATGACACCGATCAATCCGCCGCGTCCGGGGATTAAATGCTGGCCAAAGACAACCAGATCCGCAAGTCCGGGGTTAATGATAAAAATACCGGCAATAGCCCCTAGTACAGGTGTGCCGCCGAACTCTTTGGCGGTATTCCAGCCGACAAGAATGCCCATATAAGTAAAGATACCGCCGCCAATAAATAATAGCAGCTGCATCCATAGTGCTTTTGGATCAGCGCCGGCGTTTTTGGCAAAATTGGCAATGCCGTTTAAAATGCCGGATGCCACTAATCCTGGAATAAGGGGGATGAAGATGTTGCCGATTTTCCGCAAAATATTTTTTACAGGCGTGTTATTCTTTTTTTTAATTTCTGACTTTTTCTGAAGCGCCTCTTGAGTATAAGGTCCATCCAGATTTTCATTAACTTCGCCAGCCTTCAGCCCTGTCATTTTCGCTATTTCTGCAGAAACTTTATTTACAGTTCCCGGTCCGACAACAACTTGCAGCGTTTCATCTTCAACAACGCCCATCACCCCGTCAATAGCTTTTAATTTTTCGATATCGGCTTTGTTGGGATCTTTTAGTTTCATCCGAACCCTTGTCATGCAATAGGCTTGGCTGATAAGGTTATCTTTGCCTCCTGCATGCTCTAATATCTCTTTGGCCATGCGCTCTTCCTTTTTCATGATTAAACCCCCTCGTAAAAATTCTAAGCGATCAGGAAATCAATTGACTTAAATCACTTCTGTACCATTTTTATTCAATCGCTTTTCTGACAAAACCTTGATTTTTTTCTAAACGTTCGGCGGCTTCTTCGTATGTCATGCCTGTCAGCAGCATCACAATAGCCACTTTTGGTTTGTTATGGGCTTTTCTCAAGTATTCTTCCGCTGTTTGAAAATCACAAGACGCGGCTTCCATGATTATCCGTTTCGCGCGTTCTACCAGCTTTTTATTTGTTAGCTGCAAATCAACCATTAAATTGCCGTAGACTTTTCCTATACCAATCATTGAGGCGGTTGAGAGCATGTTGCAGATCAGCTTTTGCGCGGTACCAGCCTTTAATCGCGTTGAGCCTGTTAATACTTCAGGACCGTTTACGACTTCAATGGCCACTTGTGCTATTTTTCCGATTTCGGAATCTTTATTGCAGCTGATGGCAATGCTTGCCGCGCCAATTTTATTAGCGTATTCAAGGCCGCTGATAACATAAGGTGTTCGGCCGCTGGCAGCAATGCCGACGACAACGTCATGTTTTGTTAACTTGATGTTTTTTAGATCTTGAATCCCTAATGTCTTGCTATCTTCGGCTCCTTCGACAGCTTTAATGAAGGCCCTTTCGCCGCCGGCTATTAATCCGATCACTTCATTGGGGTCTGCACCGAACGTAGGCGGACATTCAACTGCATCAAGCAAGCCGATTCTTCCGCTTGTGCCCGCTCCCATATAAATGAGGCGGCCTCCGGATTTGAAAGATTTAATAATTTTTTTGACTGCTTCAGCAATTTGCGGAATTTGCTTGCGAACGGCAAGAGCCACTTTCGCGTCCTCATCATTCATAACTTTTAAAAGCTCTTCTGCCGACATCTGATCTAAATTCATCGTGCGCTCGTTTCTTGTCTCTGTCGTTAAATGATTAAGCATCGTGTCTATCACCACAACTTTTTAAAATTTGTAAGCGTTTTCTCATTTAAATTATATGACCTTTGAAATAAAATATCAATATAAAAGAAATAAAATAAAATTTAATTTCAAACAAACGATTAATTAAAAAGCCCAAGGCCATTTAAATAGGACCTTGGGCTTTGTTTTCTGTATTTTTTAATTTTGGAATTTATATATCCAAAATCTTTCTGTTTTAAGCTGATTCATAAATTCTTGATTTTCTTTGCTGAGGCGCTTTTTTATGCCTTGGACAAGCCCTTGTGTCTGAGAGCGGTGAGCTTTGATCACTTCAAGCTTCCGATCAGCAAATTCGCTGACATCCCTCTTAATATCCGGCTGACCTAATTTCTCATAACAATCATGTGAGAAGGCGAGACAATGAACCTCTGGTCTTTGATCTTTCGCCATGCTTTCAACCGCCTTAATCACAGCTGCGCCGCATGCGTTATGGTCAGGGTGTACGCTGTATCCGGGATAAAAAGTAATGATGACTTCAGGGGTGATTTCATCAATAACGGCACGAATGCGCTTGGCAAGCTCTTCAGGATCTTCGAATTCAACGGTTTTGTCTCGAAGCCCCATGCGGCGCAAATCTTTAATGCCTGTGATCCGGCAAGCTTCCTCAAGTTCTTTTTTGCGAATTTCAGGAAGCGACTCGCGCGTCGCAAAAGGGGGTTTTCCCATGTTGCGTCCCATTTCGCCAAGGGTCAGGCAAACATATGTAACAGAGATCCCTTCTTGAATATACTTCATAATGCTGCCGGAGACCCCGAATGCTTCATCATCAGGATGCGGAAATACAATTAATACATGTCGATCCATATTTATTCTCCTTCCTATAAAGGATGTTCAAAAAGTCCGGGAAAAACAGCCTTAGCTTTTAGAATGGTTCTTTGCTCAGCTCTAGAGCAACAGCGAGTTTTCCTTCATGATCGTGACCGGCGATAAGCAGCCGGCCTTTATCATCAATTTCCCAATCAGTGAGGCCCTCGGCATATATCCATCCAATCGGCATTTTAAGTCCAATACGGTATGGGTTGTCTCCCGTGATCGTTCCGCGCGTATAGGTGACTTTTGCGTTTCTAATGTATGCTCCCGCCGAGAAGAAACCTTCGTTAAAATGAGACGCATAAGCGCCATTAGTCGTTTCAAGATGGAGATAAACCTCTTGATTAGCGAATGAGTCTAAAGCCTGTTGAACTTCGGATTGTTTTATCGGCTGCAACTGTCATTCCTCCTTTAATCAGCGAACTTTACAACAAACAGGATGTTCAGGTAACTTTATTCTACACACTATCATACAACTTTGAGTGGGTTTGTTATAAAAATATGCTTAGTGAAAAGCATATTTATGTTTGAAAAAAAGGGAAAGATGAAAAATAGAGTTAACATTGATGATAAAGGAGCGACAACAAAAATGAAACAAAGAAAACTTATTTTAGCATCTTCATCTCCAAGGCGCAGGGAGCTTATACAAACATTGGGCCTTCCTGTTGAGATAAGAAAGAATGATGTTGATGAAACCATTCATGAAGACTTAATGCCGTCACAGGTAGTTAGAGAACTGTCGTTGAGAAAAGCTAAAGCGGCCTATGCTGAATGCAAAAAGAATAACGAGCACGGCATTATTATTGGTTCGGACACAATCGTCGTATTAAACAGCCAAAGGCTCGGCAAACCAAAAAATGAAGAAGATGCTTTCCATATGTTAAGCATGCTGCAAGGAAATATTCATGAGGTTTACAGCGGTATCGCATGTATTGATGCGGAGACCGGCCATAATCAAACCGGACACAGCATGACTGAAGTCAAAATCAAGGCTTTGTCCGATGAACAGATAAAACGCTATATCAGTACGGGCGAGCCAATGGATAAAGCGGGTGCATACGGTATACAAGGGCTCGGTGCAACATTTGTAGAAAGAATAAACGGCGATTATTTCACCGTCGTAGGTCTGCCTTTGTCCCTGCTCAGTGACATCCTTGGGGAGTTCGGTGTTCAAGTGCTGTAAGTTTAAAGCTTTCCTTTCTTTTGCCGTGTTTTTAGTTTTTTTATTGCGGCGGCATTGGAGCAGCATAAGGCAATAGCGCAATTATGATTGCCAAATGAGCTGAACAGCGAATGGCACCGCTGTTTCAATTGATGATATAAAGATCTGTTTATAGAAACGAAAGCCTCGAATCTTTTAAAGCTGTTTTAATTTAAATACAGACGGGTAAACAAATAATAGAATGTTAAAGGGGGATTTTTTATGGTCAAGAAAGTAGCAGTAGTCATGACTGATCTAGTCGAGGATTCTGAATACAGCGAACCGGCAAAAGCATTAAAAGAAGCGGGTCATCACTTAACCATCATTGAAAAGACAAAGGGCAAAACCATAAAAGGAAAGAAAGACCAATTGTCCGTGACAGTCGATGCTTCTATTGATGATGTGAAGCCGGCTGATTTCGACGCGCTGCTGATCCCAGGCGGCTTCTCGCCGGATATACTTCGAGCTGATGATAGGTTTGTATGCTTTGCCAAAGCGTTTATGGATGATAAAAAGCCTGTATTCGCTATTTGCCACGGGCCGCAGTTGTTAATTACAGCTGAGTCATTAAAAGGCAGAGAAGTTACAGGCTATAAATCTATTAAAGTTGACCTGAAAAATGCCGGTGCAAATTTCCATGACAAGGAAGTGGTCGTTTGCCAAAACCAGTTGGTTACCAGCCGCACGCCGGCTGATTTGCCGGCATTTAACCGCGAAAGCTTAAATCTGCTCAAATAATATATATTTAGGGTGAATAGAAGAAAGCTGCTCCTGTCTATGTGACAGAGCAGCTTTCATTTTTTGTACATTATTTGCAGACTGTATGAATAAGTCAGCTTAAATTTGCAGCGGAACGTGATCGCAGCATTTAGAATCTAATAAAGCTTCTAAAATCTTTCGGTTAGCTTGTTCATTTTTATAAATAATAGCTTGTTTTTTTGGGCAAAAGGCATCTTCAGGCGACACTGGCCATTCTCCGCAAATGTCGATGCCGCAAACGTGTTTGTGGGTAATGATGGAAATCATCATTTGGATTAAGTCTGTCAATGCCATATGTCCTTGGTCCCAGTTCGTTTCAGCATATAAGGAATCAAGGATATCCTTATCTATGCTAATGTATACAAGATCTGTTTGGATTTGCAGTAGAATCTCTTTCATCAAGGTTGGTGTGAAATGTTCATTTGAAATAATATGAATCTTTTTCTTAAGTTGAGTTGGCAGATTGAAAGGGTTAGAAGTGTCTGGACCAATAATAATGGCTTTTTGCAGATAGGGCAGGTTTAATGCAGAGTGATAGACCCAAGAGCCGCATGATAATATTGATGGAATTGATCCTTCCATTAAGTCAGTATGATGGTCGAGAAGGATTAATGTGAAGGGCTCTTGGATTTCAGAAAGCAGAGCATAAGAGACGTAGTGATAATTCCCGTTGCCTATCAGTGTAATCCCTTTTTGAGTACGGGTTTTTATCGCGTTTTTGATTTGATTAAATGAGTTTTCTTCGCAATATAGATTGGTATGTTTGATGTTATATAAGTCAATCCAGTTATGAGGGAAATCATGACATAATCGATCTTGTGCAATATAGCTGCCGTCAAAATTTAAGATAGTTATACCATGATGCAGCAGCCCCATAACCCGTTCACTTCCTTTCGAAAAAGGTAGAATGATTAAGGATGGTTCTTTAAAGCTTATTTTAAATCGGACTGGGCAGAATGCAAATATTTTGACTTGTCAATATAACTGGCAGTACGCAGGTTCAGCGGGCAGACCCTTGAAAAGAAGAGGCTTATGTGGTACTTTTGATCTGAAAATATATTTAAATATGATAGAGCACTGGGGGAGCTGGAAGAGGCCGGCTGAGAGTAAGACCCGAAAAGTCTTAGACCCTTGAAACCTGATCTGGATTATGCCAGCGTAGGGAAGTTGCGGATTTTGATATGTATGTTCAGGGCGCAAATCCTATTCTGGGAGCTGCGCCCTTTCTGCATAGATTGATAGTTAGTCTCCATTTTCTTCCCCGTGACAATCCCCAAGTGCATGAGAGAAGGAGGCCTTTAGTGTCTGTCCGTAAGTTAACTTTTTCAGCACTGTTTATTGCCGTTGGAACGTTAACAAGCCATATCATCTATATTCCGATCGGCGTATCTAAAATAACCCCCGTTCAGCACATGATCAACGTTTTATCAGCGGTTATTCTTGGTCCAGGTTATGCGGTTGTCAATGCCTTTATGATTTCTTTATTAAGGAATTTGCTCGGAACGGGTTCGTTGCTGGCATTCCCTGGCAGCATGATCGGTGCATGTCTCGCTGGTCTTTTATATTTTATCGCAAAAAAGAAAATCTTTGCTGTTTTCGGCGAGATTACAGGAACCGGCATTATCGGAGCACTTGCCTCATTTCCAATTGCTAAATGGCTTCTAGGCCAAAATATAGCAGCTTTCTTTTTTATCGTTCCGTTTTTATTGAGTACGGTTTGCGGCAGCTTGATAGCTTGGGCAGTACTCGCAGCGCTAGAGAAAAATCGGTCAGCATCAAAATATTTTTCAATGAGGTGACAATTATGAAAACAGCTTTAACAATAGCAGGATCGGATTCCAGCGGCGGTGCCGGCATCCAGGCTGATCTGAAAACTTTTTCGGCACACGGTGTCTATGGCATGAGCGTGATTGCGGCAGTAACCGCACAAAATACACAAGGTGTCCTGGATGTTGAGGACATTTCTCCGGATATGATAGGCAAACAGATCGATGCTATTTTCACCGATATCCCGGTTCATGCAGTAAAGATCGGCATGGTATCGGATGAGGCATCCATTAAAGTTATTGCCGAAAAGCTTCAAACCTATCAGCCGGAACATATTGTCCTTGATCCGGTTATGGTGTCCAAAAGCGGTTATGATTTGCTAAAGGCAGAAGCCAAACAAGCGCTGATAGAAGCATTGCTGCCTTTAGCGACCGTCATCACCCCTAATTTGAAAGAGGCAGGCGTGCTTATAGATCAATCTATATCCGATTTAGAGGAAATGGAACAAGCGGCGAAACAAATTTATCACATGGGGCCTGAGACTGTTCTTGTTAAAGGCGGGCATTTAGAAGGAGAGCCTGCAGACATTCTTTTCGACGGCAAGACTTGGCGCCATTTTAAAGGCAAAAGAATTCACAAAAACAATACGCACGGTACTGGTTGTACGCTGTCGTCAGCCATCGCGGGCAATCTTGCAAACGGGCATTCGTTAGAAGATGCTATTTTAAAAGCAAAGTCTTATATTGAAGGCACTATTGAGCACGGGTTAGCCATTGGGAAAGGCGTCGGACCGACCAATCATTTGTATCAATGGTTTCCAGAGACAAGTGTGACGGATTAAGGAGAGGTGTCCTGCTATGGAACAAATCTATGAACTTTTCAATAAAATAAAAGACAAACAGCCGCTTGTCCATCATATTACAAACAGCGTAACGATGAATGACTGCGCTAATGCCGTCTTAGCTTTGGGAGGCCGTCCGGTCATGGCTGACAGCCCGAATGAAGCAGCTGAAATGGCGGCGCAGTCGTCATCTCTTGTTATCAATATCGGCACTTTGGCAGAAGAAACTGTCGAATTAATGTTAAAAGCCGGAAAAGCTGCAAACGAAAAAGGGATTCCCGTTATCTTTGATCCGGTAGGCGTCGGCGCTACTCAATTCCGCAGCCAATCTGCCAAAACCATTCTTGCAAATATCGACTGTTCTATTATATGCGGAAATATGTCAGAGATCAGAGCGCTGGCGGGACTGCCTTCAAGCGGCCAAGGCGTTGACTCGGGCGACAGCATGGATGGCGCCGAAGAGCTGGCTAAAGAGCTTGCCGGCGAATTGAAAGCAACGATTGCTATCACAGGAGCGATTGATGCCGTATCAGATGGGGAGCGGACGGTTCGTATTCAGAACGGCCACCCGATGCTTGCCAGCCTGACAGGCACTGGCTGCATGACGAATTCATTAATTGGTGTTTTCGCGGGAACGGAAAATAAACCGTTTGAAGCCGCTGCAGCAGGCATTTTAGCAATGGGGCTTGCTGGAGAAAAAGCTTATCGCCATTTGGCGGCGAATGAAGGAGCGGGCATGTTCAGAGTTCGTTTGTTTGATGCCTTATCAACACTGGCGGTTGAGGATCTTAAGAAAGGGGCGCGTATCAATGGCTGATAAACACGCCGATTACTCTGTCTATCTAGTAACCGAGAACTATGATTCTCATTGCAGCGATCAATACATGACCAAGATCAAACAAGCGCTTGAGGGCGGCATAAGCCTATTGCAGCTCAGGGCAAAGCATGCATCATCGAAAGTGTTTTACGAGCTTGCCGAAGAGCTTAAAAGCATGGCTCATGCCTGCAATGTGCCTTTAATCATCAATGACCGTGTCGATATTGCCCTAGCTGTTGATGCTGATGGCATTCACGTGGGCCAAGATGATCTTCCAGCCGGAAAGGTACGGAAAATCATTGGTCCTGATAAAATTTTAGGCGTCTCTTGTTCAACTGTTGAAGAAGCGATAAAAGCGGAACAAGATGGTGCTGACTATCTCGGCTGCGGGTCAGTTTTTCCAACCAAAACGAAAAGCGATGCAACGATGATTGAACTTGATGAGCTCAAACGAATCAAAGAAAATGTATCGATTCCGGTTGTTGCTATTGGCGGCATAACGGAAGAGAATGTGAACGAACTCCTCAAACGGAATGTAGACGGCATTGCCGTTGTATCAGCCATTCTTTCCCAACCGGATGTAAAAAAAGCCGCAAAGATACTGAATGAAAAAATGAAAAAGGCCGGGAGTCTATAACTCTCGGTCTTTTCTATATTAGGACAATCTATTTAAAAGAGTATGAGCAAAGCCGGATGTTTTGATGTGATCAATTGACTCGTTCACCGCCAAAATACCGCCTCGCTCGGTTATGGCGGCCGGGGTTCGGTCATTTGGCTTCGTGATGAATCTCAAATGCCGTCCTGATACCTGACTCTACGGCACCTTCAATCCAATTTGGATCAGATGATGTTTGTTCACCGGCAAAATGAATTCTTCCCTCTGGAACCGTCATATAAGGAAGCAACTCCGTTTGTTGATCCGGCTTGAAAAAGGTAAAACCCCCGCACGAATTTTTATCTAGAAGCCAGCTCTTCGACGCCCCTGTAACGAATTCCTTATAAACGATATCGCCGTGAATAGCAGCCAAGTGTTTTAAAGCATAATAGACGCGTTCTTCATTAGAAAGGGCTATCCAAGGCGATGTATCATCCCCCCATGTATAACTGGCGATAACAACGGCAGATCCTGAAGCGCCGATGCCGATACTTGGATAATAGACGAAGCGTATTGGCAAATCGGTAATTGTTTTCCCGCCGTATAATCCTTCTTTTTCCCAGAATCTGCTTTTAAATTCAATTGCTACTTTTGTCGCATTCATATAATGAACTTCTCTGATCGCTCTTCGCTTTATATGAGATATGGAATGATAAGGCTGTATGTCAACTTGGCGCAAAGCTGGAAAGGGAACTGTAATAATGCATCTGTCGCCGGTGAGGCTGCGATACTCTGAACCGTGCTTAGAATAGACAGTGACACTGTCAGTTTGCTGTTTAATGCTGACCGCACGGTGATTAAATAAAATGTTATCTTTTAATTGGGGATAAAAGGCCTGAGGGAGCAAATCATTTCCGCCTGTAATTTCAAAAAAGCGGGATATAGGTTCAACCGGTTTATAAATCCGCGACAAAGGTTTTAGAAAAATCATCGCATCTCTCATGGATTGGATGAAAGCTTGTTCGAGCAGTCCCTCCAAATCAAAAAGAACAGCAATCATCTCGATCGCACCTTGCGAGAAGGTTTTTCCAGACGGATGGCCAGCATATTTTAAAAAAGCTTGCATGGAGTATTTATCGAAATGTTTAAGGACAATCGGCCAATTTTGATCCGGGTTTTTATTAATAAAGTCAGTGATAGGCTTCAATGCTTGATACAGTAAAAATTCCGCGGTTTTGCCTTTTTCATCAGGGAATACTGGATATTGGAGAATATCAGGATTTTGCTGATAGTGTTTGACACGTGCTTTTATGCCATTGACATAAATGAAATCTTCAGGTGTTGCATTTATAAATAAATGGGTTGGTAAATGGAACTTTTTAATATATTCTAATACTAAAACATGTGATTCCGGCAAGCGCAAAGCGCCCATATTGGCATAATGTCCGCGGCTGAACGGCGATCTATATGTCATCACGCGCCCGCCGACACGATCGTTGGATTCTAAAATGTAAACGTCGTGGCCGGCCTCCTTAAGCAAAGATGCAGCGACAAGTCCTGACATGCCTGCGCCGATAATCACAACCTTTTTCGGTGCTATTGTTTGTTCAAAGCCGTGGCGAATAATGGAAAGCATTTGCTCAAGAGACAATGGAGACTGAGGTTTGTGAACCATGCTTTGCCATCCTTTCCGTTCCATATATTAGAGTTATTCGTACAAAAGAGCTAATGACATATTATTCGTCTTAAGCAAAAACTATGCCTATACGGGAACATGCCAGTTCTTTTTGAGCGGGCGTCTTCCTGGCTCCCATGGGAGAATCGCTTTTTCCCGCTAAGATTCGAAGGGTTTAAGAAGTTAGGCTGTCATTGAAATGAAAAAGGGTCAGAGGGAGTGTTACGATGCTGAAAGTGATGGTTGTTGAGGACGATAAGACAATAAGAGATATTGTTTATGAGAATATAAAGCGATGGGGATTTGATGCTTTTTATGTTGAAGATTTTCAAGATGTTTTGTCATTGTTCATAGAAAATAAACCGCATCTTATCCTTTTAGACATTAATTTGCCTGCATATGACGGCTTTTATTGGTGCCAGAAAATTAGAGAGGTATCCAACGTGCCGATTATTTTCCTGTCTTCCCGGGATACTGGAATGGACATTATTATGGCTATGAATATGGGCGGCGATGATTATATTCAAAAGCCTTTTGATATAGATGTTCTAATGGCAAAAATTAATGCTGTTTTAAGAAGGACCTATTCTTATACCAATACAGATGCCAATGTCATTGAACATGACGGAGTCGTACTTAACCTAAAAGACAGCCATGTTTTTTTTCAAGATAAGAAAGCTGAACTGACAAAAAATGAACTAAAGATTATTTATATATTGATGAAAAACCATGGCCATGTTGTATCAAGGGATAAAATCATGAGAAGTCTCTGGGAAGACGAAAGCTTTGTCGATGATAATACGTTAACCGTTAATATTGTCCGATTAAGAAAGAAATTAGCCGGAGTCGGCAAGACTGATTTTATTAAAACAAAGAAAGGGCAAGGATATATCATAACATGAGATTTATCGATTACGTAAAAGATAAACGTTTTCTCATTTTGTTTTACATGATCCTTATGGCATTTATTTCTGCTTTTGTATCAATAAGCAATACGCAAAGAATGTCATTGGAGAATATCCTATATATTAACGGTGTTGCTTTTATATTTTTTATCATTTATATAGCAGGCGATTTTTTTGTTCATAAAAAGTATGACGCTGAATTAAAAGAGGCGATTGAACGCAGCGGCCAAGACGCTTTAGATATCGTGCTTCCCGAGCCGATGACGCATGAGCAGAAGATTTATTACAGGATGATTGACCATATCAAGAAGATGCATTCTGAGCAAATTGAGAAACTGTATAACGAAAAAAGGGAAAACCAAGATTTTATCATGTCCTGGGTGCATGAAATTAAAACCCCGATTGCCGCGAGTAAGCTGACGATTAACAACAGCGGCCATAAACCAAAAGAGGATATTCTGGACAAGCTTGAAGATGAATTGGCCAGGATCGATAACTTTGTCGAACAAGCCCTTTACTATTCCAGAATTGATACATTTAATCAGGATTACTTTATTCAAGATGTTAAATTAGAATCTGTTGTTGTAGAAAGCATAAAAAAGCATTCCAAATGGTTTATTAATAAAAAAATCAGTGTAGAAATGGATAGCCTTGCCAAATATGTTCTGAGTGATAGAAAATGGCTAATCTTTATTATCGACCAAATCTTATCTAATGCAATCAAGTATACCGAAAGAAATGGGCGCATTCGTTTTGCTGCAGAAGACAATGATATTGAAACAACATTGCTGATTGAGGATAACGGCATCGGCATTTCGCCTGAGGATATCGGCAGAGTTTTTGAAAAGGGATTTACGGGGACCATTGGCCGCCAAACGGCGAATGCCACTGGAATGGGGCTCTACCTTTCAAAGAAACTCGCTGAAAAGCTAGGTCATAAGATATCAATTGACTCAAAGGAAGGAACGGGCACAACGGTGATTCTTCATTTTCCTAAAGTTCTGGACTTCTATCAAGTGGCAAAAAGCAACCCTCGCTGACTTTTCACCAGCGGGGGTTGACGTTTGATTAAGACCGCGGCCAAACCCTACAAAATTGTAAGGTTAGAGCCATGTATTGTAAGGAAAAGAAATGGTTCGAGCGCAGCCGCTCAATTAGAATAAAAATTGTCATCCATCAGTTTTGCTGAAATCGGTTCGGTTTTTCCGTTTGATATAGAATACAGAACCAAACTAAAGGTAAAAAGGAAAAGGTTCAGGAGGGAAAGAAAAAATGAAAGTTATGCTGGAAGCTGGGAATGTGAAAAAAGTATATGGCCAAAAAGGACATATCTATACTGCCTTAAAAGATATTAATCTTGAAATAAAAGAAGGCGAATTTGTAGGAATAATGGGTCCGTCCGGTTCTGGAAAAACGACGCTGTTAAATATTCTGTCTACTATCGATCAGGCGACTTCCGGCAGCATTCGCATTGACGGCAATGACATTGGGAAAATGAAAGAAGAACAGTTAACATCTTTTAGAAGAGAAAAGCTAGGGTTTATCTTTCAGGACTACAATTTATTAGATACTTTGACAATAGAAGAAAACATTGTATTGCCTTTAGCCCTTTCAAAAGTGAAAGCCAAGGAAATTGATCGGCGGGTAAAAGAGATTGCCGGGAAATTCGGCATTGAGGATATTTTGAGCAAGTTTCCTTATCAGGTTTCTGGGGGACAAAAGCAGCGGGCGGCGGCATCTCGTGCCATTATCGCCAATCCAAGCTTGATCTTTGCGGATGAACCGACCGGTGCACTTGATTCCAAATCAGCGACAGCATTGCTGCAAAGTTTGAGCCAGTTAAATGTAAAGGACCACGCGACAATCATGATGGTTACTCATGATGCCTTTGCCGCAAGCTTTTGCAGCAGGGTGCTGTTTATTAAAGATGGTGTCATTTTTACAGAACTCGTAAAAGGAGAAACATCACGGCAAGAATACTTCCAAAAAATCTTGGATGTTTTGTCCGCCTTGGGAGGTGGGAAAGGTGACCTTATTTAGTATTGCCAGAAAAAATATTAAAAGAAATTTTTATAATTACTTTTTATACTTTGCATCAATGATCTTCAGCATTGTGATCTTTTTTACTTTTGTTTCTTTGCAATACAATGATCAAATAGTTAAAGCAACAACGATGAAAGTTGACGGTGCCTTCAAGGCAGCATCTGTTGCGCTTATTATTTTCGTTAGTATTTTCATCTGGTATTCTAACGCCTTCTTCACTCGAAAACGGAAGAAAGAAGTCGGGTTATATTCGCTTCTCGGCGTTAAAAAGAAACAGATAGGCTTAATGCTTTTTTATGAAAACTTTGTCATGGGCATTTTAGCTCTTGTTATTGGCGTTATTCTGGGCGCGCTGCTTTCCAAATTTTTTGTGATGCTGCTGATGAAGCTGGTGGGGGCAGCCGCGGTTGATGTTCATTTTATGATTTCCGGAAAGGCGATTATTGAGACGGTAATTGTCTTTGCCATCGTCATTCTTATCACGTCCTTTGAAGGTTATCGATTGATTTATCGTTTTAAGTTGATAGAGCTTTTCCAAGCGGAGAAAAAAGGAGAGTCGACGCCAAAAGCTTCGATCTTTGCTGCAATATTTGCGGTTATCCTCATCGGTTTTGGATACTGGCTGGCTTTGGACATGTCTTTAGGTATATGGAGCAACTTTTTATTTACGGTATTCTTGATATTAGCCGCTGTTGTTATTGGCACGTACCTGTTTTTCCGTTCATTATCTGTTTATTTGCTTAAGTTATCAAAGAAAAACAAGAGATATTATTATAACGGGATTAATATTATCGGCACGTCCCAGCTCTTGTATCGAATCAGGGGTAATGCCCGAGTATTGACAGTGATTGCTATCTTAAGCGCGGTCACGCTTTGTGCCTTTGGAACAAGCTACAGTTTGTATTACACCAACAAAAAAAGTGTTGAAACCCAATATCCGTTTAGTTTCGCTTATATTTCGCAAGGGCCGGCATTAGACCATAAAGTTAACGAAATATTAGACCAAGCAAAAGATCATAAGGTGACGAACACGGTTTCTGTGCCTGCTCTGAAGTTCGAGGCTGATTTGCCGGATATGGACAATCCGCCTTCTCAATACTTTATGGACCTGCGCCGGGTGACGCTTATGCCGCAGTCTGAATTTAATAAGCTTGCCGGAGAGTTGGGAATAGATGATAAGATCCATCTAAAAGGGAATCATGCCATTGCATTGGATAATGAATATAACGCAAACTATTCGCCAAAATATAAGGGTGAGCACGCCATTATTCATTCAAAACCTAACAAAGCGACCCTCGAATTTATTGGCTTCAAAGAGTTCAATTTATTAAATCGGGAAGTCGGCGGTTTGACCGTTGTTGTTAATGATCAATTGTTTAACCAGCTGTCTAAAGCGAACCCTGTGGCAAACATTAAAGAAATAAATGTCACTAACGCAGCCGATGCCGGTCAATTATCAAATAAACTAGCTGATATTCTGCCGGAAAAAGCAAAGTTTAGTGATTTTTATAAGGCATATAAGGGAGCGATGTCCGCTTCGGGAATCATGATTTTCATGGGGGCTTTCCTGGGACTTGTCTTCGTATTGGCAACCGGCAGCATTATCTATTTCAAACAATTGACTGAAGCAACAGCTGATAAAGACCGTTACGATATTTTAAGAAAAATCGGTGTTTCTAATAAAGAGATTAAAGGCTCAATTGCTAAGCAAATATTATTTATCTTTGCACTGCCTTTAATTCTGGGTATACTCCACAGCGCTTTCGCTTTAGCGTCATTATCCAAATTATTGGGGCAGAATATTGTCATACCTGTTTTAATAAGCATGGGTGTTTATACTTTGATATATATTATCTACTATTTCTTAACGGTTAACTCGTATGACAAAATCGTCAAGGCTAAGAAAAGGATTTAGCCAATATTCCTTTAAAATACAATTAATGAGTAAGGAGAGTCAAAATGAAAAAATATATCCCTATTCTGGCTATAGCTCTTGTGTTTACGGTTCTTTTGACGGGCTGCAATTTTAATAGATTAGGCGCTGATCAATATTATGTTCAAATTAAAGGCAAAGGCCATAAAGTGACTGACAGCGGTTTTACACGATATGAATATCGTTTGCCGGCTTATGATAAAGACGGAAATAAAAAACAGCTGGAGTTCAGCGCTGAAAAGCAGCTTCGTGAAGGCGCCTATTTAACCTTGTACGTTAAAGAGAAAAAAGGTGTAACATCTTATCAAGAAGTAGACAAGAAAGATGTACCGCCGAAGGCAAAGGAAAAATTATAAAATAAAAAGCCGCATTCCAAAAAGTTAAGGAATGCGGCTTTCATTATTATGATGCCCGTTTCTTATGCTTCATCATAAAGTAGGCAATGATTAAAATAGCAAACCATACCGGTGTTACAAATAAAGAAATTCTAGTCACAAAATCAAAGCCGAGAATGATGATAACGGCGACGAAGAAACCTAGGACAACCCAGTTCATCACTGGCGTTAATGGCATTCTAAAATGAATTTTCCTGGCTTCCTCAGGCATTTTGCGGCGGAACAGCATGTGTGAAATAAGAATAATGCTCCATGCCCAAATAAAGCAAATGGTTGCCACGCTTGTTACGATTGTAAATACCATATCCGGCAATAAATAGTTTAATAGAACGCCGATCAGAAGAGCGAGTGTTGAGACAATCAGTGCAAATGCCGGAACTTTGCGTTCGCTAAGCTTGCTTAGCGTTTTGGGTGCCTGGCCGTTTTGCGCCAATGAATACAGCATCCGGCTTGTACTAAACAGTCCGCTGTTGCAGGATGATGCTGCAGAGGTTAATACGACGAAATTAATAATTCCTGCTGCGGCAGGTATCCCGATTTGCGAAAATACGGTTACAAACGGGCTGCTGTCTGGGCTGACTTTATCCCAAGGGAATATAGACATAATGATGAGCAGAGCGCCAATGTAAAAAATAAGAATTCGGATCAGAATATTATTAACGGCTTTTGGGATTGTTTTATTAGGATTTTCAGCTTCACCAGCGGTAACCCCGACGAGTTCAACGCCGACAAATGAGAATACAGCCATTTGGAAAGCGAGAAGAAACCCCGAGATGCCATGCGGAAAGAAACCGTTGTGCTTATATAAGTTTGAGAATCCAGTAGGATGGCCATGGTTCCCAAACCCTGTAAAAATAATCACTAATCCAAGAACGATTAGAGCAAGAATGGCAATAATCTTAATCATGGCAAACCAAAATTCCATTTCACCGAAAGCTTTAACGGTAGCGATATTAATTAAAAATAAGACGATAACGCACGCTAGAGCCGGAATCCATTGCGGAACATCGGGAAACCAATACTTAACATAGATGCCGACAGCGGTAATTTCAGCAATGCCGGTGGCAATCCATGTAAACCAGTACGTCCAGCCCGTAATAAATCCCGCCCAGGGGCCGATAAGCTCTTCGGCATAATCGCTGAAGGAGCCTGAGGTCGGCTTATACAAGATCAGTTCGCCGAGTGCTCTCATCACGAAAAACAGAGCCACGCCAACGATTAAATAAGTCAGCATAAGAGACGGGCCGGCGAGTTGAATCGATTTTCCCGCTCCAAAAAAGAGCCCTGTGCCAATCGCCCCGCCAATGGCAATTAATTGGATATGGCGATTTTTCAGTCCTCTTTGCAAGTTTTCTTCATTGCTGTGAGATTGGTTGATAGATTGATTGCTCAATGAATGACACCACCCTTAAGATAATTTGGTAGCATGACAAGTAGAAGCATGATGTTTTTCAAATGTTTAGACATTTGACAGGATTGCAACAGTAGTTATTAGGAACTATTTAATTTATATTATAACAGTTTTTTAACAAAAATAGCATAAAATTTTCATATTATTGATAAATTCAATCTCTTCAATCTTTATTTTTGATTTAAATTCATGTTAACTAATGGTAGGTCAAGTCATTCCTGCAGTGTTAAGACAATGCTGTACAATATGTTTTAAAAAAGAAAGTTATAAAAGACAAGTGCTAATCATTTGCTTCTAAGCATCCAAGCATGATGTTCATTTACATATAATAAGTTAAAGCTGATGATTCCGATCGCGGAAAACATCAGCTTTTTTCGGCTGTCTTCATTTGCTCTCTATTTAACATTTACCCTTAATCCTTTAGGATAAAAGTTTTTTAAAGTGCCTTTGACTTCTTTGCCCCAGCCCAATGGGAAGCCTTCGATAGTTACAGCGCACCATCCTCGGTCGCCGCCGGTCTGCAGCGTTTCACCGCGAAGGTACTTTTTCCAGCTGTCATCGTTCAGACTTAAATCGACCTTGTGCCGATATGAATCAATAGGGAGGCCGTGAGCCAAGGCGTGATTCGGTTCAAAACGGTTTTTCTTTAATTCTCCAAGATGAAGACCAGGACGGATAACTTTGAGTCCCGTGAAGTCTGGACAATGATCAGGAAGAGCATACAGTTGGCTGTTTTTGCTGAATAGCGGCTGCTGAATGCTAATATTCAGCGCTTGCTTTTCAAATGTCCGGTAATCATTGATGTTTATTTTTTTTGAAATCCCCTTTGCCAAGCGGATAGAATGCTTGGTTGGCCGGCCGTTCTTTTGCAGCTTAGCGACAAAATGTCCCTCGCCTTTTAAATGATGAGGCCAAAGCCGGGCTGTCAGGTGAAGGGATTGCAATTTAGATTCAGTCCAATCAGGCTGGCCGCTATTTATGCCATGGCCTTTGTCAATTGGCATGAGCTGCATATCAGGGTGTTTGTCAATCAATTTTTCAATCATTTGTTCATTTTCAGAAGGTGAAAATGTACATGTGGAATAGACGAGGATGCCGCCTTCCTTTAACATCTTGTAAGCGGATTCCAGTATGTCTTTTTGCAGAGAAGCACAATGTTCGACATGATCAAGACTCCAATATTTGACTGCTTCCGGATCTTTGCGGAACATGCCTTCACCAGAGCAAGGTGCATCAACGACAATTTTATCGAAGTATCCTTGAAAGTGATTGGCGAGTTTTTCAGGCGTTTCATTTGTGACAATCGCATGAGAGGCGCCCATTCGCTCGATATTTTCCGATAATGCTTTGACGCGTTTTGGATGAATGTCGTTCGCCACCAGGATGCCCTGATTTTTCATAGCGCCGGCAATTTGTGTAGATTTTCCGCCTGGTGCGGCGCATAAATCTAGAATACGCTCTCCCGGTTTGGCATCAAGAACTTCTGCAACAAACATGGCGCTTGGTTCCTGGATATAATAAAGGCCGGCGTGGTGGTATGGATGTTTGCCGGGTTCATCGGCTGGATGATAATAAAAACCTGTTCGGCAAAATGGAATACTATCGATGGGAAACGGTGCTAAATTTTTAAATGCCTCGACGTCTATTTTTAATGTGTTAACGCGCAATCCGGAGGCTTTATTGTCTTTATATGAAGAAAAAAAGCGTTCCGAATCGTCTTGCAGCATCGTTTTCATTCGATGTATAAAATCGGCGGGTAACTGCACTTTTATAGCTCCTTTCGTATTCATTCCACACTTTATGTATAAATTGGCAGCACGGAGCGGCCGTTCCAGAGAGGCGGTTAATGAGGTATAAAGTATAAGCGTAATCAAGCCTCTGTCTCCGCTTTTAAGGCTACCCAATCGGCAAGTTTTTCTTTAATTATATAAAAAGCGGGATATGAAAGTAAAAGTTGTGCAAGATCGAGTTAACAGTGATAAATTTTCGAAAATTACAAAATCACCTTTACAAATCTCATATAGCGGTTATAATTAAGAAAAAAAGAGGTGATGTCCTTGTATATGAAAGATGAGCGTGTCATCTATCAAGGCGAACAATACATTGTTTTATGGGTGTACGAAAATCAACAATGCGAATTACAAAAGGTCGATGATTGTCACACGATAGTATTGTCACATCTCTCTGAAGTGGAATTTGTTGAATTAGCTGCAATATAAGCTTATTATATAGATACTTCAGGCAAATTTAAGTTCAGTAAACACCTTGGCTTATGGGTACTGCACCCCGGAAGTTAGAGTAAAAAATCTAACTTCCGGGGTGTTTTTATATGGCAAAGTACAGCGATGAATTTAAACTAATGATAGTGA